>JAICYJ010000060.1 GCA_025934255.1 Thermoleophilia bacterium | reverse complement strand
GGGGGGGTGGTTTTTGTGCTCGGCCTGTGCCGGCGCCGCCCGCGCGCCTGCTCCCCCCCCCCCCCCCCGCCGCGGGCGGGGCGGGGGCGGCCGCCCCCCCCCCCCGGGGGGGGGGCGCCCCCCCCCCCCCCCCCCCGCCGGGGGTCATCTTCATACCATGAACAACGAACTCATCAATGACTGCAGCGGACAGGCCCTCGTCGAGTACAGCTTCATCCTGCTCCTGGTGGCAATCGCCTGCTTCGTTGCGATCGGGTTCCTCGGTGACGCAGTCGCCGCCGTGTTCAATCTCATTGTCCAAGGGTTCCCGAGCGCATGAGCACGCTTCGGCGATCGTGCGCAAAGCGCAGCGGCTCGAGGGCGCATGACCGTGGCCAGGCGATGGTCGAGTTCGCTCTCGTGCTGCCGCTGCTGCTGTTGCTGATCTTCGGCATCTTCGATTTCGGCCGCGCGATCAACTACTGGATCGACGCGACCCACATGGCCAACGAGGCCGCACGCTACGCCGCGGTCGGCAATACGCCGTCCGGCTGCTCGAGCATCGCGAGCTGCGTCAAGGCCCAGGCCGACAGCCCCGAGCTGAAGAACGGCGGCACGAACGCGGTGCCGAACCCCGTCCAGGTGTGCGTGGCGCAGCCGTCGGCGACGACCGTGGGAACGCCGATCACCGCCACCGCGACGTTCACCTACAACTGGCTGCCGTTCCTGGGACTCTCCGTCACCCAGACCACCGTGCAGGCCAGCGACACGATGCGGCTGGAGAACTGGAACGGATCCGTGGTCGGGTGCTCGTCGTGAGATCCATGAGCGCCAGCTCCGAAAGCGGAGGCGTGCTCGTGCTGGTCGCCGTCACGATCCCGGTAATCGTCATGCTGGCCTCGTTCGTGATCGACGTCGGCAACTGGTACGAACACAAGCGGCATCTGCAGCTGCAGGTCGATTCCGCCGCGCTGGCCGGGGGCGGCCTGTATGCGGCCAAGCCGTGCAGCAACACCGCCATCACCGCGGAGGCCCGCAAGTACGCCGGTCCCGCGGCAACCGGTGGCGGCACGTACAACCCCCAGGTCGGCAGCACGCCGTTGGCCAACCTGCACGTTCTGATCAACTCGACGGACTTCTACAACCATGGCGGATCCGACAACAGCGCGGGGACGCCCTGTAGCACCGGCTTCGTGGACGTGAAGGCCACAGAGACAGACGCGCCGTGGTTCCTGAAGGTGGCAAACCTCGTCGGACTCGGTAATCCCACCATCAACGCCCACGCCCGCGTCAGCCTCGAGACCGAGACGACCGGCGGCGGGTTCCTGCCGATCGCGCTTCCGGTCAGCGACCCCAAGCTGGGCCAGGTCACCTTCGTGAACGAGGCCACCAACGCGGTGCTGGCGACCGCGCCACTCACCCGCGACGGCGCCGCCAACGGCACCGCCGTGTGGGATAACGTGAACCAGCCGATCACCCTGCCTGTGGGCGTCGGCGCATCGAACATCGGCGTCAACGTGGCGCTCAGCGGCTCGAACTCGGTCACCTGCGGCGCGGCGCTGGTGCAGTGCTACACCGGTATCAACTTCGTCCGCGGGTATGTCCCGCAGGCGACAGCGCCGAACGGCACGCAGCCCAACCCACCGGTGCTGCGCGACGTCGCCCTGACGCCAGGGACCTGCGCCAACGCGTACTTCACCTCCAGCTCGTGCACGATCGGCGTCAGCGCCCAGGTCGACATCGGCGGCCTCGCGCCCGCCAACGCGTCGATGGCTGCGGTGGTCGACGGTACCAACTACAACCTCACCTACAACGCCGGCGCCGGCCGCTGGCTGACCAACGGCGCGCCGATCACCGTCGCACCCGGCACCGGGCAGCACGCGGTGACGATCACCTGGTTCGAGAGCTCGGGCACCGTCAACGGCCAGCCCTGCACGAACAACAAGAGCAAGAACCCCTGTCAGGGCACGTTCGCCGGCACGGCCCAGAGGACGTACGGAGCGATCAACCAAACCAACGGCTCGGGACCAATCCAGAGCATGCAGATCCTGCAGGGCGCCGGCGTCTCGAACCAGAGCTTCGCACAGGGCACCAGCCAGACCGGCATTGTCGTCCAGATCGGTGTCCAGGATGTCCTGGAGCTTGCGAAAGCGAGCGACCCGCCGGTCCAGCTGCGGGTGGTGGTCGGCAGCCAGAACCAGTCCGTGGACTGCGACCCCGGCATCTCCAACCTCGAGGGTGAGCTCGCGGCCGGTTGCGCGCCCCTCTACGGCCGAAACGACGGTTCGCAGTCCTGCCCGAACTCACCGTCCGCGCTCTGGGGCACCGCGCAGCCGTGGTTCTGCGTTGCCACGCAGACAGGCGGCGCGACCAACCAGATTCCAAAAGGTCTCAACGAGCGCATCCTGGGAGCGCCGAAGCCCAGCTCGTGCACCTCACCCAATAACTGGCCCAACTATCCAGCGGGCGATCCGCGGGTCGTGCAGGTCTTCGTGACGCCGTTCGGGTCATTCGACGGGCAGGGAACCACGACGGTGCCGGTGACGCGCTTCGCGGCCTTCTACATCACCGGCTGGACAGGGCAGGGGTCGGGCTTCAACAACCCTTGCCAGGGAAACGGCGACGACCCGGCGCCTGACGCGGCGACCATCGTCGGCCATTTCATCCAGTACATCGACACCGCCAGCAACGGCATCGGCGGTGGAACGTGCGATCCCAACGCCGTGGACTCATGCATCCTCGTGATGACGCAATAGCAATGAAAAATCGAACCATGAAGGAGCGGTAATCGTGCAGCGATTTACCTCATCGAGAAGCGGAACTTTGGTACTGGGCGGCCTTGCGGCCCTGGTGGCCGGCGCGCTGCTGCTGATCTACGTGTCGCAGGTACGCCAGAACGCAAACAGCCAGTCGGCCACCGTGTCGGTTCTGGTCGCCAACAAGCTGATCCCACAGAGTTCGAGCGGGGACGTGATCGCCTCCCAGAAGTGGTACTCAGTGGTCAGCACTCCCAAGGACCAGGTCAAGGACGGCGCGATCACCGACCCCGCATCGATCAGCGGCAAGATCGCCTCCCACGACATCTACCCCAACCAGCAGCTGGCCACGTCGGACTTCACGGATGCCCCGACCGACGCCGTCACGACCAAGCTCACGGGTAAGGAGCGGGCGATCTCGATCCCGCTCGACAGTGCAGCCGGCCTGACGCCGTTCCTGCAGGCCGGTGACCACGTCGACATCATGGCCGGGTTCAACGTGATCCCGATCGGGCCTAACGGAGCCCCCTTGAGCGGCGGCTCCCAGGCGCGTCCCGTCGAGAAGGTGGTCGCACAGGACATCAAGGTGCTGGAGGTCCCCAACACCAGCAGCAGCACCACCGGCAGCAGCAGCAATGGCGGCAACATCGTCGTGCAGGTGACCGACCAGCAGGCGTGGGACATCGCCTTTGCGATCAACAACGGCAACGTGTTCCTGGCAGGTGCGCCGCAGGCCAGCAACGACCAGTCCAAGCCCAGCCTGGTGACGCTCGAGACCATGCTGCTCGGCATCCCGCCGGTGAAGGTCTACCACTCGCTCGGAGGCCGATAAACATGGCCCATGCGGTCAGGACGCTTGTAGTGCTCGATCCAGCGGTACCGCGAGACGAGGTGGTCTCGGCGCTGCCGATGGAAGGCGTCGACGTGGTCGCGATGATCGACGGGTTCTCGGACGTGGACGACGCGCTCCAGCGCACCAGGGCCGACATGATCGTCGTCGCCTGTGACCACGCCAGCGAGGCCGTGATCGAGATGATCGCCGACGCCCGGCGCAAGCGGCCTGACCGCCCCGTGGTCGTGCTCTGCAGCGGCGCTCCCAACGGCTTCGTGCGGCGAGTGTTCGACGCAGGGGCGGACGACATCGTCGAGCTGCCCCAGTCAGCTGAGAACGTGCAGTTTCTGATCGAGAAGGCGATCGCTCGCCGCCAGCGCCCCGACCGGGATCCCGCGCGGACGATCGTCGTGCTGGGACCGAAAGGCGGCACCGGCAAGACGCTCACCACCTGCAACCTGGGTGTGCTGCTCGCTTCGCAGGGCCATCGCACGGTGGTCGTCGACGTCGACCTGCAGTTCGGCGACGTGGGGCTGGCTCTGGGCCTGCGCCCCGAGCGCACGATCTACGACCTGTCCGTGGCGGGCGGAACGCTCGACGCCGAGAAGGTGGACGACTACCTCGCGCACCACCAGTCGGGGCTGCGCGTGCTGATCGCCCCGTCTCGGCCCGATCAGGCGTCGTCGGTCACGGTCGATCTGCTGCTCGAGCTGTATCCGATCCTGCGCGACGAGTTCGACTATGTGATCATCGACACCCCACCCGGATTCACACCGGAGGTGATCGCGACCATCGACGTCTCGACGGACGTGTGCATGGTCGGCACGCTCGACACGCTCTCGCTCAAGAACACGCGGCTGGGGCTGGAGACGTTGACGTTGATGGGCTATCCCGAGGCGAACGTGTCGCTCGTGCTGAACCGGGCCCAGACCAAGGTCGGGATCAGCGCGGACGATGTGGCCCAGGTTGCGGGCCGGGTGCCCGACGTGCTGGTGCCCAGCGACCGTGACATCCCACGTTCCGTGAACGAGGGGCTCCCGGTGGCCCTGTCACACCCGAAGTCCGACGCGGCGAAGGCCTTCGCCGCCCTGATGACGCGCTACCTCCCCGCGGTCGCGGTCCCGGAGTCCCAGGGTCGCCGCCGCCTGCTCGCAAGGAAGGCATGATGGATCTCCAGGAACGACTCAACGCCAGCAGCTCCCTGAGCGACGCGCCGGCCACCGCCGATCCGTTCGCCGACGTCAAGAACCGCATCCACATGGCGGTCATCGGCGAGCTCGGCCCCCAGCTCTACTCGGACGACATCGACGAGGCGACGTTGCGTGAGCGGGTCAAGGCCGCCATCGGCGCGCATCTGTCCAAGGAGGCCGGTCTGTCGCACACCGACCGAGTCACCATCGCCGAGGCGGTCACCGACGACATCCTCGGCCACGGGCCGCTCGAGCGATTGCTGCTTGACGACACCGTCTCAGAGATCATGGTCAACGGCCCCCATGACATCTGGGTGGAGCGGGGCGGTCGCCTGTACCAGGTACCGATCCACTTCACCGATTCGTCGCACCTGCGCCGCATCATCAACAAGATCGTGGCCCAGATAGGTCGCCGGATCGACGAGTCCTCGCCGATGGTGGACGCTCGTCTGCCCGACGGAAGCCGCGTGAACGCAATCATCCCGCCGCTGTCGCTGAGCGGGCCGCTCGTGACGATCCGCAAGTTCGGCGAGACGCGCCTGAACCTGGACGACATGATCCGGATCGGAACGCTGTCCGAGCCCACGGTGGACTTTCTTAGCCTCTGTATCCGCGCCGAGCTGAACATCCTGATCTCGGGCGGCACCGGCTCCGGCAAGACCACGCTCTTGAATGCCCTGTCCACGGCGGTGCCCGACGACCAGCGCATCATCACGATCGAAGACGCCGCCGAGCTGAAGCTGAACCAGCGCCACGTGCTGCGGCTCGAGTCGCGCCCGAGCAACATCGAGGGTGAGGGCGAGATCGCCATCCGCGAGCTGGTACGTAACTCGTTGCGCATGCGGCCCGACCGGATCATCGTCGGCGAGGTGCGTGGGCCGGAAGCGCTGGACATGCTCCAGGCGATGAACACCGGCCACGACGGCTCGCTGTCGACCGTCCACTCCAACAGCACCCGCGACGCGCTTGCCCGCGTCGAGACGATGGTGCTGATGGCCGGCTACGACCTGCCGCTGAAGGCCATCCGCGCTCAGGTGGCGAGCGCGCTGGATCTGATCGTGCACCTCGAGCGGCTGGAGGATGGTTCCCGCCGCGTGATGCAGATCACCGAGGTGCAGCGGATGGAGTCCGATGTCGTGACCCTGCAGGACATCTTCGAGTTCCATATCGACCACGTGACGGCGGAGCGCCAGGTGGTCGGCAGCCTGCGCCCGACGGGACTTCGGCCGGGCTTCCTGGCCAAGTTCCAGAAGCACGGCATCGATCTGCCGATCGAGATGTTCCAGATTCCCGGCGGCCATCTCGCCGCGGCAGCCGGCCATGTCGCAAAGGCCTCACGATGAGGTGGCGACTGCTGACCGGGCTCGCGTTCCTGGTGGTGCTGGCCGCCTCCGCGACGCCGGCGCTGGCGGCCGGCGGGTTCACGCTGACGCCGCGCTCGGGTGACCAGTTCCCCACCCGCACCTATCTGCTTACCCTGCCGCCCGGCAAGACCGCCCGCACCGGCACCCTGCACGTGACCGAGAACGGGGGCGCTGTGGCCGGCCTGTCGGTGACGCCGCTGACCGACACGTCGGAGCTCGGCGTCGTCCTCATCATCGACGCCAGCCGGAGCATGCACGGTACGCCGATCGCGGCTGCGATGGAGGCCGCGCGCACCTTTGCCACGCATCGCGATCCGAAGCAGCCGCTCTCGGTGATCGTGTTCAACGATCACGCGACGGTTGTGCTTCCGTTCACGACGGATCAGGCGAAGATCGACTCCGCGCTCGCGGCGACCCCCACCCTTGGCACCGGAACGCACATGATCGACGCGGTCCAGACCGCCGAACAGGAGATCGCCGCCGCACACATCACGTCGGCCTCCATGGTCGTGCTGTCCGACGGCGCTGACACCGGCAGCACTGCCACCCTGGGCTCGGTCAGCGGAGCGTCGCGGCAGGAGCATGCGCGCATCTTCACGGTCGGCCTGGAATCGCAGCAGTTCCACCCCGAAACGCTGAGGAGCCTGGCGACCGGGGGTGGCGGCACCTTCACCGCGGCGGGCTCCGTGTCGCAGCTATCCCACATCTACGACCAGCTCGGCGCCCAGCTCGCAAACCAGTACCTGGTGAGCTACCAGTCACTCGCCGCCGCCAACGCGACTGTAGCCGTGAACGTCACGATCGACGGTGTGCCTGGTACCTATTCCATTTCGTACACGGCTCCGCCGCTGACCCGCGTATCGACGCCCCCCTACCACCGCAGCGCCTGGTCGCGGCTGCTCAGCTCGTGGCTGAGTGCCCTGCTGGTGGCAGTTGTGGGTGGCCTGCTGGTCGCCTTCGCGGTGATCACGATCGCGCGGCCGCGCAGCCGCGCACTGCGCCGGCGCCTGCAGCCGTTCGTTCCCGAGAACGCACCCGACGCGTCGGCACCGGCCATCACGGAGGCCCTCTACGAGCATACCGAGCGCGTGCTCGGCGGCACCCGCTGGTGGGATCGCTTCAGCGAGGACGTCGAGCTCGCAAAAATCGGGCTCGGCCCGGCTCAGGCGGTGGTGGTCGGAATCACAGGCGCACTCTTGCTCGGTGTTGCGATGGCCGCCATCGCAGGATCGTGGGTGATGATCCTCTTCGCGCCGCTCGTGCCGGTGATCGGGCGGGTCCTGATCTCGGTGCGGGCGGAACGTCAGCGGTTCGCCTTCGCCACGCAGCTGCCCGACAACCTGCAGGTGCTGGCGTCGGCGCTGCGAGCGGGCCATAGCCTGGTGGGCGCCATCTCCATCATGGCCGATGACGCCGCCGAGCCCTCGCGTTCGGAGTTTCGCCGCCTGGTCGGCGAGGAGCGGGTGGGCGTTCCGATCGACGAGTCGCTGGCGGAGATCAGCCGGCGGATGCGAAGCCGTGAGGTGATGCAACTCGCGCTCGTCACGATCGTGCAGCAGCAGACCGGCGGCAACACCGCAGAGATCCTCGATCAGGTGGCGACGAACGTGCGAGGGCGGTTCGAGCTACGGCGGCTGGTACGCACGCTGACGGCGCAGGGTCGCGTCTCTCGGTGGATCGTGACCGCCCTCCCGGTCGTGCTGTTCCTGCTCATCTACATCATCAACCCAAGCTATACGAGCCCGCTGCTTCACACCACGTTCGGCCAGGTGCTGATGGTGATGTCGGCCGGCATGACCGTGCTGGGCTCGTTCGCCATCAGCAAGATCGTCAACATCGAGATCTAGGAGCCGACGTGACCACTCTCATCCTGATCCTTGGCCTCCTCGCCTGCGCGGCGGCCATCACGCTGGTCGTCCGGGCGCTCTCGGTCGGCAGCCTCCGCACCAGTCAGACGGTCGGTCAGATCGCCGACTACGGGTACGTATCACCCGCGCCCACGGCGCACGAGCCGGCACGACGCCCGCTGTCTTCGCTCGCCGGCGGCCTCGCCGACCGGCTCGGCGCCGCCCTGGGTGACAGCGGCGACCAGTCGAAGATCAAGTCCCGGCTGATGGCCGCCGCGATGTACGAGACGTCCGTGGTCAAGTTCATGGGCTACCGGTTGCTGGCGACGATCGGAGCCACGGCGCTGTGGCTCTGGGCATCGACCACCAGCGGCATGCCGCCGGCGCTGATGATCGGCGGCGCCGTGCTGGCCGCGCTGATGGGCTGGGTGGGTCCAATGTCGGTGGTGCGGCGCCGGGCGGACGACCGCCTGCGGCAGATCGAGCGGGAGATGCCCGATCTGATGGATCTGCTGGTCGTCACGGTGGAAGCCGGCCTCAGCTTCAACGGGTCGCTGAAGGTCGCGACTGAACGCCTTGAGGGACCTCTCGGAGACGAGCTGCGTCTGACGCTGCAGGAGCAGAGCCTCGGCCTCTCCACCGAGCAGGCGCTGCGCAACATGCTGATCCGCTGCGACACGATCGGCGTGCGCTCGTTCGTGCGGTCGGTGCTACAGGGCGAGACGTTGGGCGTGTCGATCGGCCAGATCATGCGCAACCTGTCGCAGGAGGTGCGGATGCAGCAGAAGGCCTACGCGGAGGAGCGGGCCCAGAAGGCGCCGGTGAAGATGCTGTTTCCCCTGATCTTTCTGATCTTTCCCGCCATGTTCGTGGTGCTGCTCGCACCGGCCATGATCGAGTTCGCGAAGGCCTTTCACGGCCTCCACCACTGATCAACGCATCGCGGAGCGCAGCGAGCCCGTAGCCAGCCGCAGCAGCCAGATCGTCGCAACGAACCGGTAGATCAGAGCCGGGAGCAGCACACCGAACACGGAGAGATACAGCTGCACCGGCTGAGGCAGCGAGGCCAGGTCGTGCTGCAGGATCGGCGAGATCACGTACATGCCAACCATGGACACGCCGAAGTGGATCAGGGCGCGCCGGAACTCCGTCGGTGCCCTCTCCGGGAAGCGCACAACGATCCAGATGGCGACGGCGGCAGAGGCCGCGATGAACAGGACGCTGAATATTCCAACGGTCACGACATCACCCTTCCTGGATCGGGAGCTCGGGTGTGGAGTTCATCGGCTGGTGGCCAGCGCCACTGTAGCGTAATCGGTCTAGCGGCGGTGTTCGGGAATTCCCATGCCGCAGGCTCCTAGCCTGTCCCGAACGTCGCCAGAATCGCCTCAGCAACCTCGCGCAGCGGCCTGCCCGTCTGCTGGCTGGCGCCGCGCAGGCGCGCGAACGCCTCCGCCTCGCTGAGCCCGTCCTTCTCCATCAGCAGGCCCTTGGCGCGCTCGATCAGCTTGCGCGCCTTCAGCGCGTCGCGCAGCGATCCGGCCTCGTCGCGCAGCGCCTGCAGCTCCGCGTGCCGGGCCCGTGCCGCCTCGATCGCGGGCAGCAGGTCGCTCTCGCGGAATGGCTTCACCAGGTAGCCGAACACGCCGGCGTCGACGGCGCGGCCGACCAGCGCCGCCTCCGAGAAAGCGGTCAGCATCACGATCGGGATCTGCCGCTGCTCGAGCATCCGGCGGGCGGCCTCGATGCCGTCCAGCTCGGGCATCTTGACGTCCATCACGGCCAGGTCGGGCCGGTGCTTCGCCGCCAGCGCGACCGCCTCGCGCCCGTCGCGGGCCTCCGCCACCACCTCGAACCCGGCCCGCTCCAGCATCGCCCGCACGTCCAGGCGGATGATGGTCTCGTCCTCCGCGATCAGTACGCGGCCGGAAATCGCACCACCGCCTTCCCTCGCAGGTCGATGCGACCGCGCAGCTCCTCGCGCACCAGCGCCGCCGCGATCGTCAGGCCCAGCCCCTGGCGCGGCCCCGGCGGCGGCCCCTGGCCCTCGTCGCCGACGCTCATCACGATGCTGCCGCCGTCGCGCACCAGCTCCACCGAGATGCGGCCGCGGCCGTGCTCGAGCGCGTTCTGGAACAGCTCGCAGAACACCAGCGCCACCGCCGTCGCCCGCTGGCCGGGAAGCACCACCGGCTGCAGCGTGCTGACCACCTCGCGCCCACCCAGGCCCTGCCCCAGCATTGCCTCCAGCCGCCCGATCAGCCCTGCGCAGTCGACGTGGTCGTGGTGCGAGGTGGTCAGCAGGTCGTGCACGGCCGCGATCGACAGGATCCGGTGCACGCTCTCCTCGAGCGCCCGTTCCGCCGCCGGGTCGTCGATCGCGCGCGCCTGCAGGCGCAGCAGCGAGGCCACCGTCTGCAGGTTGTTCTTGACCCGGTGGTGGATCTCCTGGACGGCCAGCGACTCCAGCTCCGATACCCGCGCCCGCGTCTGCTCGTACAGCTTGGCGTTCTCGATGGCCTGCCCGACCTGCCCTGCGATGGCGGTCAGCAGCGCCACCTCGTCCTCGCCGAAGGCACGCGGCAGCCGCGTGCGCACGTTCAGCGCCCCCTCCAGCCGGTCGCGCGCGTGCACCGGCACGGCCAGGATCGACTCGTACTCGTCCTCCGGCAGGTTGGGGAAGCCGACGAAGCGGGCGTCGAGATGCGCCGCCTCGGCGATCATGACCGGACGCCCCTCGGCCGCCGACGTCCCGGTGATGCCCTCGCCCAGGTGCATGCGCGGGCGGTGGCTGGGGTCGCCGAAGCGGCCGTCGTGCGTGGCGCGCAGCTCCAGCACGTCGTCGGTCTCGTCGTACAGGTAGACGAAGCAGGCGTCCGCCTCGAGCGCGGATGTGACCTTGGCGGCGATCCGCTCGAACACGACGTCGAGGTCGAGCGAGGAGTTGACCGCGGCGATCGTGTCGGTCAGCAGCTCGAGGTGCCGAGCCGTACGGTCGGTGGCGGCCATACGTGAGTGTAGATGCGCGGGTTCCCGCATATGCGAGAGTGCCGTCATGACACTTCCGCTGAAGCCGCCGATCAAACCCCAGCTCGCGAAGCCGCAGGACGAGTTGCCCGAGGGCGCGGGCTGGTGCTACGAGCCCAAGCTGGACGGATTCCGCACGATCGTGTTCGTCGACGGCGACTCGCACATGCTGCAGTCGCGGAACGGCCGGCCGATGGACCGCTACTTCCCGGAGCTGCGCTTCCCGCCCGGCCGCTACGTGCTGGACGGCGAGCTGATCATCCCCGACGGCGAGGCCGAGGACTTCGAGGCGCTCCAGAACCGCATCCATCCGGCCGCCTCGCGCGTGCAGATGCTGGCCGAGCAGACGCCGGCGCGCTTCGTCGCGTTTGACCTGCTCGCGCACGAGGACACCGTCACCCTCGACCAGGAACTGGCCGCACGGCGGGCGCTGCTCGAGCAGGTGGTGGCCGACCCGGTGATCCTGATCGACCAGACCACCGACCTCAAGCGCGCGGCTCGCTGGCTGCAGGAGCGCGAGGGCGTCGTCGCCAAGGTTGACGACGCTCCCTATCGCCCGGGTGAGCGCGTGGGCATGGTGAAGGTGCGCCGGCAGCGCACGATCGACGCGGTCGCGATCGGCTGGCGCGAACGCAAGGCCGGCGGCGCCGTGGCCTCGCTGATCCTGGCCCTCTACGACAAGGACGGCGAGCTGCGCCACGTCGGGCACACGTCCGGCTTCACCGCCAAGCGCGCGCGCGAGCTGCTCGACGTGGTCAGGCCGCTCGAGACCGGCGAGCACGGCGAGCCCGGGCCCAACCGCTGGACCGGCGAGCGCGAGACCGCCTGGCACAGCCTGCGGCCGGAGCTGGTCTGCGAGGTGCAGATCGAGCACACCAGCGGCGGGCGCATCCGCCACGGCGCGAAGCTGCTGCGCTTCCGCGACGACAAGCTCCCCCCGGAGTGCCTCGTCGACCAGATCGACCGATGAGCTCGCCCGAGCCGCCCGCGATCACCCTCGCGCACCTGTCCGACCTGCACTTCGGCACCGAGGACTGGACGATGGCGGCGCAGCTGCTGGACGACATCGCGGAGCTGCGTCCGCGCCTGACCGTGGTCAGCGGCGACCTCACGCAGCGCGCCCGGCGCCGCCAGTTCGCGGCCGCCCGTGCCTACCTCGACCGGCTGGGCCCGCTGCTGGTCGTGCCCGGCAACCACGACATCCCGCTCTACGACGTCACCCGGCGGGCGCTGTCACCGATGGGCCGCTACCGGTCGATGGTGACCGACGAGCTGAATCCCTTCCTCGTCGACCACGACCTGGCCGTGCTGGGGCTGAACACGACCAGGCCGGCGCGCTGGAAGGAGGGGAGCATCTCACCGGCCCAGGTGGAGCTGATCCGAACCAGCTTCGCCGGCGCGCCGGCCAGTGCCCGGCGGGTGCTGGTCACCCACCACCCGTTCCTGCCGCCGCCGTCGCTACCGCGGGCGATCGTGGTGCACGGCCGCGAGGCGGCGCTGGCGGCGATCCGGGAGGCGGGCGTGGAGCTGCTGCTGGCCGGCCATCTGCACGTGGGCTACGCCGACGTGGTCGGCGGCGACGACGGGCCGTTGTCGGTGCAGGCCGGAACCGCGTTCTCGCGCCGCCGCCGCGGGCAGCCCAACGCCTACAACGTGATCACGCTCGGCGCCGCCGGCGTGCAGGTGCAGCCACAGGTCTGGGACGGCCACGGGTTCCGGCCGGCGGCCGGGCCGGGCGCCCCGGAAGCGGACGCCTGACCCGGCCCGGCTGGATCGCTTGCACTAGAGCATCGGCAGGTAGCGGTCGAGCTCCCAGGCCGACAGCTGCACCCGGTACTCGTCCCACTCGCGCCGCTTCAGCGCCAGCAGCCGGTCGCGGAGCTCGGGGCCGAGCGCCTTCTCGACCACCTCGGACTCCTCGGCGGCCGCGATCGCCTCGCCCAGGCTCTCGGGCAGCGACTCGATGTCCAGTGACCGGCGCTCGGGGGCCGTCAGCTCGTAGAGGTTGGTCTCCATCGGATCGGGCAGCTCGTAGCCGCGCTCGATTCCCTCCAGCCCGGCGTGCAGCAGGCCGGCGAACGCGAGATACGGGTTGCAGGCGGGATCGGGGCAGCGGATCTCGGCGCGGGTCGCCTTCTCCTTGCCGGGGTGGTACAGCGGCACCCTGATCAGCGCGGAGCGGTTGCGCCGCGACCAGGCCACGTACACCGGCGCCTCGTAGCCCGGTACCAGCCGCTTGTAGCTGTTCACCCACTGCGCGAACAGCAGCGAGATCTCCCGGGCATGCCGCAGCTGGCCGGCGATGAAGCTCTTGGCCACATCGGACAGGTACCAGGGGTCGTCGGCATCGAAGAAGGCGTTCGAGTCGCCGATGAACAGCGACTGGTGCGTGTGCATGCCGGAGCCGTTCTCGCCGAACAGCGGCTTGGGCATGAAGGTGGCGTGCAGCCCGTGCCGCTGCGCGACCTCCTTCACCAGCGAGCGGTAGGTCATGCAGTGGTCGGCCATCTGCAGCGCGTCCGCGTAGCGGATGTCGATCTCGTGCTGGCTGGGGCCGACCTCGTGGTGCAGGTACTCGACCGGGATGCCCATCTCCTCGAGCGCAAGCACGATCTCCTTGCGCAGGTTGACCGCGGCGTCCATGGTCGTGTCCTCGAAGTAGCCGCCCGCGTCCAGCGTGTGCGGCCGGCCCTGCTCGTCCATCCGAAACAGGAAGAACTCGAGCTCGGGACCGATCTTGAAGCTGTCGAATCCGAGCCCGGCCATGCGGTCGAGCGCGCTTCGCAGCACCTGCCGGGAGTCGGCCTCGTACGGCTGCCCGTCGGGGGTGCGGATGTCGCAGAACATCCGCGCCGACGCGTGCTCGCCCGACTCCGGCGGCATCATCCTGAAGGTAGCGGGATCCGGCATGGCGATCATGTCGGACTCCTCGATCGCGTTGAAGCCGGTCACCGACGACCCGTCGAAGCCCATCCCATGGTCGAGTGCGGATGCCAGCTCGTCCCGCGTGATCGCGAAGCTCTTGAGCCTCCCGACCAGATCGGTGAACCACAGCCGCACGAACTTGATCTCCGCCTCGCCGACCTCGCGCAGCACCCGCTGGCGTGCCTCGGCGACCCCGGCCGTGGTGGTGTCGATCGTCTCCATCGTGCTCCCTTCGCTCGGTTTCCGGGCACAAAAAAACGCCCCCAGGTGGCTCCCGACGGAGTCACCTGGAGGCGTCATCGCCCCTCGCAGCCGGCGCCGTTGCCGACCACACGAACACGATAGCCGATCGCGCGGATGGGGTGTCGCGGCTACCCGGTGGCGGCGATCACGGCGGCCAGCACGTCCACGACCTGCGGGTCGAAGTCCCTGCCCGAGCAGCGGCGCAGCTCCTGCATCGCCTCCTGCGAGGGCCGCGCCCTGCGGTACACGCGATCGGTGGTGATGGCGTCGTAGGCGTCGCAGGCCAGGATCACGCGCGCCCCCAGCGGGATCTCGGGGCCGGCCAGGCCGCTGGGATAGCCGCTTCCGTCCCAGTGCTCGTGGCAGCTGATCACCAGCTCCGCCGCGCCGGCCAGCGCCCGCACGGGCTCCAGGATCTGCGCGCCCAGCTGCGGATGCGTCTTCATCACCGCCCACTCCGGCGCCGTCAGCGGCCCCGGCTTGTTGAGGATCTCGGCCGGGATCCCGATCTTGCCGATGTCGTGCAGGGCCGCGGCCACGCTGATGTCGCGCAGCTCGGAGCCGGAGACTCCCAGCCGGTCGGCGACCGCCGTGCACAGGCCGACCAGTGCCTGGGCGTGGTCGTTGGTGTAGGCATCCTTCGCGTCCAGCGCGTTGCCGAGCGCCTGCATGGTGGCCAGGAACGAGGTGTCGAGCTCGTCGTAGAGGGCCCGGTTGGTGATCGCCAGCAGCGCCTGGTCGGCGATGCCCAGCAGCATCCGCTGGTCGCGCGGAGAGATCGGCCCGCGGCGCGGCCCCCGCTGCACGATCACGGCGCCGCGGTTGCGCGACCGCTCGCCGATCGCGATCACCGCATACGTGGTGCCGGCCGGCGCGGCGTCCAGGCATCCGGTCAGGGCCGGGGTCTGGTCGAGATCGAGCGACGCGATGCCGCGGCCCGAGAGCGCCGCCGCAAGCGGCTGGTCGGTGACGCGCAGCCTGGCGCGCATCAGGCGGTGGGCCTCGCGGGGCGTGTAGCCGACCGTGGTCGCGGGCGCCAGCAGGTCTCCGTCGCGCTCCCAGATCGAGATGCCGGCGCACTCGACCAGCCGGTCGATCGCGATCGCCAGCATGGACGCGATGCCCTCGACGTTCTCCTGCAGCGACAGTGCCGCGCCCAGCTCGAGCAGCGCCTCCGAGATGTCGGCGGCCTCCTGCTGCTCGGCGATCAGGCGCACGTTCTCGCAGGCGATGGCGGCGTGCGCCGCGATCACCTCGAGCAGGCGCAGGTCGTCGTCGTCGAACCGGGCCAGGCCCTCCTTGCTGAGCACGATCACGCCCACGGATCCGTGCTCGGACACCATCGGCGCCACCAGCATCGACTCGTCGATCGGTTCGGTACCGGGGATCTCGACGCTGAAGGGCACGGCCGACGCGTCGTCGATCCGCAAGGGCTTCCTGGTCTCGAACACGCGGCCGGTGATGCCCTCGCCGACGGCGACGACCAGATCCTCGACGTCCTCGCCGGCGTAGACCTCGCCCACGCCCATCAGCGCGGCGGGAAGCAGCAGGTCGCCGTCCTGCGAGACGACGTAGAACCGGCAGGAGTGGTAGTCGATCAGCGTGTGCAGCTGCCCGACGACGATCCGCCCCACCTCGGGCAGCGACCGCACCCCGATGAAGGCTCCGGCCAGCGATCGCACGAGCTGCATCTGCTCGAGCGCGCGGTCGCCGCGAGCGGTCTGCCCGGGTGCCATCGCCTGCTCCAGCAGCATGTACTCGCGCGCGGCCGACACTGCGGCCACCATCTCCAGACAGGAGGCCAGATGCGCGGCCAGGGCGGCGGCGCAGGCCTGGTCGGCCTCGGACAGCTCGCGGCCGGGATGGGCGGTGGCGGCGATCACGTGGCTGACCGCGCCCTCGGACACGATCGGCACCGCGACCAGCTGCAGCCGGCCGAACGCGCCCTGCGTGACCCCGCTGCCATGGCCATCGCAGAGCTCGACGGCGGCGGCCATGCGGGCATCGCCAACCCGGGTGGGCCGGGCGCCGGAGCGGGCCCAGCGGCCCTCACAGGCGAGGCCGGTCTCGGTCAGCTTGACCGCAGCCACGGCGTCCAGTGCGAGCAGGCGCCCGAAGGCGGCGCATCCCGCCTCGAGCAGCGCGGCACGCTCGCGTTTGGAGCTGAGCTCGGCGAGGGTCGCCACCAGGTCCAGCGAGGCGTCGGACGCATCGGCCGGGACGGCGGTGACCCGAGTACGGTGAGGCATCTGCAGGAAACCTAGGCGATGACGCCGAAGAAATGCAATCCCCAGTTCCGGGTAACGGCTCTACTGCAAACGTGACACCCGCTGCTGGAGCCGTCGCCAAGGGCGGAAACCGGCTCGGCCGGCGGGCTCTGCCGTCCGGCCACCTGGTGATACTGCAACGACCGTCGCCGTGAACGATCGCATCACTGCCACCCCGGTTCATCCCGCCAACGGCGCCGGCAACGCCACCTCGCCGGCGGCTGCCTGGTGCGACTGGTGGCCCTGGCTGTTCGCTATCGACCCGCAGCGCCCCTGGTCGAACCGAACGCCGCTGCCGCCGGTTTCGGTCTCGACAGACACTCACTAGATCGGATTGGATGATCGACTCCACGAGCTGCGCGGCGCCGGACTGGTCTGGGACACGCCGGACGCCACGATCGTCCTCGTCCAGGACATCAACCAGCCTGAACTGCGGACGCTCCTGACGTCCAACGCGCCCCATCCTGCGCCCAGCATCCACGCATCCCGTGGAATCAATCATCTAGCCTGAGAGACGGCATGGCGCACGCCCACCACCACGGGCATCACCACCCTCAGCCCGACCGCGAACGCGGTCGCCGGGGGCTGACGATCGCCCTGGGCCTGACGCTGGCCGTGTTCGCAGCGGAGGTGCTGGGCGGCCTGGTGGGCGGCAGCCTGGCGCTGCTGGCCGACGCGGGCCACATGCTGACCGACGCGGCAGCGCTGCTGCTGGCGCTGCTGGCCGGGTGGATGGCGAGCCGTCCGGCCCGCGGCCGGCACACGTTCGGCTGGCAGCGAGCCGAGATCCTGGCCGCACTGGCCAACGGGCTGGTGCTGGTGCTGATCGCGGCCGCCACGCTGTATGCGGCCCTGCAGAGGATGTCCGACCCGCCCACGGTCAAGGGCGGGATCACCCTGCTGATTGCGGCCGCCGGCCTCGTGTTCAACCTGGCGTCAGGTGGGGTGCTGATGCGCTCGGGCGGGGGCCTGAACGTGCGGGCGGCGCTGCGCCACGTGCTGGCCGACGCGCTGTCCTCGTTCGGCGTGATCCTGGCGGCGCTCTGCATCATCCTCTTCGGCTGGCAGATCGCCGACCCCCTGGTCAGCATCGCGATCGCGGTGATGATCCTGCTGGCCGCCGTCTCGATCGTGCGCGAGTCGCTGGAGGTGCTGCTGGAGGCGGCGCCAGCCGGCATCGACGTGGAGCGGATGGGGCAGGCGATGGCGGGAGTGGACGGTGTGATCGAGGTGCACGACCTACACGTATGGACGGTCACATCCGGCTTCGCCGCGGTCGCCGCGCACGTGACGGTGGCGTCGAGCGCAGAGCCGTCGCTGGTGCGGCGCCGGATGGCCGAGATGCTGGAGCGGCACTTCGGCGTCACCCACTCCACGCTGCAGGTGGAGCGGGAGGGCGCCGAGCGCGCGCTGCTGCAGATCCGCCGCGGCGACGACGCCGTCGGCGGCAACGGCGGCTGAACGAACCTACAACGCCGTCGCTTGCTCCAGAGCGCGGGTCTCCTCCGGCGACAGCTCCAGGTCGCTCTCGCCCGCGGTCACCTGCTTGATGTAGATGCGCGCGTACTCGCGATCCTGGATGGCCGTCAGGATCATCCCGTTGGAGCCCGCATCCAGCAGCGCCAGCGACACCGACTGGCGCCCGCCGGTGCCCTCGAGCGCGTCGTAGCGCAGCAGCGCCCAGCGCTGCAGGACGCCGTCGAGGCGCCCGGTCACCTGCTGCAGGCCCTGCTCGACGTGGTCGGCGCGCGACTCGACGTGCTCGACCCGCGCCAGCAGGCCCACGGCGTACTCGACCAGGTCCTGCTGGTCTGCGCCCAGCAGCAGCCGCTGGCCGCGCCGCATCCGGCGCAGCTGCACGATCAGGTAGATGGTGGCCAGCGCGAGCAGGACGGCCAGCGCGCAGGCAACGGCGGCGACCAGCAGGGCGGTGTCGGCGGTGCTCACAGGCTGAAGATGACTTGATACGTCTGCGAGTTGTTGCTGGCGGTGCGCTCACCGGGCACCGGCGTCACCAGCACATTCAGCGGCACCGCCTTGTCGAACTGCAACGTGGTCGACTCGAAGCCGCCGATCGTGACCGTCTTCTGCTCGCCCTTGTTGATCGAGGGGATGGTGGCGGTTTTCGTGACCTGGTTGGCGCCGGTGCCGATCGTGAGCTTGACCACCACGTCGGTCTCGGTGAAGTCGCCGCCGTTGGTCGCGCTGATCAGGAACGACATCCCGTGCACCTTGACGGCGTTCACCGTCCCCGCCTGCAGCGTCACCAGCTTGCCGTCGCCCTGCTTCGCCACCACCGTGTTCAGGCTCAGCCCGTGCAGGCCGTGGGCCGCGCTGCTGGGCTTCCAGCGCTGCAGCACCGCCGCCATGCCGGCCGGGGTCAGCACCTCCGCGTCGGACTCGTCGAGGAATACCGAGGTCGGCACCTGCACGTCGATGCCGTCCTTCTGCAGCGTGTCCCCGGCCGGCGTCGAGTAGGAGTCGGTGTAGATGATGTCGGAGGCGAGCATCCGCTGCGTGCAGGGCACCAGCTGCTTGCCACCGGCCCGCGCCGGCTTCGCGTGGTAGGCCTGTGGCATCCCGGAGATCATGCAGTCGAGCCCGTTCACGCGATAGGACAGCGTCTGCAGCAGCCACGGCTGCAGTGATTCCACCTGCTTGGTGGGCTTGAGGCTGGTGGCCGCGGTCACCGCGGACTGGGCCTGGTCACGCATCTTGGTCAGCCGTGACTGAACCTGCTTCAGCCTGACCGGCTGCTGCGAGTTCAGCAGGTCGTGCAGCTGGGCACCGGCGGCGTCGGACTTGCCCAGCACCGTCTTCACCTCGTTGAAGTAGGCCTGGTTCTTCGAGGTCGCGCTGCTTCCGCTGCAGGCCCGGGCGAGCAGCAGCAGCACCAGCACCACGACCACGATGCCCGCCGCCAGCATGCCCAGCCGGCCCCACTCAAGGCCGTCAAGCGACGGCATGCCGGCCGGTCGAGAGAGGATTGGCCGCTTGCCCGACGACTTGCCGCGGCTGCGTTCGCGCGGGGGCCGGGCAGGCCGGTCTGGCGACCGACCTTCTTCGCCTGCGGGACGCGTGGGAGCGGTTTCCTGCGTGCGGCTCGGCTCCTCCCACTCGCCATCGAAGAAGTCGTCTGGCGGCACGAGCGGACCCTATCACCGCCCGCGGATGCAAATCCCGGCAGGAGTCCGGCCTTGCAAGGCAAATCACTGGTCGTGGCCCAGCCTGCATCCGTCGCACCCTCGCTCGAGCTGACCGGCCGCACGGTCGCCGAGCGCTACGTGCTGACCGGCCTGCTGGGACGCGGCGGTTTCGGCACCGTCTACTCGGGTCGCGACCTGAGCGGCGCCGGCGAGGTGGCGGTGAAGGTGTTCAGCCGCTCCGAGGGGTTCGCCTCGCGCGCGGCCCGTGAGGCGCGCACGGCGACCAAGCTCGACCACCCGAACATCCACACCTGCCTGGGCGTCGAGCAGGACGATGACCACGC
>JAICYJ010000094.1 GCA_025934255.1 Thermoleophilia bacterium | reverse complement strand
TTTTCTCAAGGGCGAGCGCTGCCTGACCGAGAAGTGCGCCATCGAGCGGCGGGCCTACCCGCCGGGCGAGCACGGCCGTGGCCGCACCAAGCAGTCCGAGTACCTGCTGCAGCTGCGCGAGAAGCAGAAGGCGCGCCGCTACTACGGCATCCTGGAGCGGCAGTTCCGCTCCTACTACGAGAAGGCCAGCCAGCGCAGCGGCATCACCGGCGAGAACCTGCTGCGGATGCTGGAGCTGCGGCTCGACAACGTCGTCTACCGGCTCGGCTTCGCGGCGTCGCGCTCGCAGGCCCGCCAGCTGGTGCGCCACGGGCACTTCGAGGTGAACGGCAAGCGCGTCAACATCCCGTCCTTCCAGGTCGGGGAGGACGACGTGATCGCGCTGCGCGAGGCCGCCGCCGCCAAGGCGACGGTCACCGACGCGACAGACCTGACTGCGTCGGTATCGCCGTGGCTGCAGGCCGACCATGACAATCTCACGGGCAAGGTGCTTCGGCTTCCCGACCGCGTGGACATCGACACGCCGGTGCAGGAACAGCTGATCGTCGAGCTCTATTCCAAGTAAGAACCAAGGGGCGATTGCACAAACATGCTTGATTTCATTCCCAAGATCACATCCGAAGACGTCGGCGACCAGTCCGGCACGTTCGTCGTCGAGCCGCTCGATCGCGGCTTCGGATACACATTCGGCAACAGCCTGCGGCGCGTGCTGCTGTCCGCGCTGGAGGGTGCCGCCGTCACCTCGGTCAAGATCGAGGGCGTCGCCCACGAGTTCACCTCGGTGCCGGGCGTCCGCGAGGACGTCACCGACATCATCCTCAACCTCAAGAACCTGATCTGCAAGCTGCACGGCGAGTCGGGCGAGGTCGAGGTGCAGGTGCAGAAGGACGGCCCCGGGGTGGTGCGCGCATCCGACATCGAGGCGCCCGCCGACCTCGAGATCCTGAACCCGAACCTCGAGATCTGCAACCTCGGCGCAGGTGCCCGCTTCGAGATGACGCTGACCATCGCCCGCGGCCGCGGCTATGTCGCCGCCGACGGCAACAAGGGTCCCGAGACGACGATCGGCGTGATCCCGGTGGACTCGATCTTCTCGCCGGTGCGGCGCGTCTCCTACGACGTCGACGCCGCCCGTGTCGGGCAGCGCACCGACTTCGACAAGCTCAAGCTCGAGGTCACCACCGACGGCTCGATGACGCCCAAGGACGCTGTCAAGGACGCCGCCGAGCTGCTGATCCGCTACCTGTCGATCTTCACCGACATCGATGCCGCCGAGCTGGCGATCCGCCCCGAGGGCGGCGGCGCCGAGGTGGCCGCCCCCAGCGCCCACGGCATGGAGAACATCCTGATCGAGGAGCTGGAGCTGGGCGTGCGCAGCTACAACTGCCTGAAGCGGGTCGGCATCGAGACGATCGGCGACCTGGTCGCCAAGACCGAGGCCGAGCTGGCCGCAATCCCGAACTTCGGCAAGAAGTCGATCGAAGAGGTCAAGGAGACCCTGGCCGCTCACGGTCTCACGCTACGGGGAGCCGAGTAGGCAATGAGGCACCGCCGCAAAGGCCGCAAGCTGGGGCGCGACGCGTCTCACCGCAAGGCCCTGTTCTCGAACATGGCGGGCTCGCTGTTCGAGCACGGCCGCATCAAGACCACCGAGGCCAAGGCCAAGGAATTGCGGCCGATCGCGGAGAAGCTGATCACGCTCGCCCGCAAGGACCCGGGCGACGTGGCCGCCCAGCGGCAGGCGGTCGCCTACCTGCGCAGCAAGGACAGCGTGCACCGGCTGTTCCACGAAGTCGCGCCCCGCTTCACCGAGCGCCCGGGCGGCTACACGCGCATCGTCAAGCTGGGCCCGCGGCAGGGCGACGCCGCGCCGATGGCCTACATCGAGCTCGTTGACCACGAGCCGGTCGCCCGCGCGTAGCGTCTCCCTCGGCCTGCCGCCGGGCTGGGTCGACCGCTCGGTGCTGACCTACGTCGGTCCCGATGACGGCGAGGGCTCGCCGTCGCTGGTCGTGACCATGGACGCGGTCGACGGCGGCACAACGCTGGCCCGGTACGCCGCGATGCAGGATGCGGCGGTGCGCGCGGGCTTCGAGGGGGTCGACCTGCTGGAGGACCGCGAGACGACGGTCGCGGGCCACGCGGCGGTGCGGCGCACCTACCGCTGGCGCTACGACGACCGCGTCATGCGCCAGCGCATGTGGTGCCTGCTGGTCGACGACGTCGGCTACGCGATCGTCGCCTCGGCACCGGACGCCGCATTCGACGGGCTGCGCAGCACGTTCGCCGCGGCCCTGCACGAGTTCCGCGTGGGCCCGCCCGGCTGATGCGCCTGCGCGCGACGGTGGCCTACGACGGCACCGCGTACAGCGGCTGGGCGCCACAGCCGGATGTCCCGACCGTGTCGGCGGCGGTGTCCGCGGCGGTGGGCGGGGCCGACCTGCGGGTGGCCGGCCGCACCGACGCGGGCGTGCACGCGGCGGCGAACGTGGTCTCGTTCGACGCCGCCCGGATGCTGCACGAGCGCGCGGTCAACAGCAAGCTCCCGGCCGACATCGCCGTGCGCGGCCTGGTGCAGGCGCCGGACGGCTTTGACGCCCGCGCGGACGCGATCTCGCGCAGCTACGTCTACCGGATCGAGACCGCGCCCGCGGCCGATCCGTTCCTGGCCCGCTTCCAGCTGCACCGGGTGCGCAGGATGGACGACGCCGCGCTGGCGGCCTGCGCCGAGGCGATCGTGGGCCGCCACGACTTCCGCGCCTTCACGCCCACCGAGACGAAGCACGTGTTCTTCGAGCGAACGGTGCTGGCCGCCGCCTGGTCGCAGGCGGACGGGCGGTACGAGTTCCGGATCACCGCCAACGCGTTCCTGCGCCACATGGTGCGGGTGCTGGTGGGGACGATGCTGGAGGACCCGGACCCCGAGCGCTTCCGGCGGCTGCTCGAGGGCCGCCCCCGCGGCGATGCCGGCCGCACCGCGCCGCCGCAGGGGCTGACCCTGGTCGGGGTCGACTACGGCCCCCCAATAGACTGAGGCCCGGTGCACATCCTGCTCACCAACGACGACGGCATCACCTCGCGCGGCCTGTTCGAGGCCAAACGGGCGCTCGAGCGGCACGGCAGCGTCTCGGTGATCGCTCCCGATTCCAACCGCAGCGGCTCGGCGCGCAGCATCACCATCGACCGCCCGCTGACCGTGGCCGAGGTCGCGCTACGCGACGGCAGCACCGGCTTTGCGACCGATGGCACGCCGGTCGACTGCGTTCGCTTCGGCGAGCTGGGGCTGGTCGGCGAGCGGCCCGACCTGATCGTGTCCGGCATCAACTACGGCTACAACCTGGGCGACGACGTCACCTACTCGGGCACGGTGGCGGCGGCCTTCGAGGGCATCCTGCTGGGCATCCAGGGCATCGCCATCTCCCAGGGCGCGCCCACGGCGTCGGGCTCCGACTTCCGGCGGCACGAGGACTACGACTTCGGGCCGGCGGCCGACTTCCTGGGCGAGCTGGTGGGGCGCGTGATCGAGCACGGGCTGCCGGCCGGCACCGTGCTGAACGTGAACGTGCCGTCCCAGCCGGACGGGGTGGCGGTGGGCAGGCTGGGCAAGCGCATCTACGCCGACACGCTGGAGCAGGAGGCGGACGCGGCCGGCCGCCGCCGCTACCGCATCTACGGCGACGAGCCGTCTTACCACGACGAGCCCGGCACCGACTTCCGGGCGATCGCCGAAGGCAAGATCGCGATCACGCCGATCCACCTCGACCTGACCAGCAGCCTGGGCATCGAGGCGCTCGGCCGCTGGTCACTTTAGGGCGTCGCCACGTTGAAGCCCGTGATCTTGGGCAGGCCGCCGCGCCACTCGACCACCGCCATCCGGCAGTTGTCCAGCCACAGGTGCCGGTGCAGCGGTGGCGGTCCGCCCAGGAAGTAGCTGGACACGATCAGCCGGGTCAGCGAGCCGTGGCTGACCACCAGCGTGGTGCCGGTCTCGCCGGCGTGGTCGTCCAGAAACGCGGCCGCCCGCGCCAGCGCGGCGTCGAACGTCTCCGCTCCCTCGGGGAACTGGGGATCGACGTTGGTGTGCCAGCGGGCGTAGTCGTCGGCCATCGGCCCCGACCGCAGCTGGTCGGCGGTCATGCCCTCGAACGGCCCGGCGTCGACCTCGGTCAGCCGGCCGTCGACGACCACCGCCGGCCGGCCCGGCTGGCGGGCGGCGATCGTCTCTGCCGTCACGCGTGCCCGCCGCAGCGGTGAGCTGTAGATGCGATCGATCTCGGTGGCTGCCAGCGCCGCCGCCGCGGCGTCTGCCTGTTCCAGGCCGACCTCGCTGAGCGGGAGGTCGCTGTGTGTCGTGAACCGCCGCTCCGCGTTCCAGACCGTCTCGGGTGTCGGATCAGGAGCAGCGTGCGGGGGCGGTCACGCGCGCACCGTACCAGTCAGATCAGCGTCTGCTGGCTGATCACGACCTCCAGGCCGAACACCATCAGCGCGCACGAGATCAGGACGACCGTCAGGTCGCGCGGCCCCAGCCGCCCGCGCCTGTGAACGTACCGGCCGTATGCCGCGAACACGATCAGCTGCGAGAGGTAGAGCGCGACCAGGCTGGGCGTGATCATGCGGTCGTAGACGCCATCGGGGTCGGGCACGCTGGCGATGTCCGCCACGATCGCGACCGCTCCCACGATCAGGCCGATGCGCCGGATCGTGGCGCCGGTGACGGCGTGCAGCAGCCTGGTCAGGGCCAGGAACTCGGCCACCACCAGGCCCAGCACCGATGCGACCGCGCCGGCTCCCACCCACACCGCCAGCGTGTGCCCCGAGGTGACCAGGGCGATCACGTAGCCGGGCATCTCCAGGCTCGCGATGCTGCTGTTGGCGTAGGCGGCCAGCGGAAAGCCGGTGACGACGAGCAGCGCGGCCACGCCGGCGATGGTGGTTGCGATCACGCGCCGCAGCGAGCGGCCGCCGCCGGCCACCTCACCGCCCAGGAACAGCGGCAGCCCGCCGCACAGGAACAGCAGCGAGGTGTTTGCGATGCCGCGGCCCACGGCACCCGGGTGCTGGCCGACCCGGAACGAGCCCGAAGGGACGGTGTCGCCGAGCATCGAGGCGCCGAGCGCGATCACGATTGCGACCTGCGCCACCGCCAGCGCCGCCATCGCCCACAGCACCGCCCGCTCGGCCAGCACGATCGCCAGCACCAGCGCCGCCGGCAGCAGCACCTCGATCGCGCCCTGGTGTCCGCGCACCCCGGGGAACGGCACCGGCAGCAGGTCGTACACCACCTGCGTGACGGTGTAGGACACGTAGAGCACGTAGCTGATCACCCACAGGCCGCCCTGAACCATCGCCCCGCGACGACCGATCGCGGCCTCGGTGAAGGCGTAGAGGCCGCCGGAGGAGGCGATCTGCTCGGAGAAGCGCCACCAGATCAGCAGCGGCGCCGCGAACAGTGCGGATCCCGCCAGCAGCACCAGCCCGGCCGAGTCCAGCGCGCGGCCGCCGATGGCGTCGGGCAGCACGACCGCGAGCAGCGCGAGCGGTCCGCCGACCGAGCAGACGGCGAACCCCCAGATCAGCGGCGCCGGAAGCAGCCGCAGCGAATCAGGCCCAGCCGCCGCCGCTCGCAGTGCTGCCGCTCGAGGATGAACCGCCGCTCTTCGTGGATCCGCCACCGGCCGCGGCGCCGCTGCCGACGGTGAGGTGGGTGTCCATCCCCAGCTGCTTGTGGCTGGGCACCGAGCAGAACAGCTCGTAGCTGCCGTTCTGGAGGGTGACCGTGAGATCCATGCTGCCGCCTGCGGCGAAGGTCGGGGTGGCCTGGTCGGACACGCCCGGGCCGTTGACGGTCAGGTTGTGCGAGGAGGGGCCGTTGTTGGTGACGTGGAAGGTGTAGGTGCCGGGCGTGAGGCTGCCGGTGTGCGCGACGTCGATCGAGTAGTCCTTCAGCGTGACGTCGATCGGAGTGCCGGTGGCGCCGCCGCCGCCGCCACCCGCCGCCTCCGTGACGGTGCTGGACGAGCTGCCGGCGCCGCTGCTGCTGCCACAGGCACTTGCTGCAAGCGTGAGGGCTCCGACCAGCGCCAGGACCAGAGCGGTGCGAGTGAATCGTAGGTGGGTCATATCGGTCGTTACGCCGCGGTCAGGCCATCGGTTTTACGATGCCGTCACATGTCCGACCATTCTGTGTGGCTTTTCGACTTCGACGGGACGCTGGCCGACTCCGAGGCGCTGATCCTGGCCTCGTTCCGGTACGCCGCGCAGCGCGTGCTGGGCACGGTGCCCGACGACGACGTGCTGCGGGCCGGGATCGGCCTCACGCTCGAGCAGCAGGCCCGGAACCTGGCGGGCGAGCGCGCGGAGGAGCTGTTCGAGGTGTACGTCGCGCACAACCAGGCGGCCCATGCCGAGCTGCTGGCCGGGTTCGACGGCGTCCCCGAGATGCTGCGGCGCCTGCACGCGGGCGGGGCGCGGCTGGGCATCGTCACGGCCAAGATCCGCTCGACGCTCGAGCTCGGGATCGACTGCCTGAGGCTGGAGCGGTCGCTGTTCGACGTGATCGTCGCCAAGGAAGACACCGCGGCTCACAAGCCCGACCCGGCGCCGCTGCTGTTCGCGCTGCGCGAGCTCAGCGCCGAGCCGGGCGCGGCCGTGTACGTGGGCGATTCGCCGTTCGATCTGCGCGCCGCGCACGGCGCCGGAGTCACGGCGGCCGCGGCCATGTGGGGCGACATCTTCCCGCGCGAGCAGCTGCTGGCCGAGCTGCCCGACCTGGTGTTCGAGTCGCCGGGCGAGGTGGCGGCATGAGCGACGAGGGGCGGGCGGCCGAGCTGCGCGACCGCATCAACGAGGCCAACCACCGCTATCACGTGCTCGACCAGCCGTCGATCGACGACGCCGAGTACGACGCCCTGCTGCGCGAGCTGTTGCAGCTGGAGGCCGAGCATCCGCAGCTGGTCACGCCGGACTCGCCCACCCAGCGGGTGGGGGCGCCGCCGTCCACGCAGTTCGCGACCGTCGCTCACCCGCAGCCGATGCTGTCGCTGGCCAACGCCAAGAACGAGCAGGAGTTCCTGGCCTGGGGCGAGCGGCTGGTGCGCCGGCTGGGGGAGGGCGAGCCGTTCCAGCTCGTGACCGAGCCCAAGATCGACGGCCTGGCCGTGTCGCTGGTCTACGAGGGCGGCGTGCTGGTGCGCGGCGCGACTCGCGGCGACGGCGTGCACGGCGAGGACGTGACCGCCAACCTGCGGACGATCCGCTCGATCCCGCTGCGCATCCCGGAGCAGCGGATGGTGGAGGTGCGGGGCGAGGTGTACCTGCCGCTGGCCGGATTCGAGCGGGTCAATGCGGAGCGGGCCGAGGCCGGTCTGCCCACGTTCATGAACCCACGCAACTCCGCGGCGGGCTCCCTGCGCCAGCAGGATCCGGCCGTGACCGCCTCGCGGCCGCTGTCGGTGTTCACCTACCAGATCGGCGCACACGACGGCCTGCTGCTGGAGTCGCACTGGCAGGCGCTGGCCTGGCTGCGGGAGCAGGGCTTCCGGACCAGCGAGCGGGTCGAGCTGCACGACTCGGTGGAGTCGGCGCTCGAGGCCTGCCGGGCCTGGGAGGCACGGCGCAAGGACATCGACTACGACATCGACGGCTGCGTGGTCAAGGTCTCGAGCTACGCCCAGCAGCGTGCGCTGGGGTCGGTCAACCGCGACCCGCGCTGGGCGATCGCCTTCAAGTTCGCTCCCACCACGGTGCTGACCGAGCTGCTGCGGATCGGCGTGAACGTGGGCCGCACCGGCGCGCTCAACCCGTACGCCGTGATGGAGCCGGTGGTGGTGGGCGGCGTCACCGTCTCGATGGCCACCCTCCACAACGAGGAGGACATCAACCGCAAGGACATCCGCGAGGGTGACACGGTGATCGTGCAGCGGGCGGGCGACGTGATCCCGCAGGTGGTCGGCCCGCA
>JAICYJ010000025.1 GCA_025934255.1 Thermoleophilia bacterium | reverse complement strand
CTGGGCGATGTACTCCTTGAGGATGTCGGCCTGGATGGTGCCGCCCAGCCGCTCGGCGGAGACGCCCTGGCGCTCGGCCACGCACACGTACTGGGCGAGCACGATCGCGGCCGGCGCGTTCACGGTCATCGAGGTGGTGACCTGGTCGAGCGGGATGCCCCGGAACAGGTCCTCCATGTCGGCCAGCGTGTCGACGGCGACACCCTCGCGGCCGACCTCGCCCAGCGCGCGGGCGTGGTCGGAGTCGTAGCCCATCAGGGTGGGCATGTCGAACGCGGTCGAGAGGCCGGTCTGGCCGTGGTCGAGCAGGTAGCGGAACCGCCGGTTGGTCTCCTCGGCGGTGCCGAAGCCGGCGAACTGGCGCATCGTCCAGGTCCTGCCGCGGTACATCGACCCGTAGACGCCGCGTGTGAACGGGTAGCTGCCGGGGTCGCCCAGGTCGCGGTCGTAGTCGATCGGCGTCGTCTCGGGCGTATACAGCGGCTCGAGCGGGATGCCGGAGATGGTCGAGTGCTGCTCTGCGGCTGCGCCGTCTGGGTCGGGGACGCTGGCGGTCGCCATGCCAGCAGGATATACCCCGTCTTCGGCTGTCCTCGTACCGCCTAGTAGACGGAGACGGCTCGCTGGGCCGTCCAGGTGTCGCCGCTCTTGGTGACGTGCACGATGAACTCGTGGCCGTTCGAGGTCTTGACCGTGCAGTCGGCGATGCTGGCGTTGACGACGCAGTGCACGTCGGTGGCCGTGACCGGGGCCATCTCGCGGTTCACGTCATCGCGCACCTTGCCCTCCATCCACGAGTGAGTGGGATGGAAATGGTGGTAGATCGGGATGCCCACCAGCAGCACGGGTAGGAGCACGAATCGACGCAGCCGGCGCATGCCTTTGAGATCGGCAGGCCAGGGAAAACCTTGACGCTCAGGCCAGCGAGCTGCCGGGCTGCCAGAGCACGTCGCCCCGGCCCTCGTCGTTGTGGATGCGGGCAAGGATGAACAGCAGGTCGGATAGCCGGTTCAGGTAGGACAGCGCGTGCGGGTTGACCGTCGCCTCGGCCGACAACGCAACAACGTGGCGCTCGGCACCGCGGCAGACGGTGCGGGCCAGGTGCAGTGCCGCCGACTGGGGCGTGCCGCCCGAGAGCACGAAGCTGGTGAGGGGCGCAAGCCGCTCACCCTGCTCGTCGCACGCAGCCTCGAGGGCGGCCACGTGCTGCTCGGTGATGCGGAGCCGCGACTTGCCGTGGCCGCGCTCGGTGTCGACCGGCACCGACAGATCGGCGCCGAGGTCGAACAGGTCGTTCTGGACGCGGCGCAGCAGATCGGCTGAGGCCGGCTCCAGCCCGCTGGCGATCGCAACGCCGATGGCCGCGCCGGTCTCATCGACCGTGCCGTAGGCCCAGATCCGGGCCGAGCTCTTGGACACGCGCTCGCCGTCGCCGAGCGACGTCTCGCCCGCGTCGCCGGCGCGCGTGTAGATGCGGTCGAGGCGAACCATCGCCAGACAGGGTACTTGCCCACGCGGACACGGGTCAGGCGGTCTGCGAGGTGCCGTCGCGCACGGCGGCGATGGCACCGGCCATGCGCCGGAGATCAGCCTCGGTGCGGGTGAAGGCGGGTGCGTCCATGGCGATCGGCCGGCCTTCGAAGGGATCGCCGGGGAAGCGCGGGTACAGGTGAAGGTGCAGATGCGGGATCGAGTTGCCGTGGATCTCGTAGTTCATCTTGCGCGGCTCGAACAGGGAGCTGAGCGCGCGAGCAACGGCCATCGACTCGCGCCAGAAGGCGACCATCTCGTCGTCCGGCAGCTGGAACGGCTCCTCGACGTGGCGCCTGGCCACAACGCACGCATAGCCCGGCAGCACGGCCACCGGCGGCGCCGAAACCCACGTGGCGTCCAGCTCGACGATCACGTCCAGCGGATGCCCGCTCGCGCAGATCGGACATCGGGTGCGTTCGGTCGCCGACACCGGTGCGAGCATACATTCCGCCGCGACCCGGATACCGTGTCGCGATGAGCCCCCGCCCGCGAACGACGCTGATCATCGCCGTCATCGCCCAGGCGGCGGTCTCGATCGTGCAGTTCGGCCTGCCCGCCATCGGCGTGGACATCCAGAACAAGTTCGGCCTGGGCCCGGCCGGGTTCGGCGCCGTGTTCGCAGCCGTGGGCCTCGGCTCCGCGGTCGCGCTGATCCCGGCGGGCATGCTGGTCGACCGCTTCGGCGCCCGTCCGGTGCTCCTGGCCGGCGCCACGATCAACTTCTGCGCCTACCTCGCGGCCTCGGTCGCGCCCAACGCCGCGCTGTTCGCCGCCGCCATCTTCCTGGCCGGCATCGGCTCGTCCGCCGTCCCGGTTGCCGGCATGAGCAGCCTGCTGCGCGAGTTCCCGCCCGAGCGGCGCGGCATCGCCCTGGGCTGGCGCCAGCTGGCGGTGCCGATGGGCGGCACCATCGGCGCTGCCGCGCTGCCGCTGCTGGCCCATGTCGGCGGCGTGCGGCTGGCCCTGATCGTGACCGCCTTCGCCACCGCCTCCACCGCCAGCGTGTTCGCGTGGCTGTCGGCCGCCGGCGGCGGCACCGCCCGGCGCATGCGGCTGGACGGCGCGCTCGCCGCCCGCGGCATGCGCCCGCTGCTGGTGGTCGGCCTGCTCTACGTCTACGCGCTCGGCGCGTCGCTTACCTACATCGTCGCCGCGGCGCGCGACGACGGCCTCGGCAAGACCGAGGCGGGCGCGCTGTTCGTGGTGCTGAACCTCTCGGCCGCGGCATCCCGGCTGGTCTGGGGCCGGATCGCCGACCGCGGCGGCGGCACCCGCCGGGTGCGCACCCTGATCGACTGCGGGATGCTGGCCGCGGTGGCGGGGCTGGCGATGGCGCCGGTGCTGCACGTCGGCGTCCTGCTGGCCGTGCCCGTCACCATCGCGCTCGGCTTCGGCTGCTTTGGCTGGAACGGCGTGCTGTACGTCACCGCAGGCGAACTGGTCGGCCCCGACCGGGCCGCACGCGCGGTCGGCGTGGCCTCGACCATGGTGTTCGGCGCCGGCGCGCTGGCCGCGCCCGTCTCGGGGCTGATTGCCGAGCACGCCGGCTACGACGTGATGTGGCTGACGGCGGCGGCCTCGTCGGCCGCGGGGGCGGCGTTCGCCTGGCGCGCGCTGGCCTGGATGCGGCGGCCAAGCACCGGGGCGGCGGTCGGCGCCACGGCACGCTAGACCGACCCTACGGGCGGCTGGTCAGCTCCAGCTCCCGCGCCGGCACCGGGTGGCCGAGCAGGTAGCCCTGACCGAGGTCGCACCCGTGCTCGAGCAGGAAGTCGAGCTGCTGCTGCGTCTCGATGCCCTCCGCCAGCGGCTGCAGGTCGAGGCTGTGCGCCAGCTGGATGATCGCGACCACGATCGCCACGGCGCCGCGGTCGTGTGGCAGATCGGCCACGAACGACCGGTCGATCTTGAGCGTGCTGACCGGCAGCTGCCGCAGCCGCTCCAGCGACGAGTGCCCCTTGCCGAAGTCGTCGATCGCCATCTGCACGCCGTGTGCGCGCAGCAGCGACAGGGTGTGCGCGGCCCGGGCCGGCTGCACCATCACGGTCGATTCCGTCACCTCGATCATCATGCGGCTGGGGTCGACCCCTGCGCGTCCGGTCGCGTCCAGCAGCATCTCGACGATGCTCGGCCCCCACAGCCCGGGCGGCAGGTTGAACGACACCACCAGATCCGCACCCTGGTCGCTCCACTCACGCGCCTGCCGGCAGGCCCCCTCGATCACGCGCCGCGTCATCGGCTCGATCAGCCCCGACCGCTCCGCCAGCGGCACGAACTGCTCGGGCAGCACCAGCCGCCCATCGCTGTCGCGCCACCGCACCAGCGTCTCCGCCCCGACCAGCCGCCGGCTCTCCAGCTCCACGATCGGCTGGAAGTGCAGCTCGAACTCGTCCCGCTCGACCGCGCGGCGCAGCTCACCCATCATCGCTAGCCGCCCCCGTGCCTTGCCCGGCTCGATCGCAGCCGCCTCGTTCTCGATCAGGCCCTTGCCGATGTACATCGCCGTGTCGGCGTTCCGCAGCAGCTCGTCACGGTCGGTGGCGTCGATCGGGTAGATGCTGACACCGATGCTGAGGCCCACGTGCACGTCCGTGTCGGCCACCAGGAACGGCGTTTCCAGCACGCTTCGCACCTTGTGCTCGATCGCCGACACCACCTCCAGCGCGCGCGGCACGATCGTCTCGCCGCCGTCCAGCTCCAGGTCCGGCACCAGCACCAGGAACTCGTCGCCGCCCTGGCGGGCGACGATGTCGGTGGCGCGCGTGACCGACTTCAGCCGCGCGCCGAAGTCGCGCAGCAGGGCGTCACCCGCCTCGTGCCCGAAGCTGTCGTTGATCAGCTTGAAGTTGTCGAGGTCGATGAACAGCACCGCCACGCCGAAGTGGTGGCGATCGGCCCGCGCCAGCGCCAGCGCCAGGTGCTCGTGGAACATCGAGCGGTTGGGCAGCCCGGTCAGCTGGTCGTGGTAGGCGAGGTGCTCGATCTGCGCCTGCGCCCGCATCTGCTCGGTGATGTCGCGCGCGATCGCCGACACCGCCACGATCTGGCCGGAGTCGTCGACGATCGGCGACACCGTCAGCGACACGTCCACCGTCGATCCGTCCTTGCGCATGTGCACGGTCTCGAACTGATCGACCTGCTGGCCCCGCCCCACGCGGGACAGCACGTCGGCGATCTCGTCGACGCGCTCCTCGGTGGCCAGCATGCCGGCGGCCCGCCCCACCGCCTCCTCGGCCGCGTAGCCGTAGAGCAGCTCGGCGCCTCGGTTCCAGGTGAGGATGGTGCCGCCCAGCGTCTTGGACAGGATCGCGTCGTTGGTGGTCTCGACGATCGCGGCCAGGTGGCGCATCGCAGCCTGTGCCGCGCGGCTGGCGGTGACGTCGCGCAGGTAGACGGTGAACGACGGCGGCCCGGGCAGATCGATCTGCGTGATCGCCAGCTCCACCGGGAACTCGCGCCCATCGCTGCGCCGCCCGGTGGCCTCGGTGGGCAGGCCCAGCAGCCGCGGCAGCTGCCCCGCCAGCAGCGCGTCGATGTCCGCGCGGTGCGGCTCGTCCAACCGGTCGACCACCAGCAGATCGGTGACCGAGAGGCCCAGCGCCTCTTCCCGGGGACGCGCGAACGTCAGCTCCGCGGCCGGGTTGAACTCGGTCACGCGCCCGTGCGCGTCCAGCCCGATGATGCACTCGAAGGCCGCGTTCACGATCGCGCTCTTGCGCGCCTCGCTGGCGCGCACGTCGCGCTCGGCGTCGCGGTGGCGGATGAACTGGCCGACCAGGCTGCCGATCCCCGTCAGCAGCGCCATCAGCTCCTCGTCGGGCTCGCGCACCCGTGAGCTGAAGAACTCCATCACCCCCGTCACCTCGCCGTACGCGGTGACCGGCAGCGCCAGCGCCGCGTGGATGTCCTCGCGCGCCGCCTGCGCCCCGCGCTGCTGACCGGGGTGGGCGCCGATGTCGGGCACCCACATGGCGATCCCGTCCTGCCAGACCTTGCCCGGCAGCCCCTCGCCCTGCGCGAACGCCGCGTGGCGCGTGGCCAGCGAGAAGCCGATCAGCGGCGTGCCCGGCAGATGCCAGAGGTCGACGCAGCGGATCACCTGCTCGTCGCCGTCGACCCGCCACAGCGCCCCCATCTCCCAGTCGAGCCCCCGGCATACGACCTCGAGCAGGCGCGGCGCAGCTTCCGCAAGCGTTTGCGCTTCGGCGAGTGCGCTCGTCACCGCCAGGTGTGTCCGCAGACGTTCCTGTACCACGTGGTGACGGCGCTCTCGGTCGCCTTTGGTGTCGCGTCCGTGGCCCATCAGATCCCCCGGCAGCCGGCAGGAGCCGCGCCGCCCTTGAGATTCACCTTACGCCCGTCTCCGGAAGTCACACTCCACCGTTCGGGTGATAACCCGGTAAGAAGTTTGTTAGGTCAAGAGGATAGGGATGGCCTCAGATGGTGCCGAGGCGCCCGTCTCAGTACTCGTAGAAGCCGCGGCCGGACTTGCGGCCCAGTCGGCCGGCCGCGACGTAGCTGCGCAGCAGCGGGCAGGGCCGGTACTTGTCATCCCCGAGCCCGTCGTGCAGCACCTCCATGATCGCCAGGCAGGTGTCCAGGCCGATCAGGTCGGCCAGCGTGAGCGGCCCCATCGGGTGGTTCATGCCCAGCTTCATGACCGTGTCGATCGACTCGCGGTCGCCCACGCCCTCCATCAGGCAGTAGACAGCCTCGTTGATCATCGGCACCAGGATCCGGTTGGAGATGAACCCGGGGTAGTCGTTCGCCTCGGCCACGGTCTTGCCCATCGCCTCGGCGGCGGCCACCACGCTGGTGACCGTCTCGTCGCTGGTCTCGAGGCCGCGGATCACCTCCACCAACTGCATCAGCGGCACCGGGTTCATGAAGTGCATGCCGACCACCTGCTGCGGGCGCTTCGTGGCCGCGGCCAGCCGGGTGATCGGGATCGAGCTGGTATTGGAGGCGAGGATGGCACCGTCCCCGGCCACCTCGTCCAGCTGGGCGAAGATGCGCAGCTTCAGCTCGACGTTCTCGGTCGCGGCTTCGATCAGGAGGTCGGCGTCGGCCGGCTCGGCCGCCGTCTGGATCCGCTCGAGCGCGGCGTCGCGCGTCGCCTCGTCCAGGCGGCCCTTCTCGGTCAGCTTCGCCAGTGACGCCTCGATGCCGGATACGGCCTGCTCAAGCTGGCGCGGCGCCACGTCGCTGAGGGTGACGTCGAAGCCGCCGACGGCTGCTGTCTGGGCGATGCCCGCCCCCATCTGGCCCGCTCCCACCACGGTGATCCGCCGGATCTCGCTCATGCCGGCAAAACCTCGAGCAGCATCGCGTCGCCCTGCGCCGCGCCGGAGCAGATCGCCGCCAGCCCGATCCCGCCGCCACGTCGCCGCAGCTGGTGCACCAGCGTGCCGACCAGGCGCGCTCCGGAGGCGCCGATCGGATGGCCGAAGGCGACCGCGCCGCCCTGCACGTTGAACCGGTCGGGATCGGCCCCGAGCAGGTCGATGGTGGAGAGCACCACCGAGCAGAAGGCCTCGTTGATCTCGAACAGGTCGACGTCGGTCACGGTCATGCCGGCCCGCTCCAGCGCCATCCGCGCGGCCGCGGCCGGGGTGCGCACCAGGTAGGGATAGTCGTCGGCGACGTGGCCCTCGCTGAGGATCCGGGCCAGCGGCGTCAGCCCCTGCGCCCCGGCCCACTCCTCCGACGCCAGCACCAGCGCGGCGGCGCCGTCGTTTACCCCGGGAGCGTTTCCGGCGGTCGTGGCCCCGTCCTTGCTGAACACGGGCTTCAGCGCGGCCAGCCGCTCGGCCGACGTGTCACGGCGCGGGCCTTCGTCGCCGTCGACCACGGTGTCGCGCTTGCGGCCGGGCACCGTCACGGCCACGATCTCGTCGGCCAGGTGGCCGGCGTCCTGGGCCGCCACGGCGCGCTCGTGGCTGCGCAACGCCCACGCATCCTGGTCCTCCCGCGAGCACGCGATCTCGGCCGAGACGACCGAGTTCTCCTCGGCCATGATCCGGTGCGTGAAGGTGGAGGTGAGGCCGTCGTTGGTCATGTGGTCGACCAGCACGCCGTCGCCCATCGTGTAGCCGAAGCGGGCCTTGGGCACCAGGTAGGGGGCGTTGGACATGCTCTCCATGCCGCCGGTCAGCACCACCTGGTGGTCGCCGGAGCGGATCAGCAGGTCGCCGTAGGCGGTCGCGCGCATGCCGGAGGCGCAGACCTTGTTGATCGTGTCGGAGCCGACCCCGACCGGGCAGCCGACACCGGCCGAGACCTGGCGGGACGGGATCATGCCGACGCCCGCCTGCAGCACCTCGCCCATCACCACGTAGCCGACCTGGTCGGCGCTGACGCCGGCCCGCTCCAGCGCGGCGCTGCCGGCGTGGATGCCCAGCTGCGGCGCGGACAGCGACGCCAGGCCCCCGCCGAGGCGGCCGAACGGGGTGCGCGCGGCACCCAGGATGACGGTTCGTGGCATGAAATCAGTCCCTGATCGCAGTGGTGTGTACAGGCAAGAGGTCTAGCACAGGGGCGCAAACAGGTTGACCGGCCGTCGCCGCCCGGGCATACTTCGACTCCCATGCAGACCAAGCCCAGCAGCTGGTGGTGGATTCCCGCGCGAGGTACGGACCGCTAGCTGCGCCGCGGCACCCGCTCCTCGCACAGGCCTTTCGCCGGATCCGGCGGGGGGCTTTTTTGTTGCCCCAATGACAGACGACCGCATCATCCGAACGCTTCCCGCAGACCTGCTGACGCCGGTCGGCGCCTACCTGCTGCTGCGCGAGGCGCTGGGCGCCCCGGCCTTCCTGCTGGAGTCGGTCGAGCGGGGCGAGCAGGTGGGCAGGTACAGCTTCCTGGCGGCCGGCTGCGAGACCACCGATTCGCTCGAGGAGGCGATGGTGTTCACCGCCAAGCGCCCCGGGCCGGGCCCCGGCGACCCGCCGTTCGTGGGCGGGGCGGTCGGGCACCTCAGCTACGACTGGGCGACGCAGCTGGAGCCAGTGCCGCTGCCTCCGGCCCACCCCGACGACGCGGGCCTGCCGCTGATGCGCTTCATGCTGGCCGACTCGGTGGTGGCGTTCGACCACGTCCGCCGCACGATGTCGCTGATCGGCCCGAAAAAGGCGGTCGAGCGGCTGGTGGTGGCGCTGTCGAAGCCGCCCGCTGCGGCCGCGGCTGCGCCCCGGCCGGAGGGCGCGGCGCACCGCGAGATCACGCGCGAGCGCTACATGGCGGCCGTCGAGACCGCCCGCGAGCACATCGCTGCCGGCGATGCGTTCCAGATCGTTCCCTCCCAGCGCGTCCGCCGCCAGACCGGGGCGTCGCCGTTCGCGATCTACCGGGCGCTGCGCGGCGTCAACCCGTCGCCCTACATGTTCCTGCTCGACAACGGCGAGTTCCAGCTGGTCGGGTCCTCGCCCGAGGTGCACGTCCGGCTCGACCTGGACGGCACCTGCGAGCTGCGGCCGATCGCGGGCACGCGGCCACGCTCGGCCGACCGCGCCCAGGACGACGCCCTGGCCGACGAGCTGCTTGGCTCGGAGAAGGACCGGGCCGAGCACGTGATGCTGGTCGACCTGGCCCGCAACGACCTCGGCCGCGTGTGTGAGCCGGGCAGCATCCGCGTGGCGCGCTCGATGGTGGTCGAGCGCTACTCGCACGTCATGCACATCGTCTCGAACGTGTTCGGGCAGCTGCGCGACGACCAGGACGCGGCCTCGCTGCTGCGGGCGACCTTCCCGGCGGGGACGCTGTCGGGCGCGCCCAAGGTGCGGGCGATGCAGATCATCTCGGAGCTGGAGGGCCGGCGCCGCGGCGTCTACGGCGGCGCCATCGGCTACCTCGGCTTCGGCGGCGACATGGACACCTGCATCGCGATCCGGACGATCGCCATGCGCGACGGCGCCGCGTTCCTGCAGGCGGGGGCCGGGATCGTGGCAGACTCCGACCCTGCGGATGAACACCAGGAGTGCCTGAACAAGCTGGCCGCCCTGGGCGCCGCCATCGACCAGGCCGAGACAGGGGTGTACGGGCCGTGAGGGTGCTCGTGATCGACAACTACGACTCGTTCACCTACAACCTGGTCGACTACATCGCCTCGGCCGGCGCCGAGGTGCGCACCGAGCGAAACGACGCGATCGAGCCGGACGAGGCCGACGCCTGGGGGCCGACCCACCTGGTCGTCTCGCCGGGGCCCGGCACCCCGCGCGAGGCGGGCGTCTCGCAGGCGATGATCGAGCGGTTCGCGGAGCGACTGCCGGTGCTGGGAGTCTGCCTCGGGCACCAGGTGATCGTCGAGACGTACGGCGGCCGCGTCGATCGCGCCACGCTGCTGATGCACGGCAAGCCCGACCAGGTCAGCCACGACTCATCGCCGCTCTACGCGGGCCTGCCCAGCCCGTTCGAGGCGGGCCGCTACCACTCGCTGGCGGCGATCGAGGTGCCGGACGTGCTGGTCGTCACGGCGCGCACGCCGGACGGCGAGGTGATGGGCGTGCGGCATCGCGAGCGGTCCGTGCACGGCGTCCAGTTCCACCCCGAGTCGGTGCTGACGCCCCAGGGCCGCACGCTGATCGAGAACTTCCTGCAGATGGGGGCGGCCGCATGATCGACCTCGCGATAGCCGCGCTGGTCGAGCGGCGCGACCTGCTGCCCGAGGAGGCGCACGCGGCCATGATGCAGGTGATGGACGGCGAGGCCACGCCCGCCCAGATCGCAGGGTTCCTGGTGGGGCTGCGGATGAAGGGCGAGACGGTGGGCGAGATCACCGGCTGCGCCCGCGCCATGCGCGCCCACGTGACGCCGGCGCGGCCCCAGCACCAGACGCTGGTCGACACTGCCGGCACCGGCGGCGACGGCGCCCACACGTTCAACATCTCGACGTCGGCGGCGCTGGTCGCGGCCGCGGGCGGCGCGTACGTCGCCAAGCACGGCAACCGGGCGGTGTCTTCGCGCAGCGGGTCGGCCGACGTGCTGGAGGCGCTGGGCGTGCGCATCGACCTGGCGCCGGCCGACGTGGCCGACTGCATCGACGAGGTCGGATTCGGCTTCATGTTCGCCCAGGCCCATCACCCGGCCATGCGCCACGCGGGTCCGGTCAGGCGCGACCTGGGCGTGCGCACGGTGTTCAACGTGCTGGGCCCGCTGACGAACCCGGCGGGCGCGCAGCGGCAGGTGGTGGGCGTGTACGCGCCGGAGCTGGTGGAGCCGATCGCGCAGGTGCTGGCCGCGCTGGGAACGGAGCACGCGCTGGTCGCCCACGGCGCCGGCGGCCTGGACGAGCTGACGCCGACCGGCGAGAACCTGGTGGCCGAGGTGCGGGGCGGGCAGGTCAGCGTGACCACGATCGACCCGCGCGAGTTCGGCGCCGGGCCGGGGTCGCCGGAGGACCTGGGCGGCGGTGACGCGTCCGCCAACGCCGCGATCATCCGCACCGTGTTCGACGGCGAGACCGGGCCGCGGCGTGACGCCGTGATCCTGAACGCCGGCGCCGCCCTGTACGTCGCCGGTCTGAGCGAGACCCTCGAGCAGGGCGTGTACGCCGCCCGCGACACGATCGACGACGGCCGCGCGACCGCCACCCTCGAGCGGCTGGTCGCGTTCACCAGCGCGCGGGCAGGTGCGGAGGCATGAGCGGCTACCTGGCCCGGATCGGAGGCGACGTCCGCCGCGACGCGCCGGAGCCAACCCGCGGGTTCGCCGAGGCGCTGGCAGCCGGCCCTTCGGTGACCGTGGTTGCCGAGGTCAAGCGCAGCTCGCCGTCGCAGGGAGCGATCGCGCCGGAGGCGGACATCGCCGCCACCGCGGTGCGCTACGAGACGGGCGGTGCGGCGTGCATGTCGGTGCTGTGCGCCGAGCGCGACTTCGGCGGCTCGCTCGACCACCTGCGGGAGGCCCGCGCGGCGGTCTCGATCCCGGCCATCGCCAAGGACTTCACGGTCTTCCCGGAGCAGGTTGCCGCCCAGCGGCTGGCGGGCGCGGACGCGATCCTGGTGATCCTGGCCATGGTCAGCGACGACGAGGCGCGGCGGCTGATGCAGACGGCGGCGCTGCTCGGCATGGACGCGCTGGTGGAGACGCACTCGCGCGAGGAGATCGAGCGCGCCGTTGGGATCGGCGCGCGCGTGGTGGGCGTGAACGCCCGTGACCTGGAGACGCTGGAGGTCGACCGCGACCGCCAGCTGGGGCTGCTGTCGTCGCTGCCGCGCGATGTGATCCGCGTTGCCGAATCGGGCATCGCCGCTCGTGAAGACGTGGAGATGGCGCGCGACGCCGGCGCCGATGCGGTGCTGGTGGGAACGGCGCTGATGCGCGACCCGCTGCTGCTGGCCGAGCTGGTGGGGGTGCCGCGTGGCTGAGACGCTGGTCAAGATCTGCGGCATCACACGGGCCGAGGACGTCGCGGCTGCGGTCGAGGCCGGCGCCGACGCGGTCGGCTTCATCGTCGTGCCGTCCAGCCCGCGCGGCGTCGAGTTCTCGATCGCGTGCCGGCTCGCGACCGGCGCCCCGGAGCACGTTCGCACCGTCGTCGTCTACGCCGACACCGCCGTCCACCTCCACTCGTGGGACAAGTTCGACCTCGTCCAGGTGTACGGCCGCTTCGCCCACCCCAACAACCGCACGATCGTCGGCATGCGCGAGCACCCGGAGGGCGACCTACCCGACGAGGTGCCGGTGCTGCTCGACCTGCCTCGCGACTCGACCCCTGACGACGAGACGCTGCGCGCGCACTGGCTGCGGGCCGCCGGCGTTCGCGCGCCGGTGATCCTGGCCGGCAGCCTCGATCCGGACAACGTCGCTGAGGCGGTGCGGACGGCCCGGCCGTGGGCCGTCGACACCACCCGCGGCGTGGAGAGCTCGCCGGGCATCAAGGACCCCGACCGCATGCGCCGCTTCATCCGCAACGCAAAGGACGCCACATGAGCACCATGCCCGATGCCCGCGGCCGCTTCGGAGACTTCGGCGGCCGGTTCGTGCCCGAGACGGTGATGGGAGCGCTGGACGAGCTGCTGGCCGCCTGGGAGACGGCCTGGTCGGATCCGGCGTTCCACGAGCGACTCGACCTGCGGGCCCGCGACTACGTGGGGCGGCCGTCCCCGCTCTACCGCGCGGAGCGGCTGGAGGAGTACGCGAGCGGCGCCCGCATCTACCTGAAGCGCGAGGACCTGAACCACACCGGCGCGCACAAGATCAACAACGCCGTCGGGCAGGCGCTGCTGGCTGAGCGGCTGGGCAAGCGGCGGATCGTGGCCGAGACCGGCGCCGGGCAGCACGGCGTGGCCAGCGCCACGGTGTGCGCGCGGTTCGGGCTGGACTGCCACGTCTACATGGGCGAGGAGGACATCCGTCGGCAGCACCCCAACGTGGTGCGGATGCGGATGCTGGGCGCCGAGGTGATCCCGGTGACGGCCGGCTCGGGCACGCTCAAGGACGCGATGAACGAGGCCATCCGCGACTGGATCACGAACGTCGAGGACACGCACTACCTGATCGGCTCGGCGGCAGGGCCGCACCCCTACCCGGTGCTGGTGCGGGAGCTGCAGTCGGTGATCGGGCGCGAGGCGCGCGAACAGGTGCTGGCGGCCGAGGGGCGGCTGCCCGACCTGGTCGTTGCCTGCGTGGGCGGCGGCTCGAACGCGATCGGGCTATTCCATCCCTTCATCGAGGACGCTGACGTGCGACTGCTGGGAGCGGAGGCGGGCGGCGACGAGAGCGGCACGGCGGCGACACTGTCGGAGGGCCGGGTGTCGGTGCTGCACGGCTCGAAGAGCTACGTGCTGGCCGACGAGGGCGGCCAGGTGCTGGAGACGCACTCGATCTCGGCCGGACTCGACTACCCCGGGGTCGGCCCGGAGCACGCCTGGCTGAAGGACACGGGCCGCGCCGAGTACGCGCCGGTCACGGATGCGCAGGCGCTGGAGGCGTTCCACCTGCTGTGCATGCGGGAGGGCATCATCCCGGCGCTGGAGTCGGCACACGCGCTGTGGCTGGCGCTGCAGCGGGCCCAGCCCGGACAGGTCGTGGTGGTGGGGCTGTCGGGTCGCGGCGACAAGGACGTGGACGCGGTCGAGGAGCGGGAGTCGCGGGCGTGAGGATCGAGACGCCGGCGCTGGTCATCTACCTGATGGCCGACCACGACACGGTCGAGCTGGCGGAGGCGGCGGTGCGAGGCGGCGCCACGGCGATCGAGATCGGCATCCCGTTCTCGGACCCGCTGGCGGACGGGCCGACGGTGCAGCGGGCGGGTCAGCGCGCCCTGCGAAACGGGATGACGGCGACGCGGGCGCTGGAGCTGATCGGCAAGCTGCGGCGGCGGATCGCGGTGCCGCTGATCCCGATGACGTACGCGGGGCCGGTGATGGCGTACGGCGAGGAGCGGTTCTGCGCCGACCTGGCGGCGGCCGGCGCCGACGGCATGATCGTGCCGGACGTGCCCCACGACGAGGCAGGCGACCTGCTCGAGGCATGCCGGCGGAACGGGCTGGACATGGTGCCGCTGCTGGCGCCGACCAGCACCGACGAACGGATCGAGCTGGCCTGCAGAGGCGCGGGCGGGTTCGTGTACCTGGTGTCGGTGGCGGGCATCACGGGGTCGCGGCAGCGGCTGTCCGACCGGGTGGGGCCACTGGTCGGCCGCGTGCGCCCGCACACGGAGCTGCCGCTGCTGGTGGGATTCGGGATCGCGTCGGGGGGGATCGCGCGCGAGGTGATGGACACGGGCGCCGACGGCGTGGTCATCGGCAGCAAGGCGATCGAGGTGTCGGAGGCGGAGGGCGCGGAGGGACTGGAGCGGTTCGTGGCCGAAGTGGGGACGGCGATCACCAAGTGACAACGTTCAACATGTCCTCAATCGCTACGGTCTAGGCTTTGCGGCATGCGTGTACTCGTTGTTGAGGACGACCAGCCGCTGGTCCGCATCATGACCAAGTCGCTCGAGTCCAACGGATTCGAGGTGACGTCGGCGTTCGACGGCGAGGACGGCCTGCGCGCGGCGCGGGACGACCGGCCGGACGCGATCGTGCTCGACCTGCAGCTGCCTCGGCTGAACGGGGTGGATCTGTGCCGGCGGCTGCGGTCGGAGGGAAACGCCGTGCCGATCCTGATGCTGACGGCGCGCAGCACGGTTCCCGACCGGATCGGCGGCCTGGACGCGGGGGCGGACGACTACCTGGTGAAGCCGTTCTCGCTGGGCGAGCTGGCGGCGCGGCTGCGGGCGCTGGGCCGGCGCGGCAAGACGACGCCGCAGGTGATCGAGGCGGGGCCGCTGCAGCTGGACACGGGCGCGCGCGAGGCGCGGGTCAACGGCAGCCCGGTTGAGCTGACCGGCACGGAGTTCGCGCTGCTCGAGTATCTGATGCAGAACGCCGGGCAGGTGCTGTCGCGCGACCAGCTGCGCGAAGAGGTGTGGGGCGAGGGATTCGAGCCGGCGTCGAACGTCGTCGATATCTATGTGCACTACGTGCGCCGGAAGCTGAAGGCGGCCGGGCTCGAGGCCGATCCGATCCGCACGGTGCGGGGGCTCGGATATGCATTCCGCCGCGGGGATTGAGGATCGCCTCTTCACGCCCGCGCGGATCAGGCTGACCGCCTGGTACGTGAGCGTCCTGGCGGCGGTGCTGGTCGTGCTCGGAAGCGCGCTGTACCTGGTGGTGCGGCAGCAGCTGCTCGGCAGCGTCGACAACGGCGTAAAGCTTGTCGAGGCCCAGGCAGCCGAAAAGTGGGCGCAGAGCGGGCACGTGAACGTCGCGGCGCTCAGCACCGGTCCGTACACGGTGAACCTGGTGATACCCAGCCTGATTCCGGGCAATCTCTACGTCGACCGGGGCCTGCGTAACGGTCGGCCACATCTCGACAAAGCATCGCTGTTCGCAGTCTACGAGGGTCATCCCACCGACCTGCGCTCGTCGGGCAGCTCGGGCGACCGTCAGCGGGTCTACTCCGCGCGAGTGTCGGATCAGAGCGGCGAAGTGGCGCTGATCCAGGTGACTCGTTCGACCGAGCCCGAGCACGAGGCGCTGGACAAGCTGCTGCTGGGGCTGCTGATCGGAGGCGCGGGCGGCCTGATCCTGGCGGGGGTCGGCGGCTGGTGGCTGGCGGGCAAGTCGCTGAGGCCGGTGCGGGTCGCGTTCAACCGGCAGCATGCGTTCGTGTCGGACGCCTCGCACGAGCTGCGGACGCCGCTCGCCGTGATCCGGGCCAACGCCGAGTTCCTGCAGCAGGAGCAGCCGGAGAACGTCGAGGCACGCGACATCGTCAGCGAGACCGACCGGCTGTCGTCGCTGGTGGATGCGTTGCTGGCGGTGGCACGCGACGACGACCGCGGGGCGAAGGCGCTGCACATGCGGGTCGACCTGGCCGAGGTGGTCGAGGCCACCGTCGCATCGTTCCGGACGGTCACGACCGACCACGAGCTGGAGCTGACGCATGCGACGCCGGGCGAGCTGATGGTGATGGGCGACCGCGAACAGCTGCGCCAGGTGCTGGTGATCCTGCTGGACAACGCGGTGCGCTACACGCCCGCGGGCGGCCGCATCCACGTGCAGGCGCGGGTGGATGGCAAGGAGGCGGTGCTGACGGTGCACGACACGGGGATCGGGATCCCCGAGGAGGCGCTGCCGCGCGTGTTCGAGCGGTTCTACCGCGCCGACGACGCGCGCAACCGCCAGTCGGGCGGGGTCGGGCTGGGCCTCGCGATCGCACGCGAGCTGGTCACGCGCCACTCCGGGCGGATCTCGGTGACGAGCACCGAGGGCGCCGGCAGCACCTTCACGGTTCGCCTGCCGCGCGACACCTGACCCGTCACGAAATACCCCGCCGCCGTGACGCCGCCGCGACACCTGAGCGGCCGGTCAGACCTCAGAGGCCGCCTCAGCCGCCGTGGCACTTCGGCACCACCCCGTGACACCGGATTTACACCCGCTCGGCTCTGGCAGCCAGGCGGCCGGGCGCGGGTGTCAAACACCGCACCGGGCCGCGTGAGGGGTTCGCGGCAGAGCCGGCACAGGCCGCGGGAGCCGCGTTGCGGAGTAGATTGCCGGACGGATGCCGCGCATCGACACGCATCTCGACGTCCGTGGTGACGAGTTCCGCAAGAACCGTGAGCATATGCAGGAACTTGTTGCTGATCTGGAACGCCGGCTCGAGCGCGTGCGGGCCGGTGGCGGCGAGGCCCAGGTCGAGCGCCACCGCGCCCGCGGCAAGCTGCTCGCCCGTGAGCGGATCGAGCGCCTGGTCGACCGAGGCGCCGCCTTTCTCGAGTTCTCCGCCCTCGCCGGCGAGGGCCTCTACGACGACGAGGCGCCGGGCGCGGGCATCGTCACCGGCATCGGCCCCGTGGCCGGACTGCCCTGCGTGATCGTCGCCAACGACGCCACCGTCAAGGGCGGCACCTACTACCCGGTCACCGTCAAGAAGCACCTGCGCGCGCAGGAGATCGCCGAGCAGAACGCCCTGCCCTGCATCTACCTGGTCGACTCCGGCGGGGCCTTCCTGCCGCTCCAGTCCGAGGTGTTCCCCGACCGCGACCACTTCGGCCGCATCTTCTACAACCAGGCCCGCATGTCCGCCCGCGGAATACCTCAGATCGCGGTCGTGATGGGCTCCTCCACCGCCGGCGGCGCCTACGTCCCGGCCATGTGCGACGAGAGCGTGATCGTCCACGGCACTGGCACCATCTTCCTGGGCGGCCCGCCGCTCGTGAAGGCCGCAACCGGCGAGGACGTGACGCCCGAGGAGCTGGGCGGCGCCGACGTGCACACCCGCATCTCCGGGGTCGCCGACCACTACGCCAACGACGACGAGCACGCGCTGCGCATCGCCCGCGAGATCGTCCGCAACCTGAACCGGCCGGCTCCCCCACCCCCCGTCAACCGTGACCCCGAGCCGCCGGCGCTCGATGCCTCGGAGCTGCTGGGCGTGATCCCCCGCGACCCCCGCCAGTCCTACGACGTGCGCGAGGTGATCGCGCGCATCGTCGACGGCTCGCTGCTGCACGAGTTCAAGGCGCTCTACGGCGACACCCTCGTCTGCGGCTTCGCCCACATCCACGGGATGCCCGTTGCCATCATCGCCAACAACGGCATCCTGTTCTCGGAGTCGGCGCTGAAGGGCACCCACTTCGTGGAGCTGGCCGCCGCCCGCGGCATCCCGCTCCTGTTCCTGCAGAACATCACCGGCTTCATGGTCGGCCGCGAGTACGAGGCCGGCGGCATCGCCAAGGACGGCGCCAAGATGGTGACCGCCGTCGCCTGCGCCGAGGTGCCCAAGTTCACCGTCGTAATCGGCGGCAGCTACGGCGCCGGCAACTACGCCATGTGCGGCCGCGCCTACTCGCCCCGGCAGCTGTGGATGTGGCCGAACGCCCGCATCTCGGTGATGGGCGGCCGCCAGGCCGCGCGCGTGCTGTCCACCGTCCGCGGCGAGATGAGCGACGACGAGCGCGACGCGTTCGAGGCGCCCATCATCGAGGACTACGAGCGTGAGGGCTCTCCCTGGTACTCCACAGCCCGGCTCTGGGACGATGGCATCATCGATCCCCGCGACACCCGCAAGCTGCTGGCGCTGGGCCTGGCCGCCGCGGCCGGCACCGGGGCCGCCGCGACCACCTACGGGGTGTTCCGGATGTGACCGAGATCCTGCTGACACGAGACGGCCCGGTCACGACCCTCACCATCAACCGGCCCGAGGTGCGAAACGCGATCGGCCCTTCGCTGATCGCGCAGCTGACTCAGATGTTCGCCGCGCTGGCCATGGACGCCTCGCGCGTGATGGTGCTGACCGGCGCCGGCAGCGCCTTCTCGGCCGGCGCCGACATCGACTGGATGCGCGCCAGCCGCGACCTTCCGCACGAGCAGAACGTCGGCGACGCCGCCGCCGCCCGCACCATGTTCGAGACGATCGACTCCTTCCCCAAGCCCGTGATCGCCCGCGTGAACGGCCACGCGCTGGGCGGTGGCATCGGCCTTGTTGCCTGCGCCGACATCGCGATCACCGTGCCTGGCGCCGTGTTCGGGTTCTCCGAGGTGCGCCTGGGCCTGATCCCCGCCATGATCTCCCCCCACGTGCTGCGCGCGATCGGGCCTGGACACGCCCGCGCGCTGTTCACCAGCGGCCGTCGCTTCGGCGCGGCCGAGGCGCTGTCCCTCGGCCTCGTCCACGCCGTTGTCGAGCCGGACGAGCTGGACGCCGCCGTGGCCGAGGCGGCTGCCGACATGCTGCGCGGCGGGCCGGTCGCGATCGCCGAGGCCAAGCGCCTGATCCGCGACGCCACGGCGCCGCTGGCGCTGCCCGACCTGGCCGAGCGGCTGGCCGCCGTGCGGGCCGGCCCCGAGGGCCAGGAGGGCCTGACCGCGTTCCTGGAGAAACGGGACCCGGGATGGACATCCGGCGCATCCTGATCGCCAACCGCGGCGAGATCGCGGTGCGCGTGATCCGCGCCTGCCGGGAGCTCGGCATCGACCCGATCGCCGCCTACGAGCCGGACGATCGCGGCGCCCTGCACGTCGCGCTGGCGGCCGAGGCGCGCGAGGTGGACAGCTACCTGGACGCCGACGCGCTGGTGGCGGCCGGCGAGGGCTGCGATGCCGTCCATCCCGGCTACGGCTACCTGGCCGAGAACGCCGACTTCGCCGAGGCCGTCGCACGCGCCGGCCTGCGCTGGATCGGCCCCCCGCCGTCCGCCATGCGGGCGCTGGGCGACAAGATCGAGGCCCGCCGGCTGGCCGAGGCCGCCGGCGTCGCGGTCGTGCCCGGCTACGCCGGAGTGCTGCTGGACGACGACACGCTGCTGGCCGAGGGCCTGCGGCTCGGCCCGCCGCTGCTCGTGAAGGCCGCGGCCGGCGGCGGCGGCCGCGGCATGCGCGAGGTGGACGACCCCGCGGACCTTCCCGGCGCGATCGCCGCGGCCCGTCGCGAGGCCGCCGCGGCGTTCGGGGACGACCGCGTCTTCCTCGAGCGGCGGCTGGCCGCCGCCCGCCATGTCGAGGTGCAGATCCTGTGCGACTCTCACGGCCGCGCCGTGCACCTGGGCGAGCGTGACTGCTCGATCCAGCGGCGGCACCAGAAGATCATCGAGGAATCGCCATCGCCGGCCGTGGACGGCGAGCTGCGCTCGCAGCTGGGCGAAGCCGCCTTGGCGGTGGCCGCGGCGGCCGGGTACGAGGGCGCCGGCACCGTCGAGTTCCTGCTCGACGCCGACGGCGGCTGGTGGTTCCTGGAGCTGAACGCGCGCCTGCAGGTCGAACACCCGGTCACCGAGGCCGTTTCTGGCATCGACCTGGTGCGCGCCCAGATCGAGGTGGCCGCCGGCCTGCCGCTGGAGCTGGAGCAGGCCGACGTCGTCCCCCGCGGCCACGCCATCGAGTGCCGTCTCTACGCGGAGGATCCGGCGGCCGGCTTCCTGCCCGCCACCGGGACGCTGCACCGCTTCCGGCTGCCGACCTGGCCCGGGGTGCGCTGCGACAGCGGTGTCCGCGAGGGCGACACCGTCGGCACCCGCTATGACCCGCTCCTCGCCAAGCTGATCGCCCACGCCGGCGATCGCGACGCCTGCGTCGAGAAGCTGTCGGCCGCCCTCGCCGACACGGTCGTCCTGGGCGTGACCACCAACCTCGGTTTCCTGCGCTGGGCGCTCGGCCACCGCCGGTTCCGAAGCGGCGAGGCGACCACGGCGTTCGTCGCCGAGGAGTGGTCGCCGGAGCTGGTGCCACCGCTGCCCGACGGCGCCGCGGCGGCCGGAGACGACCTCTGGCACCAGCTGGCGGACGACGGCGCCGGCGACGACCCCGAGCTGATCGTCGAGGGCGAGCACGCCCTCTACCTCGGCTGGGCCCACCGGCTGGCCGCGGACGACCAGGAGCCGGTCGCGATCGCAGCCGCGGCCGGGTCGCTGTCCGCGCCGATGCCGGGAACCGTGCTCGAGGTGCTGGTGTCACCCGGCGACGTCGTCTCCGCCGGCCAGGTGCTGGTGCTGCTCGAGGCGATGAAGATGGAGCTGGCCGTGCACGCGCCGGCGGACGGCACCGTCTCGGCGGTACACGTGTCCGGCGGCGAGCTGGTGCGCGCCGGCCAGCCGCTGGCGGAGGTCGAGTGACCCCGGCCCGCGTCAACGTGGTCGAGGTGGGGCCCCGCGACGGCCTCCAGAACGAGGCCGCGATCGTCCCCACCGCCGCCAAGGTGCAGTTCATCGAGATGCTGGCCGCGGCCGGGCTGCCGGTGGTCGAGGCCACCTCGTTCGTGCACCCGGCCGCGGTGCCGCAGCTGGCCGACGCCGACCAGGTGCTGCCCGCGATCGCCCGCCGGCCCGGCGTCCGCTACCCGGTGCTGGTGCCGAACATGCGCGGCATGGAGCGCGCCATCGCCGCCGGCGCCGACGCGATCGCGGTGTTCACCGCGGCATCGGAAGCCTTCGCGCAGGCCAACATCCGCATGACCATCGCCGAGTCGCTGGAGGCGTTCGCGCCCGTCGTATCGGCTGCGCGGGCGGCCGGCATGTGGACGCGCGGCTACGTGTCGACCGCCTTCGGCTGCCCCTACCAGGGCGAGGTCGACCCGGCCGCCGTCGCCGACGTGGCGGTCGCGCTTCACGAGCTCGGCTGCGACCAGATATCGGTCGGCGACACGATCGGGGTGGCCGAGCCGGACGACGTCGGCCACGTGCTTTCGCCGCTGCTCGCACGGATGCCGGCCGAGCGGCTGGCGCTGCACCTCCACGACACGCGCGGCCGCGCCATCGACAACGCCGAGGCCGGCCTGCACCTGGGCATCACCACCTTCGATGCCTCCGCGTCCGGCCTGGGAGGATGCCCGTTCGCACCCGGCGCACCCGGCAACCTGGCCACCGAGACGCTCGTCTCATGGCTGCACGGCCTCGGCATCGAGACCGGCGTGGACGAGGCCGCCCTGCTCGAGGCGTCCGCCTACATCCGCTCCCAGCTCTCCTAGTAGGAGACCTTCACGCTCTCCATGCGCACGTCCTCGACCGGGCGGTCGCGGGCGTCGGTCTCGATCGCCTGGATCGTGTCGACCACGTCCATGCCGCTCGTCACCTGGCCGAACGCCGTGTGCTTGCCGTCCAGCCACGGCGTCGCCGGCGCGGTCACGATGAAGAACTGGCTGCCGTTGGTGTTGGGGCCGGCGTTGGCCATGGCCAGCGTGCCGCGCACGATCGGGTGGTCGTTGATCTCGTCGTCGAACTTGTAGCCCGGGCCGCCGGTGCCGATTCCCTCCGGGCAGCCGCCCTGGATCATGAAGTCGGGGATCACACGGTGGAAGACCAGCCCGTCGTAGAAGCCCTCCCCGGCCAGCTTGGTGAAGTTGGCCACGGTCTTGGGCGCGTCGTCGGAGAACAGCTCCAGCTCGATCGCTCCGTGGTTGGTCTCGATGGTGGCATTGGCGTTGGCCATATGGGGCTCCAGTGGTTGCGTTTGAGTCCCGCACTGTAGTCCGTCCGACCTGCGCGTCAGGCTGCCCGCATGCATTGGTACACCGACGTCATCAAGAAGTACGCGGTCTTCAACGGCCGCGCGGCACGGCCCGAGTTCTGGTGGTTCGTGCTGTTCAACCTGATCATCGCCCTCGTGCTCAACGTCGTGGTCGGCATCATCGCCGGCCGCAGCACCGGCCAGGTCGTCAGCGACCTCTACTCGCTGGCCGTGTTCCTGCCCAGCCTCGGCGTCAGCATCCGCCGCCTGCACGACACGAACCGCACCGGCTGGTGGTACCTGCTCATCTTCATCCCGGTCATCGGCTGGATCGTGCTGATCGTGTTCCTGGCAATGGCGAGCGACCCGGGGCCGAACAACTACGGCCCGAACCCGCAGAATCCCGACGTGGGGGCGGGTGGCATGCAGTTCGATCCGCAGACCGGCGAACGACTGTCGCCGACGCCGCGGTTCGATCCGCAGACCGGACAGCCGCTGGCGCCACCGTCCGACCCTCCCGCCTGACGGCACGCCGCGCTCAGCGCGATGCGCAACGGCCCAGCGCCGGCTCGGCACCGACCTGCTCGTAGACGGCGCGGGCCTCTCCCACCCGCCCCATCAGCTCCAGACAGCGGGCCTGCTCGAAGACGCAGCCGAGCCGCCGGAAGCCGGCCTCGGCTCGGGCCAGCGCCAGCTCGTCGCCGGCGAGGCCGCGGGCGCGATCGATCTGGGCAACGGCCCGCGGCAGCTGATCGGTGCCGCTGAGCGCATCGAGCGTGGCCAGCGTCTCGTCGAGGTCGTCCCAGCGCTCGAGCGCAGCCTGCGCCTCGGCGGTGATCGCGAGCACCCAGATCCGCGAGAACGGCACCGACGCCACCCGCTCGAGCGCCAGCTGCGGCTCGCCGGCGCCGAGCAGCGCGTGCGCGACGATCAGATCGAACTGGGCCGGCACGCGCCCGATCCGCTGCTCGATCGTGTCGGCCCGCTCGTTCTGGCCGCGCAGCAGGTGAACCGCCGCGGCCACGCCGCCGACCAGGCCGGGCACGTTCAGACGCCGGCCCGGGCCGTCCTGACGGAACACCTCCAGGAAGCTGTCGTGGGCGCGCAGCGCGTCGTCCCAGCGATCCCAGTAGAAGTAGGCCTCGACGCGCGTGCGCGCCGGATACGCCACCCACCGGCGGTCGCCGCCGGCCACCAGCTCGTCGGCGAGATCCGCCGCCGCCACGGCTCCGGCGTAGTCGCCAAGGGCGGTGCGGTGGCGGGCCGTGGCCGCGCAGATGTCCATCTGCTCCTCGCGGAAGGCGATGCTCCGGATCAGCGACATGCGCCGCTCGAAGGCCTCGGACGCCTCGTCGTAGCGCCGCAGCGCCACCAGCAGCGTTGCCCGCGCGTCCAGCGCGGCCGAGATCACGAGCGGCCCCGACCGCTCCAGCCGCTCGGCGATCGCGAGCGCCTGGTTGGCCACCTCCAGCGCCTGCTCCTGGGGCGGATCGGTGTGCTCGAACCGCCACACCACCAGCGCCTTGGCGACCAGCAGCCGGGCCTGCAGCACCGACGCGTCGGCCGACAGCGCGTTGCGCAAACCGTCCTCGATCTCGGCCTCGATCGCCTCGCGGGTCGGTGCCGCCCGCAGGTGCAGGCCGCCCCACCGAGTCGGCAGGTCGACCCACTTCCAGGACAGCCGAGCCATGTCGTGCTCGCCCAGGCCGGCTCGGTGGCCGTGCTCCAGCGCCTGGCCGTAGGCGTCGAGCGCGTCGTCGAGCTGCTCGGCCATCCAGTAGGCGTCGCCGACGGCCTCGGCCGCCAGCGCTCGGTCACGCTCGCCATTGGCCAGCGACTCGGCCAGCCCGGCCTGGCGCAGCGCCAGGCCATGGGCGTACACCTTGCGCGCCTCCGACGCCGCCCGCAGCAGCATGCGGACGGCATCCGGGCGCGCCTCAGCCGTGCCCAGCGAGACCGCCGACGCGTAGTGGCCGGCCACGGTCTGCGGCTCGGCGTCGCGGCGGCCCTCCAGCCACCGGGCCAGCTGCATGTGGATACGGCCCCGCTCACTGCGCGGCATCGTCTCGTAGGCGACGTCACGGATCAGCACGTGCTTGAAGCCCCAGCCGGATCCGAGCGCGATTAGCAGGTCGCGACGTGACAGGTTGGCGATCAGGCGCTTGTGCACGCCCTCCGGATTGACCACCGCCAGCTCCTCCTCGCCGAAGGTGCGGCCGATCACCGCCGCCCGCTGCATGAAGCGCTTCTCCTCGACCGGCAGCAGGTCGAGCCGCGCTGCGATCACGCCCTGCACGGTCAGCGGCATCGCATCGCCGCCCTCCGCGGCCATCGCCAGCAGCTCCTCGAGGAAGAACGGATTGCCTCCCGCAAGCTCGACCGCCTGCCGCGCGTCCTCGTCGTCGGACGGCAGCGCTCCGGCCAGGCGCTGCATCTCGGACTGCTCGATCGCGTCCAGCGTGACAACGGTGGCGTTCCGGATCCCGGAGCCCCAGTCGGGCCGCGCCCGCAGCAGGTCGTCCCTGGCCATGCAGAGGATCACCAGCGGCCCGCGGGCATCGCCGGTGGCAAGCGACTCAACCAGGTCGAGCAGGGCCGGCTCGGCCCAGTGCACGTCCTCGAGCACCACCAGCACCGGCTGCAGACCCGACAGCTCCGTCAGCACCAGGCGCCAGGCATCGCGGCCGCGGCCCATGTCCTCGAAGTCGTCGTCGGGCGGCGAAGGGTCGTCGTCACCGGTCAGGCCCGCGGTGCGAAGCACGTCGTCGATCTCCCGCTCGCGGCCGTCGCCCAGCAGCGCCCGCAGGCGCCCCTCGGCCTGACTCCGGGCGTAGTCACGCGGCGCGTCGCCGGCGATGTCCGCAGCCCGCAGCAACACGTCCGACAGCGGCGCGTACGGACCGCCCTCGCCGTAGGGCAGGCAGCGCCCCAGCCACACGACCGGAGGCTGCGGCTGCAGCTGCAGCTCGATCACGACCTCCTCCGCCAGCCGGCTCTTGCCGATGCCGGGCTCGCCGATCACCGTGATCAGATGCGGACGCCGGTGCTCGACAGCACGCGACACCAGCGAGGTGATCAGCGAGAGCTCGCCGGTGCGCCCCACGAACGGTCCCCGGGAACGTCGCCGGCGGTAGGCGGTGGCGGGCGCGACGCCGGCCACCGCATACGCGAGCACCGGCCCGCCGCGGCCCTTCACGACCAGTGACCGCGGCTGCACGGTGCGAACGATCGGCTCCAGCGCCCGGAAGGTGGGCTCGCCGATCAGCACCTCGCCCGGCTCGGCCGCCTGCTGCAGGCGTGCGGCCAGGTTCACGATCTCGCCGGTCACCAGGAAGTCGCGCCCGGGCGTGGTGCCGGCGACGACAACGCCCGTGTAGATGCCGACCCGCAGGTCGCAGTCGACGCCGTGCCGGCGCCCGACGCTGGTCAGCCGCGAGATCATGGTCAGCGCCGCGCGGACGGCACGCTCCGGGTCGTCCTCGTGCGACTGGGGCACGCCGAACACGGCCATCACGGCATCGCCGATGAACTTCTCGACCGTCCCGCCGAACGCGGCGGCGGCCTGCGACAGCTCGCCGTACACATCCGCCAGCAGCGCGCGCAGGTGCTCCGCGTCGACCCGCATCGCCAGCTCGGTGGAACCGGCCAGATCGGCGAACAGCACCGTGGCCAGCTTGCGCTCCTCGCCGCCTGCCGACTCGGGGGTCAGAGGACGGCCGCAGTTGGGACAGAAGCGTGCGCCGTCGGGCACGGCGCTGCCGCACGCCGGGCAGGTCAAACCGGGTGCCTGATGCTGCGCCTGTCGACGATGAGGGGTCCCATGAGGGCCGTAGGATACCCTTGCGCGGTTCCCTCTCCCGACCACAGCGAGGACCCATGAAGATCTCCACCTCCGCGGCAGCGCCGGCGACGGCCAACGTCGACATGCTGGCCGTTGCCGTCGCCAAGCCGGTCGCCCTGGAGGGCGCCGTCGCGGAGCTCGATCGCGCGCTTGGCGGCACCATCGGACGGCTGGTGAAGGCCGGTGAGATCCGGGGCACGGCCGGCCAGGTGACCGTGCTGCACACCGAGGGAAAGGGCGTGCGCGCGCGCCGGGTGGCGGTGGTCGGCCTCGGCAAGCGGCTGACGGCCGACGCCGAGTCGGTGCGAAACGCCGCCGGCGCCGCCGTGCGCAGCCTGGCCGGCGTGCGCGGCCGCACGCTCGCGTTCGTGCTGGACGGGCTGCCGGTGGACGCCGCCGTGGCGGCCCGCTGCGCGGTCGACGGCGCCGTGATCGGCAGCTACCGGTTCGACCGCTTCAAGACGTCGAAGACTGCCGATCGGCCGAAGCCGCCGACCGGGCTGGTGCTGCTCTCGCAGGAGCGCGCGGCCGGTGCGGCCGGGCGCCGGGCCGCGGTGGCGGCGGAGGCCGTCAACCGAGCCCGCGACCTGCAGCACATGCCCCCCAACCTGCTCGGCCCGGAGCAGCTGGCCGAGCGGGCGCGTGCGATCGCCGCCGCCCACCCGGCCATGCGGGTCGAGGTCTGGGACGAGAAGAAGATCGCCGCCCGCGGGATGGGAGCCTTCGCCGCCGTCGCCCAGGCGTCCAGCCGGCCGGCCCGGCTGATCGTGCTCCGCCACACCCCGCGCAGCACCGCCCGGGCCGCCCGCAACGTGGTGCTCGGCATGGTCGGCAAAGGGCTCACCTTTGACAGCGGCGGCTACTCGCTGAAGCCGGCCACCGCGATGACCGGGATGAAGTTCGACATGTCGGGCGCGGCGGCCGTGCTGGAGGCGTCGGACGCGATCGCCCAGCTGCAGCTCCCGCTCAAGTTCGTCACGGTGGTGGGCGCCACCGAGAACATGATCGACACCAACGCGATGCGCGTGGACGACGTTGTCACAGCCGCCAACGGAAAGACGATCGAGATCTCCAACACCGATGCCGAGGGCCGGCTGGTGCTGGCCGACTGCCTGCACCACGCCCGCTCCCTGGGCGCGACCCACATGGTCGACCTGGCCACGCTCACGGGCGGCGTCGTCGTCGCTCTGGGCGACTACCACGCCGGACTGATGGGCCGCGACCAGGAGTGGATCGACCGCATCATGGCGGCCGGCGAGGCGGCCGGCGAGCACACCTGGCAGCTGCCGCTGCACGAGACCTACAAACGCCTGTTCCGCTCGGACATCGCCGACATGGCGAACTCCTCGACGATGCGGATGGCGCAGGCGCCCTACGCCGGCCAGTTTCTGCAGGAGTTCGCGGGCGACGGCGCCTGGGCGCACCTGGACATCGCCGGGACGGCCGACCTGGCACGCTCACGCGGCGACTACGTCGGCAAGGGCGGCAGCGGGTTCGGCGTGCGGCTGCTCGTCGAGCTGGCGGAGGCGCTCTGCGGATGACGCTGGGCTACGACCTGTCCGACCAGCACGCGCAGCTGCGCGAGACGGTGCGGGCCTTCGCGGAGGGGCAGCTGGCGCCGGTCGCGGAGGAGCTCGACCGCGAGGGCCGGTTCCCGGCCGAGCTGGTGCAGGCGGCGGCGGAGCTGGGGCTGCTCGGCATCCCGTTGCCTGAGAGCGCGGGCGGATCGGGCTTCGACACGGTCGCCTACGCGATCGCGATCGAGGAGCTGGCGCGGGTCGACAGCTCCTTTGCGATCACGGTGGCCGCGCACACGTCGCTGGGCACGATGCCGATCCACCTGTTCGGCAGCGAGCAGCAGAAGGCGCGCTGGCTCGATGACCTGGCCTCCGGTCGCGGCCTGGGCGCGTTCGGGCTGACCGAGGTGGGCGCCGGCTCCGACGCCGGAGCGACGCGCACCACCGCACGGCTGGACGGCGGCGAGTGGGTGATCGACGGTTCCAAGATGTTCATCACCAACGCCGGCACGCCGTTGTCAAAGCTGGTGACGATCACCGCTCGTACGGGGCCGGATGAGGTGTCGAACATCGTGGTCGAGAACGGCACCGCCGGCTACGACCAGTCGCAGCCGCTGAAGAAGATGGGGTGGCGCTCGTCGGACACGCGGGAGCTGACGTTCACGGGCTGCCGGGTGCCGGAGCAGAACCTGCTGGGACCCCGCGGCGAGGGCTTCCGGCAGTTCCTCGAGATCCTGGACGGCGGCCGCATCAGCGTGGCCGCGCTGGGGCTGGGCATGGCCCAGGGCGCCTTCGAGATGGGGCTCAGCTACGCCAAGCAGCGCGAGCAGTTCGGGCGCCCGATCGGGTCGTTCCAGGCCATCCAGTTCAAGCTGGCCGACATCGCGACCGAGGTCGAGGCGGCCCGCAACCTGGTCTACAAGGCGGCCTGGCTGAAGGACCAGGGCCGGGCGTTCGCGCAGCAGGCTGCGATCGCCAAGCTCTACACCGGCGAGCTGGCGCGCCGCGCCTGCAACGAGTCGCTCCAGATCCACGGCGGCTACGGGTTCATGGACGAGTACCCGATCAGCCGCTTCTACCGCGACGCGAAGGTGCTCGAGATCGGTGAGGGCACGAACGAGGTGCAGCGACTGGTGATCGCCCGCGGCCTGGGTCTGTGAGCGTCCAGCAGTCGCTGATCGTGGGCGGCGTCGTGCTGGCCGTGGCGGTGGTGCTGGGGACGATCGTGGCGCGGCTGGTGCCGGCCGGATTCTGGCGTCGCAACGCCGAGGACCTTGGCATCATCCTGGGCTGCGCCTCCGCTCCGCTGGCGCTGCTGGCACGGTTCACGCACCACAGGTCGTGGCCCTACGCGGCGGTGATCGCGATCGCCTACGGCGGCTTCTACCTGATCCGGATGCGGCAGCTGCGAAACGCGAACCGCGACGGCGTGCGGCGGCTGCTAGGCCTCCACAAGGACGCCAGCTACGGCGAGGTGCTGCAGCAGGTCGAGCGGATCGAGCCGCGGCCCGTCACGACCACAGGGCAGCTGGTGCTGGTCGTGGCGGCGGTCGCCACGCTGGCGCTGGGGGTGATCATCGACCAGTTCACGGCGGCGCTGGCCGGCGTCGCGCTGGGGGTCGCGGAGGGCACGGTGCGCGCGGCCTACCGACGCTCGCTGACCGCCAAGGTGCGGCGGATCGGCCACTGAGCTCAGCGCATGCGGGTGACGGGGTACCCGTTGCTGCGCACGAGCGCCACGATCTGCTCGGCATGGCCCTCGTCGCGGGTCTCCAGGATCAGCTCGATGCCCGTTTCGGCAACGGCCACCTCGACGCTCTCGCGGTGGTGGCTGACGACCAGGATGTTGACGTGGGCGTCGGCGATCAGCTTCAGCAGCTCCATCAGCTGGCCGGGCCGGTCGATCAGCCGGGTGCGGATCACCAGGTAGCGGCCCTGGTTGGTGAGGCCGAACCGGATCACCTGCATCAGCAGCGGCGTGTCGATGTTGCCTCCCGAGAGGACGGCCACCACCTTGCGTCCGCTCACGCGGCCGGCCAGGATCGCCGCCAGCCCGACGGCGCCGGCGCCCTCGACCACGGTCTTGGAGCGCTCCAGCAGGTGCACCATCGTCTGGCCGATCTCGGCGTCGGTGACGGTCACGACGTCGTCGACCAGCTCGCGCACGAGCGGGAAGGTGACCTCGCCGGGGCGCTTGACGGCGATGCCGTCGGCGATGGTCGTGGTCTGATGCACGGGCTCGATCTCGCCCTTCTCGAGCGAGCTGACGTAGGGCGCGCAGCCGGCCGCCTCGACGCCGATCAGGCGCACCTGGGGGTGCAGCGCCTTGACGGCGCTGGCAACGCCGGACAGCAGGCCGCCGCCGCCCAGCGGCACCACCACCGTGTCGACGTCGGGCACGTCCTCGATGATCTCCAGCCCGACCGTGCCCTGCCCGGCGATCACGGCCTCGTCGTCGAACGGGTGCACCAGCGTCATGCCGCTCTCGGCGGCCTCCGCGCGCGCCGCGGCGAGCGCGTCGTCGACGCTGTCCCCCACCAGCTCCACGCGCGCGCCGTAGCCCTCGGTGGCGCCCACCTTCGCCAGCGACGCGGCCCCCGGCATGTAGACGGTGGCGGCCACGCCGGCCGATCGGGCCGCGAACGCGACCGCCTGAGCATGGTTGCCGGCCGAGGGCGCGATCACGCCGGCCGCACGCTGCGACTCCGACAGCGAGCGCAGCTTGGTGTAGGCGCCGCGGATCTTGAACGATCCGGTGCGCTGCTGGTTCTCGTGCTTGAGGAACACCTCACAGCCGGCCCACTGGGAGAAGGTCTCCGACCGGTAGATTGGCGTGTGGTGGGCGACGCCGTGCAGGTTCTCGGCGGCCTCGCGGATGTCGTCCAGGGGGATCATGAGAACCGCGAAGGCTATCTGGTCGCGCTGCGCGGCGCGCTCAGCAAGTAAGCTCGCACCGTGACCGGCGACCCCGAACAGCCCCCGCTGTACGCCCTCGTGGAGATCCCGAAAGGGAGCCGCAACAAGTACGAGTACGACCCCGCGCTGGGGCGGATGGTGCTCGACCGCACGCTCTGGACGAGCGTTGTCTATCCAGCCGACTACGGGTACCTGATGGACACGCTGGGGCGCGACGGCGACCCGGTGGACGCCGTGATCCTGGTGGCGTCGCCGACGTTCCCGGGGTGCGTGATCCCGGTGGAGCCGATCGGCGTCTTCGAGATGACCGATGAGAAGGGCGAGGACGACAAGGTGCTGTGCGGGCCGTTCAAGGACCCGACCTGGAGCCACATGCACGACATCTCCGACATCCGCGACTCGCTGCTGGATGAGATCGCGCACTTCTTCGACGTCTACAAGGACCTCGAGCACGGCGCCGACACGGTGGTCGGCGGCTGGCATGGTCGCAGCTACGCCGACGAGATCATCGCCGAGGGACGCGCCGCGTTCGCGGCCGCACCTCGCTAGCCGCCCAGCTTCAGCACCCGCTCGGCGATCTCGCGGGTGGCCGTGAGCGGATCCAGCTCGCGGGCGTGGACGCGGTCGAGCAGCCGGCGCACCTCGGCGTCTCCCGCGACCGCCTGGCTGAGCCGCCGGCGCGCCTGCGACACGGCCACAGCCACCACCTCGTGCTCGATGCTGCGGCGGCGGCGCTGCTCGAGGCCGCCGTCGCGCTCCAGGAACGCGCGGTGCTCGAGCACCGCCGCCCACAGCTGGTCGACGCCCTCGCCGCGGATCGCCTCGGTCTCGACGATCGGCGGCTTCCATGGCCGGTCGCGGTCGAGCGAGAGGATCGAGCGGATCTCGCTGCGCATGGTGCGCGCGGCGGGATGGTCGGCCTTGTTGATCACGATCACGTCGGGGATCTCCATCACGCCGGCCTTGAGCGCCTGCACGGAGTCGCCCGAGCCGGGCATCAGCACCAGCACGACGGTGTCGGCGATGGTGGCGACGTCCACCTCGCTCTGGCCGACCCCGACCGTCTCCAGCAGCAGCACGTCCTTGCCGGAGGCGTCCAGCACCAGCAGCGCCTGCAGCGTCGCCTCGGAGATCCCGCCCAGTTGGCCGCGGGTGGACATCGAGCGGATGAACACCCCGGCGTCGAGGAAGTGGTCGCTGAGCCGGATCCGGTCGCCCAGCACGGCGCCGTGCGACAACGGGCTGGATGGGTCGACCGAGACCATGCCGACGGTCTTCTGGTCGCTGCGAAGCAGCGTCACCAGCGATGACAACAGACTCGACTTGCCGACGCCGGGCGGGCCGGTGAAACCGGCCACCATGGCGCCGCCGGTATGCGGGTAGATCTCGCGCACCAGCTCGTAGGCCAGCTCGTCGCGGTTCTCGACGAGGGTGATGGCGCGGGCCACGGCCCGCTTCTCACCGGCCAGCACGCCGGCCCGGAGCGCCGGCAGGTCGAAGTCGCGGCGGCCGCTCATGCCGGCTGCAGCGACCTGTCGAGGGCCGTCAGGAAGGCGTCGTTCTCGTCCGGCAGGCCGACGGTGACGCGCACGCAGGAGGGTGCGCCGAACGCGGCCAGGGGGCGCACGATCACGCCCTCACGCTCGAGGCGGGCGGCCAGGGCTGCCCCGTCACCGACCTCGGCGCAGACGAAGTTGGCGGCGGCCGGGTAGAGCTTCACTGCCCGCGCGCCCAGCTCCCCCTCCAGCCTGCGGCGCTCTCCCTGGTTCTCGCTCCGCCGGCGCACGAGCTCGGGCTCGTCGTCCAGGCTGGCGACGGCCGCCACCTGCGCCGGCTCGGAGACGTCGAAGGGACCGCGCACCTTGCCCAGCTCGGCAACGACCGCTGCCGGTGCGACGCCGTATCCGACGCGCAGGCCGGCCAGGCCGTAGATCTTGGAGAAGGTGCGCAGCACGACGACGTTGGAGCGGCCGGCATGGGCGGCGATCGCATCGACGTGGGCGGGGTCGGTGACGTACTCGTGGTAGGCGGAGTCGATCACGACCAGCACACGCTCGGGAACGGCGTCCAGGAACGCGGCCAGGTCGTCGCCGGAGACGATCCCGCCGGTGGGGTTGTTGGGGCTGCAGACGTAGGCGATGCGGGTGGCGGAGGTGACGGCGGCGGCCATCGCTTCGAGGTCGTAGCTGCCGTCGCGGAGCGGCACCGGGATCGGCGTCGCGCCCATCTTGACGGCGCTCAGGCGGTAGCTGACGAACGACGGCCAGCCCATCAACACCTCGTCGCCGGGGCGCAGGTAGGCCAGCGCCAGGTTCGCGATCACGCCATCGGCGCCGTTGCCGGGGGCCACGCGCTCGGGCGTGAGGCCGTGGCGAGCGGCCAGCCGCTCGAGCAGCTCGGCGCCGCCTTCCGGGTAGCGGTTGAGGCCGGGAGTCGCGGCGGCGAGGGCCTCGATGGCCGCCGGGAACGGCCCGCGCGGGCCCTCGTTGGAGCCCAGCTTGACGATCCGCTCGAGGCCGAGCTCCCGGCGCAGCGCCGACGCCGGTTTGCCGGGCTGATACGGCCTCAGGTCTGCAATCTCGGGGCGTGCCTGCACGGGCGGGTACAGTACCTAACCGTACAATCTCTTGATAGAATAGTCTAAAGTACTAATGGAAACAATAATTAGGTTGATGGGGGAATCCACCTAAGAGGAGATGAAATGAACGATCCGATACTGGCAGCCTATCGTTCGCGGCTTGAGCGCAAGCGCGTTGAACCTGCCACCCTAACCAACACGGTGCAGGCGCACACCAGGTTCGAGCGTCACTTGGAAACCATCGGTCGAACAGCGCAGACGATCACGCCCTTGCAGATGGAGGAGTACTTCGACCAGCTGCAGTTGTCCTTGGCACCGACCACCGTGCGTCAGAACCTGACACAGATCAATGCGGCGTACCGGTACGCCCAACGGCTGGGCACGATCGACCGCAACCCTTGCACTGATGTGCCGGTGCCCCGACTGCCAGATGCCGAGCCGGTCACGTTCAGCGCCGACGATCTGCGATGGAAATGGCGAGCGTGTGAGAACTGTCGAGACAGGCTGCTGTTCATCGGGCTGGCTTACACCGGCATGCGCGATCAGGAGCTACGCCTGTTGAAGTGGTCCAACGTTGAACTCAAGCAGCAGCAGATGACGGTACTCGGCAAGGGCAAGAAGCTGCGATTGGTACCGATCCACCCGGTGTGGGCCGAAGCTCTCACCATCGCCAAGCTGACGGCGCGCAACGACTACGTGATCACGGCTAACCGAAACTTCGGCAACCGCCCCGTGACTTACCGGCACCAGTACGAGCAGCTACAGCGGTTGCTGGGACGGGCTGGGGTGGAATGTTCGGCCCACGTCTTCCGTAGGACCGTGGCGACGGTCTTGGATGAAGAGGACGTCCGCGAATCAGTGATCGACGAAATCATGGGCTGGGCGCCGCGCACAGTGCGCAGGAGGCACTACACGCGGGTGCGGCCTGAACGCGTGTATCAAGGCATTCTGGCCCTCTATCGCAGCGATCCGATCATCACAGAAGATCCTGCATGTCTGCGTGTGTGGCAGCTCGAAGTCCAGCCTCGCCCGCGCACAGGCATCGTCTATCTGGCTACATAACCGGACAGGCGTATCGTCGAGCGCCTAGGGTCGAACGCCCGTTAACGTGGAGAACAAATTTGGTCGCCGGAGAGCGAGGTCGTGGCAGACGGTGGCGCGGAACAATGTTTGCCGGTTCTGGAACGCGCTGACGAATGTAGCGCCGCCGTCGGGCGTGTACGTTGCCTGGTCTGAGAGCTCTATGCGAAGAGATTCGTTTTCGCCCACCCACGCCTCCGACCAATCTGATGAGAAGATCACGTAGCTGGTGTCGTTCGAGGTGCCGGTGGTGATGGTCGTCGGGATCTGCGTCGACGTGGCGAACGGAAAACCGAGTAGCGTGCCGCCGCCGCCGGTGGCGCCGAACGTAAGCAAGCCAGCGTCGGCCAGGTAGCGCCCTGTCGAATCCTTAAGCCGCTCAAGGGTGTTGATCGTTCTTGGATTGAAGATCCACCCTGGTTGCTGGAAGGGCGCGTTGGCCGCTCTCAAGCCTGCGACCAGGTTCTTGAAATCATCGAAGTCAGGCGTGCCACCGTCCGTCCCGAGATCCGGGCCAGGTGTGAGTCCAGGCTGGTTTCGAATGCCGAGTGGTTCGCCGCCGGTGCCGATGCCCTGAAGGAACGCGAGATCTGTCCTGAGGGCGAGGACTTCGGCGAGATCATCGCGGATCACGCTTTCGAGATCGCTTGAGCCAGCTGCGTCTCGGAGCAGGCGGTTTGAGACCGGGACGAGCGCAGCGAGCTCGCGTGGCCGTAGGAGCGCTCGCTGGGCCAGCGTGGGCTCGCTCGTGGGGATCGCAGCATTCTCGGCGACGTAATAGGCGGCGGACCCGGTGGCAAACGACGTCACGTCCAACTCCTTCGCGACCGGGACGACACGGGGTCCCATCCGCATCACAGCCGATCGCGCCCTGATCAATCGCATGATCTCGCCCGCGTCTTCGGTGGGCACCGCGTACCCACCGGCTGAGTCGGTGGCCTCGGCCATGGCTTTGTTCATGATGCCGCCAATGCCGCCACGCGGCACCATGGTATGACCAGCACCGAAGCTCTTTGTCACCTCGGCTACGTGGTCCGGGTCGGAGAGCGGGCCTGCAAAACGGCTGGGTGAGCGAAAGGAGAGACTAGAACGCCCATCCACGGTACCGGCCCGCTCTGCGACGTCTGTTAGACGCTCGATCAGCTGCTCGAGCGTCGGGGTGGGTTGGTTATCTGGCGAATCCATCTACACATCCGTAGCGTTGTCTACCATGTATACGTGCATGGTATCACAACTCGCAACAATCGAGACGAATATCCGCTGGATCCTGACAGCCGCCGCCAAGTAAGCGTGTATCTGCACGCGAGGCGCGCAGCGAAGCAAATCGCGGGCGGGTACGTGGGCGGGCGGCCCGCGCTGGGGTTCGAAGCATTCCGTGGCGCACTGCGTGTCAGTGCTAACGAGGCGGTGGTCGTGGCATTCGTGTTCGAGCGCGTCATCGAAGGTTGGAGCATCCGCGCTATCACACGTGCACTGGACGAGTCGCACACGCTTGGACGGCGCTGGCATCCCTCGACCATCGCCGCCGCTTTGCACCGCGCCGACGCCTACAAGAGCGCGGGGATCATCGACGCCAGAACCCGCAACCAGACCCGAGCGGTGCTCGCAACCCGACGACGCGGATGAGCAAAATCACACCGATCGCCTCGCTCAACCTGCCGAGAGTCGATGACGACCTCGATCCGGAAGCGATCCTGCGCAGGATCGCGCTTGATCGGGGAGCAACCGCCCGAGATCGGATCCTTGCCCTCGACCGACTCTCCGAACTGGCCGAACGTCAGCCCCTCTCGCGTTCCACAGACCTGATCGAGGCCGACCGCTCGATCGACGACCTGACCGCCGAACTGGACGTCGAGATCGCGTTGCAGCTGCGCCGCATCACAGACGACCAACAAGTCGCAGCCGCCTTCCCCGAGACCAGCAGCGAGCTACTCAGAGTGGCGCCGAAACTCGCCAAGCCTACCCACCCGCGAACCCAGAGAAGCGCACGCTAGGCGGCTGATCGACTCCGCTGCTGACCTATATAGCCTGGAGTCCTGGCAGTCCTGGCCCTGGCAGTGGTTAGTTGACGACGACGAATCCGACTCGCGTCGCAGCCGTCACCGCCTTGTTCAGGAACACGGTGAACGTCAATCCGTTCGGGTTTGCGACTTGAACCACTGCCTCCACGTGCACCCCAGCGCGATGCTGCTGCAGGGAGGCGACGACCATCGTTACGCCAAACTGGTTCACGTTCGATTGGTAAGGCATCGTGTGGTTCGCCTTGGCCGCTCCAGCTGGAATGGTCATCGTTCCTGCAAACTGACCAGCTAGCTGACCTTCGATCTGCGCAGCTGGAAACCCGATGGCGCGGATGCCATATGCGTTATCGCCTTGGGTGAAGATCCCGCCTTGGTCACCGTTGTAGACGGTCAGCACCGCTTCCTGCCCCGTCGCATGATCCCGGTTGAAGAACCCGTCACCATGCACGTTGAAGTCGCCATAGAGATCCGTCTCCGCGTCCGCCGAGTTGTCCTGACCGAGGATCAGCGGATCACCGGTCGCCGCATCAGCGCTATTGGCCCTGCCAAGCATCGCTCCCAAGCCTGTCCCGCCCAGCGCGCCCAACAGCCATCGCCGTGTGTGTGTCGTATCCAACAGACGCCTCCTTTAGAGACCCTTGGCCTTCATAGTCATTCGGTTATCAGATCCGAAACAAAAGGTGTAGCTGGGCAGGTACTTGATCTTGTACACCCAGCAGTGCGTGGCCTCGTTATCGTCGATGGCCATACCAATGGACGAGGGCTTATGCAGTGGGCCATAGATCCGCTCCACCTGCTTGGTAGTCCACCCCACCTTGACCGTCTGGTAGTAGGGCGCCATCTGGGCTGCAACAAGCTTGTCACCTGATGTGCTCGCTGATTGCATGGCGTCTTGCATGGTGCTGTTGCCGCCGCAGGCTGGGGCCAGCATCAGCAGGGCAACGACGGAAAGGCCAGCCGGATGGCGCCTGGGCTTTCTCATCGTCAGCACGCCGGTCAGCGCTCTACATCTTCGTCTTTGAGGACACGTGCCCGTTGGTGAAGTCGACCGAGTAGACGCTCGATCCGTTCGACAAGATGAACGTCCATGTCCAGGAGACGAGCGTCGTGCCGCCGCTCTTGGTCTGTGTGATATCGCTCTTATGCGGCTTGCCAAGCCGTGCGGCGACCTCCGCCTTCGAGTCGCCGCCCTGACCCGTCAGCGTGTCGCCGACCTTCACCGTCTTGAACCTGGTCGCGAACCTCGCAGACTTCTTGGTATCCGACTGCTGCTCGCTGCTGATCGCCTTGCTCGCCTCATTCGCGCCGAAGCCGACGATAGCCACGCAGCCGCCGACCACGACCAGCAGCAACACGAGACCGGCGAGCACGATCTTCATAAAGCCCTTCATGTCTCTCCTCCCCGGTGCTTAGAGACCCTAAGCGCCGAGGCGCACACAGAAGACCGTTTCATAGCCGCTCCCACGATGCGTCAACGCACCGTCTTACATTGGAGGAGCGGCGCCAATGGCCCCTGAGGATGGTCGGGGCGACTGTACCGGGCGCGCCCCATCGAGCCGTGCTGAGGAAAGGATCGTATCACTCGACACAATTTGCGACGCCGCCATGCCTGTGATCGACTAACCGCGAGTTACCGGACGGCAAGTCGGTGACTGCTCTCCGAGCCAGGTGCCGTATTCCCACGCGCATGTCCGCTTCCATCTCGGCAGCCAGCACCACCAGGTGGCCGGGAACTCGTGCGATGGCCGATCGTGGCCGGTCAGCGGCTCGGGCCGGTGGTGGCTTGCCGTATTCCCACGCGCATGTCCGCTTCCATCTCGGCAGCCAGCACCACCAGGTGGCCGGGAACTCGTGCGATGGCCGATCGTGGCCGGTCAGCGGCTCGGGCCGGTGGTGGCTTG
>JAICYJ010000053.1 GCA_025934255.1 Thermoleophilia bacterium | reverse complement strand
GGCTTGAGGATCGAAGCGGCGTCGATCGCGCCTTCCGCCGCGCCGGCACCAACGAGAATGTGAATCTCGTCGATGAACAGAATGATGTCACCGCAAGTGCGGATCTCCTTCAGAACCTTCTTCAGCCGCTCCTCGAAATCACCGCGGTAGCGGGAACCGGCGACCAGCGAGCCGAGATCCAGGGTGTAGAGCTGCTTGTCCTTCAGCGTCTCCGGCACCTCGCCCTTGACGATCGCCTGCGCGAGTCCCTCGACCACAGCGGTCTTGCCCACGCCGGGCTCGCCGATGAGAACGGGGTTGTTCTTGGAGCGGCGCGACAGGATCTGCATGACGCGCTCGATCTCCTTCTCGCGTCCGATCACCGGGTCGAGCTTATTGTCGCGCGCGGCCTGCGTAAGGTTGCGGCCGAACTGGTCGAGGATCTGGCTGCCCGCCTGCGCGCCCTGCTGCTCGTTGGCGCCGACCTGCACTTGCTCCTTGCCCTGGTATCCGGACAGCAACTGGATGACCTGCTGGCGCACGCGGTTCAGGTCCGCGCCGAGCTTGACGAGAACCTGGGCTGCGACGCCCTCACCCTCGCGGATGAGGCCGAGCAGGATGTGCTCGGTGCCGATGTAGTTGTGGCCGAGCGACAGCGCCTCGCGCAGCGCCAGCTCCAGCACCTTCTTGGCGCGCGGCGTGAACGGGATCTGGCCGGTGGTGACCTCGTCACCCTGGCCGACGATGCGGGCGACCTGCGCGCGCACCTCCTCCACCGTGATGTCGAGCGAGTCGAGCACGCGCGCGGCGAGCCCCTCCTCTTCGCGCAGCAGTCCCAGCAGGATGTGCTCGGTACCGATGTAGTTGTGCTTGAGCGTGCGCGCCTCGTCCTGCGCCAGGACGACGACCTGTCGGGCACGCTCGGTAAACCGTTCAAACATGCTCGTGCCCCCTTCTTCTCGCTCGTTGGTGGTGGTGAATCATTACCTTACAGAATGCAGAAATGCGGCCCGTCAAATCGTCTGCGCTGGGCGCGTTCGAATGACGGTCCGGTCGGAGAGTGAGACCAGCTGAGTATATCACCGGCCCCTCCGGGCTCCCTCGCGCGAGCCGGAGTTCGTGGCCGTGTATTCGGCGTTTCGGCGCGAGCGCTTGAGGGGGAGTTTGAATGCCCTGGAAATCACCCGTACCAGGGTTCGGGATCACCCGTGCGGATCCCTCTCAGCCGCCTCGGCCCGCGCCATCATCACAGTCGGGCCGCAGGCCCAGCCCCACGTCGACCGTGCCGCCGTCGGCGACCAGCTGCGCGAAGCCCACCACAGCTCCGCCGCGGTCGACTGCGGCCAGGTAGTTACCGGCCCGGAGCTCCGGCTCGAGCAGCTCGGCCAGGTCGCCGCGTCGGCCGTCGCGTCGTAGAAGTCGTAGGGAGGCGGGTAACGCCAGCCCGAGATCTCGACCGCATCCGCCTGGGTCATCATCCGGAAGCTGACCTGCAGCTGGTCAGGCGCCGCCATCGTCCGGCTCCAGCACGCGCAGCGCCGGGAACAGGATCACCTCGCGGATGTTGCGCTTGTCCAGCAACACCATCATCAGCCGGTCGATGCCGATGCCGACTCCGCAGGTGGGCGGCATCCCGTACTCCAGCGCCAGCAGGAAGTCCTCGTCCATCGGCGTGGTCTCCTCGTCGCCGGCCGCGGCCGCGCGCCGCTGCTGCTCGAAGCGCTCGCGCTGCTCCAGCGGATCGTTCAGCTCGCTGTAGGCGTTCGCGATCTCCATGCCGCCGCAGAAGGCCTCGAACCGCTCGACGATCGCGTCGTCATCCGGCGAGCGCTTCGAGAACGGCGACAGCTCGACCGGGTAGTCGGTGATGAACAGCGGCGTCGTCACGCGCGACTCGACGAAGTGCGACAGCAGGTGGTCGACGGCCTGCGCCCAGGTGTGGTCGCCGGAGGTGTCCATGCCCTGCTCCTGCATGAACGAGACCAGCCGCTCGCGGTCGCGGTCGGCCAGCGGGTCGATGCCGGCCGCCTCGGTGATCGCCTCCCGCAATGACCGCCGCGGCCACGGCGGCGTCAGGTCGAGCGTGCTGCCGGCGGCCGCGCCGGCCCGCGACACCACCTTCTCGACCAGCTCCATGCCGTCGCGGTAATCGGCATAGGCCTGGTACCACTCGAGCATCGTGAACTCGGGGCTGTGCTTGAAGCTGATGCTCTCGTTGCGGAAGTCCTTGCTGAGCTCGTAGACGCGGTCGAGGCCGCCCACGATCAGCCGCTTCAGGTACAGCTCGTCCGCGATCCGCAGGTAGAGGTCGCGCTCGAGCTCGTTGCTGTGGGTGGTGAAGGGCTTGGCCGCGCCGCCGCCGTAGAGCGGCTGCAGCACAGGTGTCTCCACCTCGACGAAGCCCTCCTCGTCCAGCGCCGCCCGCATCGCCGTGATGGCGCGCGATCGCGCGATCGCGTCGACGCGCGACTGCTCGTTGGTGATCAGGTCGACGTAGCGGTGGCGGTAGCGCTGCTCGACGTCGGTCAGGCCGTGCCACTTCTCGGGCAGCGGCCGCAGGCACTTGGCCAGCAGCTGCCACGACTCGACGCGCACCGACAGCTCGCCGCGGCGGCTCTGGAACACCTCGCCCTCCACGCCGATCAGGTCGCCCAGGTCGAGGTCGCCGAACTCCTCGTACCCGGGGGTGGCGTCGGCGGTGGCGTGCAGCTGGATCCGCCCGCTGGCGTCGACCAGGTCGAGGAACTGCGCCTTGCCGTGACCGCGCCGGGCCATGACACGACCGGCCACGCGCAGCCGCTGCCCGCTGTCCGTGCCCGGCTCGAGCCCGCCGAACCGCTCCCGCAGCACCGCGACCGGCACCCGGTGCGGGAAGCCGGTCGGGTACAGATCGACCCCGCGCGAGCGCGCCGCGGCCAGCTTGGCCAGGCGGTCCTGGCGGATCTGCTGCTCGGTGTCGCCCGGCTCGCTCATCGCGACGCGCAGTCTACGTCGGCGGATCGGGCGGGAGCGGCTACGCCGCCTTGATGCTCACGATCTGCAGCTTGATCGATCCGCTGGGGGCGGCCACCTCGACGACCTCGCCCTTCTTGTGGCCGAGCACCGCCTGGCCGACCGGCGATTCGTTCGACAGCCGGTTGTTGGCGGGGTCGGCTTCGGCCGATCCGACGATCTCGTACTCGTCGGTCTCGCCGTCGTCGACGTACTTGACCTTGACCTTCGAGCCGATCGAGACGACGTCCTTGGGGATGTCGCTGGTGTCGATCACACGGGCGCCGCGCAGCTGCTCCTTGAGGCGCAGGATGCGGGTTTCCAGGAGCGCCTGCTCGTTCTTGGCGTCGTCGTACTCGGAGTTCTCCGAGATGTCGCCGAACTCGCGGGCGGCCTTGATCCGCTCGGCCACCTCGCGACGCTTGACGGTCTCGAGTTCGGAAATGGTGGCCTTGAGCTTCTCATAGCCGGTCTGGGTGAGGATGACGTCCTTCTCCACGGAATATCCCTTGCTCTCTTGGGTGTACGGCCCGTGCCAGGAGCCACGGTACGAAACGAGCGGCGCCCACCGAAACCGGCTGAACTGCAGCAGTTTAAGGTTCCGGCCGACACCGCGGAACCACGCATTCTACCCGCGTCATCGCAAAACCGTCAAACCGGTCGCTACATCAGCCACAAGCTGGCGTCCAGTACCCTTCGCGCCATGGCCCAGCTCTCCTCCCCCTGGTACATCGGCGATGTCGAGATCCCGTCGCGAATCGTGCTGGCACCGATGGCCGGGGTGTCCGTACAGGCCTTCCGCCGCCAGGGGCGGCGCTTCGGCGCGGGGCTGGTGTGCAGCGAGATGGTGTCGTCGTGCGGGCTCTCATACGGGAACGAGCGCACGCTCGGCTACCTGCGGATCGCGCGCGACGAGCACCCGCTGGCCGTGCAGATCTTCGGCTCCGAGCCGGAGCGGATGGCGGAGGCGGCGCAGATGGTCGTGGCGGCCGGCGCCGACATCGTCGACATCAACTTCGGCTGCCCGGTGCGGAAGGTGACCAAGACCGGCGCGGGCGCGAGCGCGCTCGAGGATCACGACCTGGCCTGCGCGCTGGCCGGCGCCGTGGTGGACGCGGTGGACGTGCCGGTAACGGTGAAGATGCGGCGTGGTGTACGCAACGGGTCGCTGGCCGCGCTCGAGCTGGGGCCGAAGCTGGAGGCGCTGGGCGTGGCCTCGTTGACGCTGCACCCGCGCAGCGCGCAGCAAATGTACACGGGCACCGCCGACCACACGCTGACGGCGGAGCTGGTGCGGCGGGTGTCGGTGCCGGTGATCGCCTCCGGCGACATCGGCGACCACGCCGGGGCGGAGCGGGTGCTGGACGAGACCGGCGCCGCGGCGGTGATGGTGGGTCGCGGAGCGCAGGGGCGGCCGTGGACGCTGCGCGAGCTGTCCGAGGGATCCGAGCAGGCGCCCGACCGGGCCGAGGTGGTGGCCGAGCTGGTGCGGTTCATGCGCGAGGTGGTGCGCGAGATGGGCGAGGAGCGGTCGGTCGGCTTCCTGCGCAAGTTCTACGGCTGGTACCTGCGCGGGCTGGAGGGTGCCAAGGAGCTGCGCGTGCAGGTGACGCAGGCGCCGTCGGTGGAGCTGGCCGAGGCGATGCTGCTGGACGCCTGCCCGGAGGCGCTGCCGCTGGTGGCGGATGCGGAGCGGGAGACGGCGCTGCTTCCCGACTCGGACAGCGACCGCCTGCTGGACCTGCCGATCTCGATCTACGGCGGCGGCTGAGCCCCCCTCAGGGCCCCTGCGGTGCAAGCAACCCCGGGTCGTCGCAGCTGGTGCCGTTCGCCGCTACGTTCTGGTACTCGCTTGCGTCGATGGTCAGCCCCACCGAGCCGGGCGGGATCGTAACGGTCTTGACGCTGGTGCTGGCGCTCGTCGAAGCGCCGGGAAGCTTGAGGGTCGGGGCGCCGGGATTTGTCGAGGCGCCCGGCGGAAAGAAGATGGCATCGCCATCAACCACCTGCGCGAACCCCTGGGGCATCACGTCGGCGATCACCCGCATGTCGTGCCGCACTCCGACCACCTCGATGCCAGGCACACCGGTCGAGGTGTCATCGCACGCAGTCGTGAATCCTTGCTCTGCGAGGCCGTTCACCAGGCGCTTCACGACGTCGTTCTCCGACCCGGCGACTATCAACGCGCATGAGCGCCCGGGGGGCCCGTCGATTCCCTCATTCCCACAGGCGAGCTGCTGGTTGGGCGTCGGCAGCAGCTTGGTGATCACGTCATCCGCCCTATTCGAACCGAGGACGCAACCACCGGTCAGAAGGCATACGGCCACCGAGAGCAACGCGAGCGCGGGCACATGGGGACGAGCCCTCATGGGAGGTGTATCGACTCACCACGTCTGGCTCTTGACGCCCCAGGACGAACGACGGGGCCGGCACGGCCTTTGCAGCCACACCGGCCCCGTGAACCTGCGTCCCGTCAGGACTCGGCCATCTCCTCGGACGCCAGCAGTCCGATCGCGACCAGGTCGGTCGGGTGGATCCAGGCATCGGAGACGAGAAAGCCGCCCGCGTCCAGGATCGCGCTTCTCAGCGGGATCGCCCAGCGGTGCTCGATCAGCGCGATCGCGGCGGCCGTGCCCTCCGGGATCTCGTCGGCGATGTACCACACCTGGTCCTCGATCATGCCGCCGTCGAGGGCGGCTTCGGCACCGGCGATGGCACCGGCCTCGGCTCCCTCCTCGCCCGCGGCACCCAGCCCGATCAGGGCACCGACGGTGGCGCCGAACTCGATCGTCTCATCCTGGCTGAGGTCACTGTGCTCGATCATCGTGATCAGGCCGTCCTCGTCCTTGCGGACGAAGCCCATGTCGATCAGGCGGATCACGTCGCGCTCGCGCAGATCGGCGAGCACGGAGGCGATCTCACCCTTGAACTCACCGCCGGCGAACCCGACGATCAGCAATTGCACCGGTCCGATGGTCATCCTCGTCTCCTGAGTTGGTCGTGGCCCAGCACTACGAGCCGAGCAGCTTCGCTTTTGCCTGCTGGAACTCCTCGGGGCTGAGCACTCCCTGGTCCATCAGGCTCTTCAGGTTCATCAGCTTGGTCGCGAGGTCGTCGGCGGGCGGAGCGGCCGCAACCGGGGCCGCGGCCACGGGGGCCTGTTGCGCAGCCTGCTGCGCCTCGAGGTCAGCGATGCGCTGCTCCTGGCTGGCCGCCTCGGCCTGGTTGTTGGCGACGTGCTTACCCGCCACATAGGCCCCCCCACCAACCATCGCCGCCCGCATCAACGGTCGTCGTCTACGCATGTTCCGCCTCCTCAGAGATCGTCGTGAACTCGCGATCAGACAATAGACCATCCCGGTATGCCCGAATGTGGTCCCGCCCGGGTGGTTCCGCAGGTGCGCGGCTGTCGGCATCGCGCTCCTAGGCCGGCTCCGGCGGTGGCGGCGCAACCGGCGCCGGCTCAGTGTCGCCGCCCAGGCTGGTGCCCTCGATGTCGACGGTGGGCACGATCCTGCCCAGCCAGGCGGGCATCCACCACGCCCATCGGCCGAGCAGGGTGAGCACCGCCGGGGCCAGCATCAGCACCATCGTCGCCGCCAGCAGCACCGCCGTGGACAGGCCGACCCCGAACTGTTTGACCACCGGATCGCCGTTCAGGATGAAGCTCGAGAACACCGAGATCATGATCAGGGCCGCCGCCGAGATAACCCGCGCGCTGGTCTTCAGCCCCAGCCGCACGGAGCTGCGGTCGTCCTCGCCGTGCAGGCGATGGTGGTCGACCGATGACAGCAGGAACACCTGGTAATCCATGCTCAGCCCGAACAGGATCGCGAACATCATCAGCGGCACGTAGCTCGCGATCGGAACGCTCGAGGCGTCAGTGCTGACCCCGACGATGTTGATGCCCCAGCCCCACTGGAAGCAGGCGGTGAGTATGCCGAACGCCGCCATCGCCGTCACGAAGTTGGTGGCCGCCGCCTGCAGCGGGATCAGCACCGATCGGAACGCAACCAGCAGCACCAGCATGCTGAGCAGCAAGATGGTGACGATCACCAGCGGAAGCCGGCTCGAGATTTCTGCGGCCAGGTCGACGTTGCTGGCGGTGGAGCCGCCCACGAACGCCTTCACGCCCTGCTCGGAGTTCTTCGGTATCACCGTCGACCGCAGATACCTGACCAGGTCGGCGGTTGCCTGCGACGAGGGCGCCGTGGTCGCGATCACGCTGTAGACGACGTCGTTGCCCTTCTTGGAAATGGACGGCGGAGACACCAGCTTGTCGCCCTTGGTCTTGATCAGCGCGTTCTGCAGCTTGACCAGCCGCGGATCGGTGCCACGGATGTCGCCGCCTGCCTTGGTCAGCGTGTTCACCAGCTGGCTGTGCAGCTGGTCGGCCTGCTTCTGCTGCTTCTTGGCCTTCTTCTGCAGCGCCTTCAGCTGGTCGCCCTGCTGCTGGAGATCGTTCGCCTGTGCCTGCAGGTGGTCTCCCTGCCGCTTCAGCGCGGCACCCTGTTGCTCGAGCGCTGCGGCCTGCGCCTGCAGCGAGGCCGCCTGCAACTTGAGCTGGTTGGACTGCGCCGTGAGGGTCTGCTTCTGCTGCTTGAGCGCCTCCTTCTTGGCCAACAAAGCCTCCGCCTGGTGCAACAGCTTCTTCGCTTCGGCCTTGTCGTGCCTGAGCTGGGCGATGAACTCCTGCTCGCGCCGCTTGAGCCGCTTCAGCCGCGCCTGCAACTCGGCGATCCGCGTGGGATTGGTGGCGTTCTGCAGCTTCCGCTCGACCTTGGCCTGCGCAGCCCGGTTGACGACCAGGCGTGCGGCCAGCGCCTTCGCATCCTGCTTGAGTGCGGCTGCCTCCGCCTCCAGCTGATTCTGCTCGGCGTTCAGCTGGTTGTTCTCGGCCTGCAGCCGCGCGGCTTGCGCCTCGAGCGCCGCCTGCTGCTGCTCCAGCTGCGCCTGCTGCGCCTGCAGCGATGCTGACTGCTGATTGAGTAGCGCCTGCTTGTGCTCCAGCTGTGCCTGCTGCTGCTCCAGCTGGGCTTGCTCGGCCTTGATCTCGGCCTGCTGCTGCTTGCCCTCCTTCTGCTCCTGCTTGAGGGTCTTCTGCAGGCTGTTGAGCTGGTTCTCCTGATCGACCACTTTGGGGTCGCCCTTGGCCTTGGGAGCCACGGCCACCGCGATGATCAGCGGCCCGTTGAACCCGGGCCCATAGCCCTGGGACATCAGGTCGTAAGCGCGCCGCTGCACGGTCGCCGGATTCGTCTGGCCGATGTCCTCCTGTCCGAGCTCGAGCGATAGCACCGGGATGATCAGCGGCACCATCAGCGCGACCGCAAGCAGCAGCGGGATCAGCGGGTGGCGGGTGACGAAGCCGGCCCAGCGACCCCAGAGGCCCTCCTTCGCGGGGTCATCCTTGGGGTGCAGCCACACCGGTAGGGCGAGCGAGTCGATATGGCGACCGGCCAACGCCATCAGCGCCGGCAGCAGCGTGACCGCGGCCAGCACGGCCGTGCCCACCGCCACCGCAGCCGTGTAGCCGAGCGCGGCCACGAGCGGGATGCCGGCCACGAACAGCGACAGCAGCGCCACCACCACGGTACAGCCCGCGAACACGACGGCTGTGCCTGCGGTGCCGACCGCGAGCGCGATCGACTCGTGGAATTCCATGCCCTCGCGCATCTGGCCACGGTGGCGCGTGACCAGGAACAGCGCGTAGTCGATGCCAACCGCCAGCCCGATCATTGTGGCGATCGTGGTGGAGATGTCAGGCACCGACACCAGGTGTCCCATCAGCCCGATCACGCCCAGGGCCGTCGTCAGGCCGAGGATGGCGGTTCCGATCGGCATCCCCATCGCCACCAGCGTGCCGAAGGTGAACGTGAGGATGACCATCGCCGCCAGGATGCCGATCACGTCACTGGTGCTCGTGTCGTTTGGCGACAGCGTGCTACCGATCGAGCCGCCGCCGACCACCTCCATGCCGGCCTGTGTGCCGGGTTTGGCGGCGTCGAGCACCCGCTGCGCCTGCTGCTCGGTGAGCTCGTTGGAGCTGACGTTGAGCAGCACCGAGATGAACGCGGTCTTCTTGTCGTTCGAGATCTGGGCTCCGGCGCCCTGCGCGAACGGGCTGGTGGCGCTGTGCACGAACTTGATCTTCTTGATCGCCTTGTACGAGTCGGTGATCGCCTGCTTGTTGTCCTTGTCGGTGACCTTGCCGGCACCGCGGATGTGGAAGATGATCGGGTTGGAGCCGTTCTGCTGGGGCGGGAACCCGGCCTGGAGCAGGTCGGTGGCCGCCTGGCTACCGGTCCCGGGCAGGCTGATGTTGTTGTCGGTGTTGGCACCGACCTGCTTCACGGTCAGCGTGACGCCGACCGCGATGGCAATCCAGAGCACGAGCACGATCACCGGATGCGCCGCCACCAGGTGCCCCAGCCTGTACAGCATCCTTGCCAAGGTCGTGCGAGTCTACGGGACACGAATGCCCATGTCAGCCCCGACTCGGCCGGACGGTCCCGCCGACGAGCGCTACCCGGTCGAACGCGCCGTGTTCCGCAGCCAGATCAGGCGTAGCCCCTCGAGCGTCAGCCACGGCTCGACCCGGTCGACCGTGAGGCAGTGCGGGGCGACGACGCCGGCAAGGCCGCCGGTCGCGATCACCCCCGCTTTACCGCCCAGTTCGGTGCGGAACCGGCCGACCAGGCCGTCGACCAGCCCGGCGTAGCCGAAGATCGCCCCCGACTGCATGTTCTCGGCGGTGGTGCGGCCGATCGCCCGCTCCGGCGCCCGCAGCTCGATCCCGAACAGCGCGGCCGCCCGCTCGCCCAGCGCACTGGTCGCGATCTCCAGCCCGGGCGCGATCGCGCCGCCCAGGAAGGCGCCGTCGGCCGAGACCGCGTCGAAGTTGATGGCGGTGCCAAAGTCGACAACAACCAGCGGCCCGGGTTGCAGGGCAAGGGCGGCAACGGAGTTGGCGACGCGGTCGGCACCCACCTCCTGCGGGTTCGGCACACGCAGCTCGAGGCCGGTCTCGACGCCCGGCTGGCCCACCACCAGCGCCTCGTGACCGAAGTGGGTGCGGGCGGTCTGGCGCAACGCCTCGGCCAGCTGCGGAACCCCGGAGGAGGCCACCGTTGCGGTCACGTCGCCGAACCCGCGGCCGCGCACCGACAGCAGGCCGTGCAGCTCGACCGCCAGCTCGTCGGCCGTCTGGGTGCGGACGCTGGCGACACGCCAGTGCTCGGCCAGCTCGTCGCCGTCGTAGAGACCGACGACGGTCTGCGTGTTGCCGACGTCGATGGCGAGCAACAACGAGTGCTACTCGTCGGTCAGCTCGAAGCCGCGCGGCAGCGTGGTCTCGATGTCGTCGTCGGGCTTCAGCTCCTCGATGGTGACGTCCTGCGTGGTGTGCACCTCGGTGCGCGGGATGATGCGGGTCGGGCGGCTCTTGTCCCAGACCCAGACGTCGGTCATCGTCAGCCGGGCGAACGGATAGGCGGCCTGGTCGTTCCGCTGGATGTCGAGCTCGTTGCAGAGGTAAGTGGCCTCCGCGGTCAGCACGCAGTAGCGAAACAGGCCGAACACGGTCGCGTACTCACGCTTGAGCCGCAGCTCCAGCTCGGCGTCGTATTCCTCGAGATCGTCGATGTAGGTCATGTCAGCAGTCTAATTCGCGGGCGCCCGCGGTTCCGGCTCGACGGCCGCAAACGCGGGCCGTGCGATCACCGTGTCGCGCATCCGGGTCAGGTTCGGGTACGGGGACATGTCCATGCCGGTGACCAGCGTGCGGTACAGGAACGGCGCGGCGGCGACGTCGGCCAGCGAGAACTCGCCCAGCCAGTACCCGGACGGGTCGACCACGCTCTCGAACTGGGTGAGAACGGGCGCGACCTCCTTCGCTCTGGCGACGGCGGCCTCGGGGTCAGCCGGGGCGGCGCCGAAGCCACCGGTGGGGCTGAAGCCCATCGCCAGCGCCTCAACCTGGAAGAAGGCGGGGCGGAAGGTGAACGCGAAGCGGTCGAGCATCATGTCCACGCGGGCGCGGGCGGGCGGGTCGCCCGGATACAGATCGTCGCGGTGCTCGCGGTTGGCCAGGTAGCGCAGGATTGCCTGCGACTCCGACAACACCAGGTCGCCGTCCTGCAGCGTGGGGATGCCCATCAACGGGTTGATGTCGGCGTACCACTGCGGCCGCGGGCGCTCGATCGGCACACCTCGCCGCTCGTACTCGAGCCCCAGCTCCGCCAACAGGAACCGCACCTTCTGCGCGTTGCCGGAGATCGGATGGTCGTAGAGCGCCAGCACCGCCGCGGACACTACACCAGGCCCGGAATCAGGCGCTTGGTACGGTCCGCGTAGGGGGCGTACTCAGGGAACTCGGCTCGCAGCGATCGCTCCTCGTACTTGGTGCGCACCAGCTGCAGGCTGAGGCAGACCAGCCACGCAGCGAGTGCCGGCGCCCAGCGCTGCGCGCCCACCACGATGCCCAGCGAGGCGGTCAGCTCACCCAGGTACAGCGGATGGCGGACGATCCGGTACGGGCCGCGCGTGACCAGGCCCCGCACGTCGGGCAGCACGCCGAAGCAGCGGCCGAGGAAGGCGACGGAGGCGATCGCGAACAGGAGGCCGGTGCCGAGCATGAGATCGCCGGCGACCAGCACGGCGCCGGAGCCGCTGCTGCCGGCGACCAGGCCGATCAGGATGAAGGCCAGCTGCGAGATCAGCGCGGCGGCGACGCCGATCACGCTGCGGCCTCGGCGAAGCGGCGCCGGGCGGATGTTCACGAGCACGGCGAACATCGTCCAGAGCGCGGCTCCCAGCAGGTGGAAGATGAAGTCGGCTGGGCCGGTCGATCGGGCGGCGGCGGTGCCCGCGAGCAGGGCCATCACCCCGAACAGGAACGTGGGCACGCCACGGGAGCCGAGCAGGTGCAGTATCACGGGGAGACGCTCCACGTTCCTGCTATCGGCGGGCCGCGGGGCCTACATGAGCGGGGTGCCGGTGGCGCGCACGCCCTGCGGCGGCAGGCGCTCCAGCAGCGCTGCGACGGTCTCGCCGTGCAGGTCGATCCCCGGCGCGACGTCGGCCAGCGGGCGCAGCACGAACTCGCGCTCGTGGGCGCGAGGGTGGGGGAGCGTGAGGCGGTCGCTCTCGAGCTGTCGGCCGTCGTACCAGATCAGGTCGAGGTCGAGCGTGCGCGGGCCGAAACGGATGCCGCGCTCGCGTCCGCCCTCCGCCTCGATCGCGAGCAGCGCATCCAGCAGGGGCAACGGCTCGAGCGTCGTATCAAGTTCCACCACGGCGTTCAGGAACGCCGGCTGTTCCCTCAACCCGACCGGGTCGGTCTCGTAGACCGGGGATGCCGCCACGACGGTGCCCAGCCCACCCAGCGCGGCCGCCGCCCGCCGCAGCGTCTGCAGCGAGTCGCCCAGGTTACTCCCCAAAGAGATGTACGCCCGGTTCCCTCGTAAGGGTGCACTTGCTGACATTTCCATCATGTTTTCTTCACAAATGACGATGCAGATAGTCCGGTGCCGGATACCTGCGTTGGCCGCCGCCGGGCTCCCCAACTTGTCAAGGAAGGTGCCATGTCGACCCTCATGGAACTGACCATCGTGCTGCTCGTCTGCCCGGCCGCCCTGGCCGCGTGGGTCGACGCACGGTACCCCAGCATCCGCCCCACCGACCTGCGCCGCGTGGCCGTGCACATCGGCATCACCGGCCTGGTCGCATTCCTGCTGCTGCGGCCCGCTCTGATCGGCGTCGGCATGCTGCTGCACGGCAACACCGGCCGCGCCGCGATGATCACCGTGGCCTGCGTCGTCATCACCTACTGCGCGATGGTCACGATGTGGGCGATGCGCAGCGCCGCCGAGATGGCGACCACCGGCCGCCGCTAGACGGCGATCTCGCGCAACGTAGCCGCCGCCTCGGCGCGGTTCTTGGCGCGCAGCTTGCGCAGAATCGACTTGACGTGCCAGCGCACGGTCTCGGGTGACAGGCACAGCCGCTCGGCGATGACGGCCGTGCTGTGGCCGGCGGCGATCAGCTGCAGGATCTCGAGCTGTCGCGGGGTCAGACGCTCCCGGTGCGGGAAGTGCGAGGCCAGCGCGACGCGGCGGTCGCCGTCGCGCAGGTCGCGGACGAGGTAGCCGGTCATCCGGCGCGAGAGCGCCGCCTCTCCCACGAACACACCCTCCAGCGCCCGCACCAGGCGCTCGGGGGCTTGCTCCTTGGTCAGGAAGCCGTCGGCGCCGGCCCTGATAGCGGCCAGCATCTCGTTGGAGTCGTGCGACACCGTCAGCACCACGGTGCGGATGCGGGGGTCGTGGGCGGCGACGCGCTTGACCAGCTCGATGCCGCTGCCGTCGCTGAGATAGAGGTCGGTGAGCACGGCGTCGGGCCGGGTCGCGCGGACGGCGGCCATGGCCTCCTCCACGCCATCGGCGACCCCGGCCACGGCCACGCCGCCGGCCTCGAGCAGGCCGACCAGGCCGCAGCGGTAGATTGGGTGATCGTCGACGACGACAACGCGCAGTTGCTCCATACCTCCGTTATACGGGGGGATCGTGGGTGGTGTAAGACCACCCGGCCAAGAAGCGGACCCACCCTGCCGCCTCCCAACCTACGAAATTCGAGGCGAAATCGGCCTCGATCTACGAATTTCGTAGCCGAGAGGGGGTCTGGCTACGAATTTCGTGCAACACCGGTGCCAGGCGCGCGTGTTGCGCCGGCGGATCGTGACGGCGCCGACGCGGGTGTCACGGACGCGTCACGGTGACCCGCACATCGCCGAAGTGGTGGCCGACCGGGGCCTGCGGCTTGTGCACTGTGACCTGCACTCGCTCGGCCGGGAACCGCTCGAGCAGGTCGTCGGCGATGACGGCGGCCAGGCGCTCGAGCAGGTTGTACGGCCCGCCGCCGGCCAGCTCCACCACCCGGTCGCAGACGGCGCCGTAGTCGATCGCGTCCTCGAGCCGGTCGCTCTGCTCGGAGGCGCCGGAGCCGGTCAGCCGCACGTCGAACAGGAACGGCTGGCCGTCGCGGCGCTCGTGCTCGTAGACGCCGTGGTGGGCGAACACCTCGAGCCCCACGACCTCGACCATAGACCCCGTCACGGCCGCCCCCGCTCCACCGCCGCGGCCACGTCCAGCGCCTCGCGGTTGGGCGCCACGTCGTGCACCCGGAACATCCAGCCGCCGCGCCGGTAGGCCTCCAGGTTCGCAGCCACGGTGCCGGCCACGCGCTCCTTCTCGGCCCGGCCCGTGATCTGCCCCAGGAACCGCTTCCGCGACAGCGCCACCAGCACCGGGTAGCCGAGCGCCGCGATCCGGTCGAGCTCGCGCAGCAGCGTCAGGTTGTGTTCGATCGTCTTTCCGAATCCGATGCCGGGGTCGATGCAGATCAGCTCGCGAGCGATCCCCTGCGACTCGGCGAACCTGGCCCGCTCAGCCAGGAACTCGCCGACCTCCGCCACCACGTCCACGTAGCGGGGGTCGTCCTGCATCGTCCCGGGCGTGCCCTGCATGTGCATCAGGCAGACCGGCACTCCGGCCGCCCGCACCACCTCCGCCATGGCCGGATCGTGGCGCAGAGCGGACACGTCGTTCACAAACACCGCGCCTGCCGCGATCGCCCGCCGCGCCACCTCAGCCTTCATGGTGTCGATCGAGATCGGCACCGCCGTGCGCGCCGCCAGTCCCTCGACCACCGGGATCACGCGCGCCAGCTCCCGCTCCTCGGACACCGGTTCCGCACCCGGTCGCGTCGACTCGCCGCCGATGTCGATCAGGTCGGCACCGGCCTCGGCCAGCGCCAGCCCGTGCGCGATCGCCGCCTCCGGATCCAGGAAGTCGCCGCCGTCGGAGAACGAGTCCGGCGTCGCGTTGATCACGCCCATCAGCGCCGGCGCCGGGTAGCGCCGCGTCAGCGCCGTGTCCGGCACCAGCGGCGCTGCGGCGGTCGCCGCCGTGGCGGCCGGCCGCGGCACGAACACCGGCGTGTCCGGCATCCAGCGCACCGCCGAGTAGATGGTCGCCAGCAGCAGCCCCAGGAACGGCACCGGCACCCAGCCGCCGCCCGTCGTGCCCATCACCAGCGTGTTCCAGCTGCCGTGCAGTCCGATCCCCGGCAGCAGCGAGCCGGTGCGCCGACGCAGCCATGCCAGCAGCATCCCCTCCGCCGAGAACAGGATCAGCACCCCCGGCTCGACGTGCAGCCCGGCCCAGACAACGCCCGACACCAGCGCACCCGGCCAGAACCCGAACCGGCGCGCCAGCGCCGAGAACAGGAACCCGCGCATGGCCACCTCCTCGGTCCACGGCGCCACCATCACGGCCAGGGCGCTGAGCGCGATCTTGTAGCCGAGGCCGGAGTGGTCGGGGCTGAGGTCGTTGGTGCCGGTCAGATGGAGCGCGCTCGTGATCACGATCGCCACCGCCCCGATCCCGATCGCGGCCGGGATGAAGATGGCGATGCCCGAGATCCAGCGGCGCGCCCGGGCCGCGCCGAACGCGGCCCACTCGCGCCGCCGGTTGGCAAACGCCAGCTCGAAGCAGACCGGCAGGATCATGGCCACCCCGAACATCAGCGCGATCGCCGCCAGCAGTCCCGCCGCCAGCGTCGTCTGCCGGTTCGTCAGCTGCCCGGCCACCAGTCCTTCGACCACGAACAGCAGTACGAACAGGGTCATGCTCAGGAACACCGCACGCCCCCAGCCAACGGGTTGACGGTCGGTGATCACCCCGGGATCGTAGCGACTGGGCCTGAACGGGATCACTAGACTGACCGTCCGTGGAGACGTCGCACACAGCGGTCGAGGCGCGGATGCTGCAGCGGGCGATCCCGCCCGGTGCCACGGTGCTCGAGGCGGGCTGTGGACGCACGACGCGGCTGGCAGACCACCGTGACCGGATCGCCCGGCTGGTCGGAATCGACCTCGACGGCGCGGCCGGCCGCGAGAACGCGTCGCTGGACGAGTTCATCGAAACGGATCTGTCCGGGCCGCTGCCGTTCGACGACGCCAGCTTCGACCTTGTCTACTCCAACTTCGTGGTCGAGCATCTGGACGATCCCGCCCGGACGTTCGGCGAGTTCCACCGGGTTCTGCGTCCGGACGGCTGGCTGGTGCTGCTGACCAGCAACCGGTCGAACCCGCTGATGGCGGCCGCCCGGGCGATGCCGCAGCGGCTCCGCGTGCTGGTCAAGCGCGGCGGCGCCGGCGCGGTTGAACGCGACGTGTTCCCGGCTCGATACCGTGCGAACACGCCCGCAGCGCTGGAGGCGGCAACCAGCGCCGCGGGCTTCACCGCCGACTCGGTCGCGTACGTCGCAACGCTCCATCGCTACGGCGCCCGGGTTCCCGGCGCTGCGCACGTGCTGCGCTGGGCCGAACGGGCGCTTCCCGAGCAGCGCAGGTCCACGATCGTCGCCGCCTACCGGGCGTCCTACCGGTAGCGGAGGGTGGTCGCCGTCGGCAGCCAGCGCTCGTAGCCGTAGCCCGTGTACGGCCGGTGTCCGGGGCGGTACATCTCCGCCGAGCCGTTGTTGTCGAACCCGATCGCCTGCTGAGCACCCATCTGTCGCAGCACCCGCGCGAAGCTCAGCATCGTGAGGCCGGATCCGCCGCGGGAGCCGATCAGGATCAGCGATCCCCTCCCGGAGGTGGTGCGCATCAGCGCCGGCCGCCAGCAACCGCCGCCGCACGTCCACTGCCAGGAGTCGACGATCGTCGGCCGCGACGAGATCGCAACCCCGCCGGACACCAGCTCCGGCTTGCCCCCCATCACGTCGGACACCGAGCTCCAGCCCTTGGCGTCGCCGTTGATGTCGACCACCGGGTTCACCGACGCGGCCAGCGCGGACAGTCCCACCTCGGCGATGCCGCCGACCTTCGCGAGCAGGACGGTGCCGGTCTCGGGCACGGTCACCTGCGCCCCCGCCGGCTGGCTGCCGACGATCGGGAGCGACGTCGTGGTGCCTGCGGAGGTGGGCTCGGCGAAGGCGAACGCGGCCACCGGCTCGGATCTGTCGCTGCCGGTGCGGTTGCGCAGGGTGCGGTTGCCGCTGAGCATCGTGCTGAACGCCGTCGAGTCGACCGTGAACGCCGCATATCCCTTCGGCACCGTGACCACGGTGCCGGCGGCGTCGTAGGCGCCGACCTGGTCGCTGCCCGCCGGCAGGGCGCCGAAGGCGCCGATCGTCGCGGTCAGCCGGTTGGGCAGCTTCAGCTTCACCGGCTGCGCCCGCGGCCGGCCGATCATGAAGTCGCCGGCCGGGAGATACCCGACGCCCGGGCCGCCCCAGCCGAAGTTGTAGATCTTCCTGCCCTTGACCAGCATGCCGCTGTTGCGGTAGGCGGAACGGGTGGTGTATGCGGAGTAGTCGCCGTTGATGGCGGCGAGCAGGCTCGCCGGTGCGCCGAGTGAGGAGATCGGGTGCACGTCGACCGTTTCCTGAGCCGGATGATAGGTACCGAGCAGCGCCGAGCCGAGCGTCACATGGGTGTCGCCGATCGCCCACGAGATCCTGTAGATCTGCTGGGTCCGGGAGTAGCCGCGCACGTGCGCCCGGTAATGGGTGAAGATGACGCCTGGGCGCAGGGTCGTTCGCGACACCACACGCAGGCGCGTGATCGGCCCGGGAAGCGGCGTTGCCGGAGCGGACGAGGTCGACACGACGAAGACCACCACGGCGCTCGCAAGCAGCAGGACAATCCGTCGCGAAGGCATCCCGGTTGTGTCGTCACGGCATGACCACTACACCACCCCGCGAACGGGTGATAGCGCCGAGCTCGAGGTGCCTACGCGCCCTGAGGCGCGTCCGGCGGCTTGCTCTGGTGCAGAGCGCCGGGCAGCGGCAGGCCGATCGTGCGCGGCTTGGACGGCTGCTTTGCGGGCTGCTCGTCGGCCACCGGCTGGGCGTGCTTCTCGTGGTCCTTGAAGACCTCTTCCGGCGCCGTGCCGGCCAGCAGCGCCTGGAACTGCTCGCGATCGATCGTCTCGTACTCGATCAGCACCTTCGACAGGCGCTGCATCTCGTCCATGTGGTCGGACAGCACCTTGCGGGCGCGCTCGTGCGCGTCCTCGACGATGCGGCGGATCTCGTCGTCGATCTCGCGCGCGATCTCCTCGGAGTAGTCGGCCTCGTGACCGAAGTCGCGGCCGAGGAAGGGCTGGCCGGAGTCGCGCCCGAAGGTGCGTGGCCCCAGCTTCTCCGACATGCCCCAGCGCATGACCATGCGCTTGGCGGTGTCGGTCGTCTTGTTGAGGTCGTCCTCGGCGCCGGTGGTGATCTCGCCGAACACCAGCTCCTCGGCGGTGCGGCCGCCCAGGCTCTTGGCCAGCGTGTCCATCAGCTCAGGCCGCGAGCGCATGAACTTGTCCTCGGTGGGAAGCGTGATCACGTAGCCCAGCGCCATGCCACGGCCCACGATCGAGATCTTGTGCACGGGGTCGTTGTGCTCGAGGTAGTGGCCGACCAGGGCGTGGCCCATCTCGTGAACGGCCGTGATCTCGCGCTCCTTCGGCGACAGCAGCCGCGTCTTCTTCTCGGGGCCGGCGATGACGCGCATGATGCCCTCTTCCAGCTCCAGCGTCTCGATCTGCCGCTTGCCCTTGCGGGCCGCCAGCAGCGCGGCCTCGTTCACCAGGTTCGACAGGTCGGCGCCGGTGAAGCCCGGGGTCTGGCCGGCCAGTGCCTCCAGGTCGACCGACTGCGCGATCGGCTTGCCGCGCGAGTGCACCTCGAGGATGCGCTTGCGGCCGACCCGGTCGGGCCGGTCCACGACCACCTGGCGGTCGAACCGCCCCGGGCGCAGCAGCGCCGGGTCGAGGATGTCCGGGCGGTTGGTGGCGGCGATCAGGATGATGTTGTCCTTCATCTCGAAGCCGTCCATCTCGACCAGCAGCTGGTTCAGCGTCTGCTCGCGCTCGTCGTGACCGCCGCCCATGCCGGCGCCGCGATGGCGGCCGACGGCGTCGATCTCGTCCATGAAGATGATGCACGGGCAGTTCTGCTTGGCCTGCTCGAACAGATCGCGCACGCGGCTGGCGCCGACGCCGACGAACATCTCGACGAAGTCCGAGCCCGAGATCGAGAAGAACGGCACGCCGGCCTCGCCCGCCACGGCCCGCGCCAGCAGCGTCTTGCCGGTGCCGGGAGGACCGAACAGCAGCACGCCCTTGGGGATGCGCGCGCCCAGCGCCTGGAACTTCTTCGGGTTCTCGAGGAACTCCTTGATCTCGTGCAGCTCCTCGACCGCCTCGTCCACGCCGGCCACGTCCTTGAACGTGATCTTGGGCGAGTCGACAGACATCCGCTTGGCGCGGCTCTTGCCGAAGCTCATGACCTTGCTGCCGCCGCCCTGCATCTGGTTCATCAGGAAGATCCAGAAGGCGAAGAACAGCACGAAGGGCAGGATCGTGACCAGGATGCTCCACCACGGCGAGCCGGAGGTGGGCGTGCCGTCGACCACGACGTTCGAGTTGCTGGCCTCGGCCTGCGAGATCGCCTGGTCCATCAGCGAGGTGCTGGGGATGCCGATGGTCACGGTCTGGCTGCCGTCAGACTTGGTGACGCTGTACTTGAGGCTGTTGTCCCCGAGGTTGGTCTTCAGGTACTGGACCTTTCCGCTGGCGGCGGCTTGGGTGAACTCGTTCCAGGTGTTCGCCTGCTTGCTGCTGGAGTTGTCGATGATCATCTTCTGGGCGAAAAACGCCAGCACGACGACCACGACGATCGGGAAAGCTGCGCTCTTGAAAAACCTGCTCACGGGTTGCTTCGCCTACCTGCCTGGGGAACTGATCTGAACGATATCACGGAGGTTTTCCGGCTCATTGGCGCCTGACGTTCGAACCACCACCTCTGATACGCCGCCGGCACGACGATTGGATGTCCTCACGCATTCGTCTATCGGCAGCCGCCGGTGGCGACTTGAAACGCCCGGTCAGATCAGGTCCTCGGGCAGGCGCGACTCGTCCAGGGCCGCCACGTAGGGCAGGCTGCGGTAGCGCTCGCCGTAGTCGAGGCCGTAGCCGATCGCGAACCGGTTGGGGATCTCGAAGCCGACGTAGCGGCAGGTGATGTCGGTCTGGCGGCGCTCGGGCTTGGTCAGGAGCGCGCACACCTCGAGCGTGGCCGGTGATCGCGCCTGCAGGTTCCGCACCAGGTAGGAGAGCGTGAGACCGGAGTCGACGATGTCTTCGATGATGACAACGTGGCGGCCCTCGATGTTGGCGTCGAGGTCCTTCAGGATCCGCACCACCCCCGACGAGTCGGTACCGCTGCCGTAGCTGGAGACGGCCATGAAGTCCATCTCGCAGGGCACCGTCACCCGCCGCACCAGGTCGGCCATGAAGAACACCGCGCCCTTCAGCACGCCCACCAGCAACGGCTCGAGCCCCTCATAGTCGCGCGAGATCTGCTCGCCGAGCTCGGAGATGCGCGCCTGCAGCGCATCCTCCTCGACCAGCGTCTCCGCGATCAGGTGCTCCGGATCGAGAGCGTTGAGGTACGAGCTCATCTAGGCATCTCGGGCCAGCTTACAACGAAGGCGCGGTAAAGCTGAGGTGGGTGCGATCGCGCACGGCCTCGAGATCGGCGGCCAGCGACAGCCGCTCCACGCCACCGCGCCGCTCCGCCAGCTGCTCGAGCCGCCCGGTCAGCTGCCTGGGCAGCCGCAGCGGCCGCCCGGCGGCGCGCTCCGCGGCCTCGCGCAGCACCAGCACGCGCAGCGCGCGCGGCAGCTCCGCCACCTGCTCGAGGTCGATCACGTCGCTGACGTGGTCGCCCGCCAGCTCCGACACCAGATCGTCGAGCTCGGCCAGCAGCTCGGCACTTCGCGCCAGGTTCAGCTCGGCTCCGGGATGCACCCGCATCAGCGCCGGCATCACCTCGTGCCGGATCAGGTTGCGGCGGAATGCGGGGTCGGCGTTGGTCTCGTCGTCGCGCGGCTCCAGCGCCCGCCCGGTGCACCAGGCCCGCGTCTCGGCCGCCGTCACGCATAGCAGCGGCCGCACCACCCCGTCCGCGCCCGGCCGCATCGCGCTGATCGCGCGCGGGCCGGACGACGACGCCAGCCGGTAGACCACCGTCTCGGCCTGGTCGCTGAGCGTATGGCCGGTGGCGATCGGCCGGCCGCCGGCCTGGTCGCGGGCAGCCCTGTAGCGGGCCTCCCGCGCGCGCGCCTCGAGGTTCCCGCCCGGCTCCAGGTCGACCGGCACGACCGTCGCGCCCAGCGCGGCGCAGTAGGCGGCGTCGTCGAGGCCGCGGCGCCCGCGCAGCCCATGCTCCACGTGCAGCGCCTCCACCGAATGGCCCAGCTCTCGCATCACGCCCCACAGGCAGAGCGAGTCGGCGCCTCCGGAGACGAGCGCCAGCAGCGGCTGCCCGGGCTCGAGCAGCTGATGCTCGGCGATGAACTCGGCGACCCGGCCTGCGAGATCAGGCGGCCGGCTCATGGGAGCGCACGAAGCGACGCACGTAGGTGGTGCCGAGCTCGATGTAGCGGGCGTGAGCAGCCTCGGCGGCGTCGCCCTCGCCGGCGGCGGTGGCACGCTCCACCTCGGCCTGCAGGGCGGCCAGCTTTTCCTCGAGCCGCAGCTGCAGCACGTCCTCCTTGGACAGCTCCTGCTCGCGCCCCATCAGCACCAGCGCCCGCGGCCGCCACACCTCGCGCAGCTCGGCCAGTGCCGGGGTCGCCTCGAGCGCGGCCCACCCGCGCGCGGCCGGGTCGCGGATGGCATCCGGGTCGAAGCGCGCTGTCGCCGCCGGGCCGGTGCCTGGGCCAGGGGTGAAGCGCCCGCCGCACTCGCAGGACGCCAGCACGGCCGCCAGCTCGGGCTCGATGCCGGCGCCGCCGAGCTGGAATCCATCGCCGCCACGCGTGGCCAGGCGCACCAGGCCGACCTCGATCGAGCAGCCGGCCAGGTCGATCTGCGAGCCGCAGGCCCGGCAGCTCCAGGGGTCAGGTGCGGCCATGCCCGAAGCCTACAGCCAACCGTCCAGCGCCCGGCGGAAGCTGAACGGCACCTCCAGCATCGGCATGTGGCCAACGCCCGCCAGCTCCAGCCGCTCGCCTCCGAGCGCCCCGGCCAGCGCATCGCCGTTGCCCGCATGGGCATCAAGCTCGCCCCAGACCACCAGCGAGGGGCAGCCCGCGTTTCTCGCCACGTCGGCCAGATCGGTGCGGCCCAGCTCCGGCATCACGCCCTCCAGCGCGGGCCACGCGGCCGCGGCATCGCGGATCATGCGCTGCCCCAGCGCCGGCCGCACCAGCTGCGGCGCGGCCATGCCCACGAACCACCCGAACACCAGCCGCCGTCCGGTCGCGCTCCCCGCGAGCAGCGGGGCGGCCAGGCGAGCGGCCGCCGCGGCGACGGGGGCGGCGGGCAGCAGCGCCTTCGCCACCGCCACGTCCAGCTCGAGCATGCCCACGGGCGAGGCCGCCACCAGCCCGCGCAGCGGGTGCCGGGCAGCCCAGTGCACGGCCAGCGTCGCCCCCAGCGAGTGACCCATCAGCGCCGGGCGTTCAGCCCCGGCCGCCGACAT
>JAICYJ010000001.1 GCA_025934255.1 Thermoleophilia bacterium | reverse complement strand
GCAGCGGCCCCAGCAGGTCGGCCACGGCCACCCCGCTCCAGCGGTTGACGCTGTACCAGCCGCTGGTGCAGTCGAGCGCGCAGGTGACGGAGTGCGGGGCCAGGCCGGCGATGCGATCGCGCCACTCACCGGCGTCCACCGCCGGCGTGGAGTCGTCCAGCCACGAGGTCGGGATGGGCTGGTCGCGGCGCAGCGAGCCGGTGGCCACGCGGGACGCGCCGACCGTGCCCTCGAACGCCGCCTTGACGGCGACCGCCAGCACGGCGAACCCGGCCAGCCGCAGGAACCCGGCCCGCGTCAGGTCGCCGCGCCGGGGCCGCTGCGGCCGGTTGATCACATGCATCGCCACCAGCGGCAGCAGCGCCAGCGCGAGCGCGATGTGGATGCCCAGCACGGTCACCGGCCCCAGCGCCGACACCCCCAGCGAGTGCGCGATGCCGGTGGCCAGCATCGCCACGGCCACCGCCGCCGTGGCCACCGCCGCGGCCATGTCGGGCCGGGCACGGCCCAGTCCGCGCCGCACCACCGGCACCTTCCAGCGCACCAGCAGCAGCACCGCAAAGCCGGCGGCGCCGTGTGCCCAGGTCACGATCCAGGCCCGCGACTCCCCGACCCAGAGCGCCAGGACGCCGGTCACGAACGCAGCCAGCAGCGCAGCCAGCAGAGTCAGGTTGGTGCGGCGCGCCACGGACTCAGGCTAGATGATTGATTCCACGAGCTATGTGGCGCCGGACTTGTCTGGGACACGCTGGACGCCACGATCGCCCTTGGCCAGGACTTGCCCAGCCTGCCCTGCGGACGCCCAAGTCGTCCAACGCGCCCCATCCTGCGCCCAGCATCCACCTATCCCGTGGAATCAACCATCGGCCGCGGCGGTGGCCGTGCCCCGTGGGGCCGGCCACCGCCCGTTTCTGCCGGCTACGCCTCGACCGCTACGGCATCCTGGGCCGGGTTCACCGCCGGCGCGTGCCGCAGGCCGAAGAAGGCCGTCATCGCCGCCGAGAAGGCCAGGAGCGCACCCACCAGCATGGCTCCCTGGACGCCGTGCACGAAGGCGGTCAGCGCCTGGTTCTCGGCTGCACGTGCGTACGCCGGCGAGTGGCCCTGGCTGATCGCCGCCGCGTAGATCTTGGTGCCCTGGCCGCCGGTCACCAGCGGCACCAGCGCCTGGGGGCCTGTCCACACACTGTCGACCCGGGTGGACACGACCGCGCCCAGCACGGCCACGCCCATCGCGCCGCCGACCTGGCGGGACGCGTTGATCACGCCCGAGGCGACGCCCGCCTTGGTCTGGTCGACCGCGCCCATGCCAGCCGCTGACACGGCCGGCATCGTCATGGCGATGCCCACGCCGGCGAGGATGTACGCGGGCCAGATCATGTTGTAGGAGCTGTGTACCTCCAGCCGCGACAGCTGCAGCAGACCCGCCGTCATCAACAGCATGCCCACCGTCATCTGGTAGCGCGGCGGCACCCTGCCGCTCATCCGGCCCGCGATCGGTGCGACGAAGATCACCATCATGGTCAGCGGCAGCGAGCGCACGCCGGCCTGAAGCGCCGAGTAGCCGAGCACGTTCTGGAAGTACAGCGTCACGAAGTAGAAGATTCCGAACATCGCGAAGCCGACCATCAGCACCACAGCGCTCGAGGCCGAGAACACCCGCGACCGGAAGAAGCTGAGCGGGAGCATCGGCTCCCGGGTGCGTGCCTCACGCCAGATGAAGGCGGCGAACAGCACGGCCGCGCCACCCAGGAAGAACAGCGTGTAGGGCGACGTCCAGGAGTGACTGCCGGTCTTGATCAGCCCCCACGTCAGCGAGAACAGCGCGGCGGTCACCAGCACGGTGCCGATCACGTCGAGCGTCTTGGTGGTGGTATCGCTTGACTCGACCACGGCCCACCAGGTGACGCCGGCGGCGATCACACCGATCGGGACGTTGATCCAGAACACGGCCGACCAGGACACGTTCTCGACCAGGAACCCACCCAGCAGCGGTCCGATCGCCAGGCCCAGGCCGGAGATGCCGGCCCAGACGCCGATCGCGGTCGGCAGCTGCTTGCGTGGGAAGGCCGACACCAGGATCGACAGCGACAGCGGGTTCAGGAGCGCGCCGCCGACGCCCTGCAGCGACCGAAACGCGATCAGCTGGGTGTCGCTCGTGGCCAGCGCGCACGCGGCCGACGCGATCGTGAAGATCGCCAGGCCGACCAGGAAGATGCGTTTGCGGCCAAAGCGGTCACCGAGCTTGCCGCCGAGCAGGATCAGCGCGGCGAACGTGAGCACGTAGCCGTTGACCGTCCACTCGAGGTTCTCGGGGTTGGTGATGTGGAGCGAACGCTGGATCGTCGGCAGCGCGACGTTCACCACCGTGTTGTCCAGCATGATCATGAACAGGGCGAAACACATGGCGAACAACGTCCACCACTTGTGGTTGGGATGGTCTTCGGTCATCCATCCACCTCCTGGGGATTCGTCTGCAGTAGCGCGAGCAGCGTTTGTGGAATCTTGGGCAGCTGGTCTGCGACCTCGGGCCCCTCCAGGGCCATCCGGAAGCCGGCGGCGAGCACGAAGCCCAGCCACAGCCAGCCGATCTGATCGGCATCGATGTCGGAGCGGGCGGTGCCCATCTCCTGCATGTGGGCGACCGAGCCGACCACCCGGCGCCGCATCTCGGTCACGCTCTGGGCGAGCGCCCGCTTGATCACGGGATCGTCGGCCAGGGTGATCGCAAGCATCCGCAGGCGCGACACCTCGATCATGACCGGATCATGCGAGAGGTCACCGACCATCATCACCATCTGCTCGAGGCCCTTGTCGCAGCCGTCCAGCATGGTGTGGATCCGCTCCTTCAGCTGGGCCGTGGCGTCGACCAGCACGGCCGCGAACAGAGCCTGCTTGGAGGGGAAGTGCTTGTAGAGCATCGGCTCCGAGCAGCCCGCCGCGCGGGCGATCTCGGCGGTACCGGCGCGGTGGTAACCATGCCGGGCAAAGACGGTGCGGGCAGCCGCGAGGATCGTCTCGTACCTCTCATCGCGGGTCAGTCGCTGTCTTGGTGCCACGGCCATGGCAGGTAGATTAGTGAATGTTCACTAACCACGCAATGCCGACCGTTAGGGAACCGTTAGCCGGCCGCCGCCGCGCCCTCCGGGCCGGTCGCTACCGTAGGCGGGAATGGACGCGCCGGGTCAGCTCCCCGATGACCACCTGATCCTGGACGAGGTCACCCAGCAGCTGGCCACCACCTTCCAGCTGCTGAGCGGAGACCCCGATGAGGCCGCCGAGCGGGCGCTGGCGGAGATCGGCGTCGACACGCGCACGGAGGCCGCCCTGCTGGGTGAGATCGCCGCCGCCGGCCCACTCGCGCACCCCGATCGGTTCGAGCAGAGCCACCGCCTGGCGATGCGGGCGTTGGAGGTGCTCGACCGCGATGGCTGGAAACATCCGGTGCTGCGCCGGCTGGGCCCGTTCTCGGGAGCCGCCGCCGGAGCCGTGCAGTTCGTGGCGCGCACGATCGTGCGCGGCCACGTCTCCAACGTCGTGCACGCCCTGTCTCGCCTGTACGCACGCCGGGAGAGCCAGTCGCAGACCGCCAGCGCCGAGCGGCGCATGCTGGCGCGGGCGCGGATCCAGGCCGACCGCCTGACGCTCGGCTACAAGGGCGGAAGCCTGCCACTGCCGACCGTGCTGATCGGCGGCGCAGCGGTGCCGGTGCTGGCGTCGATCGCGCGCCAGTTCGGCGCCGTCAAGGGCCAGGGACCGTTGCTGATCGTGCCGCTGGGCGTGATCCTGGCGATCCTGTTCGCTGTGCTGGCGTGGGTGCTGCTGCAGGGCGCCGGTCTCGCCCACCGCCGCATCAAGGTGACGCTCGACCCCTCGCTGGCGGCGTTGTACGAGACGATCGGCCACTGCGGGAACCCACCCCGAGACGACAGCGCCGCGATCGCAGCGGCCGCGATCGCGCTGACGGCGCTGGCCTGGTTCGGCGTGCCGATCGCGATCGCGATCGTCGCGACGTTCCTGTAGCCGCCGACACTGCTCAAACGCTAAGGCATCGGCCCCGGATGGCCGATACCGGGGCCATGACACTCTCGCCAACCGATGCCATGTCGCTGCTCTTCAACAAGCCCGACGTGGAGCTGGAGCTCCACGGCGGCGGCATCCTGCGCATCCATCTGATCTCGCTCGACGGCGAGCGGGCGACGGTCACGGCGCCGCGCCTGTCCGTCGCCACCGGCATGACGCTGACCGGCCGGGTGGTCGGCCCGGACGCGCGGCCGTGGGAGCTGCACCTGAACGTCGACGACGCCAGCTACCACACCCAGGATCTTGCGATGGTGAAGCTCGTGCCCGGAGCCATCCAGGTGGACGAGAGCCGGCGGGCGTCCGAACGCGTGCCGATCGGCGGCGTCGCCTGGCTGGAGGCCGTCAACTGCCAGGAGGTGGTCGACCGCGATCGCGTGGACGGCACGCTCGACGACCTCTCGCGCACCGGCGTCGCCTTCACGACCGCGCGCGTGCTGCGGGTCGGCGACCGGCTCATGTTCCACGGACGCTTCTTCGCCGACTCGATCAACGGCGAGGTGCGCGTCGCCTCAGTGCGACCTGCCCACCAGCCGGGACACACCGTGGTCGGCTGCCGGTTCCTGCACGTCGACAACGACAGCATCGCCAAGATCGACCGCGTGCTGTCGGGCGGCCAGGAGCCGAGCGAGCAGCCGGGCCTGTCGATCGCGGCCCTGCGCGAGCTGGTCGTGGTCGAGGACGGCGTCGAGCCGGAAGAGGATCCCGGCAGCGGCTGGCTGAGCCGGATCCGCCGCGACCGCTAGAGCAGCTCGGACGCGTGCTCGCGGAAGATGGCCGCGAAGTCGCCGGCGCCGGGGGCGTGCAGGGCCTCGACCAGCGCCTTCAGACGCGGCGGCATCACGAGCACGTACCGCGCCGGACCGGCACCCGCGTTCCAGAACGAGTGCGGCGTTCCGCGCGGCACGAACACCGCGGCGCCGGGGCCTGCCTCCACCTCGTCGTCACCCACGCGGAACCCGAGCGTGCCCTCGAGCACGTACCAGGCCTCGTCGTCGGAGTGGTGAACGTGCAGGCCCGCGATCGGCCGCTCGCGGCTGGTGAGGCCGCCCGGATCGGACCACTCGACCAGCACGAACTGGCCCTCCCCGCCGCCCACGGCTCCCGAAGCAAGCGGTTCGGCGCGCGTCGCCATTCAGCTCGGTGAGTAGGCCTGGCCGGGCGTGCCGCCGACGCACAGCACCAGCGTTGAGTCCTCGAGGGCGACGGCATCACGTACCACCTCGGGGCTGACGTGCATCATCTCGCCGGCGTCCAGCTCGACCGTCTCGCCGTCACAGGTGAAGCGGGCGCGGCCGCGGAGCAGAAGGTACAGCTCCTCCTGGCCGCCGTACTCGGTCTCGCTGTGCGGAACGATCAGCTCGCGGCCGGCGTCGGCGACGTTGGCGTTGACGCCGAATCCGCCGATCCCGAAGTGATCGCCGATCGACTGCCAGCGGCTGCCGAAGTCCGGCTCCCGGGCCCACTCCTCCCAGAACCCCGGCTCGGCGTTGCTGCCCACCGCCTCGATCTGCGCCACCGTCCAGGCCATCAGCGCTCGACCTGCGACCCGCCCACGATCGCGTCGCGGCCGTCCGGATAGCGCACCCAGGCCTTGTTGGTGCCGTCGTAGTCGGGTGCCCACAGGATCAGGGTGGCCGGCTGGCCGCACACCGTGCAGGGCGCGTCACCCTCCGGGTCGAGGCCGCGCCAGATGCGGATGAACGGGTTGTGCTCCCACTCGTCGCCGATGGTGGTGGGCAGCGTGTGACCGGGGTGCACCCGCACGGCCGGGTCGAGCTCCATCAGGCGGTCGATCGACCGGCGCATGTCCGCGTAGCCGTGCTCGCCGCCGCCGGTGGTGCCGCCCAGCGTGCCCTTGAACAGGACGTCGGCGGTGAACACGTCGCTCTGGTCGACCAGGAAGCTGAGGTGGTCGGTACAGTGCCCCGGCGTGTAGATGGCCTGGATCCGCAGGTCGCCGGACTGCACCTCCTGCCCGTCGGCCAGCTCCGGCCAGCGCAGCAGCGGTACGCCCAGCCGAGCGGCCGTCTCCTCCACGCCGACCACGTGGTCGGCGTGGCCGTGCGTGACCAGCACGTGGGTGATCTTGATGTCATCGATCGCCGCCCGGGCCGCGAGCGGCTCGGTGACGCCGTTGCCGTCGATGTAGACACCGTGGCCGCCGTGGTGGTCGGCGACCAGGTAGGCGTTCGACGTCCAGGTCGGGTGCTCGACCCGCTCGACGATCACGCGGCGCCGAACCCGATCACGCTGCGGATGCCGTCCTGCGCCTCCATCAGCTCGAAGCCGTGGTTGACCTCGTCCAGCGTGATGTGGTGGGAGATGAAGGGGTCGACGTCGATCTTTCCGTCTAGCCACATGTCGACCAGGCGGGGAACACCGTCGCGGCCCTTGACGCCGCCGAACGAGCTGCCGGCGATCCGCCGGCCGGTGATCAGGAAACGCGGGATCACGTCCAGCGTCTCGCCGCGGCCGGCCACACCGCACACCGTGCACAGGCCCCAGCCCATCCGCGCCGACTCCACGGCCTGGCGCATCACCTTGACGTTGCCGGTGGCCTCGAAGGTGTAGTCGGCACCGAAGCCGCCGGTCATCTCGACGATCCGCTCGACGGCGTCGTCGCCGCCGGTCATGGTCTCGGTGGCGCCCTGCCCGCGCGCCAGCTCGAGCCGGCCCTCCGACATGTCGACGCAGATGATCCGCTCGGCGCCCTGCAGGCGGCAGCCGGCAACGGCGCCCAGCCCGACCATGCCGGCGCCGAACACGACGCAGGTCGATCCGGTCTCGACCTTGGCGGTGTTCATGGCAGCGCCGAGGCCGGTCGAGAGGCCGCAGGCGAACAGCGCGGCTCCCTCGAGCGGCGCCTCCGGCGAGACCTTCGCCAGCGCGATCTCGGGCATCACCGTGTACTCGGCGAACGTGGACGTGCCCATGAAGTGGCGGATCGGCTCGCCGTCGCGCGACAGGCGGGCGGTGCCGTCGGGCAGATAGCCCTTGCCCTGCATGTCGCGGATGGCCAGGCAGAGGTTGGTCTTGGGGCTGAGGCAGTGCACGCACTTGCCGCACTGGGGCGAGAACAGCGTGACCACGTGGTCGCCGACGGCCAGCGAGCCGACGTCCGGGCCGACCTTCTCGACCACCCCCGCACCCTCGTGACCGAGCACGGTCGGTGCGTACCCGGAGGGGTCGGCGCCGGAGGCGGTGTAGAGGTCTGTGTGGCAGACGCCGCAGGCGACCAGACGCACCAGCACCTCGCCGGCGCGGGGCTCGGCCAGGTCGATCTCCTGCACGACCAACGGCGCCCCGAACTCCTCAAGCACGGCTGCCCTGATCCTCATGACGCCGAGTCTACAGTTCCCGCGACATGCTCCACCACTCCCATGGGCGGCTGCGGTGAACGTCGATGAGGCGATCCGCACGCGCCGCACCCACAAGGTGTACCGGCCCGATCCGGTGCCGCGCGAGCAGCTCGACCAGCTGTTCGAGCTGGCCCGCTGGGCGCCCAACCACCACCTCACGAACCCGTGGCGGTTCCGGGTGCTGGGGCCGCGGTCGCTGGAGGCGCTGAAGCAGGGGCACCCGGAGGGCGCGGCCAAGCTCGATCGCGCTCCCACGCTGGTCGCCTGCTCCGTTGTCCAGACCGGCGACGAAGCCCAGGATGAGGAGGACGTGGCGGCGGGGGCCTGCGCGGTCTACGCGATCATGCTTGCCGCGCACGCGCGCGGGATCGCGACCTACTGGCGCACCCCGGAGGTGCTGCGAAGCGCCGAGGGCCGGGCCGCCGTGGGTGTCGGAGGCGACGAGCACGTGCTGGGACTGCTGCACCTCGGCTACGCCGACCGCGACTGGCAGCCGCCGGCACGGCTGGAGCCGGGCGGGTTCGTGCAGTACCTGGACTGATGCAGCGCAGCGACTGGTCACGGATCGCCCACGCTGACCTGGAGTTCATGGGGCCCTACGACGAGACCAGCTTCGAGCGGCTGTTAAACGGAGCCGAGCTGCCCGCCGGGGCGCGGGTGCTCGACCTCGGCTGCGGCAAGGGCGCGCTGCTGCGGTGGCTCGCGTCGCGCGCGCCGATCGACGGTACCGGCGTCGACCTGCACCCGGGCACGCGGCCGATCCCGGGCGTGCGGCTGGTGACCGGCGACGCGCGGTCGTTCCCGGCCGACCCCGAGTCGTTCGACCTGGTCTGCTCGGTGGGAGCGGTCAGCGGCATCGGCCGGCTGGCCGCGCTGGCCCGGCCGGGCGGCCTGGTGCTGCTGGGCGACGGCTACTGGCGGCAACCGCCCGCCGACGTCTACCTCGACGCGCTGGAGGCGACGATCGACGACATGCTGGACTGGCAGCCGACGCTCGAGATCGGCGCACCACACGGCCTGACCCTGGTGAGGGCGCTGCCGAGCAGCGTCGAGCAGTGGGATCGCTACGAGGCGACCTGGGCGGCGAACGGCGAGCGCTACGCGGCCCAGCACCCAGGCGAGCCGGGCCTTGAGGAGTTCCTGGGCTGGATCCGAAAGGGCCGGCGGCGCTACACGGAGCTGGGCGGCCGGGGCACGCTCGGGTTCGCGCTGCTCCTGTTCCGGAAGGACCAGGCAGCTCCGTGACCGGTGCGTGACAGGCAATCCCGCAACGAATCCCACGCCGCCGCAACGATCACAACCACCTCCGGCAACGATCGGCACCACCAAGCGCCGAAAACATCACGACCTCCACTCCCGGCACCGCTCAACCACGCGGCCGCCCGTCACGATTCCGTGACGACCCGCAACGATCGCGTGTCGGACCGACCTCCCCGGCCGATTCTGCCTCTGAGCCCGATTCAGTCGCGGGGGGCGTTGCACGGCTGCACCAGAGCCGTGACAGGACTCGCCTCAGTCGCGCCAGCCGACCGAGCGCGCCCAGCGCTCGGCCTCGTCCCGCCGCGCGGCCGGATCGGCCGGCCGGTGGTCGCCCTCCCGCTCGGCCGCCGCCTGCGCGCTTGCGACCTGGTCGGCCAGCGGCGGCAGGCCCACCGACGCCCGGCGCTCGTCGACGCGCTCAGCGTCCTCGATCGTCCACGGCACCAGGCGCCCCGACTCGTCCCAGTCGAACATGCTTCCGTAGACCTGCGGGCGCCCCTCGTAGAAGCGGATGCCGTCGAGCAGCGTGGCCGGATGCCAGGCCGGGATCTCGCCCTGCGCGGCCGCCTGCTCGAGCAGCGGCAGGCAGCGGCGCTGCAGCGCCGGATCGCCGATCGCATGGTGCAGCACCAGCCACGCCGCATCGGCTCCGTCCTCGCCGACCATCGTCGCCACCGGCCAGCCGTGCGCGTTCACCATCTCGCCCAGGCGGTCGCCGTTTCGGCGGTGGACGATCGCCATCAGCGGGTTGTACCCGTCGAACAGGCTGCCGTCCTCGACCAGCCGCTCCCGCATGGCGCCGTCATCGGCGGCCATGGAGATCAGCTCCTCTCGCAGAAACAGCTCAATCACGTCTGTAGGCTATCGGCCGTGAAGGTCTTCATCATCAGCGATATGGAGGGCGTCGCCGGCGTCACCAAGTGGCCCGAGACCGAAGGCGGCGAGGCGCTCCACGCCGATCGCTCGCGGCTCTACACCGAGGAGATCAACGCGGCCGTGCGCGGCGCGTTCACCGGCGGGGCAACGGAGGTGGTGGTGATGGACTGCCACGGCGCGGGCAAGGGCTGGACGTTCAACTCGCTGATCCCCGACCTGCTCGATCGCCGCTGCGACTTCGTCGTGCAGCAGGAGTGGAGCGAGTACACCGAGTTCCTCGAGCAGGGCTGCGACGCGGCCTTGTTCGTGGGTATGCACGCCAAGGCCGGCACGCCGGACGGCGTCATGAACCACACCGTGTCCGGCACCGGCTGGCGCAACCTGTCGTTCAACGGCACGCTGGTCGGAGAGACCGGCATCAACGCGGCCCTGTGCGGCACCTGGGGCTGCCCGGTGCTGATGGTGACGGGCGACCGCGCCACCTGCCGCGAGGCGCAGGAGCTGCTGGGCGGCGGCCTGACGACGGTCGCGGTGAAGCAGGGCCTGGGCCGCTTCAGCGCCCGCCACACGTCGCCGCTGCGGGCCCGCGAGCTGATCGAGGACGCGGCCGCGAAGGCGCTGTCCAATCTCGGCGCGGTGCCTCCCTACGATCCCGGCAAGCCCTGCGAGATCACCGTCGAGCTGGCCACCAGCGAGGAGGTCGAGCGCTACCGCCACCACGCCGTGGTCGAGATCGTCGACGGGCGCACCCTGGTGTCACGCGCGGACGACTGGTGGACGGCCTGGCGGCAGTTCTACTTCACGTTCTTCCGGGACATCGACTAGAGCGCGACGCCGAACCGCTCCCGCAGGCAATCGCGCCACTCCTGCTCGCCGGCCAGCTCCCGCTCGCTGAGCTCGTCGCCATGCCGCTCGCTGAGCACGAGCTCGCGCAGTCGCAGGCGTCCGTCCGGCAGCGCCACGGTGCAGACCCGGGTGCTCACGAACCCGGACTCCGGTGACGTCTGCAGGAAGTCGGACATGCACTGGAACTCCTCCAGCCTTCGTGGGCTGTCGGTGAACACGACCTTCAGCCCGTTTCGGTGCCGCATCACGCCGTCGGTCACCCGCTCCAGTGGCACCGGCTCCAGCGAGCCCTCGCCGAAGCCCACGTCGACCAGGTAGGGACGGTCGAGGTCGACCCGCAGCAGCAGGTGGGCCAGCTCCCAGCCGGCACCGCGCTCGCCCTCCACCCGCGAGCCGAGCAGCGTGACGCGGTAGCCAAGCTGCTCCAGCAGCCACGCAAACAGGCCGTTCAGCTCGAAGCACCAGCCGCCCCGCCGCCGTCCCACGATCTTCTCGTAGTTGGCGCGGCGGTCGAGCACCAGCCGGCGCCCGAGCGCGATGTCCAGGTTCTCGAACGGGACCGTCAGCATGTGCGCGCGCTGCAGCTCGGCCAGCACCGCGTGCGTGGGCTCGGCCGCGCCGCCGTAGCCGATCCGGTCGACGTATGTTCCGACGTTCACCCGTGCGTCGTGCGACCGGTGTTGTTGAGCTGCGCCTTGGCCGGGAACACCATGCCCGGGTGGCGATCGAAGCTGAGCAGCGCGATCAGGCGCGTCGGCCCCTCGACCACGGGCGAGACCCGGTGCAGCGACCGCGTGCCGCGGAACAGCGCCAGCGTGCCCGGCTCGAGCGGCGCCACGCGCACGTCGTCGCCGACGCCCTGGAACACGTCGCGGATGCGGTCATTGGCCGGATCCTGCTCGCTGCGGATCATGGGCGCGTACTCGAACTCGCCCCCAACCACCGGCCTTTGAAGCAGCAGCGAGACCACGAACTCGTTGTCGTCGAAATGCCAGCCCTGCTCCCCGCCCGGAAGCATGGCCGAGATCATCAGGGCGATCAGCGGATCGGCGCAGCGGTACACCCGGTAGCCGAGCACCTCCGACAGGAATCCCGTCATGCCCTCCCACTCGTACAGCGCCCGGATCGGGGAGCCCTCATCGATCAGGTCGTAGGCGATCGTGCGCATGGAATGGCGATGGGCCGTGCGGACGGGATCGTCCAGCGGTAGCGATGAATCGATTTCGGACTCGTTCATCGCCACGATCGCGCGCTCCTTGCGGAAGGCACCCTCCACCCGCGGCTCGAGCTCCGCCACCGACCGCGCCACCGCGTCCGGCCCCAGGAAGCCCGGCAGCAGGCAGAGGCCGGTGCGCTCCAGTTGCGATCGGCAGTCGGCGATCAGCGCCCGCGTTCGCTCGCCGTCGAGGTCGTCGATCGGATAACGCTCGAGGTCGAGAGGCAGAGTGGCCGGCACGCGGCCATGCTACCTGCCCGGAACGCGCACCTCGACCATGTGGAAGGCGGTCCTGGAGTGGCCCAGCGCCGTCAGCGAGATGTCGCAGCCGTGGGCGAGCCGCCCGCGCAGCAGCGAGCCGTCGATCGTCGTCGTGAAGTGCTTCCAGCGGCCGGTGCCGGTCTTGTGCACGACGTGCCGCTGCGAGGCCGACCTGCCCCACGACACCCGGAAGCGGCCGTGGCCGCCGTTCAGGTACCAGACCCCGATCACCACCCGGCGGCCGCTCACGCCGGCCACGAAGTCGTTGTTCAGCCGGAAGCCCATCCGCGACCGCGAGGTGTGTCCGGCGATGCGCCGCGCGTAGCGGCCGAAGCGCTGGCGGCCCGGCCCGATCATGTGCCTGCCCTGCCCGCTGCTGAGGGCCGTGGACGTGAGGCCGGGCGCGTACTGCGTCATGAACTGGCCGAGGTTCCCGGCCGTGCGGCCGCGGCCCTTGCGCAGCGCGATGAACGCTCCCGGAGACGTCTCCGGCGTGGCCGCGCTGCCCGCGTAGCGGTTCGCGAAGTCGAAGGCGGCGCGGTACTGAGGGTTGCCGCCGTGCCGGATCTGCTCGCCGTAGACGGCGATGTACGACACGCCCTTGTAGAGCTCCAGCAGGATCCGCCAGTAGTTCCAGCTGACCAGGTTGTGCTTGCCACGGTACGAGATCGGCTCCCAGTAGCTGACCGTCTTCCCCGCCCGGTCCCACCTGCGGGCGTACACGTCGAACGCGTCGCGGCTGGGGTTGTAGTCGATGTCGGAGGCGGTGCCCATGATCCAGGCGCCGTTCGAGCCCAGCCAGCTGAGCGGGGCCCCGTCCGAGATGAACGCCTCGGCGCGCAGCGCCACGTGGATGTCGGGCGTCAGGGCGGAGTCATACAGGCCCATCACGTTTCGGAAGTAGGTGTGGGCGACGTTCGGCGACCACCCCGTGGAGACGGTCACGGCCGGCGCAGCGGCCGTGCACGAGACCGCGTGCGGCAGCATCGTCAGCTCGGTGCCGATCGCGTTCGGACTGGCCCGCACCAGCGCCACCGTCTCGGGATGCGGGTATGCGCGGATGGCGGCGGCCAGGCCGTTCACGAGCTCGCTCTGCAGCGTCAGGTACGCGGGGTTCCAGTACTGCGGCACCGCCTGGCCGTTGACCGACCCGCAGCGGGCGACGACGTCCCAGATCCACCCCGGCTTGCCGTTGGTGGAGTTGATCTGGACGGTCGCCGTCTTGCCCATCGCGTGGTAGGCATCCAGCTGGGCGTAGAGGCTCGACCAGTTGAAGTGTCCGCGCGAGGGCTCGACGTCGCTCCACTGCAGCACGATCTGGCCGCCGTGCACGTACGGGCGCGAGGCCACGTCCCGTGAGGCGCCCCAGACCTGGTAGATGCCGGGGGTGGCGGCGTGCGACCCGGCGCTGCCGGTCAGAAGCAGGGCGATCGCGACCAGTGGCGACCAGCGGATGAAGTGCGGACATCCCATGGCGATGGCTCCCTGGGGAGCACCGCCGGTAGGTATCGGCAGAACCCGAAGATCGCTTTAGGCGACAGCCGGCTCCGGCGCCGGCTCCAGCATCACCTCGGGCGCGTGCACGCGGGCCAGGCGGGCCGCCACGAAGATGCCGACCATGTCCAGGAAGCAGTAGCCGCCGGCGATGCCGCTGGGCGGGTTGCCGAGCGAGACCAGGCCCAACGGGGCGTGGTGCGCCCAGGCCCAGGTGCCGACGTTGGTGCCGACGATCTCGAGGTACGCGGTGACCACGAACGCCGCGGCGTAGACCAGCGGCGCGCGGCCCCGCAGGATGAAGGCGGCCAGGAACAGGAAGAGGACGGCACCGCCGACGTCCGGCCGGGCGCTGATGGCCAATCCCCACACCGCCCAGGCGCCGGCCACCACCAGCACGGCGCGCGGGAACCAGACGCCGGCGCGGGTGCCGTACATGGCGCCGCCGATCGTCAGCGCGGCCAGGTAGACGAGGCCGTGCCCGGGCGGGACGAAGCTGGGCACGTTGTGCAGCCGGTAGGTGTAGAGGCCGAGCAGCGGCGAGGCCGTGTACTCGAGCATCGTCGCCGCCACGATCACGGCGCCCACCTGGTAGCGCACGGAGCGGCTCTCGCCGCGGAGCAGCGCCAGCAGCAAGAGCCAGGTAAAGGCGCCCAGCGTCCGTTGCGTCCAGATGCCGGCGCCGCGGTCTGCCAGCAGCACGGCGGCGATCCACAGCACCGAGATGGCGCAGATCAGCAGGAGGCGGCGGCGGGTGGGATGGAGCACGAGTCGAATACGTAGCGCATAGCCCGGCGGTTCACAACCGCCGTCGTGAGGATGCCACGCTACGATCGCCCGCGTGCCCGCACCGCTGACGCCCGCGCCGTTCGACCACTGGCCCCGCTACCAGGAGCTGACGGAGCTGCTCCAAGGCTGGGCGGCGGAGCGGCCGCAGCTGCTGACCGTCGTCTCGATCGGGCGCTCCCACGAGGGCCGTGACATCTGGATGTGCGAGGTGACCGACCAGGCCACCGGGGCGGCGGGCGACAAGCCCGCCGTCTGGGTCGACGCCAACATCCACGCCACCGAGGTGACCGGCGGCGCGGCCGCGCTTCACCTGGTGCACACGCTGCTGGCCGGCCACGAGTCGGACGAGCGGATCGGCCGCGCGCTTGACGGCCGCAGCTTCTACGTGGTGCCGCGCCTGAACCCCGACGGCGTCGAGCTGGCCCTGGCCGACGTGCCCCGCTACGTGCGGTCCGGGGTGCGGCCCTGGCCGCTTCCGACCGAGCTGCCGGGCCTGCACTCCTCCGATGTGGACGGCGACGGCCGCATCCTGTCGATGCGGATCCAGGACGAGACCGGCAGCTGGAAGCCGCACCCCGAGCATCCCCGCCTGCTGGTGCCGCGCGGTGCCGACGAGGAGGCCGGCGGCCCGTACTACCGGCTGCTGCCCGAGGGGCATCTGACCGACTACGACGGCGACATCATCAAGGTGCCGCCCAGCCTGGCCGGCCTCGACTTCAACCGCAACTTCCCCTACGACTGGCGCCCCCACTCCGATCAGGAGGGGGCCGGCGCCTACCCGACGTCCGAGCCCGAGATCCGGGCGGCGGTGCAGGCCGTGGTCGACCGCCCGAACATCACCTGCGCCGTCAGCTACCACACCTTCGGCGGCGTGCTGCTGCGGCCTTACGGCGCCCGGCCGGACGACGACTTCCCGCCCGCCGACCTGCGCGCCTACGACCGCATGGCCGACGAGGCGGTGCGCCTCACCGGGTACCCGCGGGCGTCCGTCTACCACCACTTCCAGTACGAGCCGAAGACGTGGATGCGGGGCGCGTTCGACGACTGGATCTACGAGCACCTGGGCGTGTTCGGGTGGACGACCGAGTTCTGGAGTCCGATGCGGGCAGCCGGCGTCGACGTCGGAATGCGCTTCATCGACTGGTGGAAGGACCACCCGATCGAGGACGACCTGAAGATGCTCGCCTGGTCGGACAACGAGATGGGCGGACGCGGCTTCATCGACTGGTACCCGTTCCAGCATCCCCAGCTGGGGCCGGTCGAGCTGGGCGGCTGGGACGAGGTAAACGTGCTCAGCAACGCGCCCTTCGACCGGCTCGAGGCGGAGGTTGCGCCCCACAGCGACTGGGCCGTCTACCTGGCGCTGGTGTCGCCGCGGCTGGCGGTGCGGTCGTTCACGGCGGAGCCGGTGGCCGGCGGCACCCACCGCCTGCGGCTGGTGGTGCAGAACACCGGCTGGCTGCCGACGAACGTGTCGAAGAAGGCGATCGAGCAGAAGGCGGTGCGTCCGGTCGAGGTGGATCTGGAGCTGGGCGACGGCGCGCAGCTGGTGTCGGGCCTGGCGCACACGGAGCTGGATCAGCTGACCGGGCGCGGCGGCGCCATCAGCATGCTGGGCTGGGACGCGGGCCACGAGCCGAGCAGCGAGCGGGTGCGCGTCGAGTGGGTGGTCGAGGCGCCCGCCGGCACCGTGGTGCGTGCCACGGCGCAGCATCCGCGCGCGGGCGTCTGCAGCGCCGAGCTGACGCTGGCATAGCAACAGCCGCCCGGCGGCGCAGGGCCACCGAGCGGCTGTGATGCGTTGTCTGTCTAGACGCGGACCGGTGCGGGCTCGAGGGCGATCGCCAGCACCTCGTCCACGGTCATCACGGGATGGAAGTTCATGCTCTCCCGCACGTCGTCGGGCACGTCCTCCAGATCGGCCCGGTTTCGCTCCGGGATGATCACGTCGGTGAGCCCCGCCGCGTGGGCGGCCAGAACCTTCTGCTTGAGCCCGCCGATCGGCAGCACCCGTCCCTGCAGCGTGACCTCACCGGTCATACCGACCGTGTGCTTGACCTTCCGCTCCGTCAGCAGCGACGCCAACGCGGTCACCATCGTGATGCCGGCGCTGGGGCCGTCCTTCGGGATCGCCCCCGCGGGGACGTGGACGTGGAAGCCCTTGTCCTCGAACGCGTGCGCGTCGATGCCCAGCTCGGCCGTGTGGCCACGCACGTAGGAGAGCGCGATCCGCGCCGACTCCTTCATCACGTCGCCCAGCTGGCCGGTCAGCTCCAGTCCGGAGCCGCCCGCCACCGATGTGGCCTCGACGAACAGCACGTCGCCGCCGGTGCCGGTCACCGCAAGGCCCGTTGCCACACCGGGCACCGCCGTGCGGATCGCAGCCTCCTGGTAGAAGCGCTGCTTGCCCAGCGCCGAGCGGGCCTCGTCGACCGTCACCTCGAGCGGGGCCTTGGCCTTCCCGGACGCGATCTGGGTGGCGGTCTTTCGCAGCACCGTCCCCAGCTCACGTTCGAGCTGGCGCACGCCCGCCTCGCGGGTGTACTCGGTCACGATCAGCTTCAGCACGTCGTCGGACACCTGCACCTCGTCCTCCAGCAGCCCGTTTCGCTCACGCTGGCGCGGCCACAGGTAGCCACGGGCGATCGCGACCTTCTCGTCGGTGGTGTACCCGTCGAAGCGGATCACCTCCATACGGTCGAGCAGCGGCCCGGGGATCGAGTCGGCCACGTTGGCGGTGGCGATGAACAGCACCTCGGACAGGTCCAGCTCGACGTCCAGGTAGTGGTCCCGGAACGAGTGGTTCTGAGCCGGGTCGAGCACCTCCAGCAGCGCAGACGACGGATCGCCGCGCCAGTCGGCGCCGACCTTGTCGACCTCGTCCAGCATGATCACGGGGTTCATCGTGCCGGCGTCTCGCAGCGCCCGCACCAGCCGCCCCGGCAGGGCGCCGATGTAGGTGCGGCGGTGGCCGCGGATCTCGGCCTCGTCACGCACGCCGCCCAGCGACATGCGCACGAACTCGCGGCCGGTGGCCCGAGCGATCGACTCGCCGATCGAGGTCTTACCCGTGCCGGGAGGCCCGATCAGCGTGAGGATGGCGCCCGAGCGCTTGTCGGCGGCGATGCCGCGATCCTGCCGCAGCTTGCGCACGGCCAGGTACTCGGTGATGCGGTCCTTGACGTCCTCGAGGCCGGCGTGATCGGCGTCCAGCACCTCGCGTGCGTGCACCGGGTCCAGCCGCTCCTCGCTGCGCTTGCTCCACGGCACGGCGATCAGCCAGTCCAGGTAGGACCGGATCATCGACGCCTCGCCGGACTGGTCGCCCATGCGCTCCATCCGTGACAGCTCGCGCTCGGCCTGCTCATGCACCTCTTCGGGCATGCCGGCCTCTTCGATCTTGGCGCGGTACTCGTCGATCACCGACGCGTCGTCCTCGCCCAGCTCCTTGCGGATCGAGTCCATCTGCTTGCGCAGGAAGTACTCGCGCTGCTGCTTCTGCGCACCGGTCTCGACGTCGTCGCGGATGCGCTGCCTGACCTGGGCCTGCGCCAGCGCCTCGCGCTGCGCCTCCAAGGCCAGCCGCAGGCGCTCGATCACATCGAGCTCCTCCAGCAGCGACAGCTTCTGCTCGAACGACAGGTCGGGCGAGTAGCCCGCGCTGTCGGCCAGCGCTCCGGCGTCGGTGATCGAGCGCATGAACGCCGCCACACGGCCGTCGTCGCCGCGCAGCTCCAGCTTCTCCTCGACCACGGCCCGGAACTCCTGCTCCAGCTCGCGCGTCTTGACGGGAGCCGGCGTGTCGTCCACGTGGGGCTCGGCGGCCACCCGCAGACGGCCGGAGGAATCGGCCTCGGCCGCGCCCAGCACGGCCCGGTGCAGGGCGTTCAGCGACACGGCGGTGACGCCGCGCGGCAGCCGCGCCCGCTCGGTCACCTCGGCCACGACGCCCACCTTCGCGTACTCGCCCTCGTGCGTGGGCACCAGCAGCACGCGCTGCTCGTCGCCAACGTCGATGGGGAGGGTGATGCTCATGTTCGGGAAGACGACTGCGTCTTCCAGTGGGGTCAACAGATAGGTATCCATAATCTGCAGTCTACCTCGATAGTTGAGGTTGTCAAATATGTCGGTTTGTGATTATTATAGGCGTATGAGCAATGACGCAAGCGAAGCCTGGACCCTGCTCTTCCGCCTGTTCGTCTCGCAGCGAGGGCGGGTTCCGCAGGTGGCCGCCGAGTTCGATCTGTCCCCCATGCAGGCGCACGTGCTGCGCATGCTCGAGCCCGACCAGCCGCTGCCGATGCGCACGCTGGCCCGCAAGCTCTGCTGCGACGCATCCAACGTGACCGGCATCGTCGACCGGCTCGAGGAGCGCGGCCTGGTGCGCCGCGACGCCGCCCCCGGCGACCGCCGCGTCAAGATGCTGGTGGTGACCAGCAACGGCCTGGAGGTGCGTCGCCGGATCGTGCGGCGCCTGTCGGAGGCACCCGAGCCGATCGCACGGCTGTCGGCCACCGATCAGCGCGCGCTGCGCGAGATCCTGAACCGGGCGCTCGAGCCGGGCCTGTGACCGAGGCGGCGAAGCCCACCCAGACGCGCCGGATCCTGCGCCTCTTCTATCCGTACCGAATACGGCTGTCCGGCCTGCTCGCGATGATCGTGATCTCGGCCGGGATCAGCCTGATCTCGCCGTTCCTGCTCCGTGACCTGCTCGACAACGTGCTCTCGCAGGGCAGCAACCTGGACACCCGCACGCTGACGCTGCTGGTGGGCGGGATGGTGGCGATTCCGATCGTGACGGGCGTGATCGGCGTCGCCCAGACCTGGCAGTCGAACCTGATCGGCCAGCAGGTGATGCACGACCTGAGGGCCTCCGTCTACACGCACCTGCAACGCCTGTCGCTGGCCTTCTTCACGCGCACCCGAACCGGCGAGGTGCAGTCGCGGATCGCCAACGACATCGGCGGCGTGCAGACGGTCGTCACCACCACCGCCACCTCGATCGTCTCGAACGTGACGACGGTGCTGGCCACCACCGTCGCGATGGCGGTGCTCGACTGGCGGCTGACGCTCGCCTCGTTCGCGATCCTGCCGCTGTTCGTCTGGATGACCCGGCGCGTGGGCCGCGTCCGCAAGGCGCTGGCCGCGACCATGCAGGGCTCGCTGGCCGACATCTCGACGCTGGTCGAGGAGTCGCTGTCGGTGTCGGGCGTGCTGCTGGCAAAGACGATGGGCCAGACCGGCGACCTCACCCGGCGCTTCTCCGACGAGAGCCGGCGTCTGGCCGATCTGGAGCTGCGCCAGCGGATGGCCGGGCGCTGGATGATGGCGACCATCCAGGCCACCTTCGCGATCATGCCCGCGCTGATGTACGGCATCGCCGGATACGGGATGGCGCGCGGCGGCAGCGTCGTCTCGATCGGCACGCTGGTCGCGTTCACCACGCTGCAGACGCGGCTGCTGTTCCCGATCGGCTCGCTGCTGAACGTGCAGGCCGACCTGCAGACCTCGACGGCGCTGTTCGACCGGGTGTTCGAGTACCTCGACCTGCCGGTCGAGATCGAGGAACCGGCCAACCCGGTGCCGTTCGACCCGGCCCGAGCGGCCGGCGAGGTCGAGTTCCGCAACGTCGGGTTCCACTACGACGAGGCCGGCGGCCCCACCCTGCGCGACATCAACTTCGTCGCACCGGCGGGCAGCCGCGTGGCAATCGTGGGCGAGACCGGGGCCGGCAAGACGACGCTCGGCTATCTGACCGCCCGCCTTTACGACGTGACCGAGGGCGCCGTCCTGATCGACGGCGTCGACGTCCGCGATCTCTGCTTCGACGCGCTGCGCGGCACCGTCGGGGTGGTGTCGCAGGAGACCTACCTGTTCCACGGATCGGTGCGCGACAACCTGCGGTTCGCGAAGCCGTCCGCGACCGATGAGGAGCTCGAGCAGGCGGCACGCGCGGCCCAGATCCACGACCACCTGGCGTCGCTGCCGGAGGGCTACGACACGGTGGTGGGCGAGCGCGGCTACCGCTTCTCGGGCGGGGAGAAGCAGCGCCTGGCGATCGCCCGCGCGGTGCTGCGCGACCCACCGGTGATGGTGCTGGACGAAGCCACGAGCGCGCTGGACGTGGAGACCGAGCGGGCCGTGCAGGAGGCGCTGGAGCATCTGTCGCGGGGCCGCACCACGATCGCGATCGCACACCGGCTGTCGACGATCCGCGACTCGGACATGATCCTGATGCTGGACGAGGGCCGCGTGATCGAGCGCGGCACGCATGAGGAGCTGGTCGCGCTGGGCGGCCGCTACGCCGCGCTGGTCGAGCGCGACGCCGTGGTCGGCGTCTAGACGATTGATCGATATCTCTCGCGGGCCTGGCCGCTGCGGTTGGTCTGGGTTAGCGGTAGCTGGGGTGGCTACGGCTGCGAACCGCCGTCTCCGTCCGCGATCTGCGTAATCGCAGATCACTCCCGACCGGCGCAAGGGCGATGCCTTGCGCCTTGGACATCACGGAGATACCGATCAATCATCTAGACTTTGGATCCAAACCATGGCTGACCGCTCGTACCGCACCGCCGACCCCTACCGCGACCTGGACGTGATCGACGCCCGCGCGCCGCGGGCCAACCAGACCGTCGTCGGCCTGGTCGCGCTGGCCGGCGTGATCACCGGTGAGTGGTGGCTGCTGGCGCTGGTGGCGGCCCAGCTGGCGCTGGGGCTGACGATGGGGCGCCGTTGGTGCCTGGCCTGCGTCGCCTACTTCGAGCTGCTGCAGCCGCGCATCGGCGAGGGCCCGCTGGAGGACTCGCGGCCGCCGCGGTTCGCAAACCTGATGGGCGTGGCCGTGCTGACGCCGGCCGCGATCGCCTACCTGGCCGGGCTGCCGCTGCTGGGCGCCGTGCTGGGCCTGCTGGTGGCAGCGCTTGCGCTGCTGTCGGCGGCCACCGGGTTCTGCACCGGCTGCCAGATCTACAAGCTGGGGGCGCGCGTGCGCGGCCTCGGGCGCGGGCACGGCCACATCGAGCGGATCGAGCTGTCCGACTTCGGCGACGCGCTCGCACCGAACACGGTGGTGCAGTTCACCCACCCGCTCTGCTCCGACTGCCACCGGCTGGAGCGCGAGCTGCGCGACGAGGGCCGCACCGTGGTCACCGTCGACGTGCGCAGCCAGCCCCAGCTGGCCCGCAAGTACGGCGTGGGCGTGGTGCCCACGGCCGTGACCGTGGACGGCACCGGCGCCGTCCTGGCGCGCCTCGCCTGACCGATAGCGACTAGCGCGGCCCCTGCCGTGGCGCCCAGTGCGGCGCGCCGAACGACCAGTCCAGGTGCGGGTGGAAGTCGTTGATGGCCAGCACCCAGATGTACCAGCCGATGATCGAGGCGTAGCCGAAGAAGGCGCTGGTGCGGTAGACGGTCAGCATCACCGTCTCACCGGTGAAGCGGTGCATCCATGACCAGAACGGATCGCTGGGATACAGCTCGTCGCGGAAGTACGTGACCGTGAACATGCGCCAGTATCGCAGCAGCCAGAGCGCCCAGAACGCGTCCCAGACGCCGCCCAGCGACGTGTAGTAGGCAACCGCATCCTTGGCGCGGCCGGCCTCGCCGACGTACTCCCAGAGCCCGAAGTGCATGTGCCAGGTCGAGAACGGAAACAGCATCATCACGCCCACGGAGTCCAGCGAGTCGGACAGGACGTGGGCGATCGCGCCGAGCAGGTACGAGAACGCCCAGGTGCGGTTCTTGGTCAGGAGCAGGATCACCCCCGTCACCGCGAACCCCCAGAACGGCGTGTGCGTGAACCCGGCGCCCGGCCAGCCGCGGTGGAACTGCACGGGGTCGGACAGGATCGCGTCGTGGTGGGAGAACCCGAAGCCGTACACCGCCCACTTGGTCAGCAGATCCGGCGAGTAGGAGCCGATCAGGCACCAGACGAGGCTGATGCGCGCGCCGAGCTTGGCGCGGAACAGATATGGCTCGAGGTCGTGGGCGGCCCAGCTCACAGATGGCCGCGGGTCAGCTTGGGCGCGAGCCAGGTCGCGAACAGCACCAGCGGCGCCATCTCCCAGAAGCCGAGCAGGAAGAAGGCCGGCGCGGACACACCCAGGGCGACCGCGATCGCGAGCACGATCAGCCAGTAGACGACCGGGTGCAGGCGGCGGTCGGGCGCTTCCTCGGCGTCGTTCATCCGCGGCAGCCTACTGCCCGGGGCCGACACCCACCAGCCCGATCCGATTACAGTCCCGCCGATGCCGCGCAGCTATCCCACGGTGCTCGACCTGGTCGGAAACACGCCGGTCGTGCGCCTGCAGCGGATCACCGAGGGGCTGGCGCCGACGGTGCTGGCCAAGCTCGAGTACCTGAACCCGGGCGGGTCGGTGAAGGACCGGATCGGGCTGCGCATGATCGAGGCCGCCGAGCGCGAGGGCAAGCTGCGCCCCGGCGGCACCATCGTCGAGCCGACCTCCGGCAACACCGGCGTCGGCCTCGCCATCGCCGCCGCCATCCGCGGATACCGCTGCATCTTCGTGATGCCCGACAAGATGAGCCAGGAGAAGATCTCGCTGCTGCGCGCCTACGGCGCGGAGGTGGTGATCTGCCCGACCGCGGTCGAGCCGGAGTCGCCGGAGAGCTACTACTCGGTCTCCGACCGGCTGGCCGAGGAGATCCCCGGCGGGTTCAAGCCCGACCAGTACTCGAACGCGGCCAACCCCCAGGCCCACTACGAGACCACCGGGCCGGAGATCTGGGAGCAGACCGGCGGCGAGCTGGATGCGGTCGTGATCGCGCTGGGCACCGGCGGCACCGTGTCGGGCGTGGCCCGCTACCTGAAGGAGCAGAACCCGGAGCTGCGCGTGGTCGGCGCCGATCCGGAGGGCTCGATCTACTCGCAGCCGAACGACGTCCATCCCTACATGGTGGAGGGGATCGGCGAGGACTTCTTCCCGCAGACGATGGACCTGACGCTGATCGACGAGTTCGTCACCGTCAGCGACCGCGACTCGTTCCTGACCGCCCGGCGGATGGCCCGCCAGGAGGGGCTGCTGGTGGGCGGCTCCGGCGGCACCGCCGTGTGGGCGGCGCTGGAGACGGCCCGGCGCCACGGCCCCGAGGCCACCATCCTCACGATCATCCCCGACGGCGGCCGCTCCTACCTCTCGAAGTTCTACGACGACAACTACATGCTCCAGTACGGCTTCCTGGAGCGCGAGGCGCCGTCGCCCACCGTCGCTGAGGTGCTGCGCCACACCCGTCGCGAGCACGCCGACCTGCCGGCCCTGGTCACCATCGAGGCCGACCACAAGGTGGGCGAGGCGATCGAGCTGATGCAGCGCTACTCGATCTCGCAGCTGCCGGTGGTGCGCGCAGACCCGGTCGCATCGCTGGCCGACGTGGTCGGATCGCTGCAGGAGCGGGGCCTGCTCGACCGCGTGTTCAAGAGCCCGGAGGCCCTCAACGAGGGCGTCGCCCAGGCCATGCAGCCGCCCCTGCACGTGGTCGACGCGACCGAGTCGGTCGATCGCGTGTTCGCCGACCTGACCGCCGGCAGCCCGGCCGTGGTGGTCGTCGAGGACGGCCGGCCGGCCGGCATGCTGACCCGGTCCGACCTGCTCGAGTACCTCGCCGACCGACGAAACGGCGTGTGAGCCGCACGGTCTCAACGGCCGAGCTGCGACGGCGCGCGGTCGCGGCCCAGGGATACGCACCACGCACCCGCCGGGGCCGGCCGGCCGAGGTGGCGGCGGCCGTCGACCGGCTGGGCTGCGTGCAGCTGGACTCGATCTCGGCGGTCGAGCGCAGCCACCGGATCACCCTGGCCGGCCGCGTCGGCAGCTATCCGCGCGGCACCGTGTCGAAGCTGCTCGGGCAGGGCCGCATCTTCGAGTACTGGGCGCACGAGGCGTGCCTGGTGCCGATCGGCGACTGGCCGGTGTGGCGGCGGCGGATGGACGAGCGGCGCTCTCACCACTGGTTCGGGCCGGTGATCGACCGCGACCCCGAGCTGGCCGACCGCGTGCTGTCGGAGATCCGCGAACGCGGGCCGCTCGGCTCCAGGGACTTCGAGGGAGCGCGCAGCGGCGGCATGTGGGGCTGGAAGCCGGCCAGGCGCATGCTGGACGCGCTGTGGACGGCGGGCGACCTGGTGGTGTCCGGCCGCAACGGCTTCCAGCGCCTGTACGACCTCCCCGAGCGGGTGATCCCGGACGAGATCCTGGGCGCGCCGACGCCCAGCGAGGACGAGTTCCTGCGCGCGCTGGTGCTGCGCGCGGTGCGCGCCCGTGGCGTGCTCACCGAATACGGCGTGGTCGAGCACAACCGCCTGCGCGGCGGCACCGCCCGGATCCGGCCGCAGGTCGACGCGCTGGTGGTGGACGGCGCGCTGGAGCGGCTCGAGGTGGCCGACGGCGGCCCGCCCGTGCTGGTCGCAACCGGCCCGTGGCCGGCGGGCTCGGCCACCGCCGCCGTGCTGCTGTCGCCCTTCGACAACCTGCTCTGGGACCGGCCGTTCGCGGCCCGCGTGCTCGGCTTCGAGCACCTGATCGAGGTCTACAAGCCGCCGCCAGAGCGGCGCTACGGCTACTACGTGCTGCCGTTCCTGCTGGGCGACCGCATCGTCGCCCGGCTGGACATCCGCAGCGACCGCCGGGCGGGCGTGCTGCGCGTCCTCGCCCACTATCCCGAGCCGCGGGTGCGGTGGGGAGCCCGGCATGAGGCCGGCCTCGAGCGCGCCCTGGAGCGGCTGGCGGCGACCGTGGGGCTCGAGCAGGTGCAGCGCGCCGACCTGGGGGTCAAAGCGGCGTCCCTGGTGGCTCCGCCCAGCAGAGATGATTGATTTCACGAGCTGCGTGGCTCTGGAGCTGATCCGAGCCGCCCCAGACGCCACGATCGCCCTTGAACAGGCTTCATCCAGCCTGCCCTGCGGTCGATCCCGTCGTCTGGAACACCTCGTCCTGCGCCCGTAGCCACGGATCCCGCGGAATCAACCAGCTGAGCCGATATCCTTGGCGGCGGATGCAGTTCGACACCCGCGCCATCCACGACGGCCAGCCGCCGGATCCCTCCACCGGCGCGGTGACGGTGCCGATCTACCAGACCTCGACCTACGTGCAGGAGGCGGTCGGGCAGCTGAAGGACGGCTACGACTACTCACGCACGGCGAACCCGACCCGCCGCGCGCTCGAGACCTGTCTGGCCTCGCTGGAGAGCGCGGAACACGGCTTCGCCTTCGCCAGCGGCATGGCCGCGACCACCACCGTCATGCACCTGGTCTCGCCGGGCGACCTGGTGGTCTCCGTCAACGACGTCTACGGCGGCACCTACCGGCTGTTCTCGAAGGTCTACGAGCCGCGCGGCGTGCGCTTCTCCTACGTCTCGGCCGACCAGTGCAACACCGGGCTCGAGCGGCACCTGGACGGCGCGAAGATGCTGTGGCTGGAGTCACCCACCAACCCGCTCCTGAACGTGGTGGACATCGCATCTGCGGCCGCGGCGGCGCACGCGGCCGGCGCGTTGCTGGTGGTGGACAACACCTTCGCCACGCCCTACCTGCAGCGGCCGATCGAGCTGGGCGCCGACATCGTCGTGCACTCGGCGACCAAGTACCTGGGCGGACACTCCGACCTGGTGTCCGGGTTCGCGGCCACGTCCGACGACGCGCTGGGCCAGCGGCTGGCGTTCCTGCAGAACTCGCTGGGCGCCGTGGCCGGGCCGTTCGACTCCTGGCTGGTGCTGCGCGGGCTGAAGACGCTGCCCGTGCGGATGCGCCAGCACTGCGAGAACGCTCGCGCGGTGGTCGGATTCCTGGGTGGCCACCCGGCCGTCACGCGGGTGCTCTACCCCGGCCTCGTGGATCACCCGGGCCACGAGATCGCCGCGCGCCAGATGCGCGACTACGGCGGCATGATCTCATTCCTGGTCGACGACGAGCGGCAGGCGCGCGACGCGGTTGCGCGCACGCGCGTGTGGTCGCTGGCCGAGAGCCTGGGCGGCGTCGAGAGCCTGATCGAGACGCCGGCGCAGATGACCCACTCCTCGACCGCCGACGCGCCGTTCGCGACCCCGCCCAACCTGGTGCGGCTGTCGGTCGGCATCGAGTCGGCGGACGACCTGATCGAGGACCTGGAGCAGGCGCTCGCCTGACCTGCTCGTTACCGCAGGTGCCGGCGCCGGGCCGCGATCACCGACAGCCAGGCCAGCCCCAGGCCGGCCGCGCCGAACAGCGCCGCCGGCGCCAGCGACGAGCCGTATGACCCGAGCGTCCTGATCTCGAGCCCGCCCAGGACCAGCAGCCCGAAGCCCATGCCGAGGGTCAGCTCCCGTCGCACCGCCACGGTCATCGCCACCAGCAGCGCCGCACCGACAACGGCGCGCACCCCGTCCTGGCCGGTCGCGACCGGGATCGCCGCGTACGCCAGCGACATCAGCAGGGACGCCGCCACCAGCAGGTTTCGCTCCTCATCGCCGCGCAGCAACCGGCCGGCTGCCACCAGCAGCGCGACGGCGCCCAGCGTCACCACGAACCGCGTCCAGTCGCCGCCGCCGCGGGAGGCCAGCGTCACCTGGAACCCCGCGGACAGGTGCAGCTCAATCCCAAGCACCAGCGCCAGCGCGGCCGCCAGCAGCCAGCGCGGCTGCCGGGCCAGCAGGAACGCGGCGGCGTAGACACCGGCCCCGATCAGGAGCGCGTTCGCCACCACGTCGTTGGAGAAGCTGTACAGGAACACGACGCTGGCCCCGGCGCCCGCGTGGTGCCACAGCAGCAGCACCAGGCCCGGCACCAGCGGCGCCGCGCCGAGCAGCGCCGCCAGATGGACCTCCGCCGGCGGGTCGTCCCGCGCCGCCGCCCGGGATCCGGCCACGTGGGCCGCGATCATCAACAGGCAGAAGGCGACCGTGACCAGGCCGGCCGTGCGCGCCCCGATGTCGTCGCCGCGGGCCCCCAGGTAGCTGCCCCAGCACACGAACAGCGCGACCAGCGCGCACAGCCGAAGCACGCCAGGGGTGAGCTGGTGCCGCACAGGAGGGGACTTCCACGACGGACGGTTGGCTCCTGCGGGAGTCGAAACCTGGGCCGCGACACCGTATGATCGCCATCGCAGGTCAGAAGATCAGTGCTTCTACCCGAGGGAGGAAGGCGGATGAGCACAACATCACCTGGAGCGAGCGGGCCTCAGCACGGCCTCAGCGATGACGAACAGCTGCTCCACAAGCTGGGCTATGCCCAGGAGTTGATGCGCGGTTGGGGCGGGTTCTCGAACTTCGCGATCTCGTTCACGATCATCTCGATCCTGGCTGGATGTCTTACGTCCTACTACCTCGCGATCGGCTGGGGCGGCCCCGTGGCCGCCACCTGGGGCTGGCTGCTCGTGGGCGGCTTCTGCATCCTGGTGGCGCTGGCGATGGGCGAGATCGCCTCCACCTACCCGACCGCAGGTGGCCTCTACTACTGGTCGTCGCGGCTGGGCGGCGCCGGCTGGGGCTGGTTCACCGGCTGGTTCAACCTGGTCGGGCAGGTCGCGGTCACGGCCGCCATCGACTTCGGCGCAGCCACCTTCATATCGTCACTCATGAACCTCTGGTTCGGCTACTCGCTGACCAAGGTCCACGTGTTTCTGACCTACACGGTGATCATCGCGCTGCACGGGCTGATCAACCAGTTCGGCTCGCGGCTGCTGGCGATGATCAACAACATCTCGGCCTGGTGGCACATGGCCGGGGTGCTGGTGGTCGTGGGCGTTCTGATCGTCGTGCCCGACAACCACAAGTCGCTCAGCTTCGTGTTCACGGACACGGAGAACTTCTCCGGGTTCCAGGGTCACAACTTCACGAATCCGGTGTTCTGGTTCGTTTTCGGCATCGGCCTACTGATGGCCCAGTACACGATCACGGGCTACGACGCATCGGCCCACATGAGCGAGGAGACGCAGAACGCCTCCCGCGCGGCGGCCATCGGCATGGTGATGTCGGTGGTGGTGTCGGTGATCTTCGGGTTCATCCTGCTGGTCGCGATCACGTTCGCGATCCCGGGCCCGGTCGGCAACACGGCCGCCCAGTACACCTTCGCGGTGCAGTACATCTGGCAGACGGCAATGGGCGACAAGTGGGCGGAGTTCCTGCTGGTGATCGCCTGCGTGGCCCAGTTCTTCTGCGGGCTGGCGTCGGTCACATCGGCATCGCGGATGATGTTCGCGTTCTCGCGCGACCGGGCGGTGCCCGGCCACCAGCTGTGGCGCAAGGTGTCGAGCGATCGCGTCCCCGTCAACTCGGTGTGGGCGATCTGCGCGATGGCATGGGCGCTGATGCTGCCGACACTGAAGAACCCCGTGGTCGGTTACGCCGTCGGTACGTCGGTGGCCGTGATCGGCCTCTACATCGCGTTCGTGCTTCCCGTGATCCTGCGCTACCGCGCCGGTGACAAGTTCGAGCGCGGCGCCTGGCACCTCGGCAACCACTACAAGTGGATCGATCCGCTGGCGATCGGCTGGATCGTGCTGATCTGCCTGCTGTTCCTGCTGCCGTTGTTCCCGGACGGCATCCCCGGAAACTCGGCGGTGACGGGCAGTCACTTCCTGATCGACGTGAACTGGATCGACGTGAACTACGCGCCGCTGACCGTGGGCGGGGCGTTCCTGTTCTTCGGCGGCTGGTGGGTGATTTCCGCCAAGAACTGGTTCAAGGGGCCGATCAGCATGGGCTCGGAGGCCGAGCTGGAGCAGATTGAGGCGCAGATCGGAGGCGGGGCCGGCGACTGACTCTGAAGGCAGGCGGCCCTCGTCGCAGCTGCGGCTGCGGCGGGGGCCGTTGGTCCGTCCGGGACCAAAGATTCGCCGCTCCGGCTTGCCTTTCGTCCCCCAGTCGAACGAACTTTCGAGTCGCCTCTACGGCCCGTCCGCCTGGCTTCAACCTACTCGGCTGCCCTCAGCGGCGCAGAAGGAAACCTACGGCACGGGATGCCGGTCTGCAACCGCATATTTCGCGCTCTTTGCGAGTATTCAGAATAGAAAACGCGTAGACTTCGCGGCCATGACCGACCTGACGCGACGGCTGGCTGTGGCACGCGGCGACGAGCCCGCCGACCTGGTCGTGCGGGGCGGCCTGGTGCTCTCGGTGCACACCCGCGAGTGGCTCGAGGCCGACGTGGCCGTGTGCGACGGCTGGATCGCAGGGGTCGGGGAGTACCGCGGCCGCGACACGCTGGACGCAGGCGGGCGATACGTCGTCCCCGGCCTGATCGATGCGCACCTGCACCTCGAGTCGTCGATGCTGCTGGTGGACGAGTTCGCGAATCTGGTGCTGCCGTTCGGCACCACGTCGGTGGTCGCCGACCCCCACGAGATCGCAAACGTGCTCGGCACCGACGGCGTGCACTGGCTGGCCGACGCCTGCGCCGAGCTGCCGCTGGACGTGTTCTTCATGGCCCCGTCGTGCGTGCCGGCGTCGCGGTTCGAGTCGCCGCGGCGGGCGCTCACCACGGGAGACCTCGAGGGCCTGCTGCGCCGCCGCAGCGTGCTGGGCCTGGCCGAGATGATGAACTTCCCAGGCGTGATCGCCGGTGATCCGGACGAGCTCGCGAAGCTGGGCCTGGAGGGTGCGGCACACGTCGACGGCCACGCCCCGGGCGTGCTCGGCCGCCGCCTGCAGGCGTACGCCGCCGCCGGGATCGGGTCGGACCACGAGGCGACCACGCAGCAGGAGGGCCGCGAGCGGCTGCGGGCGGGCATGTGGCTGCTGATCCGCGAGGCGTCGGGCGCCCGGAACCTGGACGCGCTGCTGCCGCTGGTGCACGAGTTCGGGCCCGGCCGGATCGCGTTCTGCACGGATGACCGCGAGCCCGGGCACATCGCCCGCGAGGGCCATGTCAACTCGATGGTGCGCCGGGCGGTGGAGTCGGGGGTGGACGCTCGTGACGCGCTGGCGATGGCCTCCTGCAACGCGGCCGCCTGGCACGGGCTGGGCGACCGCGGCGCGATCGCGCCGGGGCGGCGAGCCGACCTGCTGGTGCTGCCCGACCTCGAGCGGTTCCTGCCCGAGGTGGTGCTCAAGGACGGCGTGGTGCCGGTCCCGCCGGTCGCGCCGCCGGTGCCGGAGTGGGCGCGGCGCACCGTGCGGATCCAGCCGATCTCGCCCAACGACCTGCACACGCCCGACGACGGCGGCTCGATCCGCGTGATCGGCCTGGTGCCGGGCCAGATCGTGACCGAAGCGCTGGCGCTGCCGGCGACCGTCCGGGACGGGCTGGCTGTGGCCGACCCGTCCCGGAACCTGGCCAAGATCGCGGTTGCGGAGCGGCACCTGGGCACCGGCCGGGTCGGGCTCGGATTCGTTCAGGGCTTCGGGCTGCAGCGCGGGGCGATCGCGAGCACCGTCGCCCACGACGCGCACAACATCGTCTGCGTGGGCGTCGATGACGGCGACATGGCGCGCGCGATCGGGCGCCTGGCCGAGCTGGGCGGGGGCATGGTGGCCGTCGAGGGCCGCGGCGTGCGAGCGGAACTGCCGCTGCCGGTGGCGGGGCTGCTCAGCGACCAGCCGCTGGACGTAGTGCTGGCACAGAGCGAGGCGCTGTCAGATGCGGCGGCGGCGCTCGGCTCCACCGTCGAGGCGCCGTTCCATGCCATGAGCTTCCTGGCGCTGTCGGTGATCCCGTCGCTCAAGATCACCGACCAGGGACTGGTGGACGTGGATCAGTTCAGGCTGGTGAGCCTGGCCGCGGGAGACTGAACGGACCAAAGATTCGCCGCCCCGGCTTGCCTTTTGTCCACCGACCGAACGAACTTTCGAGTCGCCTCTACGATCCGTCCGACCGGGTTCAACCTACTCGGCTGCCCTGAGCGGCGCAGAAGGAAACCTATGGCACCGGCGGGTGGTGCGCAAGCGGATAATTCCCGCATTTTGCGAGTATTTGACGCTGGCAACGGTGTTCGCCCGGTCGCTAGCGCGGCGCGGTCGGCTCGTAGTACGGGTTGGTGCCCGATGCGTGGTCGGTCACATCCACCACGCGCGTGATCTCGGGCACCCCGGCCCGGATCGCCGACTCGACGCCCTGCTTCAGCGTCACCGCCACCATCCCGCAGCCGACGCAGCCGCCGCCCAGGCGCAGGAACGCGCTGTCACCCTCGACCGCCACCAGCTCGGCATGGCCGCCGTGCGACGCGATCGCCGGGTTCACCTGCAGTTCCAGCACCTGGCGCACGCGGGCCGCAGCATCGCCGTGCAGCTCGGGCAGCTCCGGCAGGCGCAGGGCCGGGCTGGTCTGTGCCGGCAGCTTGGGGTTCTCGATCACGAGCCCTCCGCCCAGCCGCTCATCGATCGCGATCGTGGCCTCGTCCAGAGCGGGCGCGTCCGGCCGCGGCACCACCACCTGCAGGCCGCCGCTGGTCACCACCATGTCGGTCTCGTCGATCTCGTCGTGGCGCAGGAACGACATGTCGTACTGGTAGGCGGCGCCCGCCACGCCCACGATCTCGACCCACAGCGCCAGCCCCTCGGGCTCGTGCTCGCGGGCGCGCACCTCGAGCACCCGCTCCAGCGCGGCATCGGTGATCGCGATCGGCATACCCCGAAGGATAGTCAGGCGGCGTCGCGCATGGCGTTGTGCAGCGCCACGATCCGGTCTGCCGGCACGGCTTTGGAGAACAGGAAACCCTGTCCCAGCTGGCAGCCGTTCTCGACCAGGAACGTGCGCTGCTCCTCGGTCTCGATGCCCTCCGCCAGCGGATGCAGGCCGAGGTTGTGGGCGAGCTGGATGATGGTCGCCACCAGCACGGCCGCGCTGGGGTCGCCCGGCAGGTCGGCGATGAACGACCGGTCGATCTTGAGGGTGGTCACCAGCATCTGGTTCAGCCGCGCCAGGGACGAGTGGCCGGTGCCGAAGTCGTCGATCGCCAGCCGCAGGCCGCGCTCGTGCAGCTCGGCGATGATCGGCTCCGAGCGCAGCGCGTCGGCCATCACGGTCGACTCGGTGATCTCGACCATCATGCGGTCGGCGGACAGGCCGAACCGCTCGATCGTGGCCAGCACCTGCCGCATGGCGGTCGGCTGCCAGAACACCGCCGGCAGGTTCACCGACACGTACAGGTCGAGCCCCATCGAGCGCCACTCGGCGCTCTGGCGGCAGGCCTCCTCGATCACCCACTCCGAGATCGGGCCGATCAGCCCGGTGCGCTCGGCCAGCGGGATGAAGTCGCCCGGCATCACCAGGCCATTGTGATCGTCCTGCCAGCGCAGCAGCGCCTCCGCTCCGACGTACGCCCCGGTCGCCAGCGACACCAGCGGCTGGTAGTGCAGCAACAGCTGGCCGCGCTCGACCGCGCGACGCAGACGGCCGGCCATCGACAGCTGCGCACGCGGATCGTGGCCGGTGGACGAGAACAGCTGGTAGCCGTCGCGGCCGGACTCCTTGGCCTTGTACATCGCGATGTCGGCGTGCTTGAGCAGGCTCTCCGCGTCGGGGGCGTCGGCCGGGTAGAGGCTGATCCCGAGGCTGGCGCTGGTGTAGATCTCGGTGTCGGCCAGGATCAGCGGCCGCTGCAGCTCCGCGCGCACCTGCTCGGCGACGCGGCGGGCGACGTCCCCCACGTCGACCACGTCACCGCTCTCGTTGGTCTCCACGTCGGCGATCAGGATCAGGAACTCGTCGCCGCCCTGGCGGGCTACCACGTCGGCGGCGCGAGTGGATCCGATCAGCCGCGCGGCCACCTCGCACAGCAGCTCGTCACCGGCGTTGTGGCCGAAGCTGTCATTCACCAGCTTGAAGTCGTCCAGGTCGACGTACAGCACCGCGACGCCGCAGCCTGCCCGCTGTGCGCGCGCCAGCGCCACATCGAGGTGTTCGTGGAACAGGATCCGGTTCGGCAGGCCGGTCAGCGGGTCGTGGAAGGCCAGCCGCTCCAGCTCGTGCTCCGCGCGCCGGCGGTCGGTGATGTCCTCGCCCACCGACGCCTGGCCGACCACGTCGCCGTTGGCGTCCCGGAGCAGCGTGTTGTTCCACGAGAACAGCCGCCGCTCGCCGGAGCGGGTCAGGATCGAGCTCTCGTAGTGGGCGACCACGCTCCCGCGCTCGATCCCGCGCTGGGCATTTTGCTCCATCTCCAGCTCGTCCGGTGGGGTGAAGGTCTCCGACCAGATGCGGCCCAACAGCTCGTCCTCCCACCAGCCTGAAAGCTCGGCGAGGTACTCGTTGCAGAACGTGATGCGGCCCTCGAGGTCGGTGACGACCGCGGCCAGGCGCACGTTCTCGAGCATCTCGCGGAAGCGCGCCTCGGAGGCCTGCAGCGCGCCCTCGGCCTCCTTCTGCTTGGTCACGTCGAAGATCACGCCCTGGATGAACCGGGGGGCGCCGGTCTCGTCGCGCACGGCGGCCGCGTCATCGCGGAACCAGCGCATGCGGCCGTCCAGTCCCTGCATCCGGTAGGAGGCGGAGTAGGGCTCGCCGGTCTCGACGGTGTGCCTGTAGTCGGCGATGGTGTGGCGGTCGTCGGGGTGCATCCTCCGCTCCCAGCCGTTGAAGCCGTCCAGCCACTCGTCTGCGGGGATGCCCATCAGCTCGACGATCTGAGGGCTGACGTAGAGAGGATCGCCGCTGCCGGCCAGGTCGACGTAGGTGATCGCGGGCAGGTTCTCGACCAGCACCCGGTAGCGCTCCTGGGCCTCGCGGAACTCATCGTGCAGCACCGCGTTGTGCACCGCGGCCGCGACCACGTCTGTGAGCGCGCCGAAGAACTCCATCTCCGCGTCCCAGGATCGATCGGTGACGTCGGCGAACTCCATCAGCCCGATCGTCTCGCCGCGCGACACCAGCGGCAGCATCAGCATCGTCTCGTAGCCCTCCTTGAGCAGGACGCCGCGCTCGTGCGGGTCGCACTCAGGGTCGGAGGCGCGAACTACGACCGCCGTCCGCTCCTCCATCACCTGGCGCGAGAGCGGGAAGTCGCCCAGTGCGTACTCGACGTCGGCCTCGGCGATCTGGCCAACGATGTGGTTCTCGTAATCGGTGAGGGTGATCAGCACATCGCGGTCCCGGTCCCACAGCGAGACCGCGGTCGCCGCCGCGCCGTTCACGGCCGTCGCGTGGGCCGTGAAACACCGCAGCACGTCCTCCAGATCCAGGCTTGAGGAGAGCGCCCGGGACAGGTCGACAAGCGCACGGAGACGATCGGCAGAAGCCATCGCTAGGACATCGGCCGGGTACGCCCTGCGCTTGAGCCGTTCCCGCGGAACGCGGCGGCGACTAGCGGGTTACAGCCCGCACATGGCACCGGTGTTCGGCCACGGGCTGTAGCCGACGTGTGCGACCGCACGGCTTGCGACGGCGAGCTGGTCGGCGGGCGACCAGTAGCGGGCATCGCGGCCGTGGTACTTGCGCAGCTTGTCCGCGCCCCAGTGCCGCATGAACGAGGCGTCCATCTGGAAACCGCCGTAGTAGCCGGCGGGGTTGTAGGCGGACCAGCTGCCCTCGTAGTGGTGGATGCACATCAGGTTGGGGAAGCGCTGACGGATGATCCTGCGGAAGTGGTTGCCGCGGAGGCGGTAGTGGCGCGTCAGACGCTGCAGGCGGACGATCCGGTTCATGTGGATCTCGGCCCGGCGGGGGCGGTAGTGAACGCCCAGGCGGCGGGCCAGGTGGGAGGCCTGGTTGCGACGGAAGCGGGCCTTGTGGCGCCAGGTGTGAACGGCCTTCTGGTGGACGGCGCTCGCCGTCACGGCGGCGTTTGCACGGTGTGCGGATGCTGTCAGGGTGATGGCCGCCAGCATCAAAACGGCAACAAGCAGCTGTTTCCTCAGGGTCGGGACCTCCTACTCGGGGACAGAGCTGCGCCCACGCGAAGCTGTCACCTACGCGAGCAGATCGAGCGCATTCGGGGTACGGACCCACCGACCCCGGTGTTGGAGCACGCCGGGCATCGTAGCGACCTCCGTTGCCCCCGCGCGCAATACCTCGTGCCGTTGATTGCTATGGTATTGGAGTCGCTGCAGTGCAATCGGCAGGGAGGTGCGGACCATGAGGGTGAAATCGGTAATCCAGCTTGCACGTCCCCGCCTGCCCCGACAGCGCTGATCGACCGCGCTCCGCGGCCTCCGGGGAACCCATCAACCCCTGGAGAGATATCCACGTGAGTGACATTTCCTGGTGGCCCGAGGACGGGCCGCCCGAATCTGAGCGTTTGCAGCAGCTGGGCTGGGATCAGGCCCGGAACGTGGAGTTCGCACAGCTGGGCGAACCGGGCAGCGTGCCCGGGCGCATCGCACGCGTCGACCGCGGCATCTGCACGGTGTTCGCCGCGCAGGCGGTGCACCGGGCGGTGGTGCCGCCGCGGTTCGAGACGCCGGCCGTGGGCGACTGGGCGGCGGTGGCAGCGGCCGTCCCGGGCGGCGACGACGCCGTCCTGCGGGCGCTGATGGAACGGCGTACCGCGTTCACGCGGCAGGCCTCCGGCGAGGAGACGATCGGGCAGGTCGTGGCGGCAAACATCGACGTCGTGTTTCTCGTCAACTCGCTCGACCAGCGGTTCAGCCTGCGCCGGCTGGAGCGATACCTGACGCTGGGCTGGCAGAGCGGCGCGCAGCCGGTGATCCTGCTGACCAAGACCGACCTCTGCGAGGACACCGAGCGGTTCGTGCTGGAGGCGGAGTCGATCGCGTTCGGCACCGATGTGCTCGCGATCAGCGCCGCCACCGGCGACGGCCTCGAGGCGCTCGACGCGCACATCGGGGGCAACCGCACGGTGGCGCTGCTGGGACTGTCGGGTGCGGGCAAGTCCACGCTGATCAATCGGCTGGTGGGCGAGGAGCGGCTGCGAACGCAGGACGTGCGACCGGACGGGCGCGGCCGGCATACGACGTCGCACCGCGAGCTGATCCCGCTGCCGTCGGGCGGGGTGCTGATCGACACGCCGGGCATGCGGTCGGTGAGCATGTGGGACGGCGACGGGGACGGCCTCGAGCAGACCTTCGCGGACGTGCACGAGCTGGCGGCCGGCTGCCGGTTCAGCGACTGCAAGCACGAGGGCGAGCCGGGCTGCGCCGTGATCGCGGCGATCACGGCAGGCACGCTCGCCCCGGACCGCCTGGAGAGCTACAACAAGCTGCTGCGGGAGCTGCGGTTCCAGGAGCTGAAACAGGACAAGCGCGCGCGCTCGGAGCAGCGGCAGCAGTGGAAGACGCTGAGCAAGCAGATGCGAAACGCGTCGCGGCCCTCGCAGGACTGATGGGGACAGCCGTCGGCCAAAGCGGCGTGGCCAGCGCGGCCGTGATCGGAGCCGGGTTCGCGGGCCTGGCAGCGGCCGCGGCGCTTCAGGCGGCGGGCGCCGCGGTGACGGTGCTGGAGCGCGAGCGGCGGGTGGGCGGCCGCGTCTGGTCGCAGACGCTCCCGGGCGGCGCGATCGTCGAGATGGGCGCGGAGTTCGTGACGGAGGGCTACACGGTGCTGCCGGCGCTGGTGAGCCGGCTGGGTCTCGAGCTGGCGCCGATGGGGATGAGCTTCACGCGGCGCGACCCGCGCGGCGGCATCGGCGTCGATGCGGCCGCGCTGGAGGCGGGGCTGGCGGCGCTGGTCGCGGCCGTGGAGGCCGGTGCCGGCGAAGGGCTGACGGTCGCTGAGCTGCTGGAGCGGGTGCCGATGGACGCGGGGGCGCGCGAGCTGATCGCGTGCAGGATCCAGGTCTCCTACGCCCATCCGGTGTCGCTGCTGGCGGCGGGCGCCGTGCGCCACGTCGGTGAGCTGTTCGACGACGTGGAGGCGCGGCGGGTGGCGGGCGGAAACCAGCAGGTGGCGGAGCGGCTGGCGGCGGGGCTGCGGGTGCAGCTGGGGACGGCGGCGGTGCGGGTGGTGCAGGTCGGGGACGGCGTTCGGATCAACGACGACCTCGACGTGGACGCGGTGGTGGTCTCGGTTCCGGCGCCCGCCACGGACGGGATCGCCTTCGAGCCGCCGCTGCCCGCCTGGAAGGCAGACGCGCTGGCGCGGGTCGTCTACGGGCAGGCGGCCAAGCTGGCGGTGCCGCTGCTGGCTCAGGCGCAGGCCAGCTCGGTGCTGTCGGTGCCGGAGCACTTCTGGACGTGGACGGCGAAGGACGGCGACGGAGCGGTGGCGCCGCTGGTCACGGCGTTTGCGGGATCGGGGCCGGCCGTGGACGCGCTGCGGGTGGACGAGGGGCCGAGTCGGTACCTCGAGCGGGTCGCGGCGCTGCGACCCGACCTCGAGCTCGACGCCGCGGCGGCGGTGCTCTCGACCTGGCCGGACGGGGCCTACAGCGCGCGCCAGCCCGACCGGCCGGCAGATCTCGACGATCGGCTGGAGGCCAAGGTCGAGCGAATCGCCTTCGCCGGCGAGCACACCGAGCGGCACTGGTACTCGACCATGGAAGGCGCACTGCGAAGCGGCGAGCGCGCCGCCCGCCAGCTGCTCGGAAGCGCCTGATGAAAGACCGCCACAAGGACAGGCACGGGCTCAGAGCCCGCATCGGCGACCGTTGGCACCCCGTGACACCAATGCGACCAGTGTCACAGCAGCCGTGACAGGCAAACGTCCTGGTTGAGCCAAAAAAACACCAACAGGGCTCAGAGGCCGCTTCGGCCCTCGCCAGGGGTTCGTGCGGACCCTGTGACCGATCGTTGCGAAATCGGCGCTGGCTAGATGGGCAGGTCGCGCACCGCGAACTGCACCGCTTCGCTGAACGTCGGGTAGGGCTGGATCGTCTCTCGCAGCAGCTCCACCGGCACCTGCGCGCGTACCGCCAGCGTCAGCTGGCCCAGCCACTCGCCGGCCTCGGCACCCACGGCCACCGCACCCACCAGCACCCCTCGCTCCGGGTCGGCCATCACCTTCAGGAACCCCGGCCGCTTCGGCCGTTCGTAGGTCGACGTGCGCGACACGCTGTCGATCTTCCGCTCGCCGGTCACCAGCCCATCGCCGCTCGTCCGCCCCACCGACGCCACCTGCGGGTCCGTGAACGTCACCGCCGGCACGGCGCTGTGGTCGGCCTTCGCCGGCTTCCCGGCCATGTCCGCGGCCGCCACGCGAGCCTGGTACTTGCCGACGTGTGTGAACATCGCGATCGCGTTCACGTCTCCGATCGCCCACACCTCGTCGGCAGCGCGCATGCGCTCGTCCACCTCCACGGCTCCGCCCTTGCCGAGCGTCAGCCCCAGCTGCTCGAGTCCGAACCCATCCGAGTTCGGCCGCCGGCCGGTGGCGACCAGCAACCGCTCGCCCTCGACCACCGAGCCGTCCTTCAGCCGCACCTTCACCCCCGGATCGATCCGATCCACCGCCTGCCCCAGGTGCAGGGTGATGCCCTCGCCCGCGAGGAACTCGCCCAGCAGGTCACCCGCCTCGGGGTGGTCGCGCGGCAGCAGCCGGTCGGCCGCGTCCACGATCGCCACCCGCGCGCCCATGCGGCTGAAGAACTGGGCCAGCTCGCATCCCACCGGCCCCGCGCCCAGCACGATCATGCTGGACGGAACCTCGCGCCGGCTGGTGGCCTCCCGGTTCGTCCAGTGGTCGACGCCGTCCAGGCCGGGGATCGGCGGGATCAAGGGCCGCGACCCGGTTGCGATCACCAGCCGCCCGTACTCGACCTCCCGCTCGCCCACCGCGACCACCCCCGGCCGCAGCACGCGGGCCTCGCCTCGCACCAGCTCCGCATGCTTGGACGTCAGCCATTTCGCCTGGGAGGAGTCGTCCCAGCCGTTGGTGATCGCCTCGCGGTGCCCGAACACGCCGTCGGCGCTGACCGGCCCCGTCACCGCCTCCCTCGCACCGGGCACGTTGCGCGCCGCCGCGACGGCCTCCAGCGGCCGCAGCATGCCCTTGGTCGGCATGCACGCGTAGTACGAGCATTCGCCACCGACCAGCCCCCGCTCCACCAGCGTGATCCGCGTGTCGGGCTCGAGCTCGCGGAGGGCGGAGACGCAGGCCTCGCCCGTGCTCCCGCCTCCCAGAATCACCACGTCGCCACCGCCCATTTCCGCTCCTCTCTTGTCGTCAGAAGGGCGGAGAAGCGGGCCGAGGCCCCCGGGGGCTCCAACCCGAGGACCTCGGCAACAGTCACGCGAAGCGCTGCAACAAAGCCAGGAGTAGACCCCAGTTTCGCCCGCGCAACGTGGCTGCCGCGCACCCTTTCGGTGCGCCACCCCAGATTTCAGCGCACCATCGAGTCTAGTGCGTCACCCTAAAGGGGGCCCGTCGCAGATCCGCCGGGCGACCTGTTCGGCGTCCAGGAGCGCGCCGAAATCGGCGTAATCGAAGATCCGCGCGGCTCTGTCGGTGTTGATCGCAACCACCGTACCGCTGTCGGCCATCCCCACCAGATGCGGGATCGCGCCCGAGATGCCGAAGGCCAGATACACGTCCGGCGCGACCACCCGGGAGCTTGCGCCGACCAGGTCCGCCCGGGTTGCGCGCGCCGCCTCCACCTGCGGCCGCGACACGGCGAAGCGCCCGCCGTAGCGCTCCGCCAGCCGCCGGTAGGGCTCCAGGTCATCGCCGGCACCACGCCCGGCCGCCACCACCACCTCGCCCCGGCCCTGCACCAGCTCGTCGATGCGCGCCGCCACCTGGCCCGCCGCTCCCTCGAGAAGCTCCACCCGCCGCGGCCGCGGCTGCGGCCGCTCCGGCAGCGCCAGCGCCGGCGGCGGCGCGGCCGGTGCCGGTGGCGGATCCTGCATCGGCCGCTCCCGCAGGTAGGGCAGCGCCACGTCCGGATCCGGCTGGTCGATCTCCCGCGCCATCCGGTGGCCGTCGAACACGACCTCGGCCAGGATCCGCGGCGCGACGCAGTCTCCGATCCGGTGCACCCGTGGCAGCGTGCCGTCCAGCTCGTGGTAGAGCCGGTCGCGGGAGACCCTCTGGGTGACCAGCACCACGGCGTCGGCTGCGATCGTGAACGGTTCGCCGAACTCGTTCTCGGCGTCCACCCGCCCCGGCTGGATCCCGGCCAGCGTGGTGGCGGAGCGCATCGCGACTCCCGCTTCGTGCAGCCGGCTGCGGGTGAGCACGTCCTCCAGCGTCTCGGCCGCGAACGGCGCGATGGTGTCGTAGCCGGTCACCAGCTCCAGCTCGTGCCCCTCGCCGGCCAGCAGCTCGGCCAGTCCGGCCGCCGCGAAGTACCCGTCGCCGTCGTACACCACCACCCGCGGCCCTGGCGGCCGCTTGCCCTCCAGCAGCACCTGCTCCGGCGTCAGCACGTGCGGCAGGGCGTCGTCGGCGCCCGGGATCGGCTCACGCGTGAAGCCGTTCAGCCCGTCGCCCGACCAGCTCGAGCCGGTGGCAAGCACGACCACGTCGGCGCCCCAGCCGCGGATCTCGTCTGCGTCCAGCTCGCGGCCGGTGGTCAGCGCGACCTCCGGCAGCCGCTTCAGCTGCACCGCCCGGTAGGCCACCAGCCGGCCCCACTCCCCCATCCCCGGCAGCCGCGTGATCCATCCCATCGAGCCGCCCACCATCGCGTCCCGGTCGACCAGGTCGACCCGCGCGCCGCGCCGGGCGAGCGTGATCGCGCACTCCAGGCCGCTCGGCCCGGCGCCGACCACCAGCGCGTGCAGGGGCTCCGCCAGCGGCGGCACGTGCTCCGGATGCCATCCCCGCCGGTGCTCCTCGCCTGCGGTCGGATTCTGGGTGCAGCCGATGTGGCGGCGGCTGTCGGCCTTGGAGATGCAGACGTTGCAGCCGATGCACTCGCGGATCTCGTCCACCCTGCCCTGGCGGATCTTCTCGGGCAGATACGGGTCGGCGATCGACGGGCGGGCGGCGCCGATCAGGTCCCAGACGCCGCTTCGGATCACGCTCGCCATCAGGTCGGGATCCGTCATCCGGGCCACGCCCACGATCGGCTTGCGCGTCGCCTCGCGCACGCGGGCGGTGCTCTCCAGCTGCCAGCCCTCGCGGTAGAAGCGGGACGGCCCGGAGTCCAGCGACCACTCGCCGATCGATCCGACCGTCACGTCCCAGAGGTCGACCAGGTGGTCTGCCAGCGACACGAACTCGAGGCCCTCGTCGAGATCGACGCCCAGCGCGCCGCGGCGGTCGACCGCCACCCGGCAGGCCACGGCACAGTCACCGCCGACCTCCTCGCGCACCATCTCCAGCGTCTCCAGCCAGAAGCGGGCCCGATTCGCCAGCGATCCGCCGTAGGAGTCCGTGCGGCGGTTGTAGTGGGGCGACAGGAACTGGCCGGGCAGGTACGTGTGCGCGCCGTACACGTAGACGATGTCGAAGCCGGCGCTGCGCGAGCGCCGGGCCGCCGCCACCCAGTCGTCCTGCACGCGCCGGATGTCGCGCCTGGTCATGGCCCGCGGCACCACCCCCACCGCGAAGTCGCCGGCGATCTGAGACGGCGCCGCCGCCGGCAGCCGTGACTCGCTGTTCTCGCCGTGCGCGCCCGTGTGCGACAGCTCGATCCCGGCCAGCGCGCCCAGCTCGTGCGCCTGCTCGGCGGTCACCGCCAGCATCCGCAGGTCGTGGTCGTCCCACATCCGCGCGGCCACGTACGGCGTCTCGTCGGACTCGGCGCTGATGGTGCAGTACTCGGTGCAGACGGCGGCCCAGCCGCCCTGCGCCTTGACCGCCCGGTGCCGGGCCTGCGACCACGGCTTCTCGACGCCGAACCCGGTGCAGTGGGGCACCTGGTAGAAGCGGTTCCGGAGCGTCTTGGGACCGATCCGCACCGGCTCGAACAGGATCTCGTGTCGGGGATCGCAGCCCATCTGAGCGAGCGATCCTAGTCGGCATGGCGGGGCTATGCTGACGGCCATGCGACCTCGCATCGAGCTTCTCTGGTGGCAGGGCTGTCCGTCCACCGAGCGCACCCTGGCCGACCTGCGGGCTGCGCTGACCGAGCTCGGCCTCGATCCCGACGCGATCGAGATGCGCGAGATGGCGACCGAGCAGCAGGCCGTGCAGGAGCATTTCCCGGGGTCGCCCACGATCCGCATCGAGGGCGCCGACCCCGTCCCGGCCGACGACATGCCCGGCCTCACCTGCCGCATCTACCGCCGTGCCGACGGCCGCCCGTCGCCGACCCCGGATCCCGCGCGGCTGCGCGAGGCGCTGAAGCAGGCGGTGGCCGCGTGATCGCCACCGCCCACGACTTCGCGCTGCCCGACACCGACGGTCGCGTGCACCGGCTGTCGGAGCTGACCGCCACCGGGCCGGTGGTGGTCGTGTTCACCTGCAACCACTGCCCCTACGCGCTGGCCTGGCACGAGCGGCTGGCGGATGTCGCGCACGACTACGGGTTCCGCGGCGTCCGCACGCTGTTCGTGAACCCCAACGACGGTGAGCGCTACCCGTCCGACTCGCTCGACGCGATGCGGGCGCGGGTGGCCGACCAGGGCTGGAACGTGCCATATCTTCACGACGAGGCCCAGGAGGTGGCACGCGCCTACGGCGCGCGCACCACACCGGACGTGTTCGTGATCGACGGCGAGATGCGCATCCGCTACCGGGGCGCGCCCGACCAGGACTACGAGGACCCGGCGGCCAACGCGCTGTGGCTGCGCGAGGCGCTTGACGACGTGCTGTCGGACGTCGAGCTGCGACGGCCGCAGACGACGCCGGTCGGCTGCAGCATCAAGTGGAAGCCGTGAGCGCGGCCGGCCGCTGGTAGCGGGACAGCGCCGGCAGCAGCAGCTGCATCAGCCCGGCGCCGGCGATGCAGATCAGCCCGCCGGACACGACCGAGAACCGCACCGACGTGAGGCTGGCGACCACGCCCGACTCGACGTCGCCCAGCCGCGGTCCGCTGGTGACCACGGCGATGTGCAGCGACGCCATCCGGCCGCGCATCTGGTCGGGGGTGACCTGCTGCATGATCGTGTTCCGGAAGACGGCGGAGATCACGTCGGCGGCGCCGGCCACCGCCAGCAGCGCCAGCGCCGCCCAGAACAGCGCGCCCGGCATCAGCCCGAAGGCGGCGATCGACCCGCCCCAGACCACGACCGACACCATCACCGCGGCGCCCTGCCGGCGCACGTGCAGCACCCAGCCGCTCGAGACCGCGGCCAGCAGCGCGCCCGCGGCCGGCGCCGCGTACAGCAGGCCGAGGCCCTCCGGCCCGACGTGGAAGGTGGTCGCGGCCAGCGCCGGGAACAGCGCCCGCGGCATGCCGAACACCATCGCGTTCAGGTCGACCAGGAAGGTGCCCAGCAGCGCCGGCTGGCGACGGGCGAAGCGCAGGCCGTCCATCAGCGACGACCACCCCGGCGCGACCGTGCCACCGACCGGCAGCAGCGTGGGCAGCCCCAGCGCCACCAGCACGGCGATCGCGAACCCGGCCGCCGCCACGACGTAGGTGACAGTGATGCCGAAGGCGGCCAGCAGCACGCCGGCCACAGCCGGTCCCGCGATCTGCGACGTCTGGTCGACGATCTGGTTGAGCGCGGCTGTGCTCGGCACGCGCGCCAGCCCCACCAGGCTCGGGATCACGGCGTTTCGCACCGGCGACTCGACGCTCGAGGCGAAGGCCAGGAGCGCGGCCAGCAGGTACAGAACGGCCAGCGGCGTGTGGCCGGACGCGGTCAGGAAGGCCAGCAGCACGCAGCCTGCGGCCGAGGTGGACTGGCTGGCCAGCAGCAGCCGCTTGCGATCGAACGCGTCGGCGATCACGCCGGATGCGAGCGCCCCGACTAGCAGCGGCCCCAGGGCGGCCAGCCCGATCAGGCCCACCTGCAGCGACGACCCGGTCTGACGGTAGACCTGGTAGGGCAGCGCAACGGCGGCGAACTGCGAGCCGCCCGACGCCACCAGGTCGCCGACCCAGAGCCTGCGGTAGGCGGGAAACTCGCGCAGCGGCGAGATGTCCACCCAGAGCCGGGACGGTCGCGAGCGCGGGGCGGGCATGTCCCGAGACTAGATGATTGATTCCACGAGCTGCGTGGCTCTGGAGCTGAGGCTAACAGCCGGCGGGGTCGAGCAGCGGCCACGCCGCCGCCACCACCCGCTCGGGCCAGGCGTCGTCGAGCGTGCCGCCTGTCAGCACGCGCTGGATGCCCGCCCCGAACAGCATCGTGACGACCATCTCGACGTCGATGCCCTCGCGCACGTGGCCGGCGGCCGCGGCCGCCTCGAGCACGGAGCGCATCCGCTCCATGCGCGGCTCCACCACCGCGCGGCGGAACTCCTCCAGCATCTCCGGGTGCTCTTCACGGTTCAGGTAGAGCGAGCTGCAGATGGCGACCCCGTCGCAGGCCTGGATCCCCGCTCGGAACACCGCCATCAGCGTCACCAGGTAGGCCCGCACATCGGCGAGATCGCCCACGCTCGCGTCGTCCGGATAGGCGCTCAAAGCGGCGCACACCAGCTCCGCCTTGCTGGGATAGCGCCGGTAGATGGTGGCGCGGGTGACGTCCGCCTCGGCTGCCACCGCCTCCACCGAGAGCCGGTCGTAGCCCTCCAAGGGCAGCAGCCGCAGGGTGGCGGCGATGATCTCGCGGTCCGCCTCCTCGTTGCGCGGCCGCCCCGGGGGGCGGCGCTGTGCAGCTGTTGTCAGATCAGACATCGCATCCATCACTCGAAGTTTGACACGGCCGGAAGGTTTTGATACACCACTGTATTGTATCCTATCCTAACACGACTCCGAGTTTGGAGATGGTTTGATGAGTCCTGACAGTGATCGAAAATGGCTGGCACTGGTGCTGCTGTGCGCAGTCCAGTTTATGGTGGTGCTCGACGTGGCGATCGTCAACGTCGCGCTTCCCACCATCAAGAACGCGCTCGACTTCTCCGACGCCAACCTGCAGTGGGTCGTCAGCGCCTACACCCTGACCTTCGGCGGCTTCCTGATGCTGGGCAGCCGCATCGCCGACCTGCTCGGCAGAAAACGGCTGTTCATAGGCGGCCTGGTGCTGTTCTCGGCCGCGTCGCTGGCCTGCGGCCTGTCCCAGTCCGACACGCAGCTGATCGTGTTCCGCGCCATCCAGGGCCTGGGCGCCGCGGTGATCTCACCGGCCGCGCTGGCCATCCTCACCACCACGTTTTCCGAGGGCGAGGAGCGGAACAAGGCTCTCGCCATATGGGGCGCCATCGCCGGTACGGGCGGCGCCGTGGGCGTGCTGCTGGGCGGCATCCTCACCGACCAGGTCGGCTGGGAGTGGATCTTCTTCCTGAACGTGCCGATCGGCCTGATCGTGATCCTGGCCGGTCAGCGGGTGCTGCATGAGAGCCGCGTCGAACTGGGCAGCCGCAGCCTCGACATCGCGGGCGCCATCCTGGTCACCGCCGGGCTGACGCTGCTGGTCTACGGGCTGGTCACGACCGACACGTACAGCTGGACGTCGAGCAGGGTGCTCGGCTCGCTGGCCGGCGCCGCCGTGCTGCTGGCCGGCTTCGTCGCCGTCGAGCTGCGCGCGAAGGCCCCGATCCTGCCGTTCTCGATCTTCCGCCTGAAGTCGCTGACCGGCGCGAACATCGTTGGATTGCTGCTGGGAGCGGCGATCTTCTCGATGTTCTTCCTGCTGTCGCTGTACATGCAGCAGGTGCTCGGCTACTCCGCCCTGAAGGCGGGCGTGGCCTACCTGCTGGTGGCCTCGGTGATCATCGTCGCCGCCGGCGCATCGCAGGCGCTGGTGACGCGGATCGGCGTGCGGTCGGTGCTGATCACCGGCATGGTGCTGCTGGTGGCGGGCCTGGTCTGGTTCTCGCAGGTGTCGGTGCACGGCTCCTACGCGACCGACCTGGCGCCGGGCTTCATCCTGGCCGGGATCGGGCTCGGCTTCTCGTTCGTGCCCGTCCAGATCGCCTCGCTGATCGGCGTCACCCACGACGAGGCCGGCATCGCCTCCGGCCTGATCAACACCTCGCAGCAGGTCGGCGGCGCGCTCGGCGTCGCGGTGCTGTCGACGATCACGTTCACCAGGTACGACTCGTACCTGGGCGACCACGGGAAGAACCTGGCGTTGATCCCCAACGCGCTCGTGGACGGCTTTCACGTGGCCTTCCTGGTCGGCGCCGGGCTGGCGTTGATCGGGTTGGTGGCGACGCTGTTGTTCATCCCCAAGGACGTCAAGTCCGACCAGCCAGTCCCCGCCGGCGAGCCGGCAATCGATCTCCGCTCGCGGGGAGCGGCGCTCCGGGCGCGCTGCACCGCGACCAACCCGTCGCGGTGCTGCGCGTCGGCCTGGTCGCGCGACATGCGCGGCTCGCAGACCATCCCGACGGCGGGCGCCGGCGGCTGGCCGGACGCCAGCGCGGCGGCGCCCAGCGCCGTCATCTCCCGCTCCACGGCCACCTCCACGGCCACGCCCAGCAGGTCGGCCTGGAACTGCATCAGCCAGCCGTTGGCGGCCGCCCCGCCGTCGGCACGCAGCGCGGTCACCCCTCCCGGGATCGCATCCACCACGTCCCGCACCTGGTAGGCGATCGCCTCCAGCGCCGCCCGCACCAGGTGGGCGCGCGTGCTGCCGCGGGTGAGGCCCGTGATCAGCCCACGCGCGTCGGCGTCCCACCAGGGCGACCCCAGTCCGGCCAGGGCCGGCACGAAGTAGACGCCGTCGTTTCCGTCCAGCGAGGCGGCCAGCCGGCCGCTGTCGCCGGCGTCGGCCAGGATCCCGAGCCCATCCCGCAGCCACTGGACGGCCGCGCCGGACACGAACACGGAGCCCTCGAGCGCCGTCACCCCCGGCTGCGCGGCGGCCGTCCGCACCAGGCCGTGCGGTGGCGGGTCGCGGCGCTCGCCGTCGTTCACCAGCAGGAAGCTGCCGGTGCCGTAGGTGACCTTGGCCTGCCCGGGCTCGAGGCAGGCCTGACCGAACAGCGCCGCCTGCTGGTCGCCGGCCACGCCCATCACCGGCAGCCGCGCTCCCAGCAGCCGGGCCTCGCCGAACATGCCGCTGGACGGCCGGATCTCCGGCAGCAGGTCGGCCGGCACGCCGAACAGGTCGAGCAGGCGGTCGTCCCAGCCAAGCGTCTCCAGCGAGCAGAGCATGGTGCGCGACGCGTTGGTGGGGTCGGTGGCGTGCACCTCGCCGCCGGTCAGCTTCCAGATCAGCCAGCTGTCCACGGTGCCGAACGCCAGCCCCTCGGGCGAATCGACCGCGTGCTCGAGCAGCCAGGCCAGCTTGGTTGCCGAGAAGTAGGGGTCGGGGACGAGGCCGGTCAGCTCGCGGATCAGGCCGGCCGGCAGATCCGCGCAGGCAGCGGCCGTGCGGCGGTCCTGCCACACGATCGCGTCGGCCGCCGCGCGGCCGGTCGACCGGTCCCACAGAACCGTGGTCTCGCGCTGGTTGGTGATGCCGATCGCGCGCATGTCGGCGGCCGACAGGCCGGCCGCCGCAAGCGCATCCGCAGCCGACTCAATGACGCTGCTCCACAGCTGCTCAGGGTCGTGCTCGATCCAGCCCGGCCGGGGGTAGCGCTGCTCGATCGGACGTGACCCGCGACCGCGTACGAGGCCGTCGTCATCGACGACGAGGCAGGTCGTGCCGGTGGTGCCCTGGTCGATTGCGAGGATCACGCCGCTCAGGCTACAGGCGCCGCCTCAGCTCACGCACGTCCTGCGCCTGCCAGTCGGTGTGGTCGTTGCGCCAGCCTTCGCGGTCATGGAACAAGGGCGAGTCGTTGGCCATCGAGTGGCCGATCACGTTCTTCTGGGCGATGTGGAAGCGGCCCTGCAGCCAGCGCACCAGCGCCAGCACGCTGCGGATCTGGGGGCGGCGGTGCAGGATCTGCTGGTCGGCCCAGTGCGACGAGATGCCCTGCTGCTGGATCATCTCGATGCCGATCGCGTGGTCGTTGACGCCGATCGCATGCCGGCACATGATGTCGAGCGGCACCTGCTGGTAGATGGTGCCGTCCTGGTCGACCACGTAGTGCGCACAGACGCCGGGCAGCTCGCCGCCGTTGGGCGCGTTGGCGTTGAACAGCGCGTGCACGCCGGGGTAGGAGCCCGGCCCGCTGTCGGTGAAGTGCAAGACGATCAGCTTCGGGTGCAGACGGAAGCTGCGCACCCCGTAGTGGCGGTACGCGTAGCCGGCCATCTCGGCGCGTCGCTTCGCGCCGTAGCTGATGCGGTCCTGGGTGATCGCCGGCTTCGGCGCCGACGGCCGCGGCGGTGCCGGCGGCGGCGCGGTGGTGGTCGGCACGGGGTCGGTGATCGTGGTGGTGGTCGGGGGCGGCCTGGTGCCCGCGGCCGACGGCGGCGGCGATGTCGACGACGTCGCACTGCTGGCTCCGCCAGCGGCGGCGCAGCCGGCGACCGTCAGGATCACCGCGCTGACCACGGCCGCCACACCCCAGCCGATTGTTCGAACCATCTAGGCAGCGTAGGCCAGCTGCCGGTCGTCCGCCTCGCACGGCGTGACGGCCGCCGCGGCCGGAGCGGCCCGGCGCAGCTCGGTGAAGGAGGCGCCCTCGGCCAGCAGGAACAGCGCCCCGATTCCGGCACCCAGCAAGACTTCGGTGGCCTGCAGGCCGATCGCAAACGCGGCGCCGGAGGCGGCCGAGATCCCGAACGACGAGACCAGAACGCCCGCCACCGCCAGCTGGAAGACGCCCACGTTGCCGGGCATCAGCGGCACCACGCCGACCAGCGTGGACACCATGAACACGGCCGAGGCCGAGGTGATCGTATGGGGCAGGCCGAACGCGTCGAGCGTCCAGTAGATGCCGGCGATCTGCGCCGCCCACGAGCCGACACCCAGAGCCAGCGCGGCGGCCAGGCGCCGGGGATCGCGCATGATCCGCAGGCTCCGGCGCAGCTCCCGTGCCGGGCCCGCCAGGCGCGTGAGCCGAGAGGGAAAGGTCGGCTGTGCGCGCCTGGCGAGGATCCCGGCGATCACGGCGCCACCGGTCAGGGCGCCGAGAACCATCAGCGTCGAGTCGGCCCACGCGGGCAGGTCGACGATCGTCAGCGCCAGTCCCGCGCCGATCAGCACCAGCGCCGCGCCGAGCACGATCTGTTCGGCCACCAGCGTGCCGGCGACCGCGGTCACCGGCAGCTGCGATCCTGAGCGGCGGATGCGGCGGGTCAGCACCGCCACCCGCACCAGCTCGCCCAGCCGGGCGACGAGCACCGTGTTGAACAGGAAGCCGATGAAGACGCTGGGCAGCAGGTCGCGCGTCGTCAGCCGGGGGGCGTCGTCGACCGCGTCCAGGGTGCGGCGCCAGACGGCGGCCTTCAGCCAGACCGACACCAGGTTGGCGGCCATCGCCAGCGCCAGCGTGCCCAGGGCCACGGCCGCCAGCGTGTCGGCGGCCTGGCCGGCGCGGCCGGCGAAGCGGTAGACCAGGAACGACGCGACCGGCGCCGCCACCAGCACAGCCGCAAGGCGCCGGCTGCGCGTGTGGGCCGCGTAGACGGCGAGCGCGGCGAGCATCGCCACGCCGGCGCCGCCGGCCGCGTCGAGGAAGAAGTGGTTGGCGGTGGCCACGATCGAGAACACGACCAGCGCCGGGTAGAAGGCCCACAGCACGCGCAGCACCCGGGTGCGGACGAGCAGGACGGCGGAGCTGCCGACGATCAGGGCGTAGGCGGTGTGCAGGCTGGGCATCGCCGCGTACGGGTTGGACAGCGAGGCGATCAGGCCGGAGTGGTGGTTGACGGCCGTCTCGTTGAGCGTATCCACGAAGCCGAGCGAGCCCAGCATCCGCGGCGGGGCCGCCGGGTAGAGCGTGTAGGCGGCCAGGCCGATCGCGTTGGCAACGATGAACACGTTGCGCACCAGCGGGAACGCGTGATTGCGCCGCAGGTAGACCCAGAACAGGAACCCGAAGCTGATCGTGAACTGGCAGTTGAAGTACGTCCAGTTGGCGACCGCCTGCACGAAGTGCGGCGACGTGGCCGCGAAGTGCTGGACGTCGAGCTCGTGGAAGATCCCCAGCGAGCGCTCGGCCGAGACGATGTCGTTGGCGTGGCGAAGCGCGACCGCGCGGTCACCGACGGCCAGCGTGCGCGTCGTCTCGTAGAGCAGGTCGAACAGCGCGAAGATCGCCAGCTGGCGGGCCAGGTCGCCCCATCCACGGGGCAGCCAGGCACCGATGCGGTTGACGATCGAGCTGATCGGGCGCTGGGTTGGTGCTGCGAGGATCATGCCTGCAGCGTGTCACCAGCGGCGTCCCGGCTCGATACGGTTTGCCTGAAGGATGGGTGCGGTTATCCCCCCGGGGATCACGCGCACGAAGGCCCGGCCGCCCCGAAGGAGCGACCGGGCCTCTGCACCGGCGGACGCTAGGCCGTGACCGGCTCGCCGTCGATCGGGCTGCGGGTACCGCTGTCCGGCGCGACCGAGCCGTGCGAGGTCAGCGTCGGCAGCCACTCCAGCCAGCTGGGCAGGTACCAGTTCCAATCGCCCAGCAGCTTCATGGTGGCCGGAAGCAGCACGCCCCGGATCACGGTGGCGTCGATCAGCACCGCCGCCGCCGCGCCCACGCCCAGCTGCTTGACGTCGAGCACCGACAGCGTGGCGAACAGGCCGAACACCCCGACCATCACGATCGCCGCGCTGGTGACCGTGCCGGCCGTGTCCTTGATGCCCTCGGTGACGGCATCCTCGGTCGCCATGCCGTTGTCCACCAGCTCCTTGACCCGGCTCAGGATGAACACGTGGTAGTCCATCGAGAGCCCGAACAGGATCACGAACAGGAACAGCGGCAGCCAGTTGGCGATGGTGCCGGTCGAGTGGAACCCGAGCAGCGACTGGCCGATGCCGTGCTGGAAGATCAGCACCAGCACCCCGTACGCGGCGCCCACCGACAGCAGGTTCAGCAGGATCGCCTTGATCGGGATCACGATCGACCGGAACGTCACCAGCATCAGCAGGAACGCCAGCCCCAGCACGAACGCGAACACGATCGGGGTGCGCACCTTCATCAGGCTGTTGAAGTCCATCGACGAGGCGGTATCACCGGTGACGCCGACGTCGGCGCCGGGCAGGTCGCGTCCGATCGTGGCCGGGATCACCCGGTCGCGAAGCGTGCGGACGGCCTGCTGGGAGGCGGCGTTGGCGCCGTCGCCCTGGATCGGCACCGTCATCACGGCCACGGTGCCGGCCGGGTTGGTGGTGACGTCGATCGGCAGGTTGACCTGCCCGGTGGCGACGGCCGCCTTCTTGAAGTCGGCGATCGCCTGCCGCGCCTCAGGAGAGTTGACATTGCCGGTCTTGAACGCGACGGTGGCCGGATCGCCCTTGCCGGGGAAGGCCTTCTGGACTGCGTTGTACGTCTTCACAACCTCCAGGTTGGGGGGAAGGAACTTGAACGTCGGCGTCTCGGTCTTGATGGTCAGAGCCGGGAGCGCCAGCGCGACCAGCAGGCCACCGGCGACGACCACGGCCACGACCGGGCGACGCAGCACTCGGTCGAGGATGGTCGCCCAGATCCGGCCCTGGCCGGACGCGGAGCGAGTGGAGACACGGTTACCGGTACCCGCAGCCTTGCGAACGGGATAGGTGAACCAGGACAGCACGCGCCCACGCTCGACGCGGTCGCCCAGCAGCGACAGCACGGCCGGCAGGCCGGTCAGGGAACCGACCATGGCGGCCGCCACGACCAGCATGGAGGCAACCCCCAGCGCCACGAACGTGGCATCGCCGGAGATCAGCATGCCCGCCATCGCGATCATGACCGTGAAGCCGGAGATCAGCACCGCCTGACCCGAGGTGGACGCTGCCATCTCGAGCGCGCTGCGGCGATTCTGCATGGACTGCTGCTTTGCTTCGCGCACCGACTGCTTGGCCGAGACGACAGCCTCGGCGTCGCCGGAGCGCTTGACGGCCCGCAGCGCCTGCTTGGCCGCTGAGATCGCGGCCGTGTCGGCCGGCTTGGTGGCCAGTCGCTCGCGCCGCTCCCGCTGCAGGTAGAACAGCGAGTAGTCGACGCCGACCGCCATGCCGATCATCAGGATGACCTCCTGGGCGACGTCGACCGTTGGAATCACGTGGCTGACGATCGAGTTCAGGCCGAACGTGGCCAGCACCGCCGAGAACGCCAGCAGCACCGGGATACCGGCCGCAACCAGCGCGCCGAACGCGATCAACAGGATGATCATGGTCAGCGGCAGGGAGACGTTGCGGGCGTTTGCGAAGTCGGCGTTGATCTTGTCGTTGAGGACGTGCGTGGCCGATGCCTCGCCGAACTCGCGGATCGAGAGATCCGGGTTGGCGGCGCGCAGCGACGCGACACCGTCCATCACCGGCTGGATGCGATCAGGAGCGGTCTCGCTGTCGCCCGAGATCTGGAACCGCACCAGCGCCGAGTGCCCGTCCTTGGTGATCTGGCCCGGATAGGCCTTCGAGTACGGGTTCTCGACCTTGATCACCTGGTCGTAGCTGCCGACCTTGGCGATCACGCTGGTGACGCCCGAGCGGAACGCGGCGTCCTTCGCGGTCAGGTTCTGTGACTGCACGAGCACCATCTCGTGCGCGTGCGATGTGAAGTTGGCGTCGTCGATGACGCGGTTGATGTGCCCCGACTCACCGTCGCCGAGGCGGGCGTTCGAGACGTTGACCTGCCCGACTGCGATTCCGATCGCAACCGCGGCGATCACGAACACGATCCAGAGTCCCAAGGCCGTCCAACGGTGCTTGGCACTCCAGCCGCCCATCCGGGCGGCCAGGTTCTTGCGTGGTGGACTGAAAGACATGACTGAGAATCCCTTCGGATTGGATTGACTGCCGGCAGCCTGACCGAAGGGCGCGCTCTGCGACATGCGGAGAGCAGGTGTCCGCAGGTGCGGTAATCCGCACCGCCGACCGGGGGGCTAGCGGCGGCGTAGCGCCAGCAGATAGGCCGTGGCGGCCAGGCAGCAGGCCGTCAGGAAGCCGTAGACGGCGCTCGGGCCGGGCTGGTCGAGGCCGGCGCCGGCGACGATCGCGCCGCCGAAGCTGGCGGCGCCCCAGGCGAAGGCGGTCATGCCGTTGACGGCGCCGACGCCGATCCCGGCGTTGCGCGCGCCGCGGACGCCCAGCGGCAGCGCAACCGCGTACATGAAGCCGAGCGGGGCGGCGCGCACGATCAGCATGCCGGCCACGACCGCCGACGTGCTGGTGCCGAGCACCGGCAGCAGCACCAGGGCCGAGAGGGCGGTGCAGATGGCGCCCGCGACCAGGGTCACCGTCCACCTGCCGGTGCGCGCCGCCAGCGCGCTGCAGGCGATGAACACGGCCGAGCCGATCGAGAGGATCAGCCCGATGGTGGCGGTCGAGCGGCCGGCGTCGCTGAGCTGGGCCGGGGCGACCAGGAACACGACGCCGTCCGAGAAGCCGCCCAGCAGCATCAGGGTGACGGCGCCCGCGATCAGCGGGTTGCGGCGGGCCAGGCCGAGCGCGGCGCTCAGCCGCAGCTGCTGCTCGTGTCGGCCCTCGCTGCCGTGCTCGGCGAAGGCGAGCGCGACCACCAGCCCCAGCGTAACGGCGGCCAGGATCAGGAACGGCGCACCACGGCTGACACGATCGGCCAGGACGCCGGCGAAGACCGGGCCGACCATCCCGCCCAGGCCCGCCACCGCGATCACGGCGCCGACGGCTCCCGGCCGATCCTCGCCCGCGGAGTCGGACAGCCACGACAGGCCGGCCGACCAGATCACGGCCGAGGCGACGCCAAAGGCGAGCCGGGCCGCGACCAGCGTCCAGAGGCCGACGGCGAGGCCCTGGCCGAGGCAGGATCCGGCCAGCAGCAGGCCGGCCGCGAGCGTGACGCGGCGGTGGCCGAGCCGGTCGCCGGCGACTCCACCGGGGATGGCACCGGCGACGATCGCCAGGCTCGCCGCCGAGAGGGCGACTCCCGACTCGAAACCCGACAGGGAGAAGGCGTCGCGGTAGGACGGCAGCAGCGGCACCAGCGACACCAGCACCACCTCGTCCACGAAGATCAGCGCGTAGAGCAGGATCAGGAGCCGTCGCATCGGCCGAGTCTATGGGTAGTCTCGAGCGATGACGCCGCCTCTCCTGATCCGCGAGTCGAGCCGCGTGCGCCGGGCGCGGATCGTGGTGGCGCCGAACCAGCCGGTCGAGGTGGTGGTGCCGCCGGGCACCTCGGCTGCGTGGATCGACGGCTTCGTGGCGGAGCACCGGGAATGGATCGAGCGGCGGCGGGCGGCCGAGCCGGAGCCCTCGCTGGGCCTGCAGCGCGACGGCGTTGCCTGGCTGGGCGGGGAGCCGCGGCCGGTTCTCGCGGGCGACCTGGCGGCCTGGTACCGGCGGCAGGCGCGGGGGATGCTGACCGAGACGGTCGAGCGCGAGGCGGCCCGGCTCGAGGTCAGCGGCTGGTCGCGGATCCGGGTCGGCGACCCACGCTCACGCTGGGGCTCGTGCTCGACCCGCGGCACGCTCTCGTTCTCGTGGCGGCTGGTGATGGCGCCTGCCTGGGTCGCCGACTACGTGGTCGTCCACGAGCTGTGCCACCTCCACCAGATGAACCATTCGCGTCGCTTCTGGCAGCTGGTGGACGAGGCCTACCCGTCCCGCCGCGTCGCGCAGGCCTGGCTCAAGCGCCACGGCCCCGAGCTCCACGCCTACCGCCCGTAGGAGCTGCGAAAGGCTCCCCACGGGCGCGGAGCTGGTGTCAAACACCTGGCCGCCGCGGCATTCCGGCACCCATTCTTGACGGGTGTCACGCCCGTTGTGACTGGCGATTGGCTCAGCTAAGCGAAAAGCCTAACTGTTGGAGTCAAACACCGCTTCGCCGTCGACGAAGGTCGCGGGGAAACCCGCAACAGGTCGTGGCAAGGTTGGCACGTAGCCGCCGGCGGGTCAGGGACCGGTCTGGGTGGTGCCGGAGGAGTCGGTCGACGACGGCGGCGGTGCGGTCTCCGTCACCGTCACCGTCACGGTCGACGCGGGCGCCGTGTCGGTCACCGTTACAGGTTCCGTCACCGTTGTCGGAATAAAGAAGGTCGTGGCGCTGTTGGTGAGGCTGGTGTCGGCGGTTGAGGCGGGGTCGATCACACTACCGCGAAAGATGTAGACCGTCTTGCCGCCGACCACCTGCCGGTGCACCGTTCCGGGCAGCCTGACCACGCTGGTGTGGCCGTTGATCACGGTGCGCACGACGGGCTCCACGACCTTGATCGTCCGAACGTGGCCCTTCGTGGTCACGACGCGGACGGCCGCACGCGTCTGCTCGATCGGGTTCTTGCCCGCCTCGATTCCGACCGCGAACCCTCCGAACAGCAGCACCAGCAGCGTGACGCCGATCAGGAATGCTCGGACGGGATGGTCGAAACCGCCGTGATATCTGGAATCGCGCACGGGTTGACGCTAGCACGTCCCCCGTGCGCGACCCAAGCTCGGCCCCCGCTCTCAGCGCGGAACGATGCGGCGAACCGCCATCGTGCCGCTCAACTTTCGCATGCCGGCGGGCGGCGCGATCGCCACGGTCGTCGACACTGTCTGGGACTTCATCATCGTTTGACCCCCTTCAACCGATGAACTCCGTAGGCTCGGGGTAGCGAAGCGTGCGCGCCGCGTCAATCACCCGCGAAAAACATTTACGGTTCCCGAACCTTAGGATCGTCCTCCACATGCATGAGATCGCGGAATTCCTGCGCGACAACCCGCCCTTCGACACGCTCAGCGAGGAGGAGCTGGACGAGGTGGCAGCGGCCTGCGAGATCGAATTCGTGGAGGCCGGAACCATGGTGCTCGAGCAGGCGGTGACCACTCCCGGCGTGGCCTGGGTGGTGCGGCGCGGCGCCGTCGAGCTGCTGGACGGCGACCGGGTCGTGGACATGCTGTCGGAGGGCGAGATGTTCGGCCACGCCTCGCTGCTGTCGGAGTGGCCGACGGCGCTGGCGGTGCGCGCAGCCGAGGACTCGCTGCTCTACCGCCTGCCGGCCGAGGCGATCCGCCCGGTGCTGGCCCGGCCGGCCGCGCTGCGGTTCGCGGCCCGCTCGCTGGCGGGCCGCTACGAGATGCTGCAGCGCGAGCTGGATCCGCTGGCGATCGCCGTGGTCGACCCGGCCCGCCGCCCGGTCAGCCGCCTGCTGCGCGGTGACCCGGTGATCGCCGCTCCCGCCGCGACGGTGCAGGAGGTTGCCCGGCGCATGGTCGACGCCAGCTCGTCGGCTGTGCTGGTCGACCTCGAGGACGGATTCGGCATCGTCACCGACCGCGACCTGCGCGAGCGCGTGGTGGCGGCTGGGGTGCCCGCCGACACCCCGGTGTCGCAGGTGATGACCGCCCCGGCCACCACCATCGCCGACGACGTCACCGGCGCCGACGCGCTGCTGGACATGCTCGACCGCGGCGTCCGCCACCTGCCGGTGGTGAACGCATCCGGCCGTGTGATCGGCGTCATCTCCGACACCGACCTGATGGCCGTGGAGACGCGCACCCCCTTCCTCCTGCGCAGGGCGATCACGGCGGCGACCACCGTTGAGGAGCTGGCGGCCGCCGTGGCGCCGCTGTCGGACACCATCATCGGTCTGCACGACGCCAAGATTGCCGCCGCCTCCATCTCACGGGTGATTGCCACCGTCTACGACGCGCTCACCCGCCGCATGATCGAGCTGGTGATGGAAGGGCATCCCGACGTAACACCGTTCACCTGGCTGTCGCTTGGCAGCGTGGCCCGGCGCGAGGCGTTCCCCAGCTCCGACCAGGACAGCGCGATCGCCTGGCAGGGCGAAGGCGACGACCCGGCGGTGCGAGAGTCGCTCGCGCGCGTGGCCGCCGAGGTGGTGGCCGGCCTCGAGCGCTGCGGGATACCGCGCTGCCCCCACGGCGCCGTCGCCTGCAAGCCGCTGTTCCTGCGCTCACAGGGGGCGTGGCTGTCAGCCGCGCGCTCGTGGCTGGACGATCCCACCGAGGAGAAGGCGCTGATCCTGGTGTCGCTGATGACCGACGGCCGGCCGGTGTGGACGGCCGAGTCGGGCTGGCGCGCCGTCGGGGACGTGTTCGCAGGCGCCCGGCACCATCCCCAGCTGCTGCGGCGGCTGGGCCTGTTCGCGCTCAGCGACCGGCCGCCCACCGGCTTCTTCCGCGACTTCGTGGTCGAGCACAATGGCGAGCGGCGCGGCACGCTCGACATCAAGTCCGGCGGGCTGCTGCCCGTCGTCGACATCGCCCGCTGGGCGGCGATGTCGGCGGGCTCGTCGGAGACCTCCACCGCCGCGCGCCTGGACGCGGCGGAACGGGCCGGCACGCTCGACGGCCGCACGGCGTCGACGCTGCAGGTCGCGTTCGAGCTGTTCACCGACCTGCGCATGGAGAGCCAGATCGACGCGCTGCGGCGGGGAGCGAAACCGAACGACTCGATCGACCCGCGCGAGCTGGCCCCGCTCACCCGCCGCTACCTGAAGGACGCATTCCGGGCGGTGGCAGAGGTGCAGCGCGGCCTTGCCAACGAGTTCGGCCTGACGGCGCTATGAGGCGGCGTTCCTGGCGCGACGCCGCGCTCTTGTGCGTGGACGTGGAGCTGACCGGCCTCGACCCCAAGACCGACGAGGTGATCGCATTCGGCGCCGTCCCGCTGGACGGCGGCCGGATCCGCGTCGCCGGTGCCGTCCAGGGGATGGTCAAGCCGACCGCGGGGCGGCGCACCGGGCCGGTCGAGATTCACGGGATCCTGCCCCACGACCTTGACTCGGCGCCTCCGCTGGCAGAGGCGCTGGCGCCGCTGGCCGAGGCGATCAGCGGCCGAACGCCGATCGCCCACGCGGCCTGGGTCGAGCGCGCCTTCCTGGGCCCGGCCCTGCGGCAGGCGGGCGGGCGGCTGCCCCGCGGCATCATCGACACCGCGATGCTGTGGCGGCTGCACGGCGTCGTTGCCGACGGCGCCGATCCCGGCTACAAGCCGCTGCTGACGCTGACGGAGCAGCTGGGCCTGCCCAGCCACCACCCCCACCAGGCGATGGGCGACGCGCTCACGACCGCGCAGGTGTTCCTCGCCCTCGCGACCAGGCTGGAGCGCCTCGGCCACGGCACGCTCGCCGACCTCGTGCACGCCGACCGTCGGGTCGCCACCCACCACCACTTCCCCGGTCACGGCTAGATGCTTGCGGCGGACCGTTCCGTGATCTCCGCCACCAGCCGCGCCAGCTCGTCCGACAGCGGCCCCGGCAGCCGCCGCGAGAACAGCTCCGACAGGGTCTGGTAGTACCAGAGCTGCTGCTCGACCGTGCTGCCGAACTTGCTCCAGGTGGCGGCGCCGTACACGTGCAGGTCGCTGAGCGTCGAGCGGGCGTTGTGCACCTTGTCTGCGCAGGCCACCCGCAGCACGGCCACCGGCGCGGTCTGCATGCGATCGATGTATGCCTGCTTGCGCCCCTGCCAGGGCGGCTTGGGGAGCTGGTCGGTGTCGCTGCAGGCATCGACGATGAACGCGACCTGATCGCCGAAGCGGAGGCGCAGCTCCTCCAGGTTGGTGCGATCGCCGCGATCCTCGATCGCGTCGTGGAGCAGCGCCGCGATCGCCTCGTCCTCGCCGCCGCCGTTCTCCAGCACCAGCGCCGCCACCGACATCAGGTGGGCCAGGTACGGGATCGACTCACCGCCCTTGCGGGACTGGCCGTCGTGCACCTGGGCGGCATAGATCAGCGCCTGCTGGAAGCGGTCGGTCAGCATCGCCGCATGGTAACTATCCTCCCCGGTCGTGCCCGAGGAGCCTCCCAACGACGAGCACGGCCACGGCCAGCATGAGGCGGAGCGGCTCTCGCCCATGCCGCCGCTGCCGCAGACGGCGACGGAGCCCGACGCGCCCCGCGGCGCTGGCCGCAAGCTGACCATCGACCTCGGCCCGCTCCGGCGCCACCGCGACTTCCGGCTGCTGACGGCCGCCCAGGCGATCACCTTCCTGGGCTCGATGGTGACCTACGTGGCGCTGCCCTACCAGGCCTACCAGCTGTCCGGCTCGTCGCTGGTGGTGGGCCTGCTGGGCCTGGCCGAGCTGTGCCCGCTGCTGGTGACCGCGTTTCTGGGCGGCGCGCTGGCCGACGCCCGCGACCGGCGGCGGATGCTGCTCCTGACCGAGCTGTCGTTCGCCGGCGCCTCGACCGTGCTGCTGCTGAACGCGACGCTGGCCAGTCCGCAGCTGTGGCTGCTGTTCGTGGTCGCGGCCGTTATGGCCGGGCTGGACGGTCTCCAGCGACCCTCGTTGGAGGCCCTCATACAGCGCCTGGTCGACCGCGACGAGATGCCGGCTGCGGCGGCGATCGGCACGCTTCGGTTCAACGTCGGGGAGATCGGCGGCCCGGCGCTGGGCGGCGTGCTGATCGCGGTGGTGGGGCTACCGCTGACCTATGCCTTCGACGTCGCCACCTTCGTCGCGTCGCTGGTGCTGCTGCGGATGATGCGTGCGGCGCCGCCGCCGGTCGCGGGCGCCAAGGTCAGCCTGCACGGCATCCTCGAGGGTCTCCGCTACGCGGCGGCCCGGCCGGTGCTGCTCGGCACCTACGCGGTCGACATCGTGGCCATGTTCTTCGGCATGCCGAACGCGATCTTCCCAGCCTTCGCGCACGAGTTCGGCGGCGCCGGCGTGCTCGGCCTGATGTACGCGGCGCCGGCGGTGGGCGCCCTCGCGGCCACGCTCACCAGCGGCTGGACGGGCGGGATGCGCAGGCACGGCGCGGCCATCTGCTTCGCGGCCGCCGGTTGGGGGCTCGCGATCGCGGTGGTGGGGCTGGCACCCGGGCTGGCGCTGGTGCTGGCCGGCCTGGCGGTGGCGGGCGCGGCCGACACCGTGTCGGGCATCTTCCGGACGACCGTCTGGAACCAGACCATCCCCACCGAGCTGCGTGGTCGCCTGGCCGGCATCGAGCAGGTCGGCTACTCGACCGGCCCGCTGGCCGGTAACGTCGAGGCGGGCGCCGCGGCCTCGCTGATCGGCGTGCGCGGATCGATCGTCTCCGGCGGCGTGCTGTGCGTGATCGGAGTCGCGATCACGGCCGCGTTGCTGCCATCCTTCTGGCGCTACGACGCGGGATCGCGCGAGGCCGAGACGGTCACGCCGGCGACGGGCTGAGCCGCAGCTCGATGCAGGCCTGCGGCGCACCCTCGACCGGGTACCAGGCGCGTATCGCGGCCGTGCCCGGCAGCAGCGGCGGGTCGTGGTTGGCTTCATCCGGTGCCAGCGGATAGGCGCGCACGCGGCCGCCGGTCAGCGCCCCCAGCCCGAACGCGCCGCTGCGCCGGGCCTCGACCAGGTAGAACGCGGCCAGGGCCAGCCCCGGCAGGAACGGATTGCCCTCGCGGCGGCCGTAGCCCAGCCGTGCGTGCGCGGCCTCGGCGGCGTCCGCGGCCAGCTCGGCCACGGCCAGGGACGGCGGGCCGCTGCGATGGGTTGGTTCGCCTTCGAGCGGGCGCAGGAACACCGCGGCGGCGGGTGCCCCGGCGGGCCTGAAGTGGCCCGGCATGACCAGGTCGGCGATCGCCGGATGCAGCTCCAGCACCAGGCTGACGGTCAGCTCCGCCAGCAGGTCGGCGAGATCGTCGGCATCGCTCATCCGATGTAGTCTGGCATCCGTGGACGGCATCCATGACATGGGCGGCATGCAGGGGTTTGGCGCCGTCGCGCCCGAGCCGGGCGAGCCCGCCTTCCACGAACGCTGGGAGGGCCGGGTGTTCGGCATGTCGCTGACGCTGTGGGCGACCGGCGGTCCGATCGGCGGCATGCGGTCGCAGCTGGAGCGGATCCAACCCGGGCGCTACCTGGCGTCGTCGTACTACGAGCGCTGGGAGCACGCGCTCGAGGAGATGCTGGCCGAACGCGGTGTCCTTGCTCCCGCCGACGTGGACCGCCGGATCGAGGGGCTGCGGGCCGGCGGGCGGGTGCCGGAACGGTCGGATCCGGCGATGGTGGAGGCGGTGCTGGCAGACATGCAGCCGCGACCGCCGGCGGAGCCGGAGGGCGGCCATCGCTTCGCGGCCGGACAACCGGTGCGGGTGCGCCGGATCTCGACGGCGGTGCACAACCGCTGTCCCCGCTACGTGCGCGGCGTCTCCGGCGTCGTCGAGCGGCTGCTTGCGCCGGACTGGCTTCCGGAGAACGAGGACCTGGGCGAGCAGCGCCGCGCCCCGTGCTACACGGTCTCGTTCGCGGCCTCCGACCTGTGGCCCGACGACGGCGCCGACCACACGGTGCTGGTCGATCTGTGGGAGACCTACCTGGAGGAGGCGGGATGAGCGAGGGGCACCACCACGCACGCGAGAAGTCACCGTCGGAGCTGCGCACCATGGCGCTGGAGGCGCTGCTGGTCGAGCGCGGGCTGATCTCGACCGACGCGGTGGACGCCGTGGTCGAGCAGTTCCAGAACGAGATCGGGCCGCGGCGAGGCGCGCGGATGGTGGCGCGAGCGTGGGTCGATCCGGCGTACCGCGAGCGGCTGCTGGCTGACGGCACGGCCGCCGCCGCCGAGATGGGCTACGGCGGCGCCGAGGGCGAGCGCCTGGTCTGCGTCGCGAACACGCCCGACACCCACAACGCGATCGTGTGCACGCTCTGCTCGTGCTATCCCTGGCCGGTGCTGGGCGTACCGCCGGTCTGGTACAAGAGCCCGCCCTATCGCGCCCGCATGGTGCGCGAGCCGCGGGTGGTGCTGCGCGAGTTCGGGCTGGAGCTGCCGGAGGCGACCGCGATCAGGATCTGGGACTCGAGCGCCGAGGTGCGCTACATCGTGCTGCCGATGCGGCCCGACGGCACCGAGCACCTGGACGAGGAGGGCCTGGCCGACCTGGTCACGCGCGACTGCATGGTCGGTGTGGCCGTGCCGCAGGTGACCGAGGGAGTGGCGGCGTGATCACCGACCTGCCGGACGAGGCCTTCACCGAGCCCTGGCAGGCGCGGCTGTTTGCGATGGCGCAGGTCGCCTGCAGCAGCACGGACCAGCCGTGGGAGGCCTTCCGCGACCGGCTCAAGGCCGCGATCGCCGAGCAGCCCGACCGGCCCTACTACGACAGCTGGATGGTCGCGCTGGAGCAGCTGACGGGCTGCTCGCCCTGAACACTCAAGTGCCGCAACCGACGCTGACCGAGCTCGAGCCCGGACTCGTGCAGATCACGATGCCGCTGCCGTGGGCGCTCGACCACGTGCACTGCTACGCGCTGGCGGGCCGCGACGGCTGGACGCTGGTCGACGCCGGCCTCGGCAGCGACGCGACGCTGCGGTGGTGGACGCAGGCGCTCGCGCAGCTGGGGCCGGAGCCGGTGGCGCGCCTGCTGCTGACCCACTACCACCCCGACCACGTCGGCGCCAGCGCCGGGCTGGCGGAGCTGAGCGGCGCCCCGGAGGTTGTGCAGGGCCGGCTCGACCGGGCGATGGCGGTGGCCGCCTGGGAACAGGGCTCCGACGACGAGTTCGAGGGCTACCTGCGCGATCACGGCATGCCGGCCGCACTGGCGGCCGCCTCGACCCGGGCCGAGAGCCGCACCGGCGTGCGCCTCGCGTCGCCCACGCGGCTGGTCGACGAGGGCGACCGGGTGGTCATGGGCGACGAGGCGTTCCGCGTGCTGCACCTGCCCGGTCATGCGGACGGGCACATCGCGCTGCTCGGCGAGACCAGCGGCCGCCTGCTCGGCGGTGACGTGCTGCTGGACGAGATAACCCCCAACGTGGGCCGCTGGCCGGACACCGCGCGCGACCCGCTGGGTCGCTACCTGGCCACGCTGCAGCGGCTGTCGGAGCTGGCGCCGCGGCGGGTCTACCCCGGCCACGGGCCGGTGATCGACGACGCGCCGTCGCGCGCCCGTGAGATCGCGGCGCACCATGACGAGCGCCTCGATGCTGCTGCGGCCGCCCTGGAGGAGGGCGCCGAGACCGCCTACGACGCCGCGCAGCTGATCTGGCGAGACGAGCCGCTGGGGTTCCACGAGCAGCGGTTCGCGCTGGTCGAGGCGATCTCGCACCTGGAGCGGCTGACCGAGACCGGGCGGGCACGCGAGCCGGGACCGCGGCGCTGGCGCCCCGCCCTGGCTTAGACCTTCAGGAGTCGAAGCCGAGGCCGACCCGGTCGAGCGCGCGCAGGTAGAGCCCGCGCTTGCCGTCCCGGCGATCCGCCCGCGCCATGGCGCGCGTGGTCAGCTTGATCCCGGCCCAGCGCAGCGGCTCCGGCGGGAACGGCAGCGGCTTGCTGCGCACCAGGCGCAGGCGGGTCAGCTCGGTGTCGCGACCGTCGACCAGGTCGAGCGCGACGCGGGCTCCGAAGCGGCTGGCGCCGACGCCGAGGCCGGTGTATCCGACGGCGTAGCTGACGCGGCCGCTCATCGCCCGGCCGAACATCACGCTGAAGCGGCTGCAGGTGTCGATCACGCCGCCCCAGCGGTGCGTGAAGCGAACGCCCTCCAGCTGCGGGAACGTGTCGAAGAAGTGGCGCGACAGCAGCGAGAAGGTGGCGGGCCGCTGTTCCAGATCGGCCGCGACGGCGTTGCCGTAGTGGTATACGGCGTCGTAGCCACCCCACAGGATCCGGTTGTCGTCGGTCAGCCGGTAGTAGTGAAACTGGTTGGCGGCGTCGAACAGGCCCTGCCGGCCGGTCCAGCCGATGGCCGACATCCGCTCCGCCGACAGCGGCTCGGTCACCAGCACGTAGTCGTACACGGGGGCGACGTAGCGGCGGATGTCGCGGATCAACGGCGGGAAGCCGTTGGTGGCCAGCACGAGGCGCTCGGCCCGCAGCCGGCCATCCGGCGTCGACAGCATCACGCCGTCGGCCAGCTCGTGCAGCGCGGTCACCGGCGACAGCTCGTGCAGCCGCACGCCCAGCTCGATGCAGACGCGGCGAAGGCCCCACGCCAGGCGCGCCGGGTCGACCATGGCGGAGCCGCTCCGCTCCCAGATGCCGCCCAGGTAGGTGGGTGAGTCGACCTGCGCGCGCACCGCCTCGCGGCCGAGCCAGTCGCAGTCGTAGCCGTGCTCCCGCATCACCGGCACGAACTCGCTCAGCTCCGTGACCTCGTTCGGGCTGCGGGCGACCAGGATCGATCCCGTCCGCTCCCAGCCGCAGTCGATGCCGTGCCGCTCGATCGCCCTCTCGATGCCGTCCAGGTTCTCGCGCCCCAGCCGCTCCAGCTGGTCGATCTCGTCGGGGAACCGGCTGAGGCCGTTGGGCAGCCCATGGGTGAGGGACACGTCGGTGAACCCGCCGTTGCGGCCGCTGGCACCTGCAGCCACCGTCGCTGCCTCCAGCACCACGACGTCGCGGGCGGGATCGTCCTGCTTGGCCTGCAGCGCCGCCCACAGGCCCGTGAAGCCGCCCCCGACCACGGCCAGCGAGCAGCTGTCCTCGCCGGCGAACGGGTCGGCCGGCGCCGGAGCGAGCGGCGAGTCCAGCCAGAAGGGGCGTGGCTCCGCCTCGACCCACGCTGCGCTGTTCACGAGGCAGGCAACAGGATCTGGTAGGCCTTGCGCAGCGTCTCGTGCACCGTCCACGTGGAGCGAGCGCCCTCCTCGAGCACGCCCATGTCGCCCGGTGCGACGTCGAACGTGTTGCCGCCGTCGATGGCGATGGTGGCGCGGCCGGCGATCACGACGAACATCTCGTGCGCCTCCGTGTCGACCACGACCCCCGGCGAGATCTGCCAGACGCCGCGGACGATGCGGCCGTCCTCGCTCTCCCAGACCACGCGGTTCCAGGTCTGAGGCGATCCTCCGACGATGCTCGCGGGATCGAGCGAGTCGGGCTCCAGGTCGAGGTCGGCGATGTGAACGGCGAAGCTGCCGGTGCTGAGCATGCCGCCCACGATACCGGCCGCGCGGGGGCGAGCATGTCGCCACCCGCGCGGCCGTTTCGTCTTACGAGCGGCTGAACAGGCCGGACAGACGACCGGAGCGCTGCTCGACCGGCTCGCCGCGAGCGGTCACGGGCGCGGGGGCCTGCAGCTTGCAGGCAACCTGGCCGTGCTTCTCGAAGTAGCGCTGGTGGTACTCCTCGGCGCGCCAGAACGTGGGCGCGTCGGTGATCTGGGTCGCGATCGGCTTGCCCAGGTGCGTCTGCATGGCGGCCAGCGACTGCTCGGCGACCCGCCGCTGCTCGGGCGAGTGCACGAAGATCTCCGACCGGTACTGGGTGCCGACGTCCGGACCCTGGCGGTTCTTCTGGGTGGGATCGTGCTCGCCCCAGAACACGGCCAGCAGCTGCTCGTAGCTGACCTGCTCGGGGTCGTACTCGACCTCGACGGCCTCGGCGTGGCCGGTGCGGCCGCTGCAAACGGTGCGGTAGTCCGGGTCGTCCACGGTTCCGCCGATGTATCCGACCTGGGTGGCGGTGACGCCGTCGATCTGCATGAACGCATGCTCGACGCCCCAGAAACAGCCGGCTGCGAAGGTGGCCTTCTCGGTCATGTGGTGATCAGCTCCCTTTACGTAGATGTCGGAATTATGGACCCGCGAGCAAGCGATTCGTTACCGGCGTACCGATTCGGTTCCAATCCCGCTCACATCAGGAGGCGCGGTTCAGCGCCGCCGCCTCGTCCAGCAGCTGCTCGACGTCGGGCAGCTCGCCGTCGCCGTAGCGGTGAGCGGCCCGAACGACGCCCTCGCCATCGACCACGAACACCGACCGCACAGGGGTGTCGGCGAGGCCGTCCATGGTCTGCGAGACGCCGAAGGCCCGCACCGCCTCGGCATTCCAGTCCGAGAGCAGCGGGTAGCCGAGGCTGAGCCGCCGTGACCACTCGATGTGCGAGTAGGGGCTGTCGCGTGAGATGCCCACCACCGCCACGCCCAGCTCCCGGAACTCCGCGCTCCTGTCACGCAGGAGCCTCAGCTCACTCCGTCAGGTGCTGGTCCAGTCGTACAGGTAGAAGGCGATCACCGCGGCGCCCAGATCGCGCAGACGCACCCGCTCGGCGTCGACGCCGAAGAGGCTCAGATCGGGGATCAGATCGCCGGGCGCAAGCATGCTTTGCCGAGCCTAGCAACGTCGGGCTACACCTCGGGCTAGAGTGGACGTATGTGCAGAAACATCCGACCACTTCACAACTACGAGCCGGCCAGCACCGAGCAGGACGCGCACGACGCGGCCCTGCAGTACGTGCGCAAGGTGAGCGGGATGACCAAGCCCGCCCGGGTCAACGAGGAGGCCTTCCTGCGCGCCGTCGAGGCGGTCGCGGAGGCCACGTCGAGGCTGCTGGGCGAGCTGGTCGCGACCGCGCCGCCACGTGATCGCGCCCGCGAGATCGAGCGCGCACGCGAGCGGTCGATCGCCCGCTTCGGCGACCGCGCAACGGCCTAGCCGGCGTCGAGCAGTGCCAGGGCCGCGGCCAAGTCGCGGATCGAGCCCTCGGTGATCGGGCTGACCACCAGGATCGCCTCGTCGGCCCCTGCCGCCGCGAGGTCGCGCAGGTGCGCGGCCAGGTCGGCACCGCCGGCCACGGGCGGAGCGTCGGGGTCGGCCGACCGCTCGCCGGAGTCGTCCAGCGCAACCGCGACGCACGCGCTGCGCTCGATCTGCGCGGGGTCGCGGCCGGCCTGCTCGGCCGCCTCGCTGATCCGCCGGTTGAGGGCCGCGAACCCGTCGGGCGAGTTGCCGTAGTCGTCGAACCAGGTGTTCCAGGAGTCGGCGTGGGGCAGCGTCAGGCTGAGCATGCGCGGCCCGTTCGAGCCGATCATGATCGGGATCCGGCGCGCCGGGGGCGGCATCAGCACCAGGTCGTCAACGTGGGAGAAGCTGCCGTCCATGCTGACGCGCTCGCCGGCCAGCAGCCCCTTCACGATCTCGAACGACTCGGCAAAGCGCGACACGCGGCGGTCGTAGGGCAGGCCGAACGCGCCGAACTCGCGCTGGTTCCAGCCGGCGCCGAGGCCGAGTACCAGACGGCCGCCGCTGACGTCATCGACGGTGGCCGCCATCTTGGCCAGCAGCCCGGGGCTGTGGAAAGCCGTGCAGGCCACCAGCGGGCCGAGCGCGACCCGTTCGGTCACCGCGGCAAGCGCCGCCAGCATCGTCCAGACCTCCCACGGCCCGCGCTCGGGGCGGCCGTGCTCGGGGGCGTAGAGCAGGTGATCGCCGAGCCAGATCGAGTCGAATCCGACCTGCTCGACGGCCGTCGCCATGGCCAGATACTCGGGCCAGCGGACGACCCGCTCGGTCTCCGGGAGCTGCACTCCGACACGCAATGGGCGAGGCACCGGGGCACTCTAACGCACCGTCCGCCACCGCCTTGACGTGCATGAGATAGTCACCCCATGACAGATCTGCCCGCACTTGCCGAGCGAATCCACGGGATTCTGGTCCGGGCCAAGATCGGCTTCACGCCGTCGCAGGACGGGCTCGAGTTCTTCGTCCCGATCCGCGACGGCACGGCCGCCGTGATGGTGCGGCCGGGCTCGTTCGGCGACGAGCCGCTGGTGCTGTTTCAATCGCCCGTGCTGCAGGGCGTGCGGTTCGAGGAGGCGGGCGCGAGGGCGCTGGCCGCCATCAACCTGCGCAACTGCAGCCTGCTGGTGGGCAGGCTTTCGTACTACGAGGAGGATGGCGTGATCGCCCTCGAGTACGCGATTTTGGCCAGCAACCTACAGACCCAGGAGTTCATCAGGGCGCTGCAGATCGTGGCCGCGTACGCCGACACGCTGGACGACGACCTGCTGCTGGAGCTGGGCGTGGGAGCGCGCGCCCGCGACGTGTGGGGCCCGGCCGGCGACACCGGGGTGGCCTGACCTTCAGCGGGTGGCGAGGCCGGCCTGACCGGCCGCCGGATCGGTGCTGATCAGCTCGCGCCGGCCGGGGCGCCGTCGCGGCGTGGTGAGCCCGCCGCGCATCAGCAGCCTGCGCACCCGCTCCGCCGCCAGCGCGCCCGAGTCGACCACCGCCACCTGCTCGCCGGCGGCCAGCTTCACCTGCGCGGCGACGGCGCTCGCGTGCGGGCAGCCGAGCGCGATCGCGTCGACGCCCGCGGCCTGCAGCGTGGCCACCTCGGCGGCGAGGGCGGGGCCGGGGTCACGGCCGTACTCGACCAGCTCGCGCAGACCGGGCACGGCCGACCACGTCACCCGACCGCCGCCGCGCTCGCGCTTGAGGGCACGGGCCAGCTGGCCACCGCGCAGGCAGCCCGTGCCCGTCATGAGAGCGATGCGGCCCGAGGCCGAGCGGGCGGCAGCCTGCGGGACGATCCCGTCGATGCCGATCACGGGCACCGGCACCAACTGTGCGCGGATCGGCTCGAGGGCGTCGGCGCAGCCCTGGGCCGAGGCCAGCACCACCAGCTTGGGCCGGCGCTCGGCGACGATGTCGCCGGCCAGGCGCGTCAGCCGGTCGGTTACGACGGCGGGCCGGCGGCGCGCGTAGGGCGCGTAGGCGTGGTCGGCCAGGAGCACCGTGTCCTCTTTGGGCAACAGTCGCACGATCGCATCGCACACGGCCACGCCGCCGAATCCGGAGGCGATCACGACGATCGGGGAGTCAGACGAGCCCATCCGGCCTGATTCTTTCACGACCCGACCGGTGCCAATTCGGCAACGGAATGCCACGGCCGCCGTGTCTGCCTCTGAGGCCGGGACGGCCCGAAACCCAGCGGGTGCCACGAACGCCTGTCACCCGGATGCCCGCGGATGTGGCGAATCCGTGCCGAAGGCTTCACGGGGTATGGAGCGGTGTTTGACACCCCCTCCGGGCGGGGGCTTGACAGATCGCCGAACCGGGTTAAGAGCGGGGCCGGGACTTCTCGGGGTCGTAGATCGGGTACTGGTCGACCAGCGCCGGCACCAGCCGTCCGTCGGGCAGCGTCACCTCGACCTGCCTGCCCACCTCGGCCAGGTCCGCCTCGATGGAGGCCATCGCGATCAGCTTGTCCACCGTCGGCGATCGTCCCGCGCTGGGCGATGTCAGCTTGCCCACGTTGCGGCCGCTCGAGAGCACCGGCGTGTTGTAGTCGGGCGAGTCCTCACCGGCGATCACCAGCGTCACCATGCGGTGCGTGATGCCCGCGTCGAGCTCCGCCTGCAGCGCCTGCTTGCCGTGGAAGTCGCCCTTGTCCAGCTTGATCATGCGGTCGAGGTTGACGTGGAAGGGCGACGTCACGCCCGGGAAGTAGTCGAAGCCGATGAAGATCAGCCCGGCCTCGATTCGCAGGCTCTCGACCGCCGCCAGCCCGTAGGGCCGGATGCCCATCGCTGCGCCCTGGTCGAGCAGCCCCTGCCAGACCTTCTCGGCATCGCCCGGCTGGCAGAACACCTCGTAGCCGAGCTCACCCGAGTAGCCGGTGCGGGCCACATAGCAGGGCGCGCCGCAGACCGAGACCGGCTCCGTCAGGAACCGGAAGTACCGCAGTCCGGCGACGTCGGCGTCGCTCACGGCGGACAGCAGCTCGCGCGAGCGCGGCCCCTGCACCTGCAGGTGCGGCATCTCCATCGTGTGCTCCGTGATCTCGATGCCGAAGTCGCCGGTGATCCGTCGGAAGTGGTCGGCGTCGGTGTCGAGCGCCGTCACCACCAGCACGTTCTCGGGATCGTCGCCGCGGAAGACAACGCCGTCCCCCAGCATCCTGCCCTGCGCGTCGACGAACGGCGCGTAGCGCGCCTGCCCCGGCTCGAGGCCGGCCATGTCGGCCGTGAAGCAGTAATCGACCGCCGCCATCGCCTTCTTGCCCCTGAAGAACCACTTGCGCAGCGGCGACTCGTCCCAGATGCCGACCGCCTCGCGCACCGTGTGGTGCTCGGCGATCGGGTCGCCGAAGTCCGAGATCCAGTCCCAGCCCTCCCACTCGGCGAAGGTGCCGCCCAGCCGCCGCTGGATCCCGTCGAACCCCGTGCGCAGCAGCCCGTCGGGGTAGGCGCCGGACGGCGCCGGCTGATCGACCTGCAGCGCCGCGGCGGCGGCGATGTCAAAAGGGGCCGAGTCGCCGTCGAGGGCCGGCATCGGCACCTCCACGGGCATGATCGTGGTCGGGGTCGCGCGCCGCGTCAGCTCCTGGTGGCCGGGCGGCAGCACCTGGGTCACGCCCAGCAGCGCCCGCGCCTGCGCCGGCCCGGCCAGCGTGCGGTAGCCCTCGACCGGCTGCTTCTCTTCACGGTCGATGTTCCGCCGCAGCCGCCGCAGCCTGGCCTGGAACCCGGCGTCCAGCCCCGGCGTGGTGAAGATCGCCTGCTCCACGTAGCTCTCGACCACGCGGTTTCCGACCAGATGCACGTCGGAGTCGCGGGCCACGCCGGTGCGCGGCGAGTAGGTCACGACCGACTTGACGTGCGACAGGTAGGCGTTCCACGTAGAGAGCACCACCTCGCCGCGGCAGCGCGCACCCGTCTCGGGGATCGCGAGCAGGTTGACCTTGCGGTCGTTGACCGCCTCCAGCAGCGCCTCGGTGGTCGGGTTCAGGATCGTCACCCACTTGTGCAGCGGCCAGATGTCCAGCTGGTTGAAGTCTCCGGCCTCACAGCCCACGCCGAACAGGTAGGTGTCGCAGTAGCGGAAGAAGTTGCCGGTGCCAAGGGTGGCCCGCATGTAGTCGTAGAACAGCGTGATGGTCGCGCAGATCAGGTTGGAGCAGCCGACGGCGTCCATCGGCTGGGCGAGCACGACGCCGAGCCGGTCGCCGGGCTGGTATCCGCCCGGCCACAGCTCGGACAGGGGCTGCTGCTTGCCGTCCCGTTCGACGGCGAAATCGCTTGCGTCAAGGGCGTAAGAGGAATGCATGCGGCAGATCCTACCGGTCCGCTGCGGCCGCGATAGCCGAGGGCGTTTGTACAGTGGATGCTCGTGACGGATCCCCGTGAACCGCCCGCGGCGCGGGCGCCCGAGCCGGGAGGCGATCTGGTGGTCGAGCACGTCGACGACCCTCGCTTCGCGCTGCTGACCGCTCGTGAGCCTTCCGAGCACGGGCTCCGGATCGACCCCGAAACCGGCCGCGTGCCGCTCCCACCACCCGCCCCGCCGCCCACCCCCGCGGTCGTGCGCGCGCCCTCCCGCGACCATGTCGCCCGCGACCGCCGCCGGGCCGGCCGGCTGGCGATCGCCGCGCTGATGCTCCCGATCGTGGTCGCGGCCGCGATCGGGGTCGTGATGTGGCTGCAGGGCGATTCCGGCGGCTCCGCACCGGCTCCCGCCGTCAGCCGCCGGCCGCCCGCCTTCACCGTCTCGACCACCGTCGCCGCCACCGCGCCGGCTCTGCACGGCATCGCCGTCGCCGCTGCCGGCAACGGCGGCCTCTGGTACCAGGCGGCAGGCGGCTCCGTCACCCGGCTGGCGGCGACCGACGGCTCGGTCAACTACACCTTCTCCTCCGTCCGCCCGGCACTGGGGCTGGCCGTCTCCGGCGGCTCGCTGCTGTCGCTGGTGAACGGCCCCGCTGGCGCCGAGTTGGTCTTCCGCGACCGCGGGTCGGGCAAGGTGCAGTCGCGCCTGCCGCTGCCCGGCGCCGCCGTCTGCTCGACACCGGCCACGGCCTGCGCGCCGCTGGTCGCCAACGGCCAGATCTGGGCGGCGCTGGCCGGCGGCGTTGCCCGCATCGACAATGAGCGGGCCACCCTCACGCCCGTGACCGGCGTGCTGGCGATCGCCGGCAGCAGCCGGCGGGTGTGGGCGCTGACCGCGACCGCGGTCGTCGCGCTCAGCGCCGGGGACGGCCACGTGCTCGGCGCAACGCGCCTGTCCGGGCTCGTCCCCAGCGTGATCGCAGCAGGAGCCGGCGCCGTGTGGGTCGCGGGCACCCGCGACGGCCATCCGCAGCTGCTCCGCTTCGACGGCCCGCCCGGCCGCACGCCGCAGGCAATCGCCCTGCCGGCACCGGCCTCCGCCATGGCCGCCGCCGGAGGCGCGATCTGGCTGGCGCTCGCGGGCCATGGCGTCCGCGAGCTCGATCCTTCGCGAAACCGGCTGGCCGGCGCCACGATCACGCTGCCCGACCAGAACGCGCTGCTCTCGATCCGCCCCGACCAGCTGTGGTCGGTGCGCGAGGCCGGCGACCGCGCCTCCTTCACCCGCATCGATCTGGCCACGCCCGGCTCGTAACAGACGGCATCAGCACGGCTCCGGGCTTTTCCGGCCGCCCCGTCTCGCGTAGTATCAGCCCCCGCCTCGATTGAAGGAGCTCGCGTTGGCCACAGCAGAGAAGCCGTTCATCCGGCAGGACGGCAAGGACAAGGTGACCGGCCTTGGGCGCTACACCGCCGACCTGGACATGACCGGCATGCTCCAGGCGAAGTTCCGCTACTCCGACCACGCCCACGCCCGCATCACGCGCATCGATACCTCCAAGGCCAGGGCGCTTCCGGGGGTGTTCGCCGTGATCACGCACGAGGACGTTCCCGACGTCCGCTACGGGCCGTTCGTCCAGGACCGGCGGCTGTTCGCCAAGCACAAGGTGCGTTACGAGGGCGAGCTGGTGGCGGCGGTGGCGGCACTCACGAACGAGATCGCCCAGCGCGCGGTCGAGCTGATCGAGGTCGACTACGAGCCACTCGAGATCGTCAGCGACGTCGAGGCCGCCCTCCAGCCCGGCGCACCGCTGCTGCACGAAGAGTGGGCGTCGTACGGAGCCTCCGAGGACGTCGTCCGCGAGGGCAACGACTGCTCGCGCTCGACGATCCTCAAGGGCGATCCTGACAAGGGCATGGCCGAGGCGGACATCGTCGTCAAGGAGCGCTACGTCGCCGACATGTCGCACGCCGTGCCGATCGAGCCCCATGCCGTGGTCGCGCAGTGGCAGGGAGACCGGGTCACGATCTGGTCGTCGACGCAGGTGCCGTTCATCGCCCGCAGCGGCGTGGCCACCACCCTGGAGCTGCCCGAGGCGCACGTCCGCATCGTGGTGCCGCACCTGGGCGGAGGGTTCGGCGGCAAGTGCGAGTTCCACTACGAGGCCCAGGTGGCGGCGCTGGCCCGCGTCGCCCAGCGCCCCGTGCGCCTGGTGTTCTCGCGCCGCGAGGAGTTCCTCGCCCCCGACCACCGCCGGGAGGGACAGGTGCTCGAGCTGGAGACCGGCGTGCGCAGGGACGGCAGCATCGTTGCCCGCCGCGGCCGCCTGATCCTGGACAACGGCGCCTACAGCGCCGATGCGCCGTTCTTCCCGCAGCTGGCGGCGATGATGGCGGCCGGCCCCTACAAGATCGAGAACGTCTTCGTCGACGCCAGCCTGGCCTACACGAACACCACGCCCTCCGGCTCGGTGCGCGCCCCCACCGCCCCGCAGGCGTGCTGGGCGCTCGAGCAGCACATGGACTCGGTGGCCGGGCAGCTGGGCATGGACCCCGTCGAGTTCCGCCGCCTCAACATCGTCAAGAACGGCGACGAGGGGCCCACCCGGCAGGTGTTCGAGGACATCGGCGCCGCGGAGACGCTGGAGCGGGCGGTCGAGCTGATCGGCTACGGCAAGGAGCTGCCCGACGACGAGGCGATCGGGGTCGCCGTCGGCTGGTGGCCGTCGTTCGGCATCGCCTCCGGCGCCTACGTCAAGATCAACGGTGACGGGTCGGCCACCATCATCACCGGCGCACAGGAGTGCGGCACCGGCGCCGTGATGGCGTTGCCGCTGCTGGCGGCGGAGATCCTGGGCATGGAGCCGGAGAGCTTCTCGCTGCTGTATCAGGACACCGACGCCGGCCCGTTCGACTCCGGCGCGTCCGGCTCACAGACCACCTTCAACAACGGCCGCGCCGTGATGGCCGCCGCGAACGACGTGCGGGAGCAGCTGCTCGACCTGGCCGCCGAGCAGCTGGAGGCCAACCGCGACGACCTGGAGCTGAAGGACGGCGCGGTCTCGGTGAAGGGGTCGCCCACCAAGTCGGTCACCATCCCGGAGCTGGCCGAGGCCGCCCACGGCAGCACCCTGCTGCTCGGCCGCGGCGCCGACGCGGTGCCGGAGATGCCCGCCAGCGATGCCGCCGGGTGCACCGGCCGGCTGGGGATGGAGTCGTTCCTCGCACCCACCTTCATCACGCACGCGGTGCGCTGCAAGGTCGACCGCGAGACGGGCGTCGTGCGGGTGCTGGAGGTGGCCGCGGTGCACGAGTCGGGGCGCGTGCTGAACCCGATCGGCGCCAACGGCCAGGTCGAGGGCGGCGTGGTCATGGGCATCGGCATGGCCACCCTGGAGGGCTCGCTGCTGGGCGAGGACGCGCGCCAGCTGAACCCGCACCTGCTCGACTACAAGCTGCAGACGGCGAGCGACTCACCGCCGATCCACATCGGCTGGGTGGACTCTCCGACCAAGCCCGGCGCCGGCGGCCCGAAGGGCTCCAAGGGCATCGGCGAGCCACCCTGCGTGCCCACCCCGGGCGCGATCGCCAACGCGATCGCACAGGTCACCGGGGCGCGCGTGCACCAGCTGCCGATGACCCCGGCGCGGGTGTGGGAGGCGATGCAGCGATGAGCGCGCAGAGCTACACGGCCGCCACCTCGGTCGACGAGGCGCTGGAGGCGATGGCCACCGGCGCGCGACCGATCGCGGGCGGCACCGACCTGGTGGTCGGCGCGCGCGGCGGCAAGGCGCCGCTGCCGGACGCCCTGGTCGCGATCCATCGCGTGTCCGAGCTGCGCGGGATCCGGGAGCAGGAGGGCGGCCTGGTGCTGGGCGCGCTCGCCACCCACGCCGACATCGTCGCCTCGAGCAGCGCGTGCGAGCTGTTCACCGCGCTGGCGGACGCATCCGCGATCGTGGGCAGCCATGCCACCCGCACCGCCGGCACCATCGGCGGCAACGTCATGAACGCCTCGCCGGCGATGGAGACCGGCGGCCCGCTGATCTGCTTCGACGCGGTCGCCACGCTACGCTCGGCGTCGGGCACCCGGCGGGTGGCACTGACCGACCTGTTCACCGGCCCCGGCCGCACCGTGGCCGAGCCGGGTGAGCTGCTGACCGAGCTGGCCATACCCACCCCGAAGGACGGAACCGGCAGCTGCTACGCGCGGCTCGAGTACCGCCGCCAGATGGAGATCGCGATCGTTGGCGCGACCGCGGTGGTCACGCTCGACGGCGGCACCGTCCGCGACGCGCGCATCGCAATCACCGCTCTGGCGCCCACCATCCACCGCGTGGCCGAGGCCGAGCAGGCGCTCAACGGCAGCGACGCCTCGGACGCCGCCGTGCACGCGGCGGCGGATGCGGCGGCGGGCGCCTCGCGGCCGATCTCCGACGTGCGCGGTTCGGCCCAATACCGGCGGGCGATGGCGGCCGTGCTCACCCGGCGCGCGATCAGCACCGCGATCACCCGCGCCCGCGGCGGGCGGTTCCCGATCCCAGCCAGCCCCGCCCTCCACGGTGCGGTCAACGGAGGAGCAGCATGAGGTACGACGCCACCCTGAAGGTTAACGGCCGCGCCTACCCGGTCGCGATCGAGCCGGGCCGCAACCTGCTGTCGGTGCTGCGCAGCGAGGTGGGGCTGACCGGAGCCAAGGAGGGCTGCGACGACTCCGAGTGCGGGGCCTGCATGGTGCTGCTGGACGGCCAGCCGGTCAACTCCTGCTCGTACCTGGCGCTGCAGGCCGACGGCCGCGAGATCGTCACCATCGAGGGCCTGGCCGGCGAGGACGGTGACCTGCACCCGCTGCAACAGGCCTTCCTCGACCAGGGCGGCGTCCAGTGCGGGTTCTGCACCCCCGGCATGCTGATCTCGGCCAAGGCGCTGCTCGACCGCAACCCGTCGCCCGACGAGGACGAGATCCGGCTGGCGCTTTCCGGCAACCTCTGCCGCTGCACCGGCTACTCGGGCATCGTGCGCGCCGTGCAGGCGGTGGCCGAGCAGCGCTGACGTCCGACCTACGTTCGCCGGCCGCGCGCGGCCACCGGCCAGACCGCCTCGACCCGGCCGTCGCGCACCGCGAACAGCTGGTCGCTGAGGTTGACCGTGGTGCAGACGTGGGCGGGATGAAACGCGATCCGCTCGCCCACCGCCACCGGCCGTGAGGTGCGACCGACGCCGTGCTCCTCGGTCAGCCCGTCCAGCACGATCGACCCGTCCACGCTGCGAGCGACCATGCGCCCGCCGTCGTCGAGCACGACGTCGCCGGAGAACGTCTTCGACCCGCCGTCCACCGTCACCCGCCCCTCGCGGTTGCTGCTGATGACCGTGGTCAGGATCCACAGCGCCACGTCCCGCGGCTGGGCGGAGCCGTTCCCCAACTGCATCAGGTCGTTGAACACGTAGGTGCCGGCCCGCACCTCGGTCACCCCCGGCACCGCGGCAACCGCACGGCCGGTGGGCGTGCTGCCGGCCGCCGCCTCGTCCAGGCCCAGCCGCCGCGCGGCCGCCACCACCGTCTCGCCCTCCTCGCGGCCGGATGCGGCCGCGTCGCCGTCGCCGCCGGCATAGCCGATGCTCCGATAGCTGGTGACGCCGCGCAGGCGCAGCCCCGGCAGCTCGCGCACCCGGTCGGCCAGCGCGTCGACCAGCGCAGGCTCGCCGGCGGGCACGCCGCAGCGGCCGAGGCCGGTGTCGAGGTCGACGAAGACGCCCAGCTCGGCGCCCTCGGCCACGGCCGCGCTCGACAGCCGCCCGGCCGCCGCGTGGTTCTCGACGTTCACCGCGACCCGCGCCCGGGCAGCCAGCCGCGCCAGCCGCGCGCAGGCCTGCTCAGCGACCACCGGGTAAGCGACGACCACGTCGTCGAAGCCGGCATCGACGTACAGCTCGGCCTCCGAGACCTTGGCCGTGGTGATGCCGGCGGCGCCGGCCGCGAGCTGCATCCGGGCGATCTCGAGGGTCTTGTGGGTCTTGATGTGCGGCCGAAAACGGACCCCGTGCGCGTTCACCGCGTCCTGCCAGCTGCGCAGGTTCCGCTCGAGACGGTCCAGATCGACCACCAGACACGGCGTTTGCAGCTCCTCGGGCGCCATCCATCAACCCTACAGGCACCGTTCCGCAGCGCCGATAGATACCCGCTCACGATGGTGTTACGGCGCTTCCTCATCATGTTGGTGATCGGCGGCCTGCTCGCGGGTGCCTCGGCGGCCGGTTACTACATGGGCGGAAACGGCCAGGCGACGGCCCAGCGGGCGTCGATCCTGCGGCAGATCGGCCGCCGGCTGAACAACAAGGACACGGCCGGGGCGCGGCTCGTGCTGGCGCAGGCGGTCGACTCCGGGGCGATCACGGGAGCCGAGCTGCGGGTGCGCAGCGGGCATGTGACGAGGGTCGGCGAGGTCTCCGGCTCCGGCGGCTCCGTGGCGCTTCCCCGCGGTGCGACGCTGCGCCTGAGCACGAAGCCGCCGCTGTCCGGCCTCGCGCACCTCGAGATGCTGATCGCGGGCCTGCTGCTGGTGGTGGCCGCTGCGGCCGCCATGGCGATCGCGATCGGCCGCCTGCTGCCGCACCTGCGCCGCCCGCAGCTGCCGGCCCGCAAGCCCCGGAAGCCGTCGCGCCTGCCGGCCACGCCCGCGCTCGACACCGAGTACCTGGCCCGCCATGACGCGCTCACCGGGCTGCCCAACCGGGTGCTGCTGCGCGAGGAGGCCCAGCGCCTGATCATGCGACTGAACGGCGACGCGATGGCGCTGATCCTGATGGATCTGAACGAGTTCAAGGAGGTGAACGACACGCTCGGGCACTTCGCCGGCGACCAGCTGCTGCGCCAGGTCGGCGAGCGCCTGGCCGGGTTCACCACCGAGAGCACGCTGGTCACCCGGCTGGGAGGCGACGAGTTCGCAATCCTGCGCAGCCAGGCCGACGCCGTCACGGCCGCGCAGCTGGCGATGCGCGTCGGCGAGTCGCTGCGCCGCCCGTTCCTCGTCTCCGGCATGACGCTCGAGATCGACGCCAGCATGGGCATCGCCCTGGCGCCCTTGCACGCGGCCGACTACGACGGGTTGCTGCAGCGGGCCGACAGCGCCATGTACGCGGCCAAGCGCAACCACACCGGCATCGCGATGCACACCCGGGAGCAGGAGGCGGACAACTCACAGAAGCTGGCGCTGGCCTCCGACCTGCGCCGTGCCATCGAGGGCGGCCAGCTGAGTCTCTACTACCAGCCCAAAGCAACCCTCCGCACCGGGGACATCTCCGGTGTCGAGGCGCTGGTGCGCTGGAAGCACCCCGACCGCGGCATGATCAGCCCCGACCAGTTCATCCCGCTGGCCGAGCGCAGCGGGTTGATCAACCTGCTCTCGATGTGGGTGCTGAAGACCGCGCTGCGCCAGGTGGCCGACTGGAAGCGCATGGGCCTCGTGATGCCGGTGTCGGTCAACCTCTCGGCCCGCGACCTGATCGACGTGCGGCTGCCGGACGAGATCGAGGCGGCCCTGCACGAGGCCAAGGTGGCATCCGAGCTGCTCGAGGTGGAGATCACCGAGAGCGTGCTGACCGCCGACCCGGCCCGCGCGCGCGCCATCGTCACGCGCATCGGCGAGCTCGGCCCGACCACCACCATCGACGACTTCGGCGCCGGTTACTCGAGCCTCGCCTACCTCAAGAACCTGCCTGTGCATGCGCTCAAGATCGACCGCTCGTTCGTGCTTGGCATGACCGACAACGAGCATGACGCCACCATCGTGCACGCCGTGGTCGACCTCGCCCACAACCTCGGCCTGCGGGTCGTCGCGGAGGGCGCCGAGGACATGACGGTGTGGGAGCGCCTGCGGCTGGCCGGCTGCGACGAGGTGCAGGGGTTCGTGCTGGCGCAGCCGATGCCGTCCGCGCAGGCAACGGACTGGCTCTCGCGCCGGCGGCAGAGCTCGAACGCAGCCTGAGCCGGCGGCTATGCTGGCGGCGTGCTCTACGACCGCCTTGCCGATCTGCCGATCGACCTCGAGCACTACCGGCTTGAGCGGCGCCAGACACAGGTCTCGAGCGAGTTCGCCCGCGTGACAACGCTGGTTGTGATGGAGGGCGCCGGTCACACGGGCGTGGGCGAGGACGTCACCTACACCGCCGCCGACCACGACGGCTTCCCGGCCGACCTGCCGCTGGCCGGGCGGCACAGCCTGGACGAGCTGTCGCAGCTGATCGACCCCCACGACCTGTTCCCGGGCACCCCGCCGGAGATGGACGCGTCCCGGGACTACCGCCGCTGGGCGTTCGAGAGCGCGGCGCTCGACCTGGGCCTGCAGCAGGCGGGGCGGTCGCTGGCCGATGCGGCCGGGCGCGACGCGCGGCCGGTGCGCTTCGTGCTCTCGACGCGGGGAGAGATCGGCCCCTGGCTCGAGTTCGACCCGTGGCTCGAGTTCAAGCTCGACCCCGAGCCGACGTGGGAGGAGCCGCTGATCGAGAGGCTGGCCGCCTCCGGCCGCGTGCGCGTGCTCGACTTCAAGGCCTACTACACGGGCACCCCCGTGGACGTGGCTCCCGATCCGGTGCTCTACCGGATGCTGGCCGACCGCTTCCCCGACGCCGTGATCGAGGACGCCGCGCTGGACGGCGCATGCCGCGAGGCGCTGTCGGGCGCGCTCGACCGCCTCAGCTTCGACGCGCCCATCCACTCGCTGGCCGACGTCGATGCGCTGCCGGTGGATCCGCGCTGGATGAACATCAAGCCGTCGCGCTTCGGGAGCGTGCGGCGCCTGCTGGAGTGCATCGAGGCCTGCGAGCAACGCGGCATCCGCATGTACGGCGGCGGCCAGTTCGAGCTCGACCGCGGACGCTCGCAGATCCAGACGCTGGCCAGCGTGTTCTACCCGGACACGCCCAACGACGTGGCGCCGTCCGACTACAACCTGGGCGTGCCCCGCGACGACCTGCCGCGCAGCCCGCTGCCGGCGTCAACCGCCGTCGGCTTCGGCTAGCCAGCGCTCGCTGTCGACGCCACGTAGATCACGTCGGCGGGGCCGCGGGCGACATCGACGGTGACGGTGCGCACCACCGCGAACCGCTCGCGCAGGCGGCGCTCGAACTCCGGGTCGGGCGCCGACGCCCACACTGCCAGCCGGCCACCCGGCCGCAGCAGTCCCGCCAGCGACTCGAGGCCGTCGTCGCTGTAGAGCTCCGCGTTGCTCTCGTGTACCAGCCAGCCCGGCCCGTTGTCGAGATCGAGGCAGATAGCGTCGAACTCGCACCCCAGCCGGCCCAGCTGCCGGCGCAGGTCGCCCACCACCAGCCGCACGCGGTGGTCGTCCACGCCGAGGCGGTTGAGGCGCCGCAGGTGGGTGCCGGCCCACTCGACCACGGCCGGCTCGAGCTCGATCACGACCACGTCCGAGACGCGGTCTCCGCGCAGCGCCTCGTCCAGCGAGAAGCCGACGCCGAGCCCGCCCAGCAGCAGCCGGGCGTCCGCCAGCCCGGCCAGCGCCTCGCGCACCAGCGCCCGCTCCGAGCGGCCGTCGCGCGTGTCCATCATGAACGTACCGTTCGCGATCACCTCGTGGTGGGAGCCGGCGCGGCGCAGCACCAGCTCGCCGCGCGGCGTGTCCCGACGGTCGACCACCACCGGGCGGCTGTGGTCGCCGCTAGCCATCGGACACGTGCAAGGGCGGCACCCGCGCCGCCCACGGCAGCGCCTGCTCCAGCTGGGCGGCGACGCGCAAAAGCGTGGCCTCCGCCCCGACCCGGCCGACCAGCTGCATCCCGATCGGCATTCCCTGCTCGCTCATGTGCAACGGCAGACTGATGGCGGGCTGCCCGGAGGCGTTGAACACCGGCAGGAACGACTCCAGGTGCGCCCACGAGCCGAACAGCTGCTTCGGTTCGAGCTCCTCGTCCGGCCGGTAGGTGCCGAGCCTGGCGGGCAGCGCTCCCAGCGTGGGGGTCAGCAGCAGGTCGTAGTCCTGGAAGAAGCCGCGCACCTGCCGGCTCACATACCCCGCCGAGTCGATCGCGTTCAGCAGCTCGCCGACCTTCACCGCGCGGCCGAACTCGACCATCCGGAAGGTGGGGAGCTCGAGGTTGTCGGGGCTCGGCTCACGGCCGACCGCCTGGGCGAACCCGTCGACGGTCTGGGCGGTGGTGGACGACCAGATCACGGTCATCGCGTCCAGGAACTGTTCCCACGAGAACTGCGGCGAGGCCTCGACCAGCTCGTGCCCGAGGCCGGACAACAGCGTCGCGGTGGCCTCGCAGGCGGCCCGGATCTCGGCCACCACCTCCGCGCCGGACCACGGCTGCCAGCAGACGGCGATGCGCAGCGGGCCCGGCTGCAGGCGCAGCTGGTCGAGCCAGCCGCCGTCGGGCGGCCCCGGCAGCGTGAAGAGCTCGCCGGGGTACGGCGCGGCCAGCTCGTCCAGGCAGGCCGCGGTGTCGCGCAGCGACCTGGTCAGCACGTGGTGCACGGCCCAGCCCAGCAGCGGCTCGCCCGCGGCCGGGGCCCAGGTGACACGGCCTCGCGAGGTCTTCAGGCCGACCACGCCGCAGGCGGACGCCGGTATCCTGATCGAGCCGCCACCGTCCGAGCCGGTCGCGATCGGCACGATTCCCGCGCCCACCGCGGCGCCCGATCCGCCGCTCGAGCCGCCGGCCATGTGGTCGCCGCTCCAGGGGGTGCTGGTGGGGCCGCAGGCGATCGTCTCGGTCGTGCCCATCACCCCGAACTCGGAGGTGGTGGCGCGGCCGACCGGCACCATGCCGCAGGCCCGCACGCGTCGCACCAGCTCCGACTGCACCTGCGCCACCCATCCCTCGGCCAGGCGGCTGCCGGCCTCGGTGGGCCGCCCGGCGTCGCCGTGGAACAGATCCTTCAGCAGCACCGGGACGCCGTGGAACGGGCCCGGCTCCGCGGCCTCGGCCGACTCCACCGCATCGTCGTACAACCCTGTGATCGCGCCCAGGCGAGGCTCGGTTCGCTCCGCACCGCGCACGGCCAGATGGGCCAGCTCGGCCGGCGTCACCTGCCCCTCCCGCACGAGCTCGGCCAGCGCCAGACCGTCGTGCGCGGCGTACTCCTCGAGTCGCATCGACGCATGCTAGTGAGCCTTTCGGTCACCGCGTCGAGGGGTTGATCGGCCGGGTGCGCAAGTACAATGTGGGCATGAGCGCCGATGTGCCCCGCCGCGGGGAGGACGACGGGCCGCGCGCAACGGCCGTCACCTTCCGCTCGGTCGTCGAGGAGCGACCGGGCCAGCGGCTGCGCGAGCTGTTCGACCTGTGGTGGCCCGCCTACCGGCGCTGGTTCCTGCGCGACGGTGAGCAGGAGCGATCGTCGTACGCCGGCTGCCTGCGCGCCGTGCGCACGCACGTCCCCGAGCTGGTGCCCGCCTACGAGGGACTGGTCGAGCTGGTCGGCGGCGGCGACCTGGAGGCGCGGTTCCTGTCGCTGTGGGACCCGCCGCCGTTCCTGGCGGCCTGCTCGCTGGCGGCCTGGACGCGGGACGGCAACCCGTCGCTGCTGCGCAGCTACGACTATGCCCCGGCGCTGTGCGAGACGACGCTGCTGACGACGACCATCTCGACCCGGCGCACGATGGCAATGAGCGACTGCCTGTGGGGCGCGCTGGACGGCGTCAACGAGGACGGCCTGGCGGTGGCGCTGGCCTTCGGCGGGCGCCGCGCGGTCGGCCGCGGCTTCGCGGTGACGCTGCTGCTGCGCTACATGCTGGAGCAGTGCGCGGACGTGTCGCAGGCGCTCGAGGCCGTGGCGGCGGTGCCGGTCAACCTGTCGTACAACATCGCGCTGGTTGACGCCTCAGGCCAGGCGGCGCTGGTGCGGGTGGCGCCGGATCGGGCGCCGGTGATCGAGCACGGAGGGGTCTGCGCCGGCAACCGGCAGGGAGCCACCGAGTGGCCCGAGCACGCGACGCTGACCGGGACAGAGGCGCGGGAGGCGGTGCTGGCCGATGCGCTGGCCGACCCGGCGATGACGCTCGAGCGGCTGGAGCAGGTGTTCCTGAGCGAGCCGGTGCAGCGCGACCCGGCCGAGCACACGTGGGGCACCGTGTACACGGCCCGCTACGACACCCGTGAGCGCAGCGTGCGGCTGCTGTGGCCGGACGACGTCTGGACGGTGCACATGGCCACCGCCGAGAACGGCCAGCGGCTGCGCGATACGCGGGTGCTGATGCCGCCGCTGTTGCAGCGCGAGCGGGAGATCCCGCACACGCCTCAGGTGATCTTCGCCTGAGCCGCGGCGCGGGCCTTGATGGCCGTGGCGCGCACCTGTAGCGTTGCCGGATGGAGTCAACAGGGGGACACCGCCGGTGACACCTGGCAAGGGGATTGTGGCGAAGCGCTCCGCACGGCCGAAGCTGCGCGGCCTCAGCGACGTCTACCAGTTCGCCCGCTCCAGCCGCACGCCGATCTACTTCGTCTCCCCGACCGCCTACAACGTGCTCGGCATCGACCAGTGGGTGGGGGCGTTCGAGTACATCACCTACTTCGACTCGTTCGACGGCCATCACCCGCACGTGTTCGTGCCGCACAGCGAGGGCGCGCGCGACTTCGGCTCGTTCGAGGACGTGAACACCTACCTGCTGGGTCACAAGCAGGTGGCCGACCGCGTGCACGCACGGGGCGGAGGCAAGGTGCTGTTCGTCATGTTCGACTCCGACACCGAGGAGCTGGCCGACGAGCTGGGGCTCGACATCGCGCTGCCACCGCGCGCGCTGCGCGAGCACGTGGACTCCAAGATCACGACCACGCAGCTGGCCGGCGAGGCCGGCATCGAGTGCGCGCCCAACGTGCTGGCCCGAGCCAAGAGCTTCAGGCAGCTGATGGAGCGGGCCCGCAAGGCAAAGCTCGGCACCGACCTGGTCGTGCAGACGCCCTACGGCGACTCCGGCCGCACCACGTTCTTCATCACGAACGAGGAGCAGTGGGACGAGCACTCCGAGAAGCTCGACGGCGAGGAGCTCAAGATCATGCGCCGGATCGAGCACCTGCCGGGCACGGTGGAGGCCTGCGCCACCAGGCACGGCACGCTGGTGGGGCCGATCCAGACCGACATCACCGGCTTCGAGGAGCTGACCCCCTACCGCGGCGGCTGGTGCGGCAACGACGTGTTCCCCGGGGTGTTCGACAAGCCCACGCGTGACTCGATCCGGGCGATGGCGCGCAAGCTCGGCGACACGCTCTACGCGCACGGCTACAGCGGCGTGTTCTGCGTCGACTTCCTGGTCGAGAACGGCAGCGCCCAGGTCTACCTGGGCGAGATCAACCCGCGCATCTCCGGCGCCAGCCCGCTCACCAACCTGCTCACGTCCAAGTACGGCGGTGTGCCGCTGTTCCTGTTCCACCTGCTCGAGTTCCTGGACGTGGACTGGGAGGTCGACCTGAAGAAGCTGCAGAAGCGGTGGGAGACCTACGACGAGTGGAGCCAGCTGGTGCTGAAGCAGACCGACGATGCGGTCGAGAAGATCACCCGCGCGCCGTCCAGCGGGCTCTGGCAGATGCGCGAGGACGGCACCATCGAGTTCGTGCGGCTGGTGACCACGTGGCACACGGTCGGGCACGACGACGAGGCCTTCTACCTACGCGTCTACGGCACCGACGAGTACCGCTACAAGGGCGGCGACCTGGGCGTGATCGTGACCCGCGGGCGGATGCAGACCGACGACCGGCAGCTGACCGACCGCGCGAGGGCCTGGTCGAAGGGCATCACCTCGCTGTTCCACGGCACGCCCGCCGATCACGCGGTGCCGGTGCCGGACCCGATCTACACCAAGTGGTTCTAGGGCGCGGGCGGCGTGAGGCTCTACAACAGCGCGGTCTCGGGTAACTGCTACAAGGTACGGCTGCTGGCGGCGCAGCTGGGCCTGCCGCTGGAGCTGGTGGAGATGGACGTGCTCGACCGCTCCGACCGCCCGGAGGTGCTGGGCGGCCTGAACCCGGCGCTGCGGGTGCCGACGCTGGTGCTCGACGACGGCCGCGCGCTGGGCGAGTCGGGCGCGATCCTCTGCTACCTGGCCGAGGGCACGCCGTTTTTGCCCGACGACCGCTACCAGCGGGCGCAGGTGCTGCAGTGGCTGTTCTTCGAGCAGTACGACCTGGAGCCGAACATCGCGGTGGCGCGGTTCTGGCTGGCCGTCTCAGGCACGCCCGAGCGCTGGGCCGCGGAGCTGCCGGCCAAGCAGGAGGCGGGCTACCGCACGCTGGCCGCGATGGAGCGGCACCTGGCGGAGCACGCGTTCCTGGTGGGCGAGCGCTGCACGGTGGCCGACATCGCGCTCTACGGCTACACCAACGTGGCCGAGGAGGGCGGGTTCGAGCTGGGTCGGTTCCCGGCGGTCGAAGCCTGGCTTGCGCGGGTGGCGGCCCAGCCCGGGCACATCGCGATCGACGGGTGACGCGTCAGGGCGTACGGCGCCGCAGGGTGGCGGCGCCCAGCGCGAGCGAGAGCGCCGTCGCGCCGAGCAGGATCACGGCGTCTCGCCACACCTCGGCGGTGACCATGGATGAGGCCGCCACTCGTGACAGCGCGTCGTAGGCGTAGGTCATGGGCAGCAGGTACGAGATCAGCTCCAGCGGCCGCGCCATCTGGTCGCGCGGCACCAGCAGCCCGCACAGCAGGATCTGCGGCAGCAGGAAGGCCGGCATGAACTGCACTGCCTGAAACTCGGTGCGCGCAAAGGCCGACAGGAACAGGCCGAGCGCCATGCCCAGCATCGCGTTCAGCACGGCGAACACGACCACCAGGGGTGTCGACCCGGCCACCTCGAGGCCAAGCAGGCCGACGGCGAGGAAGGACACGAGCACGGCCTGCAGGGTGGCCATCGCCGCGAACGCAAGGCCGTAGCCGGCCAGCAGGTCGAGCTTCGCCAGCGGCATGGTCATCAGCCGCTCGAGCGTGCCGGTCGTGCGCTCACGCAGCATCGCGATCGACGTGACCAGGAACATGGAGATCAGCGGGAAGATTCCGACCAGCGGCACGCCCACCCGCTGGAACACCACCGGCGTGCCCTCGAACACCCACTTGATCAGCGCCTCGAGCACGCACGGCACCAGCAGCAACAGCGCCAGCGTGCGCGGATCGCCGCGCAGCTGGAGGAGCACACGCCGGCCGGTGGCCAGCACCACCCGCGGACTCACGAGCCCGCACCCACCAGGCGCAGGAAGGCCTGCTCGACGCCGTCGGCGCCGGTCTCGGCGAGCAGCTGCTCGCGCGCCTTCGCGGCCAGGATGGCGCCGTCACGCATCAGCACGATGTCGTCGCAGTGGTCGGCCTCGTCCATCACATGGCTGCTCACGAGCAGCGTGGTGTCGGCATCGGCCAGATCGCGGAAGCCGGCCCAGAGCTCGCCGCGCAGCACCGGGTCGAGGCCGACCGTGGGCTCGTCCAATACAAGCACCCGCGGCCGGCTGAGCAGCGCGGTGGCCAGCGACACACGCGCCCGCTGGCCGCCGGAGAGGTTGCCGACCGGGCTGTCGGCGCTGTCGGCCATTGCGACCGACTCGATCGACTCGGCCACCCGCTGGTCGGGTGCGTCGAGCACGCGCGCGAAGTAGTCGAGGTTCTGGCGGGTGGAAAGGTCGAGGTAAACCGATGGCGCCTGGGTGACGTAGCCGACCTCCGAGCGCAGGCCGCGCGACCCGGCCGGCAGCCCCAGCACGTCGACCCGGCCGGAGGCGACGATCTGCACGCCCACGATCGAGCGCATCAGCGTCGACTTGCCGCATCCGCTGGGCCCCAGCAGCCCCGTGATGCGGCCGGCCGCCACCTCCGCCGACACGCCGTCGAGCACACGGTGGCCGCCGCGGTCGACCACCAGATCGCGGATGCTGATCGCGGCCTCGCTCACGGCCACGCAGTCTCGCAGACGCGCGACGATTGCTCTAGGCTGGCGCCAGCGTCAGCTCACGAGGAGGGTTTGACATGCCTGGAACCACCGATCTGCACATCATGCGCGAGCGAGAGGTGATCGACGTCAACGGCGATCATGTGGGTCGCGCCGAAGACCTCTACGCCGACGAGCGGACGGGCGAGGCGGTGTTCCTGCTGGTCAGCGGCGGCCGCTTCGGCACCAAGCTGCACTTCGTACCGGTCGAGGGCGCCGAGCTCGAGGGCGACAAGATCCGCGTTGCCTTCACAGGCGACAAGGTCAACAACGCGCCCAACATCAGCGCCGACGAGAGCCTGTCGCCGAGCGAGGAGGAGCAGCTGTTCCACCACTACGGGATGGACGGCCACGACGGCGAGACCACCATCCTGGTCGTGTGGGTGGCCACCGGGTAGCGTCAGAAGGGCGCGTCGCCGCTGATCAGCGCCAGCAGGCTGTCGTGCTCCTCGCGGCAGGCGGGGCAGCCGGCGAAGTGCGCACGCAGGCCGGGGAAGCTGGCATCCGCATCGATACCTGCCAGCTCCAGCTCGACGTAGCGGTCGAGCTGCTCGAAGCAGGCATCGCAGCCGACCTCCGGGGCGGACGGGCCCAGCACGTGGGCGAGCTGGTCGTGCGGGTCGCGTCGCTCGGTCACGTCGCATCCTCCATCTGCGTTGAGAATCCCTGCTGCTCGAGGCGCGCACGCAGCTTACGCCTGGCGTCGTGCAGGGTCTTGTAGAGCGCCCCTCGCGTGGTGTTGAGGCGGGCGGCGAGCACATCGATCGGCACGCCGTTCACGGCCAGCGCGATCAGCACGCTGCGCTGGTGCGGCGTCAGCTCCTCGGCGATCAGGCGTCGCACGGCCGAGAGCAGCTCGGCCTGCTCGGCGGCGTCGGACAGCGACGGATCATCGCTCGCAAACAACGACCACACATCCGGCTCGAGCGGCAGCTCGCGGCCCTGCCACGACCGCTTGCGAAGCTTCACCGACGCCTCGAGCAGCGCGAACTTGTAGGCCCAGGTGGTGAACCGGCTGTCACCCCGGAAATCAGGCAGCCGCCGCAGCACGCTGACCAGCGCGTCGTCGGCTGCGTGCTGTGCGATGTCGTCGAGGTCGTCTCCGCGCAGGTACGCGAAAGACGCCTTGCGGCGCGCCACCTCGAAGCGGGCGGCGCGCAGCAGCAGGTGGTGGAGCCGGGCGATGCATGGATCCCGATCGCCGTCGGCGCGGAGGCAGCGCAACCACTCGCGCGACTCGGGGTCGAGGCCCGTGGTGGGTGCGCGGGCTCCGGCATGTGGGGGCGACGTCACGCCCTCAAGGGTAGGCAAGGGACGCGTGCTCATGCGGCGTCCTTGTCGAGCGGCGCAAGGATCCGCACCGCCAGATGCGGCGGGCAGCCGCGCTCGACCAGGTCGATCATCTGGTGCACGTCGCAGGTCGGATTCCGGGCGAGGCCGGCGGCCATGCGCGCGGGGACGCCGCAGGCAACCAGCTGATCGCGACGCCAGCGAACCGTCATCTCGGTCTCGTCCCGTTGTCCCTGTATCCCGATCATGCAGTCTTGGTGTCGCCCGCGGCCCGATTCTTACCCACGAACACGCCGCCGTAAGAGATGCGCGGCGGCCCGCACTAAACCGTCGTCATGTCATCTGGCGAAGGAGGAATCATGTCCACTGCGACCGTTCAGGGAACGACCAGGTCGTCCGATGCGCTGATCGACCGCGACCTGTTCCGAAGGGATGCGGCATACCAGAGCTTCTGGCTTCTGCGGATCGGATTCACCGTGGCGCCGATCGTATTCGGGCTCGACAAGTTCTTCAACGTCCTCGTCAACTGGGAGCAGTATCTGGCTCCCTGGGTCAACCGGCTGCTGCCCGGCACCGCCACCGACCTCATGTACCTGGTCGGCGTGGTCGAGATCGTGGCCGGCCTGATCGTGCTGATCAAGCCGCGCTACGGCGCCTACCTGGTCGCCGCCTGGCTGGCCGGGATCATCTTCAACCTCCTGACCTACTCCGGCTACTACGACGTCGCGCTGCGCGACTTCGGGCTGATGCTCGGCGCCCTGGCGCTGGCACGGCTGGCGTCGAAGTACGACCCGGCCTGACCATGGAGCGCTCCATGAACCGACCATCACCGCGCACAACCCGCATCTACCTGCCGCTGCTGGTGGCGGGCCTGGTGGCACTGGCCACGCTCGCCATGTCGGCGCGGCACGCCGATGCGCAGACACATCCGGCACGGCATGCCGCGATGGGATCGATGCAAACGACCGACGTCACGGCCCGACAGCTGGCGTTCCGAAACGCGATGCGCGGCCTGTGGGAGCAGCACGTGGCCTGGACGCGGATGGCGATCGTCAGCTTCGCCGGCGACCTGCCTGACCTGACGGCGACGGAGCATCGTCTGCTGCGAAACCAGACCGACATCGGAAATGCGATCGCGCCGTTCTACGGCACGGCGGCAGGGCGTCGGCTGACCGCGCTGCTGCGGCAGCACATCCTGATCGCCGTCGACATCCTGGTCGACGTGAAGGCCGGCGACACCACCAAGCTGGCCGCCGATTCGGCTGCGTGGACGAGAAACGCCAACCGGATCGCAGCCTTCCTACATGGTGCCAACCCAGACAACTGGCCGCTCGCCGACATGCGGTCGATGATGCACAGGCACCTGCACCTGACCACCCTCGAAGCGGTCGCGGAGCTGTCCGGCGACTACACCGCCAGCGTCCACGCCTACGACCGCGTGGAACGGGAGATCCTGGGCATGGCAGACATGCTCAGCACCGGCATCATCCGGCAGTTCCCCCACCGGTTCGGCTGACACCGCACCGACCCCGCCGCGGCGGCAACGCCGCGGCGGGGCGCCGCTCAGGCCGCCGGCACGGCCGCGAGCGCACCCAGCCGGCGCACGCTGGTCACCAGCAGCACCAGGGCCGGCAGGCAGAGCAACGACGCCAGCGTGAACGCGGTGGCTGTGGAGGTGGCGGTGGCCACCGCGCCCAGCACCAGCGGCACGACGGCGAAGCCGGCCGCCCAGACGACGCCGAGCAGACCCATCACGGTCACGTGGGACACGCGGGCGGCGTCGGCGCCGAGCGAGGAGAGCGGGAACATGGCGGCGCCGATCACCGCGAACAGCGGGCCGGCGGTGACCAGCAGCGCCAGCTGGACGACGTCGGACGGCCCGAAGGCCAGCACGACCGGGATCACCATCACGCCGATGCCGACCACCAGCCCCACCGGCGCGGGGCCGACGCGGTCGACCACACGGCCGGCGACGGGACCGACCGCCGCGCCCAGCACTGCGCCGGCGGCGAAGCAGATCGCGATCACGTCGACCGATGTGCCGCTCCTGCCGAGGCCAAGCGGCACCAGCAGATCGACGGCGCCGAAGGCGCAGAGGTCGATCAGGCTCATGGCCATGGCCGCGATCGTGGCCGGCTGTCGCGCGCCGCGGGCGATCGACGCCCACAGGCGCGACTCGCCGGCGGCGACCGCCCGGCCGGTGGGGGCGAGCAGGGCGAGCACCACGCCCACGAAGCTGACGGCGGCGACCAGCCCGAAGGCGAGGCCCGAGCCGGCGGTCGCGGCGAGCGCGCCGATGCCGGGGCCGGCGATCGACCCGGCCGAGAGCAGCCCCATCACGATGCCGGACTCGCGGCCGCGGTGGCCGGCCGGGGCGTTGTCGGTGACCCAGGACATCGATGCGGTCCAGATCGAGCCGCTGGCGAAGCCCTGGACGAACCTGGCCAGGATCAGCACCTCGACGTTCGGCGCCCAGGCGAAGATGACGGTGGCGATGGTCATCAGCAGCGCTGAGCAGAGCGAGATGCGGCGGGCGCCGACGCGGGGCACCAGCACGATGCAGCCGAGCGAGACGAACGGAACGGAGACCGGGTAGGCGGCCAGCACCAGGCCGGCCTGGAACGTGTTCAGGTTGAACTGGTCGGCGTATCGGGGCAGCAGCGGCAGCACCGCCAGGTACAGCGAGGCGTCGACGAACATCGAGACGCCGACGGCGATGGTGATGCGGCGGTAGGGCTGCATGTCGGCACGCTACCGGCTTGCGCGCCGGGAACCGCCACAGGTAGTACGTCGTCCCGCGGGAGGTCTGTCGAGAGCCGACGGGGAGACTCGAACTCCCGACCCCATCATTACGAGTGATGTGCTCTACCAGCTGAGCTACGTCGGCAACCGGCGCGGCCGCCCGGCGGCCGTTCCGCGCCGGATTCTAACCCGCCGGGTCGGGCCGAACGGCTAGCGGCCGGTGACCGTGCGCGTGCAGTCCGGCTCCCGCGCCACACGCGGGGCGCGTCCGGCCGTCGCCATCCAGGCGCTGCCGGCCAGCGCCATCACGATCACCACCAGGTAGCTGGCCTCGGGCGACGCGACCTCCGTGATCGCTCCTGCCAGGATCGGACCGACCAGCGCCGACCCCGCCCAGACCATGTTCAGCAGCGCCGCCACCGCGCTCAGGCTGACCCCCGCCGCGCGCGCCCCGACCACGCCCAGCGGGAACGTGATCGTGAACATCACCGCCGCGATCGGCCCCCGCAGCAGCAGGAAGCTGAGCACCGCCGGCGTCGTCGTGCTGACCACCACGATCAGCAGCGTCGCCGACATCAGCACCGTCGCGATCACCCCCACCTCCACCTTCGCCGCCCGCTCCCCGAACCGTGCCACCACGCCGCTCGATGCGATGAACGCCACCGCCGCCGCCGAGAACGCGATCCCGATCGCGGCGCTGCTGAGCCCGTTCTGGTGCAGCTGCAGCGGCGCCAGCAGGTTGGTGGCGCCGCCCACGAACCCGCCCAGCGTCATCAGCAGCAGGCTGGACAGGATCAGCCTGCTGCCCATCGCCGCCCGCATCGTCTGCAGCAGCGGCGGCACGCCGTCCAGCCGCTGCCCCGCATCCGACGACGACAGCGCCATCATCGACACCACCGCCGCGGTTGCGATCGCACAGGTCAGGAACGGCGCCGCCAGTCCGAACCGCTGCACCAGCACGCCCGCGAACGCCGGCCCCACGATCCCGGCCAGCCCGGCCGTCGTGATCGTCAACGACAGCGCCCGCGCCTGCAGCTCACCGGCCGCCTCGGCCAGCCACGCTACCCCGGCCACCCACAGCGCCCCGAACGCGATCCCGAACAGCGCGCGCGCCACCAGCAGCATCCAGTAGCGGCCGGCCAGCGCCTGCCCGACGTCGGCCATCGCCATCCCGGCCACCGCCACCAGCGTCACCGCCCGCGCGCCGTAGCGGTCGCTCAGCATCGTCGCCGGGATCGACGCCAGCAGGATCGTGAGGCTGGCCGCCGCCAGTAGAACTCCCGCCTCCAGCTTGGACAGGTCGAACCGGTCGCTGTAGGTCGGCACCAGCGGCACCAGCGACGACCACACCACCTCGCCGATGAAGATTGCGAGGTAGATCAGAACCGCGGTGCGACGCATGCCTCGAGGATCGCACAGACCGCCGCGCGCGGTCGCAGATACTCTGTGGGCAGTGCCCATGGACGCAAACCATCAACCGACGGCCTACCGGCTGACCATCCGCCGCCGAGTATCCGACATCGACGACTGGCGCCTGACGATCGAGCGGCGCATCCCGAGGCTGCGCGCCGCCGGCGTGATCGGCTACTCCCTGCTACGGGTCGTCGACGACCACAGCGAGACCGAGCTGGTGCTCGAGTTCGACGATCGCAGCAAGGCCGAGGCGATGGCCAGGGAGCTCGACCTGCCAGAGAGCCGCGAGAACATGCTGCAGGCCGGCGCGATGGAGATCGGCTCGATGTGGCTGGCCGAGGAGCTGGCGCGCGGGCGCTACGACAGGTACTGCCGCACGTAGGAGATCAGCTTGTCGATCGGGGCCAGCCCGATCGCCGCGTGCAGCAGGAACGCCTCCACGGAGTTGAACGCGCCGGCCTGCTCACCCTCGTCGACGGCGCGGTTGAGGCCGGCGCGGGCGGCCTCGTTGACGCGGTCCGTGCTGAAGCCGTGCTTCTTCTCGAACGCATCCAGCCGGCCCTGGTCGGCGAACGCCAGCGTCAGCTCCTCGCGGGAGACGCCGAGGTCGCAGGCGGCACCGGCCAGCGCCGACAGCCCCACCTGCTCGGTGATGGCCGTGGTGCCGCTGACGCCGTGCGGCCAGCGATAGGGCGCGCAGGGATCGGGCGAGGCGTCCGGCTTGTAGTCGGTGCCGCCGGCCAGGGCGTAGACGCCCACCAGCGCGAGCGCGATCGCGGCGGCGCCCAGCAGCCACGCCCTCTGCCACGTCACAGCTCGACCTTCCCCCGGATCAGCGGCAGCGCCGCCAGCAGCGCCAGCAGCGAGGCCACCAGGAAGCTGTTGCTGAACGCGTGCGTGACCGCGCGCTCGATCTGATCCTGGATCGACGCCTCCAGCCGGTGCACCTCCGGCGAGTGTCCCGCATGCTGGAAGGCGGGCTGCAGGTTGGGCGGACGCGTGACCGAGGCCGAGCTGACCTGGGCGACGATGGCCGAGCCCAGCGACACCTTCTGGGAGAGGCTGAGCGAGGAGTCGAGGATCAGGCGGGTGCCGGCCAGCTCGGCGGCGTTCTGCTGGTCGACCAGATCGCCGGTGAAGATCGGCGTCAGGATCAGCAGCCCGAGGCAGACCCCGGCGTGGCGGGTGGCCAGCGTCCAGCCGCCGTGGATGGCGAGCGGCGAGCGGCCGGCCAGCGCGTCCTGCGTGAGCGCGCCCAGCGACAGCGCGAAGCCGACGCCGATCGCCACCTGCGGCGGCACCAGCCAGCCCCAGGCCGCCGCCGGCAGCAGCGCCAGCGCGGCCAGCCCGCCGGCGATCAGGATCGCCCCGCAGATCGCCCGGATCCGGGCCGAGGGCACGTTTGCCGGGACCAACCGGTAGGTGGCAAACGCCGCCAGCGGCATCACCGTCACCACCGCCGCCGCGGCCAGCGGCGTGTGGCCCCAGCCGTTGATCAGCAGCAGCACGACCAGGAACAGCGCCGCCGTCAGCGCCGCCGACAGCAGCGCCAGCGAGACGTTCGCCGCCAGCGCCGGGCGGCCGGCCGGTGCCGTCACCGGGGCCGGCCTCGTGGAGCGATGCGGGATCAGCGCCAGCGCCGCCAGCGCCAGCGGCACCTGCACGAAGAAGATCGCCTGCCAGCTGATCGCGTCGGTCAGCACGCCGCCCACGGCCGGCCCGGCCGCCGCGCCGAGCCCGCCGGCCGCCGCCCACACGCCTACCGCGCGCCTCTCGGAGCCGGCCACGGTCGAGAGCAGCTCCAGCGCCGCGCAGACTGCGGCGGCGCCGCCCACGGCCTGGCCGGCGCGCGAGACCAGCAGCCAGGTGAAGTCGGGGGCCAGCGCGCAGCCCAGCGAGGCCGCTGCGAACAGCACCAGCCCGGCCGAGCAGACGACCCCCGGCGCGAACCGCCGCGACAGGTAGGCGGCCGGCACCGCGACCACGGCCAGCACCAGGTTGAAGAGCGTCAGCACCCACGCCACGTGGTCGATCGAGACGTTGAAATGATCGAGGATGTCGGGCAGCGCCAGGATCACGACCGACGAGTCGGCCAGCACCAGACCGACGATCAGGCCCAGCGCCACCACCGTGCGGCGTTCACCCATCCGGGAAACCTATCCCGCCGGTAGGCTTTCCGGGATGCTGACCCTCGTCACCGGCGCCGCCGGCTACATCGGCGTGGAGATGGTGCGGCAGCTGCGCGCCCAGGGCCGCGACGTGCGCGCGATGGTGCGCACCTGGGACTCCGAGCAGCGGCTGTCCGGCACCGGCGCCATGACGGTGCTTGCCGACGTCACCCACCCGGAGACGCTGGCGCCGGCGCTGGAGGGCGTCAGCCACGTGTTCCACCTGGCCGGCGTGGTCGGCCACCGCGCCTCCGACGACCTGCGGCTGGAGCAGGTCAACGTGGTGGGCGTCAAGAACCTGCTGGACGCGGCGGCAGCGGCCGCCGTCGAGCGGGTCGTGTTTGCGTCCAGCGTGGGTGCGATGGGCCCCGCATCGACGCCCGAGCACCCCCGCAGCGAGGCCCACTGGCTGCTGGACGGCGACGACGGGCGCCCCGACTTCCGCTACGCGCGCGCCAAGGCGCTGGGTGAGCAGCACGCGCTGCAGGCCGCCGCCGACGGCCTCGACGTCGTGGTCGTCAACCCGGGGTTCCTGATCGGGCCGGGCGACGTGCACCGCGTCTCGTCGTGGCCGATCGAGGAGTACCTGCGAGGCCTGCTGCGGTTCACCGTGCGGGGCGGCCTGTCCTACGTGGATGTGCGCGACGTGGTGGCCGGCATGCTGCTGGCAGAGCAGCGGGGCGGATCCGGCGAGCGGTACATCCTCTCCAACGACGAGGGCAACCTCCCCTACCCCGAGTTCTTCGAGCGCGTCGGCACCGTCTCCGGCCGCAGGCGGGCGACCTACAAGCTGCCGGTGGGCGCGCTCACGCCGTTCCTGCGGGTGTCGCGGGCGCTGCGGCTGCCGCTGGTGCCGCTGGACGACAACGAGCTGCGCTCCAGCGCGTACTGGTGGTTCTACACGTCGCAGAAGGCGCGCACCGAGCTCGGATACGGCACCCGGCCGCTGGACGAGACGCTGGCCGACACCATCGCCTGGTTCAAGAGCGACGGCTACCACCGCCACTGAGATGGTTGATCGGTACCTCTCGCGAGCCTGGCCGCTGCGTTCGGTTTGACATGCGCGGCGGCGCGGGTGGCTACGGCTGCGAACCGTCGGCCGGCACCAATGCGATCAGGACGATCCACTCCAGCCGCGTCAGCGTGCGGCGTACCAGCCACACGATCGCGGCCAGCAGTACCAGCGCCTTTGCGATCACCGGCCCGTAGCCGCCGCGCGCGCCCAGCGCCAGCGACGCAGCGATGCCGATCGGCGACAGCAGCAGGTACAGGAGCAGCACCACCCGTCGGCGGCCCTGCGGCCCCGGCGTCGCCTCGTCCATGACCAGCCGCCGCCCGCCGCCTGCCCGCGCTCTCAGCGTTGCGGCCATGTCCCAGTATTCCAGATCACCCGCCCGCTCCCGCCTCCACGGGGTCAGGCGATCATCGGAACCTGCACCTCGATCACCGGCTCGATGCGCTCGAAGATGTCCTCGAGGCTGGTGCCGGTGACCGTGATGCCGTGGTTCTTGAGCCCGACCACAGCGTGCGACGGGTCGTGCTCATCGCGGATGATGTCCGCCACGGCCACGGCCAGCTCGGCCGTGCCGCAGGGGTAGTTGAACTCGGTTGCGGGGATGCCCGGGATCCACGCGTGCACGTGCACGATCGCGTTCACCTCGGGGTGCTCCTGGTAGATCATCCAGTGCTCGATGGCGTCGACGGACACGCGGTTCGGCTCGATGCCGGGCGGCACGGACAGCACCATGGTGCCGGTGTCGGCCTCGTAGTCCTTCACCATCAGCACGTCCTTGCCGACCTCGCGCAGGTCTGACTTGTCGACCCCGGACGCGCTCATCCAGTAGCGCCGCTCGTCCTTGCGCACCGACAGGTTGCCGTAGGAGAGGCCGCCGATCCCGTAGATGCGCTTGATCGCGCGCAGCTCCTTCTCGGGCACGATCTCGTGCAGCGGGAACGGCGCCGGCAGCAGGCCCAGCGCGTCCAGGCGGTGCCCGGCCTGGAAGAGGCTCTCGGTCAGCTCGTCGCCCTGCCACAGCTCCGGCTCGAGGTCGTCCTCGAAGCGGTTGTCGATCACCAGCCGCGAGGTCGCTAGCGGCGTGATGCGATCGACGATGTCGTGGATCCAGGTGTCGAGGTCGCCCGGGTCGGGGATCGAGTAGTGGCCGCGCTCGGGCGTCACGAAGTGGCAGGAGTCGCCCGGCACCACCAGCATGCCCAGGTTGGCCAGGCCACGCACCATCAGCGGATACTCGTAGCGCAGCACGTCGTCCGGCACCTCGGACGCCGAGTGGATGATGGTCACGTAGGTGCCGCGCTGCCGTCGCCGGAACGGCTTCGGCTTGTCGGGGTTGATGAAGTTGAACACGACCTCGGCGTCGACCGGGTTTTCGCTGTCGTCCCAGCCGTAGCCACGGCGCAGCCACTCGTCGCGCAACCGCGTCCGGAACTTCGCCAGCGCGGGGTCGTCGCTACCCGGCCCCCAGTAGGCAATCTTGGTGGTCACGCGGTCACATCCGCGAGGTCGTCCAGCTTCACTTCCAACATCTCCTTCTCACCTTCCATCTCAACGACGCATGCATCCCGCAGCACCTCGTAGCTGCGAACGACGCCCCGGCCCTGGGGTGTCGTGACGATGCGCCCCACCGCGGGGGCCCGATCCCGGAACGACCGGTAGACCGGATGCTCAAATGCAAGACAGCAGCGTAGCCTGCCGCAGAGACCGGTGATGCGGCCGGGGTTCATCGGCAGCTCCTGGTCCTTGGCCATCTTGAGCGTGATCGGGCTCTCGTGCGACGGGTAGCGGTTGCAGCACTTGGTGGGTCCGCAGAGGCCGCCGCCGCCGGACAGCCGGGCGCCCTCGCGGGGGCCGACGGCGCGCACCTCGACCCGGCGGTTCAGCCGTTTGGCCAGCTCCGACTGCAGCGCCTGCGTGTCAAGCCGCTCCTCGCTGCCGTACGAGAACACGATCCGGCTCTGGTCGAACACCATCTCAGCCGACAGCGGCTTCACCGGCAGCTGGAAGCGGCCGGCCAGCTCGCGGAAGAGCAGCATCGAGCGCTTCGCCTCGATCCGGTTCTTGCGCACCTGCTCGTGGTCGTCGGCGCCGGCGCGGCGGATCACGCGCTTCAGCGGCCCGGTCAGCTCCGAGTCGGGCACATCGTGGTTGGCCTGCACCACCCGGCCCAGCTCGCGGCCGCGGGCGGTCTGGCAGATCACGTATTCGTCCCAGCGCAACTCGAGCCCGGCGGGATCGAAGGAGTACACCTTGCCGCCTGGCTGAAACACGACGCCGACCACAGTCGCCATCTGATCTAACTCCCTGCTGGAGCCAGCCGCAGACGGTGAAACATCGCCTCCACGGCCAACGCCGGCTGCACGTTTGTCTCGAGTGTCCGACGCGCCTCCGAGACCACCAGCACCGCTCGTGCGGCGTCACCGGGGGCACACCGTCTGGCGTCATCAATCAGCTCGCCCGACAGGTCCAAGTTTACCACCGTGCCCTCCGCGCCAATCGCCGCGGCCATCAGGTCGCGGTACCACAACGCGACCATATCGACCGCGTCGCGCACCTCCTCCATCTGGGCACGGCGGGCGGTGCGCTTGGCGCGATCGTCGATCCGCTTCTCGAGCGCCTTGCGCTGACGGGCGTCCTCGACACCCTCCAGCTGCGGCGCGGCCTCCTGCTCGATCTGCTTCTGGGCCTGGGCGGAGCGAGCGGACGCCGCGTCGGTGATCACCTGGGCGGCGGCGCCCGAGTCGAACTCGGGATCGACCAGGCTGGCCCGCGCCAGCGCCAGGTAGGTGCGGCGGCGCTCGGCCGACTCCGGGTCGGAGGCCAGACGCTGGGCGCGGCCGGCGTCGCCCAGGGCCGCCCGCGCGGCCACCGCGTCGCCTGTCAGCTCGGTCAGCTGGGCGCTGCTCAGCCGCCGGAACGGGATCGGCACGACCCGGGAGCGGATGGTCGGGAGCATGCCCTCGGCGTGGTCGGATACGAGCACGAACACGGCGTAGGCGGGCGGCTCCTCGAGCGACTTCAGGAGCGCGTTGGCGCTCTCGGTGCGGAGCAGGTGGGCGTCCAGGATCATGTAGACGCGGCGGCCGGCCTCGAACGGCCGCATGTGCAGGTCGCGGCGCAGCTCGCGGGCGTGTTCGATCAGGATCGAGCCGCCCTCCGCCTCCAGCACGAACAGATCGGGGTGGGCACGGGTCTCGATCCGGCCCAGCCGCGAGTCGAGCAGCGCGGCCGCGAAGTGCTCGGCGTAGCGGCGCTTGCCGGTGCCGGCCGGACCGGAGAACAGATAGGCGTGGCTGGGGTCGGCCAGCGCGGCGGTTAGCAGCGGCTGGGCCTCGGACTGCGGCGGCAGCCCCTCGAACGGCGCGTTCACAGGTTCGCCGCCTCGCGCACGCGGGCCAGGACGGCACGCGGAGGGCCGGACGCGTCCACCACGTGGATGCGCTCGGGAAACCGGGCGGCGGCGGCCGCGAAGCCCTCCGCCACCGCCGCGTGGAAGCCGTCGCTCTCGGACTCGATGCGGTCGGGGGGGGTGTCGCCGCGGCGGGCGGCCGCCAGCTCGGGCGGGAGCTCCAGCAGCAGCGTGATGTCGGGCATCAGCCCGCCGGTCGCGAGCTCGTTCGCCTGCAGCACCTGCTCCAGGCCGAGCCCGCGGGCGACGCCCTGGTAGGCCAGCGATGAGTCGATGAAACGGTCGGCCACCACCACCTCCCCCCGGGCCAGCGCCGGCAGGATCACCTGATCGACCAGCTGGGCGCGGGCGGCGGCGTACAGCAGCGCCTCGGCCGCACCGCCGATCACCGAGTCGCCGTCCAGCAGCAGCTCGCGGATGCGCTCGCCGATGGGCGTGCCGCCCGGCTCACGGACGCGCACCACCGTTCGCCCCTCCAGCTCCAGGGCGGCCGCCAGCATCGCGGCCTGGGTGGTCTTGCCGCAGCCGTCGAGGCCCTCGAAGGAGATGAACACGGCCTGATGGTACCGAGCGGCGCCACCGCGCGGCCCGGGGTTGACAATAGCATGAATGCGATATAGCGTGAATGGTATGAGCGACTACGCGAACGCCTCGACCCGACTTGGCCGGGCACTGGGCGCGACATGCATTCTGATTACCGGAACGGTGCCGCTGGGCCTTGCCCTGCTCGCCGCACTCGCCGCAGGGTTGTCCGACAATCCGAACGCGTCTGGCCCCGGTGACGCCGCCTTCGTTCTTGCGTTTGCGGTCATGCTCGGGTGCACGGCGCTGGCGGCCCGCGTGGCCCTCGAGCCGGCCCTGCGCAGCGACCTCGGCCGGTGGTGGTTCGGTGCGTCGGTGCTCGCGCTGGTACCGATCTACCCGGCCGTCGCCGTCGCCTCGGTGCGCGCGCTGCGAGGCAACGGAAACTGGGTCGTCGCGGTCGCGTTCATCCTCCTCTGCGGTGGCGCGTACGTCTACGTGTGGGCGGCCGGTGCAAGGTGGATCGGGCGCCGGCGAGCGGCCGCAGTCCGAACATCAGCCTGAGCAACCCGGCGCGTGGAGCGCCGAGCGGACCCGGCGCTCAAGCCCGGCACCGTCCCCGCCGACAAAGGTGCCCGACATCGCGAAACCCGTGCTACGCACGGCACCAAAACGTCACCAATCCGCCACCGGCGCCGGGAAACCACCGTGCTACCCTCTCCGCCCTGAATGGGAAAAACGCTCGTCATAGCCGAGAAGCCGTCCGTTGGCAAGGACTACGCCAAGGCGCTTCCGGGGTCCTTTAAGGCAGAGTCCGACTACCTCGAGTCGGACGACTTCGTCGTGTCCTGGGCGGTCGGCCACCTGGTCGAGCTGGCCGAGCCCGAAGACTACGACCCCAAGTACAAGCTGTGGTCGCTGAACCGGCTGCCGATCATCCCCGACGAGTTCCACCTGAAGCCGATCGAGGGCCGCGGCAAGAAACAGCTGGACGTGCTGCGCAAGCTGGCCAAGCGCAAGGACGTGGACGAGATCGTGAACGGCTGTGACGCCGGACGCGAGGGCGAGCTGATCTTCGAGTACATCCGCGAGCTGCTGGCGGTGGACAAGCCGGTCAAGCGGCTGTGGGTGTCGTCGATGACCAAGGACGCCATCCGCGAGGGCTTCGAGCACCTGCGCGACTCCTCCGAGATGGCGCCGCTCAGCGCCGCCGCCCGCTCCCGCGGCGAGGCCGACTGGCTGGTCGGGATGAACGGCACCCGCGCCGCCACCAAGGTCGGCCGCCTGGAGGGCGTCGTGTCGCTGGGCCGGGTGCAGACGCCCACGCTGGCGCTGATCGTGCGCCGCGACCTCGAGATCGACGCCTTCGTCCCCGAGACCTACTTCCAGGTTGACGCCCGCTTCCAGCTCGACCAGGAGCGCACGTACCTGGGCCGCTGGTTCGAGGGCAAGGAGGACCGCACCTCGGAGCACGGCCGGGCGCAGGCTGTTGCCGACGCCGCCTCCGGCGCCGACGCCAGCGTGCTGTCGGTCAAGCGCAACGAGCGCAAGACGCGCCCGCCGCTGCTCTACGACCTGACCAGCCTGCAGCGCGAGGCCAACAGCCGCTACGGCCTGTCCGCGCAGCGCACGCTGGCCGCCGCCCAGCGCCTCTACGAGGGCTCGTCCCACGGCGCCGTCATCACCTACCCCCGCACCCGCTCGCAGTTCCTGCCCTCCGACCAGATCCCGACCCTGAAGCGGATCGCCGCCTCACTGGGCGGCATCCCGGCCTACAAGCCTCACGCCGAGTACGTGGCCGGGTTGGACGTGCTGCCGCTGGCGCGCGTCGTCAACGACGGCAAGGTCGACGACCACCACGCGATCATCCCCACCGGCGACCTGCCGCGCGGCGAGCTGTCCAACGACGACCGCCGCGTCTACGACCTGATCTGCCGCCGCTACCTGGCCGTGTTCCATCCCGAGGCCCGGTTCGAGGACACCGAGGTCGTGACCGAGGCCGGCGGCTCGCGCTTCCGCACCAAGGGCCGGCGCCTGCTCGAGGCCGGCTGGCGCGGCCCCGCCTTCGGTGACGAGCCGGCCGAGCCGGAGCGCAAGGGCGACGAGGAGCCGGAGCAGACGCTGCCGCGGATCGACGAGGGCGAGCGCGGCACCTGCACCTCGGCCGAGGTGCTGGAGAAGCAGACGAAGCCGCCCGGCCGCTACACCGAGGCATCGCTGCTGGGCGCCATGGAGACGGCCGGCCGCGCCATCGACGACGAGGAGCTGCGCGAGGCCATGAAGGACAGCGGCCTCGGCACCCCGGCCACCCGCGCGGACACGATCGAGCGGCTGCTGAACGTCGGCTACATCGACCGCGAGGGCAAGGCGCTGGTGGCCACCACCAAGGGCCGCGACACGATCGAGCTGCTGGGCACGCACGCCCTCACCTCCGCGGAGCTGACCGGCTCGTGGGAGAAGCGGCTGTCCGAGATCGAGCACGGCCAGGCCGACCGCGCCGGCTTCATGGCCGACATCGCCCGCTTCACCGAGCAGCTGGTCGACTACTTCCGCGAGATCCGCACCGAGTCGCTGGGCGCCTGCCCGAACGGCGACGGCGACGTGATCGAGAACCGCTCGGCGTTCGGCTGCAGCTCCTACAAGAGCAAGAAGGAACCGGGCTGCGGCTTCACGATCTGGAAGACCCAGGGAGGGTTCAGCATCGACCGCGACCAGGTGCGGGCGCTGCTGGAGAAGGGCGAGGTCGAGCTGCACGGCCCGGTCGAGGCGCGCCTGGTGCTGGCCGAGGGCAACACGCCGGAGATCGTGGACGCGGCCGGCGCGCCGATCGCCCAGACGCTGGCGCTGGGGCCGTGCCCCAACGGCGACGGCGACATCCGCGAGAACCGCGCGGCATTCGGCTGCAGCTCCTACAAGAGTAAGAAGGAGCCGGGCTGCGGCTTCACGATCTGGAAGTCGCAGGGCAGCTTCACGATCACCGCCGACGACGTGCGCCAGCTGCTGGAGCAGGGCGAGGCGCAGCTGGAGTCGGCCACGCCCGCGCGCCTGGTGCTGGGGGACGGCCACCAGCCCGTGATCGTCGACCCCGACGGCAAGCCGCTGACCGGCGCGCTCGGGCCCTGCCCGAACGGCGACGGCGAGATCAAGGAGAACCGGCGCGCCTTCGGCTGCAGCTCCTGGAAGAGCAAGGACGAGCCGGGCTGCGGGTTCACGATCTGGAAGTCGCAGAAGGGCTACGTGGTCAACGAGGCGGAGGTGCGCGCGCTGCTGGAGCACGGCGAGGCCACGCTGGCCGACGGCCCGCAGCCGGCCAAGCTGGTGCTGGGCGAGGGCAACGTGCCTCAGATCGTGGGCCTGGACGGAGCGCCGCTGGTGCGCTCAGCCGCCGCCCGCGTGCCACGCGAGACGATCGCCACCTGCCCGCGCTGCGGCGGTGAGATCCGCGGCAACAGCCGCGCCTACGGCTGCTCGTCGTGGAAGAGCCGCAAGAACCCGGGCTGCGGCTTCGTGATCTGGAAGTCGATGAAGGGCCGCGAGATCACGCCCGAAGAGGCCAGGCAGGTGATCGAGCAGGGCAGCACCGGGCCGCTCGAGTTCCGCGACCGGCAGGGAGCGTTCACCGGGCGGCTGGTGATGACCGACGACAAATCGGTCGAGGTCGTGCGGGCCGACTCGGCCGAAGCTGCGGCGTAGCCAACCGCCCCGACCCACTATCCTGCGCCATCATGGACGCGGTCGTCACCGGGGGCGCGGGCTTCATCGGCTCGCACGTCGCCGACGCGCTGCTCGAGCGCGGCGGTCGCGTTGCCGTGATCGACAACCTGGTCGGGGGACGTAGGGACAGGGTGCCGGCCGGGGCCGAGTTCCACGAGCTGGACATCCGCGACCACGACGCCATGCAGGCGGTGTTCGACGACGTGCAGCCGGCGGCGGTGTTCCACCTGGCCGCGCAGGCCGACGTGCGCGCGTCCGTCGAGAACCCCGGCTTCGACGCCGACGTGAACGTGCGCGGCACGATCGCCGTGCTGGAGTGCGCCCGCAGCACCGGCGCGCGAGTGGTGTTCTCGTCGACCGGCGGCGCGCTCTACGGGGAGGCCGAGACGATCCCCTCGCCGGAGGCGGTCGAGCCGGCGCCGATGTCGCCGTACGGCACGTCCAAGCACGGCGCCGAGCTCTACCTGGGCCTGTTCAACCGGCTCTACGGCACGCGTCACGTGGTGCTGCGCTACAGCAACGTGTACGGGCCGCGCCAGGATCCCCACGGCGAGGCAGGCGTGGTCGCGATCTTCTTCGGCAAGCTGACGTCGGGCGCGACCCCGGTGATCTTCGGCGACGGCCGCCAGACCCGCGACTACGTCTACGTGAGCGACGTGGTGGCGGCCAACATGGCGGCGCTGGCCTACGAGGGGCCGCACCGGGCCTTCAACATCGGCACCCAGACCGAGACCGACGTGATCGACCTGCTGGCCGAGTCGCAGCGGGTGGCAGGCACGGACGTCACACCCGAACACCGGCCGGCGCGGCTGGGAGAGCTCGACCGCAGCTGCCTCGACATCGCGCTGGCGCGGCGCGAGCTGGGCTGGCAGCCGGCGATGCCGCTCGGGGAGGGGCTGGCCGAGACGCTGCGCGCCCTGCACCCGTGAGCGTGGTCTCGCAGGGCCCGGCCGCCGCCGGCCTGGTTGCGCTCACGTTCGACGACGGGCCGGGGCCGCAGACGCCCGACATCCTCGACCTGTTCCGGCAGCACGGCGGGCACGGCACCTTCTTCGTGCTGGGCGAGTCGGTCGAGGGCCGCGAGGAGATCCTCGGCCGCACCATCGCCGAAGGCCACGAGATCGGCAACCACACGTTCAGCCACCCGCACGCGATGGACGCCACCGACGACGAGCTGGCACACGACATCGCCCGCTGCCAGCGGCTGCTGGGCCACGCGCCGGTGCTGTTCCGCCCGCCCTACGGCGAGGACGCGCTGCGCTGCAGCCGCATCGCCGAGGCGCGGATGCTGCCGACCACGGTGCTGTGGTCGGTCGACCCGTCCGACTGGCTGGAGCGCGATCCCCAGGCGATCGCCACGGTGATCCTGGACGGGCTCGCGCCGGGCGCGATCGTCGACCTGCACGACTGCTGGCCGCGGCACACCTCGACCGAGGCCGACCGCACGCCGACGGTGGAGGCGCTGCGCATCGCGCTGCCCGAGATGGGCGCCCGCGGGTACCGCTCGGTGACGGTCAGCGAGCTGCTGGCGGCCGCCCCGATTGCGCCTGGTTGAGCGGGATCCGAGTCCGTCCGAGCCGTTATGCACAATACCCGTCCCGCCACAACATCTGGTGGGTTGATCCGGTCGGCGGCCACTACATCTGGGGATCTCGTGAACTGTCCATATTGTGAGCACGGTGAGACGAAGGTGGTCGACTCGCGGGTCGCCGGCAAGGGCACGATCCGGCGCCGGCGCGAGTGCTTGCTGTGCGCGCAGCGGTTCACGACCTTCGAGCGCACCGAGGAATCGCCGCTGTTCGTGGTCAAGCGCGACGGCTCGCGGCAGCCGTTCGATCGCGGCAAGCTGATGGCCGGCCTGGTGCGCGCGTGCACCAAGCGCCCGCTGTCGCTGGAGCAGATCGAGGACGCCGCCGCGACCGTCGAGGCGCGGCTGCGAAACGGCATCCGCGAGGAGGTGCCGTCGCAGGCGATCGGCGAGCAGGCGCTGGCCGCGCTGCGCGGGCTCGACCCCGTCGCGTACGTGCGATTTGCCTCGGTCTACCGCGATTTTCAGGATGTTGAGGAGTTCGAGCAGGAGCTGGCCCGGATGGAGGATCTGAGGCGAACAGGTGTTCGGTAGGGATCCCAAATCGGCTAGAATACGGATGAGGACGACGGACAGAGGAGAGACGAATGGCGACGACTGAGAACCCGGCTGAAACCCGCGTCCTGGAGGGCAGGGAAGACGTTTCCATCGGCGTGGACCGGTACTTCACGGGCGATGGCGACGACCCCTTCGAGACCGTCGACTGGGAGCAGCGCACGGCGCTGATCCCCGGCAAGGACGGCCCCTCGTTCGAGCAGAAGGACGTGGAGTTCCCCTCGTTCTGGTCGCAGACCGCCACCAACATCGTCGCCCAGAAGTACTTCCGCGGGAAGCTGAACACCCCCCAGCGCGAGCACTCCGTGCGCCAGATGATCGGCCGCGTCACCGACACCATCACGACCTGGGGCGTCAAGGACGGCTACTTCGTCGACCAGGCCGAGGCCGACACCTTCCACGCGGAGCTGACGCACCTGCTGCTGCACCAGATGGTGGCGTTCAACTCGCCCGTCTGGTTCAACGTCGGCTTCGAGGAGAACCCGCAGTGCTCGGCCTGCCAGCCGTACCGCGCATTGGTGTCCACGCCGGACGGCATGGTGCCGATCGGCCAGCTGGTCGAGGATGAGCAGGTCGGACGCGAGGTCTATGACGCGAATGGTGCGACGCGCATCGTCGCCGTGCAGGCGAACGGCACAAAGCCGGTGTGGCGCGTCAACCTCCGCAATGGCTCCTACATCGAGGCAACGCCCGACCATGTGGTGAAAGCTGTCGCGGAACGACGGACCGCTCCGGCTTGGCTGCGCGTCGATCAACTCGTGCCGGGCATGCGGCTGCACCTTCACCCGCACAAGGCGCGAGTCGCCGAGCGCGCTCTCGCGACGGCAGGTCCCGGCGACCTTCGTGACGACCCGACCGAGACCAACGCGCGACTGGTGGCCGAGGCAGCCCTTGCCGGCTGGCTGCAGGCCGACGGATTCGTCGGGCAGTACAACGGCACCAACCGCTCGCTGACGATCGAGTTCATCACAGCGAACGATGACGAGCACGCCTGGATCACCGACCACCTTGATGTTGTGTTCCCGGACGTGCATCGCCGTGTCACGGACGTCGAGACGCAGCGCACCGACCTGACGTGCCGGCGGATCCGGCTCTATGGCGAGGCTCTGCGCCCATTCGTCGAGGACTGGGGACTGATGGCGCGCGGGACCGACATCTCGGTCCCCGAGCGGCTCTGGTCAGCATCGACCGACGAGGTTGCCGCCTACCTGCAGAGCATCTTCCAGGCCGACGGCTATGTCTCGCTGCGGCGCGACGCTGGCTATGAGAACGCCCGCGTCGAGTTCGCGGTGATCGGAGAGCGGTGGGCGGAGGGGGTGCAGCTGCTGCTTGGCATGCTGGGTATCTACTCTCGCCGTATTCGCAAGAGCGATCCGCGCGAAGACCGGCACGACCTGGCAGTCGTCTCTGTGGCCATCGGCTCGGAGCGGGCCCGCTTCGCTCAGCAAGTGGGGTTCGTCGGTCGCGAGAAGCAGGCCAAGCTGATCGAGTCGCTTTCGTTGCGTGGCCTCAAGAACTGCGGGGATCTCCGCGAGGAAGAGATCGTGTCGATCGAACAGATCGGCACCGAAGAGGTGTATGACATTCAAACCGAGTCAGGCGAATACCTCTCCAACAACGTGGCCGTCCACAACTGCTTCATCCTGTCGGTGGACGACTCCATGGACTCGATCCTGGACTGGATCACCAAGGAGGGACGGGTGTTCCGGGGCGGCTCCGGCTCGGGCATCAACCTGTCCAAGCTGCGCTCATCGAAGGAGCAGCTGTCCAAGGGCGGCTACGCCTCCGGGCCGGTCTCGTTCATGCGCGGCGCCGACGCGTCCGCCGGCACCATCAAGTCGGGTGGCAAGACCCGCCGCGCGGCCAAGATGGTGGTGCTGAACGTCGACCACCCGGACATCGAGGAGTTCATCTGGTGCAAGCAGCACGAGGAGGAGAAGGCGCGCGTGCTGCAGGCGGCCGGCTACGACATGAGCCTGGACTCGCCCGACTGGGCCTCGATCCAATACCAGAACGCCAACAACTCGGTGCGCGTGACCGACGAGTTCATGCGGGCCGTGCTGGAGGACGAGGAGTGGAACCTGACGGCACGCACCGACGGCTCCGTCGTGGGCACAGTGCGCGCCCGCGACCTGATGCACCAGATCTCGGAGGCGGCCTGGAAGTGCGCCGATCCCGGCATGCATTACGACACCACCATGAACGACTGGCACACGTGCCCCGCCAGCGGCCGCATCAACGCAAGTAACCCGTGCTTCCCGGGTGACGCCCGCGTTCACACGTCGATCGGTCTCGTGCAGATCGAAGAGTTGTACGACCGCGCCCAGGCGGGCGAGGAGTTCCAGGTCTACACCCACGACGCCACGGCCGCGCAGCCCGCAGTGGGCGTGCGCGCAACCACGCCGCTGGCGATCATGTGTAATGGTGTCAAGCCGATCGTGCGACTCCGGTTCGCGAACGGCCAGGAGCTGCGCTGCACCGAGAACCACCGCCTGTGGACGACAACCCGCGGCTACGTCGAGGCCAAGGACTTGGTGGAGAGCGATCACGTGCTGGTCTGCGACGCACCGACGCCGGCGTTCGACGCGTCATGGGAGCTGCCGGTTCCGGTGCCCGTCGCCGCAGGTGCGGCGACGGCCGTGGATGGTCTGCCGGAGCGATGGAGCGCGGGCCTTGGCACGATGCTGGGCGTTCTCACCGGCGACGGCTGCCTCACCGATACGCAGGCCGTCTGGGTGTACGGCGGCAGCGAGATCGAGGACGGGACCATCGACGAACACCAGCGGCTGCTCGAGCAAGAGTTCGGCTCGGTGAGTAGTGTCCACATGGGCAACGGCACCGTACAGTTGCGCATCGGGCGCAAGGAAGTGCGCCGGCTGCTGCGAGACCTGGGCGCATCGCGCGACCTGTCAGCTCTAAAGCGTGTGCCGCGTAGCGTCTTCCAGGCGCCGTCCGAAGTACAGGGAAGCTTCCTGGCCGGACTGTTCTCGGCGGACGGATGCGTCGCCCGCTGCGAGGGCAACGCGTCTCGCTACGTTGGCCTGGGCTCGGCCAGCGAAACGTTGTTGAAGGACGTCCAGCGCCTGTTGCTCGGCTTCGGCATCCGCGCCCGGATCTACGCCAATGGCTCTGAGAATCGCGGCTCGTTCACGTACACCCGCGCCGACGGCGATACCCGAACCTACGCAAGCAGCGCCGCGTTCGACCTCCGCATCAGCGGCACCGACATCGAGCAGTTCGCCGCCCGGATCGGCTTCGCGTCCGTCAACAAGCAAGCCAAGCTCGAGCAGCTGCTACAAGCGACCACCCGCTACGCGACGAAGGCCGGGGCGGCGCTGGTCTCGCGTGAGGAGGACGGCCAGGAGACGGTCTACAACCTGACCGAGCCAACCAACCATTCCTACATCGTGGATGGCATCGTCGTCGCCAACTGTTCCGAGTACCTGCACGTCGACAACTCGGCCTGCAACCTGGCCAGCCTCAACCTGATGAAGTTCCGCGACCCCGAGACGCTGGAGTTCCAGGTCGAGCGGTTCGAGCGGGCGGTGGACATCATCTTCATGGCCCAGGAGATCCTGGTCTCGAACTCGAGCTACCCGACCGAGGAGATCACCCGCAACGCCAACGCGATGCGACAGCTGGGCCTCGGCTACGCCAACCTGGGTGCGCTGCTGATGGCACGCGGGCTGCCCTACGACTCCGACGAGGGCCGCGCCTACGCCGGCGCGATCACGGCCATCATGACCGGCCGCGCCTACCGCAAGTCAGCCGACATGGCGGGACGCATCGGCCCGTTCGAGGAGTACGACAAGAACGCCGACGCGATGCTGCGGGTGATCCGCAAGCACCGCGCCGCGGTCGCGAACATCGACGCGGGCGTGGTGCCCGACGAGATGATGCTGGCCGCCCGCAAGGCGTGGGACGAGGCGCTGGCGCTGGGCGAGGCCAACGGCTACCGCAACGCGCAGGCCACCGTGCTTGCGCCGACCGGAACCATCTCGTTCATGATGGACTGCGACACCACCGGCGTTGAGCCCGACTTCTCGCTGGTCAAGTCGAAGAAGCTGGTCGGCGGCGGCGACATCACGATCGTCAACCAGACGGTGCCGACCGCCCTCTCCAAGCTCGGCTACGCGCCGCACGAGATCGACCAGATCGTGGCCTTCGTGAACGAGCACAACACGGTGGTGGGCGCACCCGGGTTCAAGGGCGAGCACCTGCAGGTGTTCGACGTGGCCGTGGGCGACCGCGCGATCCATCACATGGGCCACGTCAAGATGATGGCCTCGGTGCAGCCGTTCATCTCGGGCGCGATCTCGAAGACGGTGAACCTGCCCACCGAGGTCACGGTGGACGACGTGGCCGGCCTCTACATCGACGCATGGAAGCTGGGCGTGAAGGCGATCGCGATCTACCGCGACGGCTGCAAGGTGGCCCAGCCGCTGTCGACCAAGAGCGACGCGCCGGAGTTGATCGCGGCCAAGCCGCAGCGGCGGGTGATGCCGATTGAGCGGCAGGAGATCGGCCGCAAGTTCAAGGTCGGCGAATACGAGGGCTACATCCACGTGGGGCTGTTCCCCGAGGGCGACCCGGGCGACGTGTTCGTCGACATCGCCAAGGAGGGCACCACCCTGGCCGGCCTCATGAACGCGTTCATGATCGCGGTGTCGGTGGGCATCCAGTACGGCGTGCCGCTGGAGGTGTTCGTCTCGAAGTTCGCGCACATGCGGTTCGAGCCGAGCGGGCTCACCAACGACCCCGACATCCGCGTCGCCAAGTCGATCCCCGACTACATCTTCCGGTGGATGGGCAAGCGCTTCCTGGACACCGATCAGCAGGCCGATCTGGGCATCATGAGCCAGGCCGTAAAGGATCGGATCGCCGCCAGCTACGACGCCCAGGAGGCGGGCGAGCCGGCGGCCGAGGTCGCCCACTCGCCATCGGCGGGTCAGGCGGCGCTGTTCAACGCCTGGGAGGACGCGGTCGAGTGCGCCAAGTGCGGCGGGCGCAAGGTGCGCACCGGCGCCTGCTACACCTGCCGCGACTGCGGCGACAACTCCGGCTGCGGCTGATCTGCGGCGCCGGCACGGCTCCGGATCGCTTCTGATCCGGGGCCGTGTCGGCAGCTCCTAGCGCGGAGGTCCGCTTGTCAGCGTGAGGTTCGTGGTCTGGGTTGCGCCGGCCTGATCCAGGTAGACGGCGGAGATGGACGCTCCCGGCTTCTGGGTCAGGACGACCTGGCTGAGGTCGTCGGGAGATGAGATCGTGTGACCGCCGACCGAGAGGATCAGGTCGCCCGCGGTGAGGCCCGCGGCTTCCGCGGCGCCACCGGCAACCACCGCCGAGATCTCCGCGCCAGACGAGTAGCTGCTCGCGGTCGACTCCACTCCGAGGAACGCGGTGCCACCGACGTGGACAGATCCCGAGCCGTTGCCGCTCTCGATCTGCTTGACGATCGACATGGCGTTGTTGATCGGGATCGCGTACCCGTCGTTGGTGGTCGTCTGGGCGACGTCGTTGCCTGCCGACGCGGCGGTATCCATCCCGATCACCTGGCCGAAGGAGTTCAGCAACGGCCCACCCGAGTCTCCCGGCCGCACGGCCGCGTTCGTCTCGATCAGCCCGCTCAGGTGCTCAGGGTTCCCGCCCTGTTCGTCCCCCACGGTGATCGCGCGATCGACGTTTGTCACGGTGCCGGAGGCGAAGCTGAGCCTGCCGGTGCCACCGGCGTTTCCGAGCGCCTGCACCGACTGGCCAGGGTTGACGGACCCGGAATCGCCCTGGGAGATGGTCTTCAGATTCGAGGCGCCGCTCGCCCGCAGCAGCGCGACGTCATGCGAGACGTCGTAGCCGACCACCTGTGCCGAATAGCTCTGGCCCGTCTTCGGCACCACGACCTTGATGTCGGTCGCGCCGCGGATGACGTGGTTGTTCGTCAGGATCTCACCCGACGACGTCAGCACCATCCCGGTGCCGGCAGCCTGCCCACCCTGGTAGCCGAGGTTCGTCTCGATGACGACGACGCCGCTGCCGACCGCCGTCGACTGCGTCCTTGCGCGAGTCAGGCCGGCGACGATCGCCGATATGACGACGACAGCGATGAGCACTGCCAGAACGGTTCGGGCACGGATTCGGCGGGCCGGCTCCCTGCCCGGCTGCCGCGCTGGTAGATCGAGCTCCACTGGTTCTCCTTCAGTCTCGTTGACCCCTGGTACGAGACCACAGCTACCTTCGAACTAGCTGAGAATGTTGCGATGAGGTTGGATCATGCTCACTCAATGGCTTCGTCCGCCGGCCGAGAGGTAGTCACGAAGGCGTCGCGCATGCGCATCATCGAGGCCCAGCTCGAGCTCGAGGGAAGCGGCCAGCAGGCGCAGCATCCGTTCGCGCTCAAAACCTCCGAGGAGCGTGCGGATCGCGGTCCCGTCGATCAGCGAGATCAGCCGGTCGGCGATCTCGTCGGGCGCTGACGCCGTCCGGAACTCGCCGCGCTCGACTCCGTCCACGATCGCGTCCCGGAAGAGTCCCGCAAAGTCGTTGTAGATGTCGGTGAACTCCGAACGGATCTCCTCGTCGCGGTTTGCCTTTGACCAGAACTCGAGCCAGAACGACCAACCCGGGTCGAATGGCGTCGCCGCCTCGGGGCCGCCCTCGGGAGACGCAAGGCGGATGTACTCGGCAAGCCGCAGCAGCGGATCCGCATTGGGTGGCACCGCGGACGACCAGATGGCCGAGATCCGCTCCTGCTCACGACGAAACGTCTCGACGAGCAGGCGCTCGCGGGTACGGAAGTAGTGCTGCACCAGCCCCAGGCTGACTCCGGCCTCCTCGGCCACATCGGCAAGCCGCGCCCGGTCGACGCCGCGCTGGCTGATGACCACGACGGCGGCGTCGAGGATCAGCTCACGACGGTCGGGTGCCGGATCGGTGAGGGCCATCAACGCAGCCTAGTTGCACAGGTCTCGCCCGCCTAGCCGCTCGCAATCGGGCGCGACGCTGTCTCCTCGTCCTGTCCCAGATGCGGCCACGCGCTCGTGCATGTCGAGCGTTTCGCCAGCTAGCCGGAGGTCGACGGCATCGACCATGACTCCGTCGAGTGCGATCGCCCCACGTCCCTGTGCGCCGGCCTCGTCCCAGGCCGCGACCACCCGACGTGCGTGTGCGACTTCGCCGGCCGTCGGGCTGAAAGCGTGGTTCGCCGGCGCGATCTGCGCCGGATGGATCGCCCACTTGCCGGCGTAGCCGAGGGTCGCGGCGATACGGCACTCCCACCTGTATGCCTCAAGGTCGTCGAGGGCTGACCAGCTCGGACCGTCGACCGCGACCAGCCCCGCCGCACGCGCAGCGATGACGACCTGGGCCCGGTGGTAGCTCCACGGATCGCCCGGGAACTCTGGGAGCAAGCCGGTCCTGACGCCTTGGGATGCAGCCATATCGCCCGATCCAAAGATCAGCGTCTCGATCCGCGGTGACGAATCCGCGATCTCGTGGATGTGGACGAGCGCCGCCACGTCCTCGATCAACACCTCCAGCCCAATGGGAGTCTCCTGGGGCCGGAAGCGCTCGAGCTCGGTCAGCTGCCGATCGATTCTGTGCACATCCTCAGCGACTACCACCTTGGGGACGATCAGCACGTCGACCCGGCCGGCGGCTTCCGTGGCGATCGTCTCAACGTCCTCCTCGATCCAGGGAGAGCCAGGCGCGTTGACCCTGACCGCGCGAGTGGCTGGACGCCAATCCAGCTCCCGCAGCGCCGAGACCACGGTGGCCCTGGCGCTCGCCTTCCCGGGCACAGCAACCGAGTCCTCGAGATCCAGGAACACCAGATCGGCATCGCTGGACGCGGCCTTGGCGATCATCCGCTCGCTCCAGCCCGGCGTCGACAGCTCGGAGCGCCGGAGGCGGAACCGGTTCACGTCCGCACTCCCTTGAGCAGGGCCTGATGCTCCCCCAGCAGCGGAGCACGGGTGCGGACACCGCCGGGGGTGCGCGAGAGCTTGATCGGCACTCCGGCCACCGTGACCGCCTGGCCGGTGCCGGGATGCTCCACCTCGACCAACATCTCACGAGCGCGAACGTGCGGGTCGTCGAAGATCTCCTCGACCGTCTGCACCTTGCCGACCGGTATTCGCGCACCCAGGACCTCGGTGATCTCACGCGCCGTGCGGCTCTGCGTCCACTCAGAGACGACGCGCCGCACGTCAGCCGCATTCACCCTTCGCCTCTCCACACTGGCATACCGGTCGTCTCCGCCGAGCTCCGGCCTCCCGATCGCGCCGGCCAGCATCCTCCACTGGTGGTCCTCGGACGCGCAGATGGCGATGTGCCCGTCGGCGGACGGGAAGACGTCAAACGGACAGAAGATCGGATGCGTGTTTCCCTGCGGCCCGGGCACCACTCCCGTGTAGGAGTACTGGTAGACGATCCGCTCGCACAACGAGAGCATCGCGTCGTACATCCCGACGTCCACGAACTGGCCCTGGCCGGATCGCTCAGCCTCGCGCCAAGCAGCCACCACGCCGACAGCGCACAGCACGGCGGGGAACAGATCGCCGACACCGGGCCCCGCCTTCAGCGGCTGACCCGGCGCCGAGCCGGTGATCCCCATCAGGCCGCCCAGCGCCTGGATCGTCACGTCCACGGCGGGTTGGTTCGACCTCGGCCCCTCGCCGGAGCGCGGATCCCCGAACCCGCGGATCGCCGCATAGACCAGGCGAGGCGCCCTGCCGGCGAGCACCTCGTACCCGAGGCCGAGGCGGCCCATCACCTCGGCCCTGAAGTTCTCGACGAGCACGTCGGCGCCGTCGACCAGTTCCAGCAGCCGCTCCCGGCCGTCGTCGGTCTTCAAGTCGAGCACGACGCTGCGCTTGTTCCGGTTGATGCTCTGGAAGTAGCCTCCGAAGGCGTGGTCCTTGTCGTCGTCGAGAAACGGCCCGACGGCGCGCATCGGATCGCCGCACGGGGGCTCGACCTTTACCACGTCGGCACCCAGATCCGCGAGCAGCATGGTGGCGTAGGGCCCGGCCAGCATCCAGGTCAGGTCGACTACACGCATGCCGGCGAGCGGCCCTTCAGTCATCGCGGCTCGCGATCTGCACTCTGCGTCGCATCGTGAGGACGACCTGGTCGCGGTCGTTCATGCAGCAATGATCGAAGGTCACGACGCCGCCCTCCTTCGCAGCCACGTGGCTCATCGCATAGAGGGTGTCTCCGGTAACCACCGGCGTGAGGAAGCGGACATCCTCCAGCTCCAGCTCGGCCGCAGCGCGCTCCCCGGTGTCCTGCATGACCAGCCCGGCGGCAACTGCCAGCGTGACGCAGCCAAAGGCGACCGACCGGCCGGCGCCGGTGTCCCGCATGGCGTCGTCGTTGAAGTGCCCGTCGGAGGTGTTCAGGGCGAGCAACGCCAGGCCGGCCACGTCGAACTCGGTGATCGTCCGGCCCCGGGCGTGGCGCACGACGTCGTCCACCACATAGTCCTCGTAGAAGGTGCCGCGCGCCGCCGGAGTCATGTGCCGGCCCGTAGCAGCTGCCGCGAAATGATGTGCTTCTGGATCTCGGAGGTGCCCTCGATGATCCGAGTCAGCCGCGCATCCCGCCAGTACCGCTCCACCGGGTGCTCGGTGGTGTAGCCGTTCCCGCCGTGGATCTGGAGCGCCTCGCTGGTTACCCACTCGGCCATCTCACTGGCAAACAGCGTGGCCATGGCAGCCTCGGCGACAGCGGTCTCACCGGAATCGAGTCGTGCGGCTGCGTGGTGGGTCAGGCTGCGGGCTGCGGCAACCTGGGTCGCCATCTCGGCCATGCGGAACCGGACCGCCTGGAACTCGGTGAGCGTCCGGCCGAACTGGCGGCGGCCGGCAGCGTAGGACACCGCTGCGTCGAGCGCGGCCTGGGCGCAGCCGACGGCACGGGCCGCGGTCTGGACGCGGGCCGTCGTCAGCTCACGCATGCCGACCGAAAAGGCGCGCCCCTCGTCGCCGAGCAACGCCTCCGCCGGCAGCATCAGGCCGTCGAAGTCCAGCTCCCAGCTGGTGATGCCGAAGTAACCGATCTTGGGAATCGCCCGCCCGGTCAGGCCGGGTGGGAAGCTGTTTCGCTCCTTCGGTACCAGGAAGGCCGAGATCCCGGCACTTCGCGAGTCAGCGCTGGGCGGATCGGTCCGGGCGTAGAGGATGATCGCGTCTGCGCTTCGGGCAAAGCCACACCACCGCTTGCGCCCGCTGATCCGCCACCCGTCCTCCACGCGATCCGCTCGACAGGTGATACCCGCGGCGTCACTTCCCGCATCCGGCTCGGTGAGTGAGAACGCAGGGATGAACTCGCCGCCGGCCATTCGGCGCACGAGGTCACGATGGCTAGGCGGGTCGATGACGGCCGTCGAGCCGTTGGTGTAGCCGATCACGCTTGCCACGCTCAACCAGGCCTCGGCAAGCGCTTCGGAGACCAGGGAGTACTCGAGGACGCCGAGCCCGAGGCCGCCGTGCTCGGCGGAGATCATGATGCCGAACCACCCCTCGGCGGCGAGGGCCGCGAGCAGCTCGTCGGGGATCTCGGCACGCTCGGGATCCAGGCGGTTCGCGACGGGGAGCACGCGCTCCCGGGCGAAGCGGGCGGCGGCGCGCCGAAGCTCCACCTGGGCGTCAGTTAGCATCACGAATGCGAAACAGGTTCGACCGTTCGAGCTCGAGCACCGTCCGCCCGTGCTGGTTCGTGCTGGTCGTCGACCAGGTGACGATCCCGTTGTCAGGACGCGACGCGGAGCCGCGCACCGAGACCACCCGGCTCGTTGCCGAGAGCGTGTCGCCGGGGTACACGGGCTCGCGGAAATCCACGGCACGCATGCCGAGGAAGGCCTCGCTGCGCTCGCTCAGGTCTTCGACACTCAAGCCGACGACGACTGCGAGGACAAGGTAGGGGCTGACGACCATGTCCGGATGGCCATTCGCCCGTGCGTACTCCCGGTTGAGGTACAGCGGGTTGTGCGCCAGCGTCTGGGTCGCGAACAGGATCGCGTCCGCCTCGGTGATCGTGCGCCCCCAGTGGTGGGTGTGGATGTCGCCGAGGTGGAACTCGCGGTAGTCGCGCCCGTGTCCCCACCGCTCGGCGCCATCCCATCTCGGGTCGCTTGACGTCGCCTTGGGCATGCTGTAACAATATCACATTATTGTCTACAGGGAGGCGGCGTGGAGAGTGACTTGATCTGTGTGGTGACGACGGATGTGGACCGTGCCGTCGAGGACGGCTTTAACGCGTGGTACGAGCAGCACATCATCGAAGTCGTCCAGCAGCCAGGATGGGTGCGCGCGACCCGGTACCGGTGCCTCGACGGAGAGCCGCGCTACCTGTCGATCTACGACATCGCCAGCCGCGAGCAGGGTGCGATCGGCTCGTACACGGAGTGGCCGGAGGCGATGCGGCGCATCCAGGACGCTGGCTACCAACAGTACTGGCCGCGGATCGAGAGCTACCGCGCCCGAAACTACGAGCGGATCTCCCAGGCGCACGCGCTCGGGGGCCGCTGACCGACGGCAACGAACGGAAGGAAGGCCGAGATGCACCCGAAAGAATGCCGTCTCCGAGCGAACCGACGCGAGTTCCTGATCCGGTCGGGCGGGGCGGCCGCGGCCCTGTCCGGTCTCAGCGGGGTGCTGGCCGCGTGCAGCAGCAACACCAACGCGGGTGCCGTCTCGACGAATGCACAGGGACAGCTGCTGGGCCCCGGGGGCCTGCCCCTCGCCAGGCCGGACCGCCGCGTCACGCTGCCGCGCTACGAGGATCCGATCCCGTCCGGCATGAAGCCTGAGACCGGCGGCACGTTCAACGTCTTCAACTACCCCGACTACATCGATCCAGCACTGCTCAAGGCGTTCGGGAAGCAGTACGGAGTCAAGGTGCTCGTCACACCCTACGACGACATCAACACGGGAATCACCCGCCTGGCCTCCGGGGCCGTGGCACCGGACGTGACGGAGATGACCCCCGACAACCTCGACCGTGTCGTCGCCGGCAAGCTGGTCAAACCTCTCAACCTCGATTACATCCCCAACCTGAAGCAGAACGTCTGGTCTCAGCTTGCCGATCCGTTCTACGACGTGGGCTCGCGCTACACCGTGCCTTACACGGTGTACACGACGGGTATCTACTGGCGCGCCGACCGCGTGGCCGAGGACATCCCGTCGATGACGAACCCCTGGGACATCTTCTGGCACGCCCACGCCTACACCGGCAAGACCGCAATCCTCTCGGAGATCCGCGAGTCGATCGCACTGGCGCTCCTGCATCGCGGCGTCCTCGACATCAACACCGAGGATCCGCAGCTGATCAACCGCGCTGTGGCCGACCTGGAAGCGCTCAACTCCATCTGCCACGTCAAGGTAGGAGACCTTCAGTACACGAATATCGCCGAGGACAAGGCGTGGCTGAACCAGGGCTGGTCGGCGGACCCGATCGAGGGCTACCTGTTCTACGCCCCCACGAAGGAGGACAAGCGGGCGTTGCGCTACTGGCACGCGCCGACAGGCAAGGGCCCCGTGCAGAACGACACCTGGTGCGTCTGCTCGACGACCAAAAAGCCGGTGCTGGCGCACCTGTTCCTGAATTTCATCCTGGAAAATGGGAACGGTTATCAGAATTTCACGCAGTTCACCGGATTCCAGCCGCCCCTGAACGAGATCGAGCCGAACGTTCTGGTCGCGAAGGGCATGATCCCCGAGATCCTCTCCACCGCAGTCGTCACACCCGAAGACCTCGGCCCCAGGTCGCTCCAGGAGATGACGCTGACCACCAAAGGACAGACGCTTTGGGAGGACGGTTACTCACAGTTCCTTACCGGCGCATAACCCGGGCAACAATCGGCCGATCAGTGATTCTGTGCGCGGCAAGCGACATCCAGAACCACGCCGCTGCCTGCGCCGGCCGCCCCGGTGACGAAGCGGCGAGCGCAGGCAGCCTGCTCCGGCGTCAGTCGAGGTCGACGACCGACTGGGTGGTGGTCTCACCGGTGGGCGTCGAGGTGATCTGCCCGCTGGCGTTGTCGTAGCGGCCGGTGCCGCCGGTGATGGCGATGTGCACGGGCGCGGTGCTGCTCTCGCTCTGGACGTCCTGCGCCGTCCCGGTGATGGTGCCGCCGGGCAGGCGGTAGATGCCGTTGCACAGCAGCTTGTGGCCGAGCACCACCTCGCAGACGACGTTCAGCGCGCCGACGCGGTCTCCGGCGGCGTTCTTCACGATCCGGTGCAGGACGATCTGATCTCCAGGACCGCCCTGCGGAGTGTTCGTGATGTTCACGAACTGGGCGCCGGTCTCCACCTCGGTCAGCGTCATCGTCCTGTCTCCTGAGCCGGCCCGGGCCAGAGAGACCCCGCCGATCGCGGCCGCCACCAGGCCTGCCACCATCGCGGTCATCAGCACGCGCCCCAGGCTGCGGTTGAGCGTCTTCATCGGACAACCTCCTCGTTCGTTGACCCGACCAAGCTACCCACGCAGCGGCGGCGGATCATCGCCCCGTCGCCCGATCTTGCGATCGCCCGATCGGTTGAAATCGTGACCGGCTGCGATCAGCCGATCGGCCGATGACAGCGCCTCCGGCAGGGTCTATCTTGGAGCGGTGAGCGAGCGCACGCTGGGCATCGGACGGATCCGGATCGACCCGATCAACCTCGACCGTGTGGTGGCGGTGCTGCTGACCGTGATGCTGGAGACCGAGGTGTGGGTGGCCGGCCCGGTGCCTCACCAGTGGGTGGTGGCGCTGCTGGGGCCGCTGGTCACCCTGACGGTGGCGGTGCGCCGGCTGCACCCGGTGGCGGTCGGGGTCGGCGCCGGCCTGCTTGGGGACGTGGTCGCCGGCGTCTGGGGCCCGCCCTCCCTGCTCAGCTACGGCCTGGCCTGGATCTGCTGCATGTACGGGTTCGCGGTCTGGTCGCCGCCGCGGCCGTTCGCGATCGGGCTCACCGTGATTGCCATCGGCGGCCTCGTCTCAGCGGTCGGCCCGGTCACCTTCAAGAGCAGCGTCCAGTTCGTCGTCGTCTCGACGGTGGTGATCCTGCTCGTGAACCGGGTGGTCGGCGACCGCGAGCAGCGCGCCCAGATCGCCGAGCGTGAGCGTGACCTGGCCAGCCGTGAGGCGGTTGTCGAGGAGCGGGCCCGGATCGCACGCGAGCTCCACGATGTGATCGCCCACCACGTCTCGATGATCGTGCTGCAGGCGGGCGCCGAGCGGAGGGTGCTGGAGCGGTCGGACTCTTCGGCCGGCGAGGTGCTGGAGACGATCGAGCGATCCGGCCGAAGCGCGCTGACCGAGACCCGCCGCTTGCTGGGGATGCTGCGCAGCGGAGACGACCAGCCGCTGGCGCCGCAGCCGCGGATCGGGGACGTGCCGTCGCTGATCAGCCAGGTGCGGGCGGCCGGGCTCCCGGTCGATCTCGTGATCGACGGCGAGCAGCGCGAGCTGCCCGCCGGCATCGAGCTCTCGGCGTATCGGATCGTGCAGGAAGCGCTGACGAACGCACTCAGGCACGCCGGCGACGCCAACGCCCACGTCAGCATCCGCTACCGGCCGGAGGCGCTCGAGATCGAGGTGGCGGACGACGGACGGGAGTCGCCGGCGGCGCGCCCCGGCGGCCACGGCCTGGCCGGGATGCGCGAGCGGGTCGCCCTCTACGGTGGCAGGCTCGACGCCGCGCGCGGGCCCAGCGGCGGGTTCGTCGTGCACGTCACCCTGCCGGTGACATGACCACGCTCCTGATCGTCGACGACCAGGAGCTCGTGCGCGTCGGCCTGCGCAAGATCCTCGACGGCGAGCCGGACATGACCGTGATCGGCGAGGCCGGCGACGGCTCCGGGGCGGTCGCGGAGGCCCTCCGGCTGCGGCCGGAGGTGGTGCTGATGGACGTGCGCATGCCCGTGCTGGACGGGATCGAGGCCACCCGCCGGATCATGCGCGCCGGCCACGGCACGCGGGTGATGATCCTGACCACCTTCGGGCTGGACGGCTACGTCTACGACGCGCTTCGCGCCGGCGCCAGCGGCTTCATGCTGAAGGACGCGCGGCCCGAGGAGATCGCGGCTGCCGTCCGCATCGTCGCAAGCGGCGACGCGCTGCTGGCCCCGGCCGTCACCCGCGCCGTGATCGAGGAGTTCGCGCGCCAGCCCGGGCCGCCCACTGAGATCGAGCCGCCGGCGGCGGTGGCCGAGCTGACGCCGCGCGAGCAGGAGGTGCTGGCGCTGCTCGTGCGCGGCCTCTCCAACCCGGAGATCTGCGAGCAGCTCGTGATCAGCGAGGCCACCGCAAAGACCCACGTCGCACACATCCTGCAGAAGCTGGGCCTGCGCGACCGCGTGCAGGCGGTGATCTACGCCTACGAGTCCGGCCTGGTCGCACCCGGCGGCTAGCGGCGCAGGCGGATGGCGTTCAGGTCCTGTTCGCGCACCTGGTCGATGCGCGAGAGCAGGTCGTCGAGGTCGTCGTGCTCCGCATGCAGGTAGCGGCCCGCAAGCGCGTCGTACCGCCCGGTGGCGAGCGCCGCGACCAGCCGCGGAGCCAGCTCCGGCGGCGTCCAGGGCGCGTCATCAGGCGCCTCTGAGGTCAGCTCGGTGCGGACGAGCCCCGGGCTGAAGAAGAACACGGGAATGCGACCGGCGAGCTCGGCGGCGAGCATCTCGCCGTAGCGGCAGACCGCCGCCTTGCTCGCCGGGTAATCGGTTTCCGAGGGGCCACCCGGAGGCAGGTACGCGGCCCCGCTGCCGGTGATCACGATCCGGCCCGACCCCCGCTCGAGCATCTCGGGGATCACGGCCCGGCAACAGAGGTGCACGCCCAGGACGTTGATCTCGAACGTCCGCCACCAGTCCTGCGGTTCGACCTCCCACGTCGCGCCGCCGCGGCGGGCAACGCCCGCATTGGCAACGAGCAGATCGACCGGCCCGTTCTCCGCAATCGCGCGCTCGACCGCGTCACGATCGGAGACATCGAGCGCGATGGCACGGCCGCCAATCTCCTCCGCGACCGCCTCAACCTGCCCCGGCGTGCGCGCGGCGACGACGACCTCCCAGCCGTCCGCTGCCAGCGTGCGGGCGATGTTCGCCCCGATCCCACGACCCCCACCGGTCACAAACGCGATCACGCCAAGACCATACCGCCAACCCCAGCTCGCGCGACAGAGGCGCCGTCGCACGCCGGCGGCGACGGCACAGGCTACGTTGACGGAATGCGCGCCCTTCGCCTGCTCCTGATCGTCGATGCCATCGCCCTGGCGGCCACGTCGACCATCTCCGACTCGATCGTCCGCGACGTCGCCACGGTGCCGACGCTGCTGATCGGCGTGATCGTGGCGATCGCCTGCCTCAGCGCCGACCTGGTGCGGCCGCGGCGGCGGGTCGAGTGGGCCTGCTCGGCGCTCACGATCGTGGCGCCGTTCCCGTTCCTGGCCTTCGGCGGCTCGGCGGGACCGATTTTGGGGGCGATCGCGATCGTCGTGCTGCAGGTGATCCCGCTCGTCCAGGCCCGCGGCCCGCGGCCGGAGCGGCCCGGCGCCGAGGGGCCGCGGCGGGTGGTGGGCGCGTTGGTGATCACCACGGCGCTGCTGCTGATCGCCGTGGTCGCTCTGGTCTGGTACGGATCCACGTACCTGCTGCTGCCGCCGTCAGGCGTCTTCGCCCGCGGCCCCTTCCTGACACGCGTCACCACAACCGAGGCCGACTTCGCCTGGAAGCTGAAGTCCGGCAACGCATCTCTCAGCCTGAGCGTGCGGGCGCCGGACGGCACCGTCACAAGCGCTCCCGGGGGACGCGTCACCGGCCTTCGGCCGGCCACCCGCTACGTGTGGACGGCGAACCTCGGCGGCGAGTCGGCCGCGGCCGGCGCCTTCAGCACCGCCCCGCTCTCGACCGCCACGCCGATCACGCTGGTGTCCTTCGGCGACTACGGATCCGGCACCGCCCACGAGTACGCCGTCGCCCGGCTGGCGGCGGCCGAGCACCCGGCGCTGTTCCTGTCGGCGGGCGACAACGCCTACCTGGTGGCGGCGCCGCCCTTCCTCGACCGCGCCATCTTCCGGCCCCTGCACGCGCTGCTGGCCGAGGCGCCGGCCGTGGTCGCGCTGGGCGAGCACGACCTGGCCTACCGCGACGGGGCCGCAGTGATCTCGGCGCTGCAGCTCCCCGGCCACCACTACAGCGTCCAGTACGGCCCGGTGCAGGTCGTCGTGCTGGGGCTCCAGGCCGATGCCTCCGCGCTTGCCTACGCGCGCAAGACGCTGGGCCGGTGCAGCGGCCCGTGTCCGGTGCGGTTCGTCCTGACCCACCGTCCCATCTCGGCGAACAACCCGATCATGCCGCTGCTGCGAGGGCGGCACGTGGCGGCGATCCTGGCCGCCCACCTGCACCGCTACGAGCGGCACGTCCGCGCCGGGGTGCTCCAGTTCACGATCGGAACAGGCGGCGAAGGCCCCGGCGACGCCGCCCACACGCTCGCCACCCCGGACGCAATCGTCTCGCTGATCGCTTACGGCTACCTGCGCATCGGCATCGCCGGGGACCGCATCAGCTACCAGTTCATCGATCAGAGCGGCCGCGTCCGCGATCACGTGGAGCAGACGATCCCGGGCTAGCGGCTGACGTTACTCGCCGGCCGTCTCGACCGCAGCGACGTCGATGCGGCTGCTCGCCAGGTAGGCGACGAATCCGACGATCAGGACGGCCAGGACGGTGCTGACCGGCCCGTAGCCGAAGCCAAGCCCGCCGCGGCTGTGCGGGACCGCCAACCAGTCGGCAAAGGACGCGCCCAGCGGCCGCGTCACGATGTAGGCGAACCAGAACGCCGGGATCGCGTTCATGCCGAAGCGCCAGCACGCGACCGCTGGCACCGCGATCAGCGCGGCGAACATGATCCCGGAGCCGAGGTAGCCCAGCCCCAGCGTGCGCGCAGTCATGTCACCGGCGGCCGTGCCGAGCGCGAACGTGGCCAGCACCGCCGCCCAGTAGAACAGCTCGCGCCGACGGGTGAGGATGCTGTGGATCGAGAGCGTCAGCTCGCTGCGCTGCCAGGTCAGGAACACCGCCGTCAGCACGATCGCGTAGAACATGGTCGAGACGACGTAGGGAATGCCCAGGCCCACGTGCAGCACATCCGCGGCCATCGTGCCGAACACCCCCACCATGGCGACGGCCAGCCAGTAGATCCAGGCCGAATACCGCCCGGCCCGCAGCTGCAGCCACAGCGCGGCGCCGAAGGCGGCCGCCCCGATCAGGACGGCGGGCGGCGGCCCCAGCCGGTGCACCAGGAAGTCCGACGTCGTCTCACCCATGCCGGTCGTCAGCACCTTGATGATCCAGAAGTACGCGGTGATCTCCGGGACGCGGCTAAGACCACCTCGTGCCGGCGGCCGCGCGACCGGGGCCGGGGCGTTCCTGGTGTCGACTGCGCCTTCCAGAATCCACCGAGGCTACCGACCGGTGCCCGCGTCCGAAACGGCCGCGAGGCTGATCTTCACGGGCTCGGCGTCAGCCGAAGGTCGTAGTCACCGCGGCGACGGCCGCACCAGGCCGATGTCGTAGGCGAAGACGACCAACTGCACCCGGTCGCGCATGCCGAGCTTGGCCAGGATCCTGCCGACGTGGGTCTTGACCGTCGCCTCGGTCAGGTGCAGGGCGGCGGCGATCTCGCTGTTGGACAGCGCCTGCGCGACCTGCGTCAGCACCTCGCGCTCGCGCGGCGTCAGCGCCTCCAGGTAGGGCTCGGGATCGAGCTCGCCCTCCCCGTCCGGCGACAGCCGGTGGGCGTAGGTGTCGAGCAGCCGCCGGGTCACGCTGGGGGCGACGACGGCGTCGCCGCTGGCGACCGCCCGGATGCCGGACAGCAGATCGTTGGGCAGAGCATCCTTGAGCAGGAAGCCGCTGGCACCGGCGCGCAGCGCGGCGTGCGCGTACTCGTCGAGGTCGAACGTGGTCAGGATCAGCACCCGGCTGCTGAGCCCCTGCTCGACGATCAGCCGGGTCGCCTCGATGCCGTCCATGCCCGGCATCCGCACGTCCATCAGCACCACGTCCGGCGCCAGCCGCCGGGTCAGCTCCAGCGCCTCCCGGCCGTCCGCCGCCTCCCCCACCACCGACAGGTCGTCCTGTGACTCGAGCACCATCCGAAATCCCATCCGCAGCAGCGGCTGGTCGTCGGCCAGCAGCACGGTCGAGCTCATCGCGGATCCGGCTCGACCATCAGGCGCGCCTTCACCTGCCAGCCGCCGCCCTCGGCCGGGCCGGCGTCGACCGTCCCGCCGAACACGGCGGCGCGCTGGCGCATCCCGTCCAGCCCGCGTCCGCCCAGCCCGGCCGGGCCGCCGCTGCCGTCGTCGTGGACGTCGACCTCCACGGTGCCGTTCACGCACAGCACGCGCACGTCGGCGGCCGCGTCCGGCCCGGCGTGCTTGAGCGTGTTGGTGAGCGCCTCCTGCACGATCCGATAGGTGGCCAGCTGGACGCCCGCAGGCAGGCCGGCGGGATCGCCCTCCACCTCGAGATCGACCGGCACGCCGGTCGTGCGCACCTGCGCCGCCAGCTGCTCGAGCTCGGAGATGCCGGGCTGCGGCACCCGTGAGCTCGGGCTCTCGTCGTTCAGCACCCCCAGCAGGCGCCGCATCTCGGCCAGCGCCTCGCGGCCGGTGCGGGACACCTTCTCCATCGCCGCCGTGGCCTGCTCCGGGGACTCGCGGGCGGCGAACACGGCCCCGTCGGCGAGCGCGATCACCACCGCCAGGTTGTGGGCGACGATGTCGTGCATCTCCCGCGCGATCCGGGCGCGCTCGGCGGCGGCCGCCACGCGGCCCTGCTGGTCGCGCTCGATCTCGAGCCGGGCGGCCCGTTCGTGCAGCGATGCCAGCAGCGCCCGCCGGTTCTGGACGCTGATGCCGAGCAGGGCCGACGCGATCACCAGCGCCGAGAGGCCGACGAAGAACGGGAGCACGGGGTCGCCCCAGCGCAGCGTCGCCAGCATCGCCCCGACCTCGGCCACGGCCACCGCCGCCGCCGTCCAGCGGCGCGACGAGACCGCCGCAACGGTGTAGAGCGAGACCAGCAGCGCCAGATCCGCGCCCAGCTGGACGTCGAACAGCCACTGCACCAGCAGCACCAGCGTGATCGTCGCGAACACCGCCCGCGGGTAGCGGCGACGCAGCACCAGCGGCAGGCACAGCGCCACCGTCAGCGCGATGCCCCACTGCTGGTGGTGGCGCAGGCTGGGTAGGCCGATCAGCGCGACGCCGGCGGCGATCGCGGTGTCGGTCACGATCGGGTGGTAGCGACCGAAGCGCTGCAGCCAGTCGATCACCGCTCGCGCCTGGTCGTCGCCTGCGGATGCGGTGCGAGCCCTGGCCACGGCACCCATCCTAGGCCGCGTCAGGCGTCGCGTCGCACGAGCAGCACCGCCGCCACGATCGTTGCGACGGCCGTGTACGCGCAGAACAGCGCGAAGCCGTTCCAGGCGGAGAGCGTGTGCGGGTCGGAGTGGATCGCCGTGATCGCCTCGCCCGCGCTGTTCGGCAGGTAGGGGTTGATCGTGTCGCCCCAGCTGTTGGGCAGGATCGCCGCGATCCCGGGCAGCACGAACAGCACGCCGGCCAGGGTGGCGATGCCGCCCGCGGTGTTGCGGACGAGCGCGCCGATGGCGACGCCCAGCAGCCCCACGACCGTGAGGAACAGCGCCGACCCGATCACGGCGCGGGCGACGTGGGGCGAGCCGAAGGTGGTCTGCACGTGGTGCTGCCGCAGGATCGCCTGGGCGACGAAGAACGCGAGCAGCGCCGACGGCAGCATCAGCAACAGGGCGGTCGTGCCGAACGTGAGCAGCTTCGCCCACAGCACCGGCAGTCGCTTGGGGACGGCCGCGAAGCTGGATCGGATCATGCCCGTCGAGTACTCGCCGCTGATCACCAGCACCCCGAGCACGCCCAGCGCCAGCTGCGCGAAGTGGAATCCGGCGGTGCTGACGTCGACCGGGTTGAAGGTGCGGCGGTCGTTGGGGCTCATCGAGTTCCAGTGGGCCATCTGCACGGCGGCGATGACGATGCCGAGCCCGGCCATGCCGATCACCGCCACCAGCAGCGACCAGCGGGTCGATCGCAGCGACCACAGCTTCGTCCACTCCGACCTGATCACGTGCAGCTGGGTGACCCTGCCGATCGCGATGCGGGGACGATCCTGGGGGGTGCCGACGGCGGTGCTCATGCGGATGCTGCCACCGGCTCATCGACGTGGCCGCCCTGGTCGCCGCGGAACTCGAGCGAGTCCCGCGTGATGCGCATGAAGGCGTCCTCCAGCGAGACCTCCTGGACGACCAGCTCGGAGAGGGCGATGCCGCCCTCGAGCGCCACCCGGCCGATCTCCTCGCTGGTCGTGCCGCTCACCGACAGCGCGTCGCCATCGTCCTCGACGTGCGCGCCCTGAGCCGCCAGCAGCTCGGCCAGCCGGCCCGGATCGGCACTGCGGACGCGGACGGCGGCGTCGCCGGAGGCGCTGCGCACGAACTCCTCCACCGAGGTGTCGGCGATCAGCCGGCCACGGCCGATCACGACCAGCCGCTCGGCCGTGAGCGCGATCTCGCTCATCAGGTGCGAGGAGACGAACACCGTGCGCCCCTCGGCGGCCAGCTGCTTCAAGAGGTTTCGGATCCAGCGGATGCCCTCCGGGTCGAGGCCGTTGGACGGCTCGTCCAGGATCAGCGTGGCGGGATCGCCCAGCAGCGCAGCCGCGATGCCGAGCCGCTGGCCCATCCCCAGCGAGAACCCGCCGACCCGCTTGCGGGCGACGGACTCGAGGCCCACCAGCCGGATCACCTCGTCAACGCGGTCGCGGCCGATGGCGTGGGTCTGGGCCTGCGCCAGCAGGTGGTTGTAGGCGCTGCGGCCGGTGTGGATCGCTCGCGCCTCGAGCAGCGCGCCCACCTCGTGCAGCGGCGCCTCGAAGTCGCGGTAGGCGCGACCGTTGACCGTCGCCGACCCTGCCGAGGGCCGGTCGAGCCCCAGGATCAGGCGCATCGTCGTCGACTTGCCGGCGCCGTTCGGCCCCAGGAAGCCGGTCACGATGCCCGGCTTCACCGTGAAGGTGAGGTCATCGACGGCAAGCCTGTCGCCGTATCGCTTGGACAATCCCTGGACGTCAATCATCTGCCCTGATGGTAGGGACGCAGGGGCCCCCGCGAAACAGTCTCAGGGAGGATCTTCAAGCGTTTGTGGCTACGACCGAGGTCGTACACCGTCGGCGGGCCTGCCGTCACCTCCTGGACGGCAGGCCGCACCGGACGGCGGTTCAGCTCACGGCACGATGTTGTGATTCAGGTGGAACACGTTGCCCGGGTCGTACTGGCGCTTGACCGCGAGCAGCCGCTCGTAGTTGGGGCCGTATGCGGCCCTGATCGCCTCGCCCTCCTGGTCGTCGCCCAGGTAGTTCAGCCAGCGCCCGGGGGCCAGGTGCTCGGACACGGCCGCGTAGGTCTCCTTCGTCCAGGCGATGTTGTTGACCGTATCCGCAGGGTCCATCCACTCGGACGGCAGCAGCAGGTTCCACCCCTTCGACCGGTGCGGGACGGCGGTCGCCGTCGGGTCGATTCGCGTCACCTGGCCGTGGAAGTGCTCGAACAGGATCGCGGACATCGGCGAGGGCACCGTCTCGAACCGCTGGATGACGGTGTCGATCAGCGCATCGGACATGCCCGTGGTGAAGCTCGAGAGCCAGTAGTTGAGCGCGCCCTTGGGGTAGCCCTCGTCCAGCAGCGAGTTCATCACCGGATACGGCATCGGCTGCACCTGCGTCACGACCGGCGAGCCGAACTCGAGGAACGGCGCCAGCTCGGCGTCGGCCCGATCGAGGTCGGTGTGGAAGACGAGCATCGCCGCCAGCTTCATCCCGGATCCGTCCGGCGCGTGCACCAGACCGGCGAACGCCGACAGCTCGTCCGGGCAGCTGTCCACGGCGTCGCGATAGAACCGCAACAGGTCGCGCGCGGCGTCGATGGGATGGGCGATCAGGCCGCCCACCACCATCGGCTGGTGCCGCAGCCGGTAGCGCAGCACGGTCGCCACGCCGAAGTTGCCGCCGCCGCCGCGCAGCGCCCACATCAGGTCGGGATGTGTCTCGTCGGTGACGTCCAGCACCTCACCCGCCGCGGTCACCAGCTGGGCGCCGATCAGGTTGTCGCACGACAGGCCCTGGGTGGACATCAGCCAGCCCAGCCCGCCGCCCAGCGTGTAGCCGCCCACGCCGGTGGTGGAGATGAGGCCGCCGGTGACGGCCAGCCCGTGCCGGCCGGCGGCGGTATTTACGTCCGACCAGAGGGCGCCTCCCTGCGCGCTCGCCGTCCCGGCCTCGGCGTCGATGGCGACCTCGCGCATCTGCGACAGGTCGATCATCAGGCCGCCCTCGCAGACGGAGCGCCCGGCCACGTTGTGCCCGCCTCCCCGCACCGCGATCTCCAGCCCGTTGGCGGTCGCGAACCTGACGGCCGCGGCCACGTCGGCCGACTCGACGCACTCGGCGATCACGGCCGGCCGCCGGTCGATCAGCCCGTTGTGGACGCGCCGCGCGCCCTCATAATCGTGATCGGAGCTCTGCAGCACGCGCCCCGCGAATCCGTTCGCGAGCGTCTGCAGCGTGGCCGCATCGACCGCTGGTGTCGTAGACATCCAAGACCTCCCCTTGTGAGTTGCGGCGCGCCCCCGTGCGCGCGACCGGCCGATTCTGTCAGGAACCGGCCCGGCTCGCCGATCGGCGGGTGGACATCCGCTCGATCGCCCGCTAGCAGTGAGAGCATGAACTACTGCCCCGGCTGCGGTCTGGCACGGCCCGCGGTCGCCGACGTCAACTACTGCCCGGGCTGCGGCGGATCGCTCAACCCGGCCGCACCCATCCACGCCAACCTGTCCGGCTGGTGGCCGCGGGCGGGCGCGACGCTGCTGGACGGCCTGATCGTGATGGTGCTGAACGCACCGACGCTGGTGCTCGCGCTCGCCGTTGCAGCCGGCGGCGGCCTGCACGTGCAGACCACGGTCGCCGGGCACGCCACCTACACGCTGTCCCACGAGATGAAGGTGGTCGCGGTGATCGCCGGGCTGGCCTACCTGGCATCGGCCCTGCTCTATGCGCCGCTGCTGCTGCGGCGGGAGGGCCGCCACAACGGGCAGACCTGGGGCAAGCAGGCGCTGTCGATCCGGGTCGTCCGCGACAGCGGCGCGCCGGTCGACCTCGGCACCGCGCTGCTGCGCGAGGTGGTGGCCAAGCTCGTGATCCTGACCGCGCTTGGCTTCGTGCCGATCGTGGGCGGTTTCGCCTCGTTCGTCTGGTACCTGTGGCCGCTCTGGGACAGCTCGAACCGCGCCCCGCACGACATGATCGCCCACACGCACGTCGTCAAGGCCTGAGCCACCGTTCCGGTCGGCGTCCGCTTTGCGCCGAGATCCGGTCGCGGGCAGACTTCCGTACCCTGACCATGCGCTCGCCCGCCGACACCGCGATCTCGGAGCTCGATCTGCTCAGCTGGAAGCGCGAGGTGTTCGCGCTCTACCGGCGCGTCCGCGAGCTGGAGCCGGAGGTGGCGTGGGGCGAGTGGCGGGCGGGGCGCGACCGCCTGTTCGCCACCCACCCGCAGACGCCGCTCGGCCCAGACGCCCTGGCCGGGTTCGACGAGCTTCGCTTCTTCCCATACGACCCGGCGTTCCGCGTCACCGGCACCGTGGTTGCAACCGAGCCGGCCGTCCGGGAGATCGACTCAAGCACCGGCGAGCGGATCCGGTTCCGCCAGTTCGGGCTCGTGCAGTTCGAGCTGTCCGGCGAGCAATCGCTGCCGCTGTACTGGCTGGAGGGCTACGGCGGCGGGCTGTTCCTGCCGTTCGCCGACGCAACCAGCGGGCGCGACAGCTACGGGGGCGGCCGCTACCTGCTGGACACGGTCAAGGGCGCCGACCTGGGCGAGCAGGACGGGCGGCTGCTGCTCGACTTCAACTTCGCCTACAACCCGTCCTGCGCCTACGACCCGCGCTGGACGTGCCCGCTGCCGCCCCGCCAGAGCCGGCTTGGGATCGCCGTCACGGCGGGCGAGCACACGTTCGTGCCGTGACCGGTGGCGCAGGCCGGGCACAACCGGTAACGTCGGGCCCCATCGTGGCGGGCATGGCCGCGAGGGAGGTTGGGGGCTGGATATCGGTGTCAACGGCATGTACATTGCTGAGATCGGCGGGGTGGGCACGGCCCCGGTATTTGCGTAGAGGGGGCAAGAATTGCGGCATCCGCCTGGGGTAAAGCGCTGCGTCGCACCGCTGCTCGCGGTGTCATTCTGTCTGGTCGCGGCGGCATCGCCGCTGCCGGTGTCGGCGGCGGTCACGCCACCGCCGGCTCCCACCTACCTGAGGACGATCGGCGGGCCGGCGCACGCCACGATGTACCCGTCCGGCGTCGACACGCACAAGGGCACCATCTACATCGCCGATACCGGCAACGACCAGGTCGCCGCCTACCGCGCGGACGGCACGCTCCGGTGGCGGGTGGGGACGCGCGGGCCCAAGCAGCCCGGAAGCTTCAACAACCCCAGAGACGTCGCCTACCACAACGGCCGCCTCTACGTTGCCGACACAGGCTACAACCGGGTGCAGGTGCTGAACGCCAAGACCGGCGCCTGGATCGCGACCTGGCCGCACCAGTTCCAGTCGGTGATCGGCATCGGCGCCGGCCCCAACGGGCACGGCGGCACGGTGATCCTGACTGCCGACGACGACGCCAACACGGTCGCCGAGTGGACGACCGCGGGTGTGCTCGTCAACCAGATCGCGCCGCCGCTGGGCAAGGGCAACGGCCAGCTGGACGAGCCGCGCGATGCGGACACCGACTCACACGGCGACATCTACATCGCCGACTTCGCGAACAACCGCATGGCCAAGTTCGGCCCCGGCGGCAAGTGGCTGCGCAACTGGGGCACCAAGGGTGCCGCGAACGGGCAGTTCGCCCGGCCCTACGGCGTCGCCGTTGACAGGACCGATCACGTGTACGTGGCCGACTCGAACAACGAGCGGATCCAGGAGTTCACGAGGAAGGGCCGGTACGTGGCCAAGTGGGGCAAGCCAGGCCAGTTCACGCAGCTCCGGAGGGTTGCGGTGGGAGGCGGCACCAGCCCCAAGGTCTACGGCGCCGACCTGTGGGGCAACCACGTCACCAGCTTCCAGCACAGCGGCGCCGTCGTGCAGCGGTGGGGCCACAACCACCCGGCGGTGGGAGGCTTCAACGAGCCGTCCGGGCTGGCCGTCGGCACCCACATGTACGTGGCCGACACCGTCAACCAGCGCATGGAGCGGTTCGTCACCGCCACCGGCGTGTTCGAGCAGGCGTGGGGCGCGCGCGGCTGGGAGAAGGCCGATCTGACCGGCTTCAACTGGCCCCGGGACGTGACCTTGAACACCGCGACCAACACGGTCTGGGTGGCTGACACCAAGAACAACAGGCTCACCCAGTTCAGCACCGACGGCACCCCCACCGGCAGCGTGTTCGGCCACCTCGGGAGCGACTCCGACTCCCTGCACTGGCCGTTCGGGATCGCATCGGTCGGCTCCGATGTGGTCGTGGCCGACACGTTCAACAACCGCGTCGAACGCATCGACGGCACCGGCCTGACGGTGGAGTGGAGCAACGACACCCTGCACAACCCCCGCGACGTGACCGTTGCCGGCGCAGTGGTGTACGTGGCCGACAGCAACGGCAACTCGGTCGTGGAGCTCGACGCCTCGACCGGTCACGTCATCACCAGCTTCGGCGGGCTGCACAGCCCCCAGGGGATCGCCGTTGCCGACAACGGCAACGTCTGGGTGGCCGACACGGCCTCGAACCGCCTGGTCGAGTTCTCGCCTGGCGGCGTCAAGCTGCAGGCGCTCGGTGCCACCGGCGGAGCAACCGGCACCGCGCACGGGACGTTCAACCACCCGACCCACCTCGAGATCTGGAACGGCGCCCTCTACGTCGCAGACGAGTACAACGACCGGATCGAAGCGTTCACGCTGAATGACTAGGACTATCCGCACAGGGGTCACGCTGCTGGCGCTGGTGGTGTGCTCGACGCTGGTTGCGGCGTCGAGCGCGCAGGGCGACACGACCATCCTGAACGGCACCGTGGACCAGGCCGGCACCGCCTTCAAGTCGCACAAGATCACGATCGGCGCGGCCGGCACCATCACCGCCACGCTCGATTGGGACAACGCTTCCGCCAACCTGCGGCTGTTCCTGTACGACCCGACCGGCGCCCTGGTCTGGCAGAGCCCCACCGCGGGCAAGCCCAAGACGATGAGCTTCGACGCGCCGACGGCGGGTACCTGGAAGCTGGGCGTCAAGGCGCTCAGCGGATCCGCGGCCTACACGCTTTCGGTCGACTACCCGGGCGCGGGAAGCGGCGGCGGGCCGGCCACGTACTCCGGCGTCTACGGCTTCAGCGGATCGGCCGGGCTGTACGCCTACGGCATGGACTGGGACTCGACCGATAACACGATCCTGGTCGGCGACTACTGGAACTACCGGGTCTGGCGCTACGACACCAACGGCAACCTGATCGGCTCGGTCTCCCAGCACGCGCTGGGCGGCATGAGCGGCGGCATCACCGCGCCCTACGACGTCGAGGCCGATCCCACCGATCTCGACTCGAGCGGCAAGGCGGCGCTGTGGGTGGCCGACCAGGGCAGCTCGCGGATCGTCGAGTTCGACCACAACGGCAAGTGGCTGCAGACGATCGGCCCCCTCAACGCGGGCCAGGCAAGCGGTGCCGATGCGCAACACCCGGGGCACAACTACCCGTATGGCTGCGGCGGCGGTCAGATGCACATCCCCACGCACATCCTGGTCGACACGGTGCAGCCGTCGCACCTGATCTACGTTTCCGACCCCAACTGCCGTGCGGTCTACATCTTCGACCACAGCGGGGCGTTCCAGGGATCGCTGGACTGGACCGGCTCGGGTGTGGCCACACCGATCCCGCGTGGCGTGGCGGAGGACGCGGCCGGCAACATCTACGTGGCCGAGTTCAACTCTCGCAAGATCTTCGTGTTCAGCGCGACGACCCGGAAGATCATCGGCGTGATCGGCCCCCAGAGCGACGAGAACGACGTGCGCGGCATCGACATCGACCCGGTCAACCACCTGATCTACACCGTCGGCGCCTACTGGAACCGGGTCTACGAGTTCTCGTATGACCCGGCCAAGGTCGCGGCCGGCACGGGGCCCTCGAGCGTGGTCGGCAAGTTCGTGAACGAGTGGCGCAACATCGACGGCACCAACTACGCCACCGGCCACCAGCCGTTCGACTCGATCCGCTTCCCGGCGGTGGATGGCCAGGGCAACGTCTACGTCGGTGAGACCTGGGGCTGCGACGCGTCCTGCAACGGTACGCCCTACGGCTACGGCGTCGAGAAGTTCGCACCCGGCAACATCTCGGCCTTCCCATCGTGCAACGTCGCAAACGGCGGCACCGCCCAGACCACCTGCGCCGGAGCGACCCGCTTGCCGTGGGCGACCGGCCCGCAACCTCCGCCGGAGGGCGGGTTCAACCAGCAGAACGGGATCGGGCTTGACCCCAGCGGCAACCTGTATGTGATCGACACGTTCGAGCAGCGCGTGCAGAAGTTCGACACCACCAAGACCTGCGGCTCGGTCGGTAACTGCCCCGCCTGGGAGCTGCAGTGGGGCTCACGGGCACCCAATGCGCCCAAGTCACAGGGATTCGGGTATCCGCGCACGCTGACGGTGGGCGACGACGGCCGGATCTGGGTGGGTGACAACAACAACGACGTGCTGGCCTTCAATCAGGACGGCTCGTTCGTGCACCGCTACGGCTCCCAGGGAAAGGGCAACGGCCAGTTCTCAGGCGGCGTCCAGGGCATCGACGTCGAGGGCGGCAAGGTCTACGCCACCGACGTGGGCGGCTGCCGCCTGCAGGTGTTCGACGAGGCCAAGCTGCTGACGGCGGACAGCATCGCCAATGCACCCGCCGGCACGCTGCTGGAGAGCCTGGGTACGTGCGGAACGGCTGCGAACCAGATGAAGGTGCCGCGCGGCGTGGCCGTCTCCTCCAACGGAAACACGGCGTACGTCATCGACACCGGCGCCAACCGGATCAGCGTCTGGAACCTGTCGAACAACACGGCCACCACCACGAAGCCGAACTGTGGCGGCACGCTGTTGTCGCAGCCGTGGGGCATCACCTGGGATCCGGCCCGCGCCTGGCTCTACATCGGCGACGTCGGCAACAAGCGCATCGTGCGCTGGGATCCGGTCTCCGGCACCTGCCAGGTGGTTGCAACGACCGCCACATTGCCCGCCGGCTACACCATGGACGGCAGCAACTACCTCGCGTTCGGACCCGACGGCAGGCTGTACGCGAGTGACAACAGCCGCCACGTCTACGCGTTCACGATCACCGGCTGAAGGAACCACCTCTGTGGCCGGCGGGATGCGCCGACTCCGTCTATATCGCTAAGCCTCGCGCGGTTTTCGCCGATGACGAATCACAGAATGATCCGGAGTCAGCTCAGATGAACGACACAAAGCTCGCCGACCTGGCCGTCAGCATCCTGTCGCAGCTACCCACGCCGAAGGTCGAGGCGTTCACCGCCCGCGGCGGCGTGGTGCTGCTTGAGCTGCAGTCGCAGGACGGGGTCTACATCCTTGCCGACGCGCCGCGGCCGCAGGTGCGCGACCATCTCGACCTGCTGGTGCGCACGAACGAGATCAGCGGCGGCGGCTACGACATCTCGCTGACCGTGGCCGAAACCCTGCACCAGACGGAGTCGACGATCGGCGTGCGGCTGCTGGTGCTGGACGTGCTGCGGCGCGAGAGCGAGCGCACCACGCCGCGCGCCGCCGTCGAGGAGCTGGCGCTGATGCATGTGCTGGGCGCACGCAGGATCGGAGAGGGCGAGGAGTTCGACGTGCGCCTGGCCGACCTGTCGGCGACCGGCGTCGCCTTCGTCACCGACCGCAGCTTCCACACCGGCGACTTCTTCGCCATGATGGTGACCATCCGCGGGCAGCTGCTGCGCCTGCAGGCGCGCGCCCTGCAGACCTCCCCCTCGCACTACGGCCGCCAGCGGGTGGGATGCGAGATCCTGCATATCACCGACGACGATCGCCGCCTCATCTCGGCGCTGACGGCGGAGGCGCCTCACACCGGCACCGTCGACCAGCGCTTCCGCCGCTCGGCCTGACCCGCCTGCCGGTATCCTCCCGCGCCGATGCCATCGGACGCCCCACTGGCGGACGCGGTCGACGCGTTCCTGGCCGACTCCGGCACCACCTTCACCGTGCCCGGGCACAAGCGCGCACCCGGCGTCGCCGACCCGCTGCTGATGCTCGACCTGCCGCTGGTCTCGGGCGCCGACGACTCGCGCCTGAGCGGCGACGTGCTGGGCAGGGCGGAGCGCCTGGCGGCACGGCTGTGGGGCGCCGACCTGTGCCGGTTCTCGGTGGCCGGATCGACGCACGGCAACCAGTCGCTGGCGCTGGCGGCGGCGCGGCCGGGCGAGCGCGTGGCCGTCGCCCGGACGCTGCACAAATCGATGTTCGGCGGGCTGGTGCTGGCCGGTCTGGAGCCGGTCTGGGTGCGGCCCGCCGTCGATCCCCAGACCGGTCTTGCCACGCAGGTGCCGGCCGCCGCGGTGGCCGCTGCGCTGCGCGACCACCCGGATCTGCGGGCGCTGTTCCTGGTCGAGCCCAGCTACGTGGGCATGCTGTCCGACCTGGAGGCGATCGCCGCCGCCGTGCACGAGGCCGCGGTGCCGCTGATCGTCGACCAGGCCTGGGGCGCACACCTCGGCTTTCACCCGGGGCTGCCTGCGCACGCCATCGCCCGCGGCGCCGATGCCATGGTCACCTCGACGCACAAGACGCTGACGGCCTTCACCCAGGGCTCGGTGGTGCTGGCCCGCGGCGGCCTGCTCGACCTGGCCCGCGTCGAGGAGTCGTTCGAGCTGCTGCACACGACCAGCCCGTCCGCGGCGATCCTGGCGTCGACCGACCGCGCCCGCCAGCTGGTCGAGGACCGCGGCGAGCAGCTGCTGGAGCAGGCGATCGCGCTGGTGGCCGATGCCCGCACCCGGCTGCGCCGGATCGACGGCCTGCACGTCTCCGAGGCATCCGACCCGGTAAAGCTGGTGCTGGGGCTGGCCGGCACCGGCGCCGACGGGTTCCAGGTCGAGGCCGACCTGCTGGCCGACGGCCTGCGGCTGGAGATGGCCGACCGTGACACGCTGGTGCCGATCGTGACGCTGGCGGACACGCCGGCCACGGTGGCACGGCTGGTGGAGGCGCTGGAGCGATCGATCGCGCTGCGGCGGGGCGCGGCCCGGCCGCTGGCCGCCTCCAGCGTGTGGTCGCTGCAGCCGGTGGCCGCGATCAGTCCGCGCGAGGCCTTCTTCGCGCCGCGCGAGCGCGTCCCCGCCGGGCGCGCGGTGGGCCGGGTGGCGGCCGAGACGGCGGCGCCCTACCCGCCCGGCATCCCCGCGCTGGCGCCGGGCGAACTGATCACCGAGGAGATCCTGGTGGCGCTGCAGCGCGAGGCCGCGGCCGGAACGCGGGTCGCGTACTGCTCCGATCCCACGCTCGAGACGCTGCTTGTGGTGGCCGACCGGCCCGTCTAACACTCGCGCCGGGTTCTGCCGATACCCGGCTCGATGCAGGTTCTCAGCGAGGCCGTCCGCGCCCCGGGCCGCGATCGAGCGGCTGCGGCCGCGCGCGGGCTGACCGGGTCATCGGTGATCTGGGCCGTGTCGCTGGCCGCGCTCGTGTTCACCGCCGTCGCCTGCACCACCTCGCGGCTGTTGATGCTGGACACGTTCGCGAGCCTCGCGGCCGGGCGTGAGATCGCCCAGCACGGCGTGCCCCACACCGAGGTGCTGACCTGGGCCGCGCACGGGCGCCCCTGGATCGACCAGCAGTGGCTGGGCCAGTGGCTCTACTACGAGGCCTACCGCCTGGGCGGGTACCCTGCGGTGGGCGCGCTCTCGGCGCTCAGCATCGCGCTCGCCTTCGGCATGCTGGCCGCCTACATGCTGCACCGCGGCACCTCCACCGTGCGCACCCTGATCTGGGTGGCGGTGGCGTACGCCGTCTGCGAGCTGAACACCGTCATGCGCACCCAGAGCTTCGCCTATCCGCTGTTCGTGCTGATGATCGTGATCCTGCTGGAGGACGACCGCCGGCATCGCTTCAGCCGCAGCCTGCTGGCGCTGCCGCTGCTGTTCCTGCTGTGGGCCAACCTGCACGGCTCGGTGCTGCTGGCCGCCCCGATCGTGGTCATCTACTGCGTGTGGGCGGCGGCGCACAACCTGCGCCCGGTGCGGCAGCGCACGCTGGCGTCGTACCTGGGGCTCGCGGCCTGCATGCCGCTGGCGCTGCTGACGACGCCCTACGGGCTGACGATTGCCGACTACTACCGCTCGGTGCTCGACAATCCGGTGCTGACCGCCCGCGTCGGCGAGTGGCACCCGGCCACGTTCGGCGGGCCTAGCACCCAGTTCGTGATCGTGCTGCTGGCGGCGATCGGCCTGCTGGGCTTCGCCTACGGGCGCGGGTTCCGCCCGCCGCTGTTCATGGTCGGCCTGACCTTCGCGCTGGCCGTGGCCGGCATCCACGCGGTGCGCTACCAGGTCTGGTTCGGGTTCGCGGCCACGCTGCTGATCGCCGAGGTGATGAGCGGCACGTTCGCGTCGTCGGAGTCGCCGCTGATCCGCCGCATCTCGGCGCGGGTGGTGCCGGCCGCGGCGGTGATCGGAGTGGTGGGCAGCTCGCTGCTGCTGGCGACCACCGCCACGGCGCGGTTCGAGGCGCTGTCACCGCGCCCCGCCATGGACGCGACGGCGGCCTGGGCGGCCGCCCACCGGCAGGCAAAGATCATGGCCGGCGACACCTCGGCATCGGCGCTGTTGTGGACGCATCCGGAGCTGACCGGTCGCGTCGGGTTCGACTCCCGCTACGAGATCTACTCCCAGCGCCAGCTGCTGGCCTATACCGACTGGGTGGCCGGCAACGGCTCGCGGTCGCAGTGGTCGCGGGTGCTGGACGGCTACGACGAGGTGCTGCTCTCGACCGCCTACCGGCAGAACGTGATCGACCGCATGCGCACGCTGCCGGGCTGGCACCGCATCTACGGCGACGCGGACGGCGTCGTGTTCGTGCGCGACACGGCCGGCTGACTCAGCCGGCGGCGCGCTCCGCGTTGAACTCGGCCGCAGCCTCGGCGATGCCCTCGCCGTCGTGCGGACGGATCGCGCCCCGAACGTGCGCCATGAACCGGGCCGGCGCATCGGGATCGACGCGCTTCACCCGCTCGCCGCCGGGCACGGTCAGGAGCGCCTTCGCCGCCGCTGCACGCGCCATGAAGGTGGCCGCGGTGAGGCCGCGCACGGCCAGCTCGCCCGCGGCGCCGTGGTGCTTGCGTGCGTAGACGGCGCGGCTGCGCTCCATCTCGGCGATCCGCCGCTCCGGCACCCCGCCGGTGCTGGCGTTCTCGAGGTGCACCAGCGAGGCCTGCGGGAAGTACGCCGTCGCGTAGCCGGCGTCGCGCAGGCGCAGGCACAGGTCGGGATCCTCCGAGTAGATGAACAGCTGCTCGTCGAAGCCGCCGACGGCGGCCAGCGCCGCGCGGCGGGCGAGGATGGCGGCGCCGCACACCCAGTCGACGCGGGCGATGCGGTCGCCGCCTGACTGGATCCAGCCGCGCCGCTGCAGCGTCACGGCCGTCAGCGCCACCCGGCCGGGCGTGGGGAAGTGGAAGGCGGACGGCTGCTGAGAGCCGTCCGGGTTCAGGATCTTCGGCCCGCAGGCGCCCACCTCGGGGTTCTGGTCCATGAACCGGCACATGCGATCGAGCATGCCCTCGTGCAGGACGGTGTCCTCGTTCAGGATCAGCACATAGCGGCCCTGCGCCCTTCGGATCGCCTCGTTGTGGTTGGCGCCGAAGCCGTGGCGCCGCTCCCGCTCGACCACCTCGACGCCGGGGTACGCGTCGCGCACCGCGGCTGCGCTGCCGTCGGGGGAGGCGTTGTCGATCACGATCGTCTGCAGGGCCGTGTCGCGCGCGGCACCCTCGAGCGAGGCCAGGCAGCCCAGCAGCAGCTCCCGGTTGTCCGTGTTGACCAGCGAGATCGTGATTGCGGGGGTGCCGCTCACCGGGTCAGGCCGGCGGCCGCCAGCCGGTCGGCCGCGGCGTCCACCGAGTCGGTGGCCTGCTGCGTCGCGACCCAGCCCAGCAGCTCCCGCATGCCGTCGGCGAACTCGACCCGTGGCGCGTAGCCAAGCGTCTCCCGCGCCAGCGAGATGTCCGAGAAGCAGTGCCGGATGTCACCGGCGCGGAACTTGTTCACGACCTCGGGCTGCAGGTGCTCCTTGCCCAGCCCGCAGGCCAGCTCGCGGGCGACGTCCAGCACCGAGGTGGAGACGCCGGTGCCCAGGTTGACGGCGCGATGGTCGGCGCCGCCGCCCTCGAGCGCCGCCACGCAGCCGGCGGCGATGTCGGAGACGTGCACGAAGTCGCGGCTCTGGAGGCCGTCCTCGAACACCAGCGGCGCGTTGTCGTTCAGCAGCCTGCCGCCGAAGATCGCGGCCACACCGGTGTAGGGGTTGGACAGGGCCTGGCGGTCGCCGTAGACGTTGAAGAAGCGCGTGGCGACCGTGGGCAGGCGGTGGGCACGGCCGATCGCCAGGAACATCTCCTCGTGGTCGCGCTTATTCACGGCGTAGATCGACATCGGCTGCACCGGCTTGTCCTCGCCGGTGGCCAGCGGCTCCAGCGGCCGGCCGCAGTCCGGGCAGGCCAGCTCCCACCGCCGCGCGTCCAGCTGCTCGTCGCTGCGCACCTGCGGCGCCAGCAGCCCGTGCTCGGCGCAGCGGTAGCGGCCCTCGCCGTAGATCGACATCGACGAGGCCACCAGCACCCGCGCCAGCTGGTCGCGGCGTTTCGAGATCTCCTCCAGCATCACGGCCGCGCCGATCGAGTTGATCGACGTGTAGCGCTCGATCTCGTACATCGACTGGCCGACACCGACGGCAGCCGCGAAGTGCACGACGTGATCGATGCCCTCGAGCGCGGCCGCCACGGCCTCGTGGTCGCGAACGTCGCCCACGCGCAGGTCGATCTGGGGATCGAGGTAGGCCGGCCGCTCGCCCGCCGGGTGCACCTGGGGGTCGAGGTTGTCGAGCGCCCGCACCTCGTGGCCGCGCGCCAGCAGGGCGTCGGCCAGGTGCGATCCGATGAAGCCGGCGCCACCCGTGATCAGGACTCGCATGGGGCCGGATGTTACCGGCCTTACATTCAGCGGGCGTTCAGTCGGAGTTAACCCGGCTCCGCCACGTAGCGCACCATCCGGCGTCCGTATGCCTCGAACTCGCCGTCGTCCCGCATGCCGATCTTCTGCATCACCCGCACCGAGGCGGCGTTCTCCGGGTAGGACAGCGCCACCACCCGCCCCAGCCCCAGCGGGCCGAAGGCGACGTCCAGGCAGGCGCGGCCGACCTCGGTGGCGATGCCGCGGCCCCAGGCGTCGCGCACCAGCTCGTACACCACCTCCACGTCGGGGCCGATCAGCTCCACCAGCACCAGGCCGGCCACGCCGATCACCTCACCGCCGTTGCGGTCGGCCACCGCCCACAGCGAGAACCCGTGCGCCTGCTGGTGGTCGATCAGGCGGCCGACGCCGGCCGCCGTCTGCTCGGGCGTGCGCACCGAGCCGTCGGCGCCGATGAAGCGCATCGCCTCCGGGTCGCCGTACAGTCGCTGCAGCGGCTCGGCATCCTGCCGTCGCAGCAGCTCTAGCCGGCAGCGCGCGGTGGTCGCCACCACCTCCAGCCGACCGGGCGCGCTGACCGAGCGAAACGGCCAGTCGCGATCGAGCCACTCCCAGACCGCCCGCCACAGCTCCCGGTCGAGCTGTGCGTGGGTGGCCCGCACCCACAGCAGCACTTCGGCATCGTGCAGCGGCCGCTTGCAGGGATAGATGTAGACGCAGCCGATCACCGACCGCGAGCCCGGGTCGAGCACGGTGTAGGTGAAGCCCTTGCGCTGTTCGAAGTCGCGCTGGTGGCGCTCCAGGTCGCCGCGGTTCTGCTCGAGCGTCATCGGGTGCGGCCAGCTGCCGTCGGGGTAGCCGGGCGTCGCCCGGATGTGCTCCATGCTGGAGGTCCAGGCGTCGTAGTCGGAGTCGTTGTGCTGTGGACCGAGCGGCTCCAGCACGAAGCCGGCCGTGGCCAGGCCGGCGGGCGGAACGAAGCCGTCCGGCACGAACGGCGTGCGCTGGTCCGTTTCCATCGCGCGATCCTAGCGGGGAGCGGGCGATAGCATCCGGGCCATGGACGACTGCATCTTCTGCCGGATCGTGGCCGGCGACCTGCCCTCGATCCGCATCCACGAGGACGAGCGGGCGATCGTGATCATGGACATCAACCCGGCCACCCGCGGCCACGCGTTGGTGATCCCGCGGGCCCACGCCCGCGACATCCAGGACATCTCTGACGAGGACCTGGCGCACTGTGCGCTGGTCTCGCGCGACATCGCCGGCCGGGCCCTGTCGGGCCTTGCGGCGGACGGCGTCACGATCATGCAATCCAATGGTGCGGCCGCCTGGCAGACGGTCTTCCACTACCACGTGCACGTGATCCCGCGCTACCACGGCGACCCGCTGGTGCTGCCCTGGCGCCCGGCTCCCGGTGACCTCGCGGAGATCCAGGATATAAGCTCCGCTTATTTTCAAGATTAGGTTTTCTTCTGTACAATGCGGCCCGTGAGCTCACTTCCGACACGCGCGGACGTGCTCGTGGTCGGCAGCGGCGGCGCCGGCCTGGCCGCGGCGTGGGCGGCGTCCCGTGAGGGCGCGCGGACGGTGCTGATCACCAAGGGCTCGCCCGCCTCCTGTAACACCGGCAAGGCCCAGGGCGGCATCCAGGCCGCCATCGGCGGCGACGACTCACCCGAGCAGCACGCCGCCGACGTCTACCGCTCCTCGCACGACACGGCCGACATGGAGCTGGTGTCGGTGCTGACGGGGGAGGCGCCGGAGGCGATCGCCTGGCTGGAGCAGCTGGGCGTCGAGTTCTCACGCGAGGGCGACGGTTACCGGCTGGCCCGCTGCGGCGGCGCGTCCACCAGGCGCCTGCTGCAGGTGGGCGACCGCACCGGCCACGCCATCGCCCACGCGCTGCGCGGCGCGCTGGCCGCCGAGGGCGTCGAGATCCACGGTCACGCGGCGCTGACGGCGTTCGCGAAGCCCAATGGCCACTTCACGGCGACGGTCGACTGCGAGGGGCAGACGGCCACGATCGCGGCCGGCACCGTCGTGCTGGCGGCCGGCGGCCGCTGCTATGCGGAAGCCAGCCGCCGTGGCGTTCTCACCACCAACCAGCCCGGCGCCACCGGCGAGGTGGCGGCGCTGGCCCGCGAGCTGGGAGCGGCGGCCCGCGACGAGGACTCGCTGCAGCACCACCCCAACGGCGGCGCCTGGCCGCCACCGCTGCAGGGCTACTCGATCCCCGAGACCACGCGCAGCTACGGCGCGCTGCTGGTGAACGGCAAGGGGGAGCGGTTCATCGACGAGCTGGCGCCGCGCGACACGGTGGCGGAGGCGATCGTGAAGGAGTGCGACGAGGGCCGCGGTCTGACCACGCCGGACGGCCGCCCGGCGGTGCTGCTCGACACCACGCAGATCGAGGCGGAGGTGGCCGACCAGGTGCTGCCCTACATGATGCGGCGCTACCGCCACGCCGGGATCGACCCGCTGACCGAGCCGATCCTGACCTATCCCGTGCTTCACTACCAGAACGGCGGGCTGGTGATCGACCGGGACGGCCGCACCACCGTCGAGGGCCTGTTCGCAGCCGGTGAGATCACCGGCGGCGTGCACGGCCGCAACCGCATGATGGGGAACTCCCTGCTCGACTGCACCGTGTTCGGGCGCCGTGCCGGCCGCGCCGCCGCCGCGGATGCCCGCTGAAAGGATCACCTTGGCCATCGACACCACCACAGACCTGCAGCAGACCGTCGAGGACGCCGCCGCGCACCTCTACGTGTGGTCGCTGAAGGACATCCCCCAGGACCTGCGCGACGCCCTCCGAAACGCCATGGAGACCGAGACCCACAAGGTTGGCAAGCGCATCCTGGAGACGATCAACACCAACGTCTCGGTGGCCGACGAGCGCCAGAACCTGGTCTGCCAGGACACCGGCCTGGCCGTCTACTACGTGCGCCTGGGCGAGCTTTTCCCGCTGCACCCGGCCCGCATCGAGCAGGCCCTGCGCGAGGGTACCCGCCGCGCCACGCTGGAGCACCCGCTGCGCTCGAACACCGTGCACACGCTCACCCGGGTGCCGACCGGCGACAACACCGGCCACAAGATCCCCCACATCCACTGGGAGTTCGTGCCGGACTGGGACGGCCTGGACGTGAAGTGCATCCCCAAGGGATCGGGCTCCGAGAACATGAGCTTTCTGAAGATGCTGGTGCCGGCCGACGGCGTCTCGGCGATCAAGCGGTTCGTGCTCGACTCGATCGTCGGCGCCGGCGGCAAGCCCTGCCCGCCCGGCATCGTCGGCGTCGGCATCGGCGGCTCCGCCGACCTGGCGATGCACCTGGCCAAGGAGGCGATCGCGCGGCCGGTGGACGATGTCAACCCGGATCCGGACGTGGCCGCGCTGGAGCGCGAGCTGTTCGAGCTGCTGAACGAGACCGGCATCGGCCCGATGGGGCTGGGCGGCGACACCACCGTGCTGTCGGTGCACGTCGAGCAGGCCCACACCCACATCACGTTGAATCCGGTGGCCGTGAACTACCAGTGCTGGGCGGCCCGCCGCGCCAGCGCCCACATCTTCAGTGACGGCACCGTCGACTACGACCGGGAGGCGTGATGCATCACGAGATCACCTTCCCCACCGACGAGGCGGCCGTGCGCGAGTTCCGGGCCGGCGACACCGTCACCGTCCAGGGCCACATCATCGGCATCCGCGACGCCACCCAGATCCGCATCTTCGACAAGGGCGTCGAGCCGCCGATGTCGCTTCGCGGCGCGGCGCTGCTGCACACCGCGCCCAACGTGCGCAAGCTGGGCGAGGGCCGCTACGAGCCGATGTGCATCGGCACCACCACCAGCGCCCGCATGAGCCGCTTCACCGAAGGGCTGGTGCGCGACCACCGCGCCCGCGCCATCATCGGCAAGGGCGGCCTGCTGCCGGAGGCGCTGGTGCCTCTGCGCGAGCACGGCGGCGTCTACCTGGCGATCGTCGGCGGCGCGGCCGCGCTCGAGACCACCCAGATCGAGGAGATCGAGCAGGTCGAGTGGGAGGACCTGATGCCCGAGTGCCTCTGGAAGTTCCGCGTCAAGGACTTCGGCCCGCTGATCGTGGGCATGGACACGCACGGTGAATCGCTCTATGAGAACGTCCAGGTCGAGGCGCGCAAGCGGCTCGAGGAAACCATCTACTCGAGGTTATAAGCCATGGTCGAAGAGTTCCTGGGCCTACCGATGCGCCCGTCCAAGCCGCGTGAGCGCGGGCTCACCCACGTGATCGACAAGGGCATGACCCTGGCCGAGGTGGACGGCATGTTCGAGGCCTCCGGGGAGTACGTGGACATGGTCAAGCTGGGCTGGGGCACGTCCTACGTGACGCAGAACCTGTCCGCGAAGGTGAAGCTCTACCACTCCTACGAGACGCCCGTCATGTGCGGCGGCACCCTGCTCGAGGCGGCGGTCGCGCGCGGCCGCGTGGACGAGTTCCGGCGCTGGACGCGCGGCCACGGCTTCACCCACGTGGAGGTGTCCGACGGCACCCTGCAGATGGAGCGCGAGAGCAAGCAGGAGCTGATCAGCTCCCTGGCCGACGAGTTCGTGGTGCTGTCCGAGGTGGGCTCGAAGGACCAGGACTCGATCTTCGCGCCCTACCAGTGGGTGGCCTGGATCAAGGAGGAGCTGGAGGCGGGCGCCTGGAAGGTGATCACCGAGGCCCGCGAGACCGGCACCGCCGGCATCTTCCGCGGCACCGGCGAGGTGCGCAGCGGCCTGATCGACGAGATCGTGCACGAGATCCCGGCCGACAGCCTGCTGTTCGAGGCGCCCCAGAAGGAGCAGCAGGCCTGGTTCATCCGGCACCTCGGCCCCGAGTGCAACCTCGGCAACATCCCGCACGACGAGGTGATCCCGCTGGAGACGCTGCGGCTGGGGCTGCGCTCCGACACGCTGCCGGACCTGCTGCTGCGAGACATCCCCACCGCCACATGAGCACCACGCTTCCCATCAGCCCGGCCGAGGCAGCCCGCCTGGCCGACGATCTCGAGTCGCGCAGCGCCGAGGACGTGCTGCGCGTGGCCGTGGAGCTGTTCCACCCGCGGCTGGTGCTGACCTGCTCGTGGCAGAAGCAGAGCTCGGTGCTGGTGCACATGCTGTCGGAGATCCAGCCCGACGTGCGGGTGGTCGAGTTCGACACCGGCCTGCTGTTCCGCGAGACATACGAGACCCGCCAGAAGCTGATCGAGCGCTACCCGGTGCGGTTCCAGCGGATCGAGCCGGAGCTGTCGGTCGCCGAGCAGGCGGCCAAGCATGGAGACCGGCTGTGGGAGCGGGATCCCGACGGCTGCTGCGCGATGCGCAAGGTGGCGCCGCTGCGCCAGGCGCTGGAGGGCATGGACGCCTGGATCACGGGAATTCGGCGCGACCAGTCGACAACCAGGGAAAGTGCCCGCAAAATCGAGGTAGATGAGCGTCGCGGCGTTGTGAAGGTGCAGCCGCTGGCCGACTGGACCAACCGCGATGTCTGGCGCTACATCTGGAGGCACGGCATCCCGTACAACCCGCTGCACGACCACGGTTACCCGTCGATCGGCTGCGTCCCCTGCACCGCCTCGGTGGACAGCGGCGCCGACGAGCGCACGGGCCGCTGGAAGGGCACGGGCAAGGTCGAGTGCGGCCTGCACGGCGACTAGCGGCTACAACGCGTCAGACGATACAACGAAAGGAACGAATACTCGTGGGGAATGAAACCAACGGATTCACCCTCTGGTTCACCGGATTGTCCGGGGCCGGAAAGAGCACCATCGCGGAGATCGTCGGCCCGGAGCTGGAACGGCGCGGCATCCTGGTCGACCACCTGGACGGCGACGTCGTCCGCACCAACCTCAGCAAGGGCCTCGGCTTCTCGCGTGAGGACCGCGACGCCAACATCCTGCGCATCGGCTTCGTCGCGAAGCTGCTGACCCGGCACGGTGCCGGCGTGATCGTGGCGGCCATCTCGCCCTACGCCGAGACCCGCGACGCCGTTCGCGAGATGATCGGCGACCGCTTCGTCGAGGTGTTCGTGGCGACGTCGCTCGACGAGTGCGCCCGCCGCGACGTGAAGGGCCTGTACGCGAAGGCCTTCTCCGGTGAGATCAAGGAGTTCACCGGCGTCTCCGATCCCTACGAGGCTCCCGAGCACGCCGAGATCGTGGTCGAGACCGAGGGCCGCTCGCCCGAGCAGTCGGCGCAGCACGTGATCACCCAGCTCGAGCAGCTCGGCTTCATCGCACGCGAGAAAGAGGAGGCCGTCGCCTGATGCCGGAGGCGACCGCATCGACGAAGTCGAACGTGATCGCGCCGCACGGCGGCGAGCTGATCGACCGCACCGTCAGCGGTGATGAGGCGGCGGCCCTGGCGGCCGAGGCCGAGTCGCTGCCGCGAGTGCGGATGAGCGACAAGCAGACGGCCGACCTGGACATGATCGCCTCGGGGGCGCTGTCGCCCCTGACCGGGTTCATGACCCGGGCCGACTACGACGCCTCGGTCGAGAACATGCACCTCGCAAACGGGCTGCCGTGGGCGATGCCGGTGACGTTGTCCGTGTCCGACGCCCCCGACGGTGACCGGCTGGCGCTGGAGAGCGCCGACGGTGGGCTGCTGGCCGTGCTCGACGTGGAGGAGGTGTTCAGCGTCGACCGCGAGAACGAGGCGGCCAGGACGTACCGCACCACCGAGCAGGAGCATCCGGGCGTCGCGCAGATCTACGCCGAGGGCCCCACCCTGGTGGGCGGCCCGGTGACGGTCTTCAAGCGGCCCGGCCCGGCCTTCCCTGCGTACCACCTCGATCCCAAGGACACCCGCGCGGTCTTTGCCGAGCGGGGCTGGAGCCGCGTGGTCGGCTTCCAGACGCGGAACCCGGTGCACCGCGCGCACGAGTACATCCAGAAGTGCGCGCTGGAGACCGTCGACGGGCTGCTGCTGCACCCTCTGGTCGGCAAGACCAAGGGCGACGACATCCCCGCCAACGTGCGTATGCAGTGCTACGAGACGCTGCTGCAGAGCTACTACCCGGCCGACCGCACCGTGCTCGGGGTGTTCCCCGCGGCGATGCGCTACGCCGGCCCCCGGGAGGCCGTGTGGCACGCACTGTGTCGCAAGAACTACGGCTGCTCGCACTTCATCGTCGGCCGCGACCACGCCGGCGTGGGCAGCTACTACGGCACCTACGACGCGCACCGCATCTTCGATGAGTTCCAGCCGCACGAGCTGGACATCGAGCCGATGTTCTTCGACCACACGTTCTTCTGCAAGACCTGCGGGAACATGGCCTCCAACAAGACCTGCCCGCACCCCTCCGACCACCACGTGTTCCTGTCGGGCACGAAGGTGCGCGAGATGCTCGGCAACGGAGAGGTGCCGCCGGTCGAGTTCTCGCGTCCCGAAGTGGCCGAGGTGCTGATCGCCGCATACCGCGGCCGGTAGCCGCACCTGCCAGGCGAAGGCGGCACGATCGTGCCGCCTTCGCTTGCGTTCCCCACCACTCCGCTTAGACTTGTTCGCAATGCGGCGGGGGGAGCGACGACGGGAGCAGAGCTGATCCTGGCCGGCCTGGTGGTCGGCGTGCTGATCGGTGCGACGGGGATGGGTGCCGGCTCCCTGATGGCGCCGGTGCTGATCGGCCTATTCGGCACCTCCGCGGTGGGCGCCGTCGGCACCGATCTGCTCTACTCCGCCATCACCAAGGGCGTCGGCGGCCTGCGCCACCTATCGCTGAACACCGTCAACACGGAGCTTGCCTGGTGGATGGCCCTGGGCAGCGTGCCGGCCTCGCTGGCTGGGGTGTTCACGTTGCACGTGCTGATCGGGGCCGATAGCGCTGCCGTTGAGAGTCGGCTGAAGTACGCGATCGGGGTAGCGCTGCTGCTGGTCGCGGTGATCGTGGTCGTGCGCACCTTCGGCGCGTTCGGGCTGCGGACCGGCAGTGGGGCGGTCGCCGACGGGCCGCTGACGCGCAATCACAGGATCACGGCGGTCGTGATCGGCGTCGTGTTCGGCTACGTTTTTGGAATCACGTCGGTCGGCGCCGGTGCGTTCTTCGGGATCGCCCTGATCCTGCTGTTCCCGCTGTCGGCACACCGTGTGGTCGGCACCGACCTGTATCACGGGGCGCTGGTGACGATCCCGGCAGCGATCGCCTCCTACTTCCTGCTCCCCGATGTGCATCTGGAGACGGTCGCCTATCTGATGTGCGGCTCGATCCCCGGCATCCTGATCGGTGCCCAGGTAATGGTGTCGATCCCGGAGCGGGCGCTGCGCGGCTCGCTGGCCACCGTGCTGGCCTTCTCGGGCCTGAAACTGTTCGGCCTGTTTTAGGAGCTTCCGGGCTGGGGAACTATCGTTTCGTCACACGCCACTTGCATTCCCCACTAAATCACTTAGACTTGTGGAGCAAGTGGACAACGGCTATCGAGACGGGGGCACAGGTAGATGGACATCAACACCGGAATGATCGCAGCGGGGCTCGTCGTCGGCATGCTGGTCGGGGCCACCGGCATGGGCGCCGGATCGCTGATGACGCCGATCCTGATCACCGTGTTCGGCATCCCGCCGACGACCGCCGTCGGCAGCGACCTGATCTACGCCGCGATCACGAAGATGTTCGGAGCCGCCCGCCACCACCAGCTCAAGAACGTGAACACCGAGCTGGGCCTGTGGATGGGCGCCGGCAGCGTTCCCGCCGCCATCCTGGGCGTGTTCACCCTCTACGAGATCTTCCCCCGAGTCGGCATCGACGTGAACAGCGTGCTGCTGAACCTGATCGGCATCGTGCTGGTGATCGTCGGCATCACGGTGGCCGCCCGCACGTTCCTCACGATCCCGAAGCTGTGGAGCTCCGACAACCTGCCCACCGACGGCCCGCTGGACACCTGGCACAAGGCGCTGGCCGTCACCATCGGCGTCGTGTTCGGCTTCATCCTGGGTCTGACCTCGGTCGGCTCGGGCGTGTTCTTCGGCCTCACGCTGGTGACGCTGTTCCCGCTGGCCGCCCGCCGCGTGGTCGGCACCGACCTGTTCCACGCGATGCTGGTGACGGTCGCGGCCGGCCTGGCCACGCTGGTCTGGGGCACCCCCAACTTCAGCGTCGTCGGCTCGATCCTGATCGGCTCGATCCCGGGCATCCTGATCGGCTCGCACTTCACCAACCGCGCCCCCGAGCGGATGCTGCGCGGCGCGATCGCGGTGGTGCTGGCCGCCTCCGGCCTGAAGACGCTGGACGCCGCCCCGTACTGGTACGTGATCGGCGCCGCCGTGATCCTGCTCGTGGCCGCGGTCTACATGGCGAAGGGCGTCAAGGCCTCCAAGCCGGCCTCCTCAGCGCCGGCCCCCTCGCCGGTCCCGGCTGAGCTGCGGCAGACGTAACGAACGCCGCAGCGGCTCGCGGTGCGGCCGTACAATCCGCGCGCACCGTGAGCCACCGCGCCGCCGCCGCCATCCCGCTGATTCTGATCGCCCTCTGCGCCGCGGCGTTTCTGCGCGCCGAGCAGCTGAAGCTGCACCACTCGGCGGTTGGCCATCCCCACGTGCGGCAGGCGTTCTCCCCCGGCTGCAGCGATCCCGGCTGCCTGCCGGCCGCCAAGCTCCGCTTCACGCTGCGAAAGCCACAGGCCCTGGACCTGGCGATCGTCGACGCCAACGGCAACGTCCAAAAGACGCTCGCCACCGGCCGCCGCTACCGGAAGGGCCCGGTGGTGCTCCACTGGGACGGCAGCACCGACTCGGCTGGGCAGGCCGCGGACGGCCGCTACCGGCTGCGCGTGACGCTCGCGGATGGCCGTGAGGTCACCATCCCGGACGCGATCATCGTCGACACCATGCCGCCCACGATGCGGATCGACCAGGTGCGCAAGGGCCGTGTGGCGCTGGCCGTCCACTACACGCGGTCGGCGGGGAACGGGTACGCGCTGATGATCGTGCGCCAGGGCAGCCGCATCGTCCTGCAGAAGCGCGTGGTCCCGCACGTCGCGCACCTGGCGTACGGCAAGCTCGCGCCCGGACGCTACCGGATCGAGATGGTGGCGGTCGATCAGGCCGGCAACCGCACCCCCAACCCGCCCTCATTCACGGCGACGATCCCGTGAGCGGCATCGCGCTGGGCGCCATCGTCGCGGCCGCCGGGCTCGCCCTGCAGCTCTGCGCCGGCGGGCGCAGCCTGCGAACGGCCGGGTTCGCGGCCTACGCCGCGGGCGTGCTGATCCTGGCCGGCGACCTGCTGCACTCGCCCATCTCGACCATGCGGACGGACGCGGGACGACGGCCCGCGCTGGCCGCCGCCGGCCTGCTGGTGGGGCTGATCGCGATCGGGGTGGCGGCCGTGATCGCCCATCGCAAGCCGACGCTGGCGCTGATGGCGGTGGTGGCGGCTGCGCCGGGCCGGATCCCGCTGCACGCGGGCGGGCAGCAGGCCAACCTGCTGGTGCCGCTCTACGGCGTCCTGCTCGCAATCGCGCTGGCCCATGCCTACACGCTCGCCCTCGGCCGCGAGCAGCGGCCCCAGATGGGCCTGGTGGGCTGGACGATGGCGGCGCTGATCGGCTGGAGCGCGATCTCGCTGCTGTGGAGCGCCGACTCCCACCAGGGCGGCGTCCAGATGCTGTTCTTCTATCTGCCGTTCGGCTACCTGGCGACCCGGATCGTGGCGCTGCGCCCAACCCTCCGCCAGCTGCGCATGATGCTCTACACGGACGTGGCGCTGGCGCTGGTGTTCGCCGCGGTGGCGTTCTGGCAGTACGAGAGCCGCCACCTGTTCTGGAATCAGAAGATCATCGTCAGCAACCAGTACGCCTCGTTCTTCCGGGTCAACTCGCTGTTCTACGACGCCAGCGTGTACGGCCGCTTCATGGCGGTCACGATCGTGCTGCTGGCCGCGGTGGCGGTGTACCGCCGGGCGACGCCGCAGCTGCTGGGGCTGATGGCGCTGCTGTTCCTGGCCCAGTACCTGTCCTACTCGCAGTCCAGCCTGATGGCGCTGGCGGCCGGCTCCCTGCTGATCGGCGCCACCATCTGGCCGCGGCGGCTGCTGGTGGGCCTGGCCGTCGCGGTGGCGGTGGTGGGGGTGGCCGGGCTGCTGGTCTCGTCGCACGGCAGCTCAACCACGCAGGTGACGAGCGGCCGCTCGGTGCTGCTCTCGGACGGCTGGCACGTGATCAAGCACCATCCGATCGACGGCGCCGGGCTGGGCGGCTTCGCCCGCGCAGCACTGGCCGGCAGCGCCCACCCGAACCGCACGCGCACGGCCGCCTCGCACACCACGCCGGTGACCGTGCTGGCCGAGCTGGGCCCGCTGGGCCTGGCCGCCTACCTGGCGCTGATCGGATCGATCGCGTGGGCGGCGTTCCGCACCGGCCCGGAGCGGCTTTTGCGGTTCGGCCTGGCCGCAGCGCTGGCCGCTGTGCTGACCAGCTCGCTCTTTTACAATGCGTACTTCGAGGATCCGGCGTCGTGGATCCTGACCGCCCTGATCGTCACCATGGCAGCGTTACCCGACATCCGCATCCGTCAGGCCCGCGCGTGATCGCAGCCGGACGCCGCGCGCTGGTGCTGGCGCCACATACGGACGACGGCGAGTTCGGCTGCGGCGGCACCATCGCGCGCCTGGTCGAGGCCGGCGCCGAGGTGCACTACCACGCCTTCTCGTCGGCATCGCGCTCGCTGCCCGACGGCTTCCCCGCCGATACGCTGGTGCACGAGGCCCGCGCCGCCACCACCGCCCTGGGCATCGACCCGGAGCGCGTCTCGATCCACGACTTCGACGTGCGCACCTTCCCCACCGTACGGCAGGAGATCCTCGAGATCCTGGTGGCCGCGAACGCCGAGATCGCCCCGGACATGGTGCTGATGCCCTCGCTGGGTGACATCCACCAGGACCACGAGACGATCGCGGGCGAGGGCATGCGCGCCTTCAAGCGCACCACCCTGCTCGGCTACGAGATCCCCTGGAACTGCTTCGCCTTCCGCCGGGACGCCTACGTGGCCCTGGAGCCGCGGCACCTGGACGCGAAGGTGACGGCGCTCGGCCACTACCGCAGCCAGCAGCACCGCAACTACGCGAACGAGGAGTACATCCGCAACCTGGCCCGCACCCACGGGATCGAGAGCGGCCGCGAGCTGGCCGAGGTGTTCGAGGTCTACCGCTGGATCCTGTGAGCGATCCGCTCACGATCCTGGTCACGGCCAGCGGCGCGCCCGGCTCACCGCGGCTGCTGCGGGCGTTGCGGGAGGCCGACGGGCGCCCGGTGCGGCTGGTCGGTGTGGACATGCGCGACGAGTCGGCCGGACGCTTCCTGTGCGACCGCTTCCGGCGGGTGCCGCCGGGATCGCACCCCGGGTACCTGGAGGCATTGCTGGAGGTGGCCGAGCAGGAGCGCGTCGATGTGGTGTTCCCGCAGTCATCGGCCGAGGTGGGCGCGATCGCGGCCGGCGCCGAGCGCTTCGGCGTGCCGGTGCTGGTGTCCGGGCCGGACGCGATCGAGCGGGCCAGCGCCAAGTCCGAGACGGTGCGTCTGGCGGAGCAGCTGGGAATCCCCCAGCCGCGCACGATCGCGGCCTCCGATGCCGACGGCTTCCGGGCGGCGGCCGCCGAGCTCGGCTACCCCGGCCGCGACGTCTGCATGAAGCCGCTCGAGGCCAAGGGCTCGCGCGGCTTCCGGGTGCTGTCGACGAGCGCCGACCGGCGCCAGCAGCTGCTGGGCGGGCGGCCGGGCACGCTGCTGCCCCTGTCCCTCGCGGATGCGGTCGAGATCCTGGACGGCGGCGAGGGCTTCCCCGAGATGCTGGTGATGGAGCTGGTCGAGGGCGAGGAGCTGGCGGTGGACGCGCTCTGCCGGGACGGCCGCACGCTGGTCGCAAGCGCGAAGACGCGCGAGGCGTTTCGGGCCGGTCTGGCCATGGAGTTCCGGATCATCGACCGGCCCGACCTGCTCGAGCACTCGCGCCGGCTGGTCGAGGCGCTTCGGCTGGACTGGATCGTGAACGTGCAGTTCCTGGGCGATCGGCTGCTCGAGATCAACCCGCGGATCTCGACGCTGGTCTACCAGCCCGACCTGAACCTGCCCTGGCTGGCCGTGCGGCTGGCGCTGGGCGAGATCGACGCGGACGCGGTGGCGGCGCTGGACGGACGCACCTCGGTCGGGCGGCGGGTCACCCGCTACTACGACCAGGTCGAGTACTCCTAGCGCTCCTCGGCGGGCCGTCCCACCACGGGATCGGCTCGCGCACGTGACCGCGCCAGACCCGCACGCCCTCGGCGCGCAGCAGCTCCGCCTGCTCCCGCTCCCAGCCGGGCGCCAGCCGGCCGCCGGACGTGACCACGCGGTGAGCCGGCACCCCGTCCGGCGACCGTGCCATCGCCCCGCCCACGGCCCTGGCGGCTTCCGGCTTACCCAGCCAGGCGGCAATCCGGCCGTAGCTGGCGACCGTGCCGGCCGGTACCCGGCGCACCATCTCGGCCACCGACCGCTCGAACGCGCTGGTCTCGGCCACGATCCGGAATCCGGGCGGGATGTTCATCGCGGCGATCCTAGAGGGGGCGACCCTAGACTGCCCGGTGATGCGAGTCCTGATCGTCGCCTTCTACTTCCCGCCGGCCGGAGGCGGTGGCGTCCAGCGGACGCTCAAGTTCTGCAAGTTCCTGCCGGACCACGGCGTCGAGGTGCACGTGCTGACCCCCGAAGACCCCAAGTGGTTCGCCCGCGACGAGCACCTGCTGGAGGCGATCCCGGCCACGACCACCGTGCACCGCTGCCGGTTCCTGGGCCCGCGCTCGACCTCGCATGCGGACGCTCTCGAGGGCCGCTCCCGGCTGGGCCGGCTCGGCACCGAAGCCCGCTACGCGTACCAGCGGACGCTGATCCCCGACAAGGCCACGCCGTGGCTGGCGACCGCCGTCCCGGCCGGCATCGGGGTGGTGCGCAGGCATGGCATCGACGTGATCATGTCGACGTCGCCGCCCGCCTCCACGCATCTGGTGGCCGAGGCGATCGCGACCGCGACGCGCCGGCCGTTCGTGGCCGACTTCCGTGACTCCTGGCTGGACAACCCGCACCGGCGCTACGACAAGGCCGGCGTGCGCGCCAAGCGGGCCGTGGTGTCGCGGATGGCGGCATCCGTGGGACGGCGCGCCACCGCGCTGACGGCGGCGACCAGCTCGATCGCCCAGGAGATCGGGCACCTGCACCCGGAGGCGGCGCACAAGACCATCGTGATCGAGAACGGCGCCGACTTCGACGACTTCGAGCAGCTCCCCTACCGGCCCAACGACCGCTTCACGATCGTGCACGCGGGCTCGTTCTTCGGCCAGCGCTCGCCGCGGCCGTTCCTGCAGGCGCTGGCCGGGCTGCTCGACCGCCGCTCCGACCTGGACGGCCTCGTCCTGGCGCGCTTCATCGGCGAGCTGCGGGGTGAGGATCGCAGGTTCGCACACGGTCTCGGCATCGATGCCGCTTGGCGCGAGGAGGGCTTCCTGCCCTACAGCGAGTCGATCCGGGCACAGCGGGCGGCGGACGCGCTGCTGCTGCTGATACCGCACGCGGGCGGCCGCGGCGACACGGTGCTGTCGGGCAAGGTGTTCGAGTACGTGGCCGCGCGCCGCCCGATGCTGGCGGCGGTGCCCCCCAGCGGGGCGGCGGCCAACCTGATCCGCTCCGTCGGCGCCGGCAGCGTGGTCGACTCCGACGACGTGGTCGCGATCTCGGCTGCGCTGGAGCAGATGGTGGACGGCTGGCAGAACGGCGGCCTGGCGGACGTCGAGCAGCCCGACCAGGTGCGCGACCGGCTGTCGCGCGCCGGGCGGGCCGGCGAGCTGGCCGCCGTGCTGCGACGGGTGGCGGGATGAGCACCCGCTGGCTCGACCGCCTGCTGATGGCGACGCTGTTCGTCCAGACGATGGCGAAGATCCAGTGGCAGGGCGGCGGCCTCGACCTGACCATCACCAACATCACCTGCCTGGCCTTCGTCGGCGCCTTCCTGCTGGACAGGCTGCGCGCCCGCGACAGCGCGATGCCGCGAGTCTGCATCACGCTGTGCGGCTTCATGCTGGCCTTCCTGGCCGTCTACCTGGCCGGCTACTTCGACCTGCAGACACGGCAGGGCCTGGCCTTCTGGGCGAAGGGCGTGACCACCTGGGTGATCCACTTCGGCTTCCTGGTCGTGGCCACGGCCTACCTCCTGCGCCGCGGCGCGGAGCTGTTCGACCGGTCGCTGCGCTGGTTCTTGATCGGCCTGGTGGCGAACGCCGCCTACGGGCTGGTGCAGCTGGTGCTGGTTGTCGGGGCAGGCATCAACCTCGACCAGCTGGTGGTGGCGCCGCTCACCGCCGGCCAGGGCAAGGCCAACGGCATCAACGTCTACGGCGTGGTCGGCGGCAGCCAGAGCATCTACCGGATCAACGCGCTGACGGGCGATCCCAACCACCTGGGCGTGATGCTGTGCGTGCCGCTGCTGGTGCTGCTGCCGCGCTACCTGTCCGACCGGCGCGGCCAGCGACGGCTGGGGCTGCTGCTGGTGTTCCTGCTGACGGTGCAGGCGCTGACGCTGTCCCGCAGCGCGGCGCTGGGCGACATCGTCGGCCTGCTGGTGCTGGCGCCGACGATCCTGCCGCGGCTGCCGCGGCCGCGCACGCTGCTGCTGGCGCTGGGCGTTCCGATCGCCGCGCTGCTGCTGCTGTACTCGAGCTCGAGCTTCGTCCGCACCGTGATCAGCTCGCGGACGAACGTGAACGGCAGCGGCGTGAAGACGCACTTCGAGTTCTACTCGCTGGTCGGCCCGGCGCTCGATCCGCACCCGCTGTTCGGCATGGGCTACAACACGTTCGCGGTCTTCTACCAGTTCCTGACCGGCAAGTCGGACTTCGGCCCGCACAGCTTCTGGGTGGCAACGCTGGTCGAGACCGGGGTCGTGGGGTTGACGTTGTACCTCGGCTTCTTCGCCTGGGTGACCGCCTGCGCGCTGGCCATGCGACACGCCGCCGACCCCGACCGCAGGCTGCTGGCCAACGGTCTGGTGGCCGCGCTGGCCGCCACCGTAGCCGCGAACTTCTTCTACCTGACGATGGGCTTCGACTACTTCTACGTGGTGCTGTTGCTGGTGATCGCGGGCTACGCCCTGTTTGCGCCGGCCCGGGTGGCCGTCTCGCGGGCGGCCGTGGCGCCGGCGCGGGCTCGCTAGCACGGGCTAGGAGGGCGGCCGCACGCTGTAGATCTCCCAGCCGTGACCCTTGCCGGGCACGTGCAGCCGCTGCTCCAGCAGCGGATCCTGATCGAGCTGCGTGATCAGCCCGGGGTGATCGGCCGGGATCACGAGGACGGTGACCCCGTACTTGCGGATGATGGCCTCGCGCTCGGCCTCGGAGCTGCTCGGCTTGAGGAACGTGATCACGTCCTGCCGGCGCTGCTCCGGCAGGCTGGCCGGCTCTGCGCGGGTGCGCACCTCCGGCACCGCCACCACGTAGGCGTTGGTATAGGCGCCCAGCCGGTAGGAACGCAGCTGGTCGGACAGCACCACCGGCATCGAACCGCCCTGCTGGTTCACCCAGTTCACGATCGCGGGCGGCAAGGTCGTCCGCTGCACCCGTGGGTGGCCGTGCACGACGTTCGACACGACCGTGCGCAGCGACGAGGGGTCGCTCAGCATCACGGCCGCCAGCGCCACCGCCAGGGTCGGCAGCACCGCCGCCTGCAACGGCGGCGCCGGCAGAGCGCGCAGCCGGCGCACCGCGTACCAGACCGCGCCGAGGACGGCCGCGATCGCGATCGGCGTGGTCGGGAAGCTGGGGGCGAAATCCCACAGCGACTGCAGCCGCTTCGGCCCGATCGCGGCCGCCGCGCCCAGCAGCACCAGCGCCGGCAGGATCCAGCGCCGGTCGGCGGACATCGCGACCAGCGCCGCCACCACGGCCGTCACCAGCTCCCAGGGGACGGCTGTGCCGAAGCGGTGGCTCTGGCCGATGCCGACCGTGGCATTCAGCAGCAGCACCGGCCCCGGCGCGGCCACCAGCACCAGCACGCCCGACATGACGGCCGACGGGTAGGCCAGCGAGGGCGCGCGCCAGATCAGCAGCGGCACCAGCGCCAGCAGCGCGATCAGGAAGCCGGGCTGGTGGGCGAGGATGCTCTCGGCGTTGAGCGCCAGGGCGTGCCCGTGCACCAGCACGAACACGTCGGACGTGACGTGCTGGTAGGGCCCGGCCGCGATCACCGGCTTCGGGTACCCGTGCAGCGCCTCGAGCCAGACGAAGCCGAAGACGGCCGCGGTGACCGCACCGGCCAGCACCACGGGCAGCACGCATCGGCGCGCGTAGGCGACGATTCCCACCAGCAGCGCCAGCAGCGGCACCGCGTAGCTGACGTGCACGAGCGAGACCGAGAGCGCCGTCGCCGCCAGCAGCGCGGTCAGCCGGCGGTCGCCGGGCGTGCGCAGCAGCTCGGTGATCGCCAGCACGCCGACCGGCATCAGCACCAGGAACGTGAACTGCCCCGGCCAGCTGGCCATGCCCAGGTTCGGGTGCGAGCTGACCATCCACGTCCACAGCACCAGCGCCAGCGCGGAGGTGCCGACGGCGGTGCCGCCGACGGCGCGACCGGCGGCGAAGGTGGTGAACACGACCAGGATCACGGCCGCCGGAACCAGATCGGGAAAGCCGGTCGTGGGATTGATGCCGGCGACCCGCAGCGCAGCCGCCTCCACGGCGTGTAGCAGCGGGAACACGTAGCCGGCGTGGGGCTTGCCGTTGGCCAGCTCGCTGACGGAGTCCAGCGACAGGTGCGGCACGGCCAGGATCTTGCGGACGCGGGCCAGGTGGAAGACGGCATCTCCGGCCAGCGACTCCTGCCACTGCACCGAGATCAGGGCGGCGACCGGGACAGCGATCGCGAGCACCAGCCGGTCCGGCGCGCGGATGCCCTGCGGCCGCGGGTCGCGCACCGCCAGCAGCACGATCGTCTGCAGGGCCACCAGCGCCAGCACCATGTCGAAGGTGAGCCCGACCGCGAAGCCGAGCGCGAGCGCGGGCGTCCAGGCCGCCATGCCGGCCACCGGCACGGCGCCCAGCATGCCGACCGTGTCCAGGCGCCGGGAGAGGCCCACGGCGCAGGCCAGCGCCCAGCCCGGCAGCACCAGCGTCGTCGCCACGGCCAGCACCAGCGCCGGCTGGGAGGGGAGCACGGCACCTGCCGCCCGCGTGACCGCGGCCGCGACCACCACCACCAGCACTGCTCGCACGACGGCGGCAAGGTCCCTTGGCAGCACCGCGCAACTGTACCGCGGCCCGCGGCCGGGCCTGCAGGGTGCGTCAATGTGCCGCTGCTACCATCGGACGACCTTGCTGAGGCGCCACAGGAAGCTCCTGATCCTGGCCGCCGCTCTCCTGCTGCTGCTGTGCGGTGGTGCGGCGGCCGCCTACGTGATCGCATCACGACCCGTCGCGGACGTCCACAACGGGCTCAGCGAGCCGTTCACGAGCGCCGCGGAGCCAACCTCATCGGCGCCGCCGGCGAGCGGCGGCAAGAAACAGCCCGACTACGGGGCGCCCTGGCCGATGTACGGGCGAAACGCGTCACATAACCGCGACGCCTCCGACATGACCGAGGTGGCACCGCCCTACACGAGGGTCTGGAAGAAGCCCGGCCACGGCATCCTCGAGTACCCGCCGTCGTACGTGGACGGCGTGCTCTACCTGGCCGCCGACTCGGGCTGGGTGGGCGCCTACCACGCCCAGAGCGGCAAGCTGATCTGGTCGAAGCGGTTCACCAAGGTGCTGAACCAGCCCGCCTACTACCGCGGCCGCGTCTACTTCGGGTCGTACGACCGCAACATCTACGCGCTGGACGCGGCCACCGGCAAGGTGGTCTGGAAGAAGTACATCGGCGAGCAGATGGAGTCGCCGCCGACGCTCGCGGCGGGGCGGCTGTACATGGGCGGCCTGGACGGCAGCGTGCGCGCGCTGGACGCAAGCACCGGACGGGTGCTGTGGACGTACCACACGTCCGGCGCGGTCAAGGGAGCGATCGCGGTGTCGGGAGGGCGCCTGTTCTTCGGCGACTACGCGGGCGTGATGTACAGCCTGCGGGCCGGCAACGGCGGCCTGATCTGGCGCACGGCCAGCAACGGGCTGTCCTCGGGCCTGCGGTCGGGCACCTTCTACTCCACCGCGAACGTGCGCTACGGCCGCGTCTACATCGGGAACACCGACGGCAAGCTGTACTCGTTCGTGGCCTCGAACGGCCGCATCGCCTGGACGCACACGATCGACGGCTGGGTCTACGGCAGCCCCGCCGTGTGGAACGGGTTGGTGTTCGACACCGGCTATGACGGCAACTTCCAGGCGATGGACGCACGCACCGGTGCGGTGCGCTGGAGCATGCGGCTGCCGTACATCACGACGTCGTCGCCGACCGTGATCGGCAACTACGTGTACGTGGCATCGCACGGTGCCAGCGGCCGGAGCGGCAACCTGTGGGCGTTCGACCCGCGCACCGGCCGCAAGGTCTGGCACTTCCCCGACGGCTGGTACTCGACCGTCGCCACCGCCGGGCCAAAGCAGCTGGTCGTGACCGGCCCGCGCCACCTGTACCTGCTGCGTTCGCGATAGGTTTGGGGCGTGCGGCCCTTCTTCATCGTCGGCTGCGACCGGTCCGGCACCACCATGCTGCGCCTGATCCTGGACCGCAGCGACGACGTCGCGATCCCGACGGAGTCGATGTTCATCGCCGACATGGCCGCCATCCGATCACGGTTCGGTGACCTGGCCGGCGACGAGCAGTTCGACCGGCTGGCGGAGACGGTATGGCGGCATCCGAAGGTGCGGGAGTGGCGGCTGGAGGGAGCGCCGCCGCGGCGCGACGGCCGCAGCGGCGGCACCGCCTACCGGGCCGCGCTGGAGGCGCCCTACCTGGCCTATGCGGCGCAGCACGGGAAGCCCGGGTGGGGTGACAAGACGCCGTACTACATCGGCCACATCGAGGAGCTGCGCCGGGTGTTCCCGGAGGCGCGGATCGTGAACCTGGTGCGCGACGGCCGGGACGTGGCGCTGTCGCTGCTGCGGGTGCCGTTCGGCCCCGCGAACGTGTGGGCGGCGGCGCACCAGTGGAGGGACGCGGTCGACGCCGGGGAACGGGCCGCCGAGCGGCTGGGCGGCGACCTGCTGACGGTGCGCTACGAGGAGCTGGTGGCCGCCCCGGAGACGGCGATTCCGGTCGTGTGCGAGTTCCTCGAGATCGGCTACCGGCCCGAGATGCTGGCGGTCGAGGAGTCGCCGCCGGAGCTGATCGCGGCCGGGCAGGAAGCCTGGTTCCGCGAGCTCTACGGCGGCATCAGCGCCAACTCGGTGGGCAAGTGGCGGCGGCAGATGTCGCGCTCCGACATCGCGCTGTTCGAGTCGATCGCCGGTGCCGAGCTCGAGCGCCACGGGTACCAGACCGGCCTGGGCAGCACGCCGCCGCACGTGCCCGCGGCGGCCTACCTGGCGCACAACTGGTCGGTGAAGCTGTGGCACTTCACGGTGCTGCACGTGTGGCGCGAACGCGGGCGCGAGCTGCCCTACCTGGTGCGGCGCAGGCTGTCTAAGTGATGCGGGAGCCGGCGGCCTTGTCCCAGGTGGCCGGGACGCCGCGGCGCAGGTAGCCGGTCAGCGCGATCACCGTGGCCAGGGTCACCAGCAGGTAGTAGTGCAGCACCCGCAGCGGGCGGAAACGGCCGCCGGTGGCGATCGAGAGCACGGCCATCGCCAGCCCGGCCAGCTGCGCCGCCAGCACGGCCGCGTAGATCCAGCCGTGCGTGGCCAGCAGCGCGCTCGTGACCAGCAGCACGATGTGCAGCGGCCCGCTCCAGTAGCGCAGCAGGCGGTGCGAGACGAGCTCGATCCAGTAGGTCAGCCCCAACCTGCGCAGGCCGAACATGTGCCCGCGGAACAGCATCAGCCAGGCGTGCTCGAACATGCGCACCTTGCGGCGGAACTCGTCCTCGATGTCGGTGGTCATGCTCTCGACGCCGCGCGCGTCCGGCTCGTAGACGGCCCGGTAGCCGTTCTGCACCATCAGGTAGGGGAAGGACATGTCGTGGCCGAAGCGGGGATCGACCTCGCGGTAGGCCTCACGGCGGACGGCGTAGATGGCGCCGTTTGAGCCGGTGATCGAGTGCAGCCGCGACTCTCGCTCGCGCAGCCACATCTCGTAACGCCAGTAGAGGCCCTCCTGGTTGGTGCCGCCCTCCGGGTTGACCAGGCGCACGTATCCGCAGACCATGCCCACCCGCGGGTCGGCGAACGGCTTCACGATCTCGAGCAGCGCATCCGCGTCCCAGCGGACGTTGGCGTCGCCGAAGGCGACCACCTCGCCGGTGGTCTCGCGCACGGCACGATCCTGGGCGGCGACCTTGCCGCCGCGGTCGCAGACCAGCAGTCGCACACCGCGGTCGGCGTAGCGGCGGACGATCTCGTGGGTGGCGTCGGTGGAGGCGTCGGAGGTGACGAGGATCTCGAGCCGGTCGCGCGGGTAGTCGAGCTCCAGAGCATTCTCGAGCTTGGCCTCGATCACATCCTGCTCGTTGTAGGCGGGGATGATCAGGCTGACCGCGGGCAGCACGTCGGCCTTGGACACCGGCCAGGGACGCAGGCGCGACCAGGCGGCCACGAACAGCGGGTAGCCGAGGTGCGTCCAGACCAGCGCAGCCAGCGAGGCCCAGAACAGGATCTGGAGGAGGAGGATCACGGGCGAATCATAGGATCAGCCGTCGGCGGCGACCGCCGCCGGCCGGCGGTAGGCCGGGAAGTACGCCTCGCCGGGATCGGCGCCGGCCCGCTCGGAGAGACGGCGGTAGGCGTCCTGGTCGTGGATCGCCGAGCCAACGTAGTAGGGGGCGCGGCCGGGGCCGAACGAGCGTTTGAAGTCGTGCAGGGCGTCGCCCTCGCGCAGGCCGCCGCCCAGGTTCAGGACGGCGAGGCCGCTGTCGCGGGCGATCCGCATCGCCTCGTAGATGACGAGGTTGGTGGCGGCGCTGCGGCGGCCCTCCTCGGTGGAGGCCGAGAGGAAGTAGTGCATGGCGCCGGCGCCGCACAGGAACAGGGCGGCGGCGGAGCCGGCGTCAAGCATCAGCAGGCCGTCGCCGAGCGCGTCCAGGGCCTCGAAGTAGGCGAGTGGGAACAGGTACCCGCCGGCCGCCCCGAGGCCGCGCATGGCGTCGGTGTAGAGCCCCCAGAAACGCTCGAGGTCACGGACGGCGCTGACCCTGACCCCGCGGCGGATCGCCTTTCGCAGCTTGTTGCGCGCCTGCGGCACCATCCGGCGCACCAGCTCGTCGTCGTCGCCGTCCAGGTCGAGCACGATCACCTCCTGGATGCGTGTCAGGGCCACGTCGTCGCCGGCGAAGCGCTGGTTCTGGCGCACCGGGTGGAAGCGGATGAACTCGGAGACGACGCCGCGCTCGGAGCAGGCAGCACGGAAGGCGGCGCGCCAGTCGCCGGCGGCGGAGGGGCCGGCGAAGCCGTAGGCGCTGGTCAGGTCGCAGCGACCGTCGGACAGCGGGCGGACGAGGAACGGATAGAGCACGCCGTCATGGGAGAACACGGCCGGCTCCGCATCCTCGGCCAGGGCGGAGGCGGCCAGGAACTCGGGGCGGTAGTAGGGATCGCCGTCGCCCAGGCGACGCCACTCACCGGCGTACTCGGCCGGCGACAGCCAGCCGCTCACGCGGGGTACCCGTCGGGCGGCACGTCCTCGACCCACTGCTCGCTCTCGTTCTCGGCGTCGAAGCCGTGGCGGAACAGGACGACGGGGACGGTGCGCAGCAGCAGGCGCAGGTCGCCCGACAGGGTGATGTCGCGGACGTACTGCTGGTCCATCTCGATCATCTGCGACCGGCGCAGGGTGTTGCGGCCGGAGACGCCGGGCAGGTGGCTGAGGCCGGGGCGGACGGCCAGCGTCTCCTGGTAGTGGCTGCGGTAGCGGTCGATCAGCTCACGCGGCTTGGGTCGCGGGCCGACCAGCGACATGTCTCCGCGGATCACATTCCACAGCTGCGGCAGCTCGTCCAGCGAGGAGGCGCGCAGCCACTTGCCGAGCGGGGTGATGCGGGGGTCGTTGCGCTCGAACCAGAGGCCGGCGCCCTGGGTGGAGGCGCCGCGGATCATGGTGCGGAACTTGTAGATGGTGAAGTCGCGGTCGTCGCGGCCGACGCGCTGCTGGGTGAACAGGATCGGGCGGCCCTGGGTGCGCCACAGGGCGACGGCGATGACGCCCATCACGGGTGCGGTGACGGCGGCCATCAGGCCGGCACCGGTCACGTCCAGCGCTCGTTTGCCCACGCGTGTGTAGAGGCCCATGGCCGGGGATTCTAGGGATGGTCAGCCGCGGCCGGCGCCGCCCACCAGCTCGCGGTAGAGCTCGATGTGGAGGCGGGCGGAGGCGTCCCAGGTGAGCGTGTCGCGGGCGCGGCGCGCGCCGGCGCGAGCCTCGGCCATGGCGGCCGGGTCGTCGAGCAGCTCACGCACGGCGGTGGCCATCGCCTCGACGTCGCCGGCGGGGACGACCCGTCCGGCGCCGAAGCGGCGCACGTTCTCACCCAGGCCGCCGACGTCGTAGGCGACGGCCGGGACGCCCGCGCCGAGGGCGCGGAGCAGCGTGCCGGACTGGTCGAGGCCCGGCTTGTAGGGGAAGATGGCGAGGGTGGCGTCGCCGTAGGCGCGATCGACCTCGCTCTGGGGCAGGTAGCCGAGGCGCCACTCGGCCAGGTCGCCGGCGCGGCGCTGATAGCCCTCGATCGGCTCCATCGGGTCGCCGGCCACGAGCAGCCTGCCACCCTCGACCAGGCGGGTCACCTCGATCGCGTCGTCGATGCCCTTGTAGGGGCGGATCAGGCCGAAGCAGAGCAGGGTGCGGCCGTCATCGGTGCGAGGCGGGTCGGAGCGGATGATCGGGTGCGTGATGACGCGCAGCTTGTCGAGGGGGACGCCCTGGGCCGCGAGCGCGTCGCGGCCGGACTCGGAGTGCGCGACCACGCGCTGGAAGCGGCGGTAGAGCGCGTCCCAGACGCCCTTCTTGGACGAGGTGCGGCGCTGCGCGTTGTCGTGGGCGGTGTAGACGAGCGGGGCGCGGCTGCGCAGGAGCACCCGGTCGACCTCGGGGATGGAGAGCCACTGGACGTGCACGACGTCGGGGTGGCGGAGCGCCAGCTGGGCCAGGCCGAAGGGATGCTCGGCCACCTTCAGCGGCACGCGCAGGCGCGAGCGGCCGAACAGGCGGGCCGAGAGCGGGTAGAAGACCAGGCTGCGGCGGTAGCCCTCGGGCTCGGGCATCTGCCCGAAGCGGAAGCGGGTGGTGACCAGCTCCACGTCCTCGCCGCGCGCGGCCAGCGCCGAGCACAGGTGGTGGTCGTAGTCGGGGCCGCCGAAGCCGGGCGGGTTGGCGATGACGATGCGCACCGGCGCAGGCTACCGGCCGCGACGATGCCGGTGAACCACACGCCGAAGTGCGGTTACCCCCATGGTCGCGCGGAGGCTGAGCGGGGATGATGCACGCATGGACACCATCACTGACACCCATGATCTGATCATCGTCGGCGGCGGCGCCGCGGTGGTCGAATCCGCCACGATCGCACGTCTCAATGGGCTCCACCCGCTGGTGGTGCCGATGATTCCGACCCGCCTCGACCTGCTGCACCGCCCCCTCCGGGTTTGGGACGGGGACAGGGAGCTACGCGGCCGCGCGGTCGTGATCGCCGCGGACGACGGCCCTCTCCCGGCCGTGTACCGCGACTGGCTGGCGCACGACAGATACGGCAACCTGCTGACCGAAGAGAACTCGACGCGGACCAACGTCGAGGGCGTGTTCGCAGCCGGCCGCGAGGCCGCGCGCGAAGCACTGCGGTGGCTGGGTGCCACGGAGGCAGCGACCCATCCGGTCGCCGCTTGAGCAGCCGCGCCGGAGGGCCGCCCACTCGGGGTCGGCGGCCCTCCGGCCAGGCTGCACGTTTGTGACGCTGCCGTGACGCCTCCCGAGCGCCGCTTTCGCACGCCCGCGTCACGTCCGGCAACGATCCGGTGCCGGAATGCCACGGCCGCCGCGTCGGCCTCTGAGCCCGTTCCAGGCCGCGACCTGGGTTGCAAGCCAAATCGGTGTCACAGCGGCTGTGACATCTGTCAGGAGAGGCGCACGAACGTGAGTCCTGGGCCGAGTCCGCCTCTGAGCCCTGTCCCGTGGCGTTGGATGCGCGCCGAACGTAACCGCTCTGTGACAGCGGTTACGCGTCGGAGCCGGAGACGAGGCTCCGGGCGACGTCCAGCAGGGACGGCATTGGGGGCGGGCCGACCCGGAACGTGCGGGCGCCGATCGCACGGCCGGCCAGCATGTCCGACTCGGCGTCGCCGATCACCACCGACCGCCCGAACTCGATCTCAGGTAACGCCGCGCGGGCCTGCTCGAACAACCCCGTGCCGGGCTTTCGGCAGTCGCAGCTGTCGCGCTCGTGCGGGCACACGAAGACGCCGGCGATCGGCAGGTGGGCCATGCACGCGTTCACGCGGTCGACATCGTCGAGCGTCATCCGCCCCAGCGCCACACCGCGCTGGTTGGTCACCACCACCACCCGCCAGCCGTCGCCGGCCAGCATCCGCACCGCCTGCTCGGCACCGTCGAGGAACCGGAACCGCTCCGGCGTCGTGACGTAGTCGCCCTCGGGCGCCTTCTCGTTGATGGTGCCGTCGCGGTCGAGGAAGGCGGCGCGGCCGCTCATTCGCCGAACAGGCTGTGCTCGACCAACTCGCAGATCGTGTGCAGCACCAGCATCGTGCCTTCCTGGATCTGCGGGGTCTGCACGGCCGGGATCGTGAGCAGGTGATCGCACAGCGCGCGCATCCGCTCCGCCCCGCCCTCGCCCGTCACGCCGATCGTCAGCAACCCCAGCTCGCGCGCGGCCCGCAGCCCCTCCAGCACGTTCTCGGACGTACCGCTGGTGGAGAGGGCGATCGCCGCGCCGTCCCCGTTGCCGAACGCGTGCACCTGCCGGGCGAACACCCGGTCGAACCCGTAGTCGTTCGCGATCGCCGTCACCGCCGCCGTGTTGTCGGCCAGCGCCAGCGCCGGCAACGGTGCGCGGTCGAGCATGTAGCGCCCCGTGAACTCGGCCGCCAGATGCTGGGCGTCCGCGGCGCTACCGCCGTTGCCGAAGATCAGCAGCGTGCCGCCGGCGTCGAACCGGGCGGCCAGCTCGCGGGCGGCGGCCGCGATCGCCGCCGCCGTCACCTCGCTTGCCAGCGCCTGCGCCATCGCGACGTGCATCGCCAGCCGCTCGGCTGCACGCTCAGCCATCGCTCATGCTCCAGGTGGTCAGGCCCTCCGGCTCGAACGCGAACTCGGTGACCTGCCCGCCCATCCGTGTCAGCGCCTCGGCCACCCGGTGCTTCTTCTGGAACTCGCAGTAGAACAGCATGTAGCCGCCGCCGCCGGCGCCCGTCACCTTCCCGCCCAGCGCACCGGCCCGCCGCGCCGCCGCGTACGCCTCGTCGATGAAGCCGGTGCTGATCTTGGGCGACATCCGCTTCTTCTGCTTCCAGGCCTCGTGCAGCATGTCGCCGAACTCGCGCGGCCGCCGCCGCACCAGCGCGTTCTTCATCTCCGTCGCCAGCTGCTTCTGGCTGCGCAGCGCGGCCAGCGTGCCGGCCTCGCCACCCTCGTAGCGCGCGGTCTGATCCTCGATCACGCCGTCCGATCGGCGCGTGGCGCCGGTGTAGCAGAGCAGCATGTTGTGCTCGAGCTCGTTCACCACGTCGGCGCTCACCCGCAGCGGGTTCACGATCACGTGATCCGCGCCGAACTCGATGAAGTTGAACCCGCCGAAGGTGGCGGCGTACTGATCCTGCATGCCGCCCAGCATGCCCATGTCGACCCGCTCGATGTGGTGCGACATCTGGGCGATCTCGTAGTCGGTCAGCGCCAGGTTGTGGTGCTCCCGCAGCAGGCCGACCAGCGTCACCATCACCGTCGAGCTGGAGCCGAGCCCCGACCCGGGTGGGGCGTTCGAGTGCAGGAAGATGTCGTAGCCGGGCGCCGCCGGATCGCCCAGCCGCCGGATCGCCGCCTTCACCAGGTCGAGCCGGCCGTCGAAGATCGGCGCCTCGTCCACGTTGTAGTTCACGGCCAGACCGAAGTCCGCCGACTCGATCCGCACCTGCCGATCCCGGCGTGGCCGCAGCAGCCCGTACGCGTAGCGGGCGATGGTCGCGTTCAGCACCAGCCCGCCCTCCCGCTCAGGGAACGGCGGGACGTCGGTGCCGCCGCCGGCGAAGCTGATGCGAAGGGGTGCGCGGGAGCGGATGTTCATCGGCGTTTCGCAGCGCAGCCTATCGGTAGACTTCCGCGCCGTGTCCCAGAACCCCAGCCCCGACCAGGACGGTGAGGTGCGCCTGTCCGAGTACGCCGGACGCGTCATCCGCAACTGGTACATCGTCCTGGCCACGGTCGTGGTGGCCGTGCTGCTGGTGGTCCTGCACACGGTCGGTACCGGGAAGCAGTCCCAGGCCCAGGCGACGGTGTTCCTGGGCACGCCGCTGACTCCCACCGGTGGCTCCGCCCAGCTGAACTCGGTCGTGGCCAATCCCACCAGCGCCCAGGCCTACCTCCACACGAGCTCGGTGCTGGACGCCGCCGCCTCCAAGGCCGGCATCAAGTCCGGCGCCGCACTGCGGAACCACCTCAGCGTGACCGCCCTGCAGAGCACCACCTCCAAGTCCACCGGCGTCACGCCCAACATGCAGATCACGGTGCAGGGCCCCTATGACCGCACCTCCGCGCAGGCCGCTGTGCAGTCGCTGGGCGACTCGCTGATCGCCTGGGCCAACAAGTACCAGACGGCGAAGATCGACGCGCTGACGGCCCAGATCGCGACCGACAAGGCAACGATCGCCACCCTCCAGCAGACGCTGACGACGGCCCAGAACCAGCTGAAGGCGGTGGGCGGCTCCGGCATGTCGAGCACCGACAAGGCGACCGTCACGGCGGCGCTGTTGTCGACCATCTCCGACACCGGCTCGCGCATCGACGAGATCTCCCTGCAGCTGACCCAGAACCAGATGTTCCAGGCCAGCGCAAAGGACGTGGAGGCGGCCGGCTACGTGCAGACCCCATCCGGCGGCCGCGTCACCGCGTCCAACCGCAAGAGCAGGGTGATCGTGGCCATCTTCGTGGGTCTGGTCGTGGGCGTGATCCTCGCGCTGCTGTGGGACTCCGTCCGCCGCCGCCCGCGCAAGGCCGAACCGGCGGCGGCGCCATGAGCACCCGCTCCTGTCCGGAGTGGCCGGAGCTGCTCGACCGCGCCCCCGACCTGCACTTCAAGCACTACACCGCCGACGAGCTCCAGCTGGCGGCCGACATCGTGGTCGCGCTGGGCCCGGGCGTGCGCCTGTCCGAGATCGAGGTCTGCGCCGACACTCAGCGAAACGTTTTCTACGCAGCACACACCGACCCCCGTCTGGCCGATGCGCTCAGCCGCAGCTACTGGCAGGAGCTGGATAGCTGGACGGGGGAAACCGGATCCCCGTAAGCGGTTCCTCGCACACCGGGACGGGGGATACGCCGATCCCGGCCTGGACCCGATCTCTTCAGTAGATGGGATCGATCCGATTCCAACTCACGCTGGGGGGAATACCAGATGATGAGCAAGGCAGAGCCCACGCGGGAATTCGCACCCGTGCAGCCATCGCAGGTGGACGAGATACCCGAACACGATCCAATCGAGATCCAGCGACTGCTGGCGTGGTACTTCCACGGAGAGGATCCGCCCCGGGCCAGCGGCGGCGAGCGCGAACTTCGCGACGCGGCCTGACCGGGACGTGAAAGCGGCGGGCCGTCCTCCCTGGGGGCGGCCCGCCGCGTGAAACGCTCAGAACCTGTGCGCCAGCCAGGACTGGCTCCAGGCCAGGAACGATGCCACCAGGCGCCCCGGCTGCTGGGTGGCCGGCCGCACGGTGGCGAAGTCGCGCACCGGGTCGATCCCGGCCACGTCGGCCGTGGCCAGCGCCCCGCGCTCGAGCTCCCGCTCGACTGCCAGCTGCGACAGGAAGCTGACCCCGAACCCGGCCTCGACGGCCGCCTTGGCCGACTCCTGCAGGCCCAGCTCCATGGCCACGTTCAGGTCGCGGGGCCGCACGCCGGCGCGGCGCAGCTCCTCCTCGATCACCGTGCGGACGCCGGCCCCCGCCTGCATCAGGATCAGCGGCTCGCGCACCAGCTCGGCCAGCTCGACGGTACGACCGGCGAAACGGTGGCCGGCCGGTACGGCCAGCACCACGCGGTCGCGCAGGAACGGCTCGTAGGTGAGGGCGCGGTGGGGTCGCGTCGCGCCGACCACGCCCAGCTCGAGCTCGCGGGCCAGCACCCGGTCGATCACCGTCGAGGTGGCCTCGATCCGCAGCGACACCGTCACCTTCGGATGCTCCGCTCGGAACCCGCCCAGCAGCAGCGGCAGCACGTGCTCGCCGAGTCCCGTGCTGGATCCCACCACCAATGACCCGGTCAGCTCACCGTCCCCGTCGGCCAGCTCGCGCTGGAACTCGTCGGACAGCGCCAGCATCCGCTGCGCGTAGCGCTGCACCATCACGCCCCGGTCGGTGAGGCGCGCGCCACGGCCGCCACGGTCGAGCAGCGGCTCGCCGATCTCACGCTCGAGCGCCCGTATCTGCTGGCTTACGGCCGGCTGGCTGACGCCCAGCGCCTCGGCTGCGGCCGAGAACGAGCCACGGTCGGCCACCTCGGCAAGCGTGCGCAGCTGTCGCAGATCCATAAGCAAAGCTTATCGCAGGTGATAGACAGGTGCCGGGCACCGTTCCATCAGCCGTGCGACCGCCGTGACGCCCACGCGCGTGTTTCGGCCGGATTCCGTCACGACGACGTGACGCCGAGGTCACGCGTGTGACGACGGTGCCCGGCACCTCCGTTCCACCCGCGCGCCGCCCGCCGTCTGCGAAAGGCGTCGAAACGCTTATGGGCGGCTGCTGGTCAGCGTCGCACGAGGCCCTGCACGGCCAGGTCGATCAGGCGGTCGGGGTCGCGCCGGACGCGCTCGTGTGCGGACGCGGGCTTGCGTTCCAGCACCAGATCGTCCAGCCGCTCCAGCGGGCGCAGCCGCCCCTCCGCGATCAACCGCTCGTCGACCCCGCCCAGCCGCCCGGCGAACGTCGTGTAGACCGGCGTGCCCAGCACCACCGCCTCGCGGTTCATGGTGCCGCCTGCGCTGATCACGAGATCGGCGCCCGCCACCAGGCTCTGGCCGTCCACCGCCGACTCCGGCACCAGCAGCGACGGCAGCGCCATCGCCCGGATCCGCTCTGCCTGATCCGGCGTCCGCGGCAGCACCACCCCGTGCACCCGCTCGCTCCGGCCCAGCTGCTCGAGCAGCGCGTCGAACAGCGGGTTCTCGAACCGGTGGTAGAGGGCCAGGTCGGCCGGCGGTCGCAGCACCAGCCCGATCCGCTCCCCGTCCAGCCCCAGCGCCGCGGGCACGGCCGCATCCGGCCGGAAGTTGGCCAGGTAGTACTCCTCCTTGAGGCCCGGGTACGTGACCAGCTTGGGCGGCCGCGCGCCGTACCCGGCCACCCGCTCGGGGGGGATCGCGTCGGGCATCAGCACCCGCTGCGCCAGCCGGCAGTTGAGCCTGTGCTGCAGCCGCGCGTACTCGTAGTCGAACATGGTCGTGTTCGGCACCCGCAGCGCGCGACACGCCATCGGCAGGTCGGTCGACCCGTGCGCCCACGCCACGTCGAAGCGGCCACGCCGCCCGAACCGCGTCATCGCCGTCACCCTGCCGGCCGCCGCCCGCGCCTTGCCCAGCCGCGACCCGCCGCCGTGATGCCCGACCACCGTGTGCTCGATCCCGTGCAGCTCCAGCAGCGAGATCGTCTGCGCGAACGCCCGCGCCGTCACCGACACGTCCCACCCACGCGCGTGCATCCGGCGCACCAGCGGCGCGAAGATGGGCACGTGGGGCGAGTTGGTGAGGTCGATCCAGACGCGCACGGGCGTCAGATGCTACGCCGCCGCCGAGGCCGCGCCGCGCACGGCGTTCACGACCTCGCGCTGCTGCTCCTCGACGAGCGTCGGGAACATCGGCAGCGCCAGCCCCTCGCGGGACGCCGCCTCCGTCACCGGCAGCGATCCCTCCCGGTAGCCCAGCTGCCGGAACACCGGCTGCAGGTGGTGCGGCTGGCCGTAGTACACGGCCGACGCGACCCCCGCCTCCTTCAGCCGCCGCTGCAGCTGCTCGCGGGCCGGCGTCCGCACCACGTACAGGTGGTAGATGTGCGAGCGCCCGGGAGCGACCTCGGGCAGCGACACGTGCTCGCCCAGGCCCAGCTCGCGATAGCGGGCCGCCGCCGCCATGCGGCGCTCGTTCCATCCGTCCACCTCGGGCAGGAACCGCCGCAGGATCACCGCCTGCATCTCGTCCAGCCGCGAGTTGACGCCGATCTGCTCGAACACCCGCTTGTCGCGCGACCCGTGAAACCGCAGCAGCCGCACCTTCTCGGCGATCTCCTCGCTGGAGGCGATCGCCATGCCGGCGTCGCCCATCGCCGGGAAATTCTTGGTCGGGAAGAACGAGAACGTGGCCACGTCGCCGTAGCTGCCGGCCCGGTAGCCCTCGAAGGTCGCCCCGAAGGCCTGCGCCGCATCCTCGATCAGCGCGATCCCGTGCCGGTCGGCCAGCTCCCGGAAGGCACGCAGGTCGGCGGTCTGGCCGAAGATGTGGACGGGCATCACGGCCCGCGTGCGCTCCGTGATGGCCGCCTCGGCCGCGTCCGGGTCGAGGCACAGGGACACCGGGTCGATGTCGGCGAACACCGGCGTCGCGCCGCGGCGCGCGATCGCCTCGGCGGTCGCAAAGAAGGTGTAGGCGGTGGTCACGACCTCATCCCCGGGGCCGATGCCGAGCGCCTGCAGGCCCAGCTCGAGCGCGTCGGTGCCGTTTGCGACGGCCACCGCGTGCCCGTAGCCGACCGACGCCGCCACCTCGACCTCGAGCGCCCGCACGTTGGGGCCGAGGATGAACCGGCCGGAGTCGATCACGTCGCCGACGAGCTGCTTTATCTCGGGCAGCAGATCCTCGTACTGCGCCTTGATATCCATCAAAGGAACCGACACAAGGAGGACGAGTCTAGACGGCCGACTGCCGCCGTCGTCGCAGTAGCCACCAGCCCGCGAGCGCCACCGCAGCCACCGCGACCAGGTAGTCGAGGTAGCCCAGCCGGTGGTGCCAGGTGTCCCAGTTCGCGCCCGCCGCGTCGCCGATCCAGACCAGCAGGAAGCACCACGGCAGGCATCCCAGGAAGGTCAGCACCGAGAACCGCCGCAGCGGCATCCGCGCCACCCCGGCCGGCAGCGAGATGAACGTGCGCACCAGCGGCACCATCCGCGCGAAGAACACCACCGGCGAGCCGTAACGGTCGAACCATCGCTGCGCCTGGTCGATGCGCCTGGTGCTGTGGTCGTACCGCAGGATCGCGTAGTCGACGCCGTAGGCCCCCACCCCCCAGGCGATCCACGAGCCCACGAGGTTGGCGAACGCGCCCACCAGCACCGCCTGCCAGAACACCAGGTCGCCCTGCGACACCAGGTAGCCGGCGTACACCATCGTCACCTCGCTCGGAATCGGGATGCACGCGCTCTCGAGCACCATCAGCACGAAGACGGCGCTCAGGCCATGCGCCGCCACCTGGTCCTGCACCCAGTTCGCCAGTGAGTTCAGCACGGCCGGTCAGACACGCGCCAGGGCGATCAGGGAGGGCATCTCGAACGTGATGTGGCCGTCGGCGCGGAGGTGCTCCAGCCGCGGTGCCAGCTCGGTGACGACGGCCGCCCGCCGTTCATCGCCGGCTGCGGCGAACGGGCCGGCGGCGGGGTTCGACCCGGCAACCCCGGCGGCGAACTGCTGCGGGCCACCGGCGAACCGGGCCCGCACCCGCTCGATCTCGATCACGACGTCGTCGTAGCCCGCCTCCTCCAGCAGCCGCCGCAGCTCGCCCGGATCGGATAGCCCGTAGGGCGCGCGCAGGATGTCCGCGACGTCGCGGCCGATGTGGCGATCGATCGCCTCGGTCAGGGCATACCACCCGGCCGTGTCCGGCAGGTCGGTCCAGCATGCGATCGCCAGCCGGCCGCCCGGCGCGAGCACCCGGCGAAACTCGCGCAGCGCCGCGTCGCGGTCCGGGAAGAACTGCAGCCCCTGCTGGCAGGTGACCAGGGTGAACGCCCCGTCGTCGAACGGGAGTCCGTCGGCCGAGCCCTGCACGTAGTCGATCGGGGCATCACCCTCGACGGGCGGCCACGTGCGCGCCCGCTGGAGCATGCCCTCGCCCAGATCCAGGCCGGTGACGCGCCCGCCGGAGCCGCTGCGGGAGGCGATCGTGCGGGTGAGCACACCCGTCCCGCAGGCGACGTCGAGCGCGCGCTCGCCGGGGCTGACCTCGACCGCATCGGCCACCGCCTCGGCCAGGGGCACGAACATGGCCGGCGCCAGATACCGCTCGTAGCTGGCCGGCGCGCCGGGGTCGTTCGCCGCCCAGTCCATGGCGCTGCTCACGACGATGCCTCCTGCTCGAGCAGCTCCAGCTGCCGGCTGAGGCCCTGCTCGATCGGCGCCTTGGCCAGCCCCGCCAGCAGCCGCGGCAGCGCGACGTCGGCGGTGACCGTGACGCGGCTGCCGCTGCCGTCCGGCTCGACCACGAACTCGGTGGTGCCCTCACGGGTGCCGTCCACCCGCTGCTCGACCAGGCGCCGCGGCGGCTCCAGCTTCGTCCGCCGCACCAGCATCCGCTCGCTCTTGCCCATCGCCGACACCGTGCATGAGATCTCACCGGAGCCGAGCACCTCGACCTGCGACACCGACGTCGGCAGGGTGCGCACGTGGCGGTGGGGATCGCTGATCACGTCCCAGACGTCCTGCGGGGCGGCCGATGGCATCCGCCTCGAGACGGACGCCTTCACGACGCGGCGGCGAGCGGGAAGTCGCGCACAGTCCGGTACAGCGTGTCTCGCTGCGACGGCCGGAAGCCCGCGTTTCGGATCGTGTGCAGGAAGTCCTCGACCCCCGCCCGGTGGGTCGTGCCCGCGGCCGAGACCACGTTCTCCTCGATCATGATCGAGCCCATGTCGTCGGCGCCGTAGAACAGCGCCACCTGACCGATCTTGATGCCCTGCGTCACCCACGAGCTCTGGATGTGGTCGACGTTGTCGAGGTAGATGCGGCTGACGGCCTGCATCAGCAGGTAGTCGAAGCTGGTCGGATACCACGTCACCTGCTGCGCCAGCTCCGTGTTGTCGGGCTGGAACGTCCAGCTGATGAAGGCGCGAAAGCCGTGCATCTCGTCCTGCAGCTCGCGGATCCGCCGCAGGTGCTCGATCCGCTCGTCCAGCGTCTCGACGTGGCCCCACATCATGGTGGCGGTGGTGCTCATGCCGAGGCGGTGGGCCGCGCGCATGATCCCCAGCCACTCGTCGGAGGTGGTCTTGATCGGCGAGATGATGGTGCGCACGCGGTCGACCAGGATCTCGGCGCCGCCGCCGGGCAGCGAGTCGAGGCCGGCGTCGCGCAGACGCGACAGCGTCTCGGACGGCGTCAGCTTGGCCTTGCGCGCGATGTGCTGCACCTCGCTCGGCGACAGCGCGTGCAGGTGGATCGGGTAGCGCGCCTTGATCGACCGGAACAGGTCCTCATACCAGTCGATGCCGAGCTCCGGGTTGTGGCCACCCTGCATCAGCAGCGCCGTCCCACCCAGCGCCAGCGTCTCCTCGATCTTCTTGTAGATCACCGGCCGCGGCAGCGTGTAGCCCTCGCGCGTGTCACCGGGCCGGCGGTAGAAGGCGCAGAAGTTGCAGTCGGTGTAACAGATGTTCGTGTAGTTGAGGTTGCGGTCGACGATGAACGTGACCCGGTCGGCGGGCGTCCGCCGGCAGCGCAGCTCGTGGGCGGCGCGTCCGATCCGCACCAGCTCGCGCGACTCGAGCAGCGTGCGCGCGTCGTCGTCGGAGATGCGCTCGCCGGACAGCGCCTTGTCCAGGGCCAGCTGCACCGGGCTCGTGAGGGTCGCACCGATCACCAGCCGGATGCTAGTTGAAACCCCGCGGCCGGTGAGGCCGGTAGCCTCGCGTGCTGATGTCCCTCGACGCCGCCGGAGCGATCATGCTGCTGGCCCTCCTGGCCTGGGTCTGGGTGGCCGGCAGCGCGCTGGCCCGCGACCGGCCCGCGTCCGAGCGGTTCGCGATCGGAGCGCTGGCCGCCTGCGGCCTGGCCTGGACGGCGATGGTGGCCGGCGCCCTCGGCGTCGGCCTGCTGGGTAGCACCCTGGCGACGACCGGTCTGGCGCTGGCGGCCGCTGGCGCCTGCCTGGCGCTGCGCCCGCCCCTGCGCGCACCGCGGCCGGCGGTCGCCCCGCTGGTCACGGGCTGCGTGGCCGGACTGGTGCTGAGCGCCCCGCAGCTGGCGCTGTCGCTGGGCGCGCTGCAGCCGTCGCGCGGCGACCTGCTCTGGCATTTGGGCTGGATCCACCAGCTCGAGGACGGTGCCGCCACCCCGGGCGGGGTCTACGCGGGCGAGCCGAACGGCTACCCGTGGCTGTTCCACGCGCTGGTGGCATGGATCGCAGGGGCGCTGCCGGGCGGGGTGGAGGGCGCGGTGTGGGCGATGCAGGGGTTCGGCCTGGCCTGTGCCGGCACCGGCATCTGGCTGCTGGCGTTGGAGATCTGCGACCGCCGGGGGGCCGCCACCTGGAGCGTCGGCCTGTTCCTGGCGGCGGCCTCGCTGGGGTGGGCCGCCGACGCCCACGGGTACCGGTTCCAGATGGCGACGATCGACGCCGGGCCCTTCCACGGCAGCCCGGTGCCGGCGCTGACGCCGGCGACGGTCTTCCTGCCGCCGATGATCCCGCGCGACCTGGGGCTCGCGCTCGTGCCGATCGTGCTGTGGCTAACGCTGCGGGCGATCTCGGGCCGGGCGCCGCTGTGGTGGGCGGTCGGTGCCGCCGGCAGCCTGGTGTTCCTGATCGCCCCGCCGGCCGGACTGCTGTGCGCCGCCTGGGCGGCGGTGTTCGCGGTCATGGGACGCTGCCGCGACGCCTGGCGGGCGGCGCCGGCGGGAGCCGCCGTGGCGGCGCCGTGGCTGATTCCCCTGGGGCTCGCCTACCTCCGCTACCACGGCTTCGTCCAGACCACACAGCTCGATGCGGGCTCGCCCAGCGCCGGCCAGTCGCTCGCCGCCGTGGGCCTGACGCTGCCGCTCGCGGCTGTCGGGCTCGCCGTGCTGTCCCGGCAGCGACGCCCGGCGCTGTCCCGTTCGCTGGCCCTGGTGGCGGTGCCGGGGCTGGCGGTCGCCGCGGGGCTGCTGGCATCGCACGTCGACACCGGCGGCATCCCGGCCGCGCTCGTGGGCTGGCCGCGCTACATGCCGTTCCTGGTGCTCGCGCTGTGCGTCCCGGCCGGCGTGGGCGCGGACGCGCTGGTCACGGCCGCGGGCCCGCGCAGGGCGGCAGCCGCCCCGGCGGCCGCGGCCCTGCTGGCCTCCCTGGCGCTGGGGTCGACGGTGCTCGCCTCCGCCAGCATCTGGCGCGACCCGGTCTCGCCGCTGCTGGACTGCGGCTCGCTGCCGATCGATGCGGACACGCGCGTGGCCGTGGTCGCCCCCGAGCCCGCCGCGGACATGCTCAGCCTGCGGCTGTTCGCCCAAAGCGGCGCCCGGTTCTACTACCTGCGCACGGCGTCGGCCAACGTGCGGTTCCGCAGCTGGCTGCACGACCGCATCCCCGATCTGGCCGCGCGGCGCCGGGCGGTCGCGGCGACGCTGGCCGGCGGGCCGCCGCCGGCCGGCGTGGACGTCGTGCTCGCCAAGCCCGGCGTCATCCCCGCCGGAACCGGCACGCCGGTCGCCTCGTGCTCGTTCGGCGACCGGCACTGGGACCTGACGCGCACCGGTCCGCCGTGACATCTTCGGCCACCCCCGGGCGGTACCCTCCCGTGGGTGATCCTCGCCGCCGCGACCGTCCTCGTCATCCTCGCGTGCGGTGCGATCGCCACGCTGGCGGCGCTCCCGGCAGGTCACAGCTCGATCCCCGCCCGCCTGGCGGCGGTGTTCGGACTCGGGTACGCGATGGTGCTGTGGCCGGCAACCGCGCTGGCGCTCGTGCACCTGCTGCGGCCGTGGTCGCTGGCGCTGCTGCTGGCGACGGCGAGCTGCCTGCTGCTGGCGTGGACGCTGCGGCGAACGCCGTCGCGCGAGCTGCTGGGAGGCCTGCGGGACGAGGCCCGGGCGGGCTGGCCCGTGGTCGCCTTCGGGCTGCTGGCGGTGACCGCCATCGCGATCGCGCGGCTGCGGATCCCGGTCGACGCCTCGGCCGGCGGCTGGAGGTACTGGAGCGACGGGCTCGAGTTCGCCGACGCCGGCCGCGTCCCGTCGACGGTGCTGCAATGGGGAGCGCTGCACGCGCCCGCGATCAGCAAGCTGGGCGCAAACTCCTTCGACGCCGGGCTCTCGTTCGTGCTCCGCGACCACCCGTTCTCGGCCATGGCGGCAGCGCTCTGGATCTCGGCGGTGGGGTTCGCCGCCGGCATGTTCGCGCTGGGCTGGGAGCTGGGCCTGCGCTGGTGCGCCGCCGCCCTGCCGCTGCTGGCGCTGACGGACCATGCGTGGCCGGGCGGCCTCGTGCTCGATGCTGACATCGTCCGCAAGCTGACCTTCTTCCAGACCGAGGACAGCGGCCGCATGTGCATGCTGGCGGCGCTGGTGCTGGCCCTGCCGCTGCTGCGCGGCGACGCCGGCGCCGGCCTGCCCAGGGCCGTCGCGACCGGCGCGCTGATCGGGGCCGCAGCGCTGACGCACCTGGTGGCGGTGATCGCGATCGCCCCGCTGATGGTTGGCTACGCCCTGGCCGCGGCCGTCCGCAGCGGCCGCTGGCGGACGATCGCCCGCTGGAGCGTCGCCACGGCGGCGGGCGGGCTCGCGGTTGCGGCGATCGCGCTCGTGCTGGCAGGCGGTGACCTCGGGTTCCAGGGCGCGTCGGGCACGCCCTACCGGGCCGTCAACGGGCGCTACGACCCCACCGCGGCGCTGCTCGGTCTCAAGAAGACGCCGATCCCGAAGTCCCGTCGTCGCTTCTACACCCCGCCCGTGACGGCCGCACGCAACCTCTACGAGACGGCCACTGCGCTGCCGGCCCACGGCATCACGCTGCTGCTGCCGCTGCTGGCGCTGGGGCTGCTGGGCCTGGCGGCCGTGCTGCTCGGTGGCCGGCCGGAGCGGCTGGCCGTGGCGGCCGCGCTGTTCGCGCTGGCGTCGCTGTACGCGATCGAGCTGCTGTTCTCGGCCCGGTATGCCTACTACGTGCCGGCGACGTTCGGCGACCGGCGCGTGTTCGAGTACGCCGGCCTGCCGCTGCTGGTGCTGGGGGCGGCCGGCGTGAACGCGCTGTTCGCCAGCACCCGGCAGCTGCGCCCGCGGCTGCCCGCCGTGTGTGCGGCCGTGCTGCCGGTGCTGATCGTCGCCGGCATCGGCTGGAACGGGCTGACCGCGGGCGTGCACGGCGGGCCTGCGTCCTCCGCCATGATCGAGGCGGCGCGTGTCGCCACGCCATGCAACACCCGGCTGCTGACGCCCACCAGGACGCGCGGGTCGTTCCAGGCGCTGACCGGCCGTGCCAGCATGCAGGAGGGCCTGATGGTGTTCCTGCGGCCTGCCCTGCTCGCCCAGGCGCTCGACATCGAGGCCCGCGCGCGGCGCTTCTACGCCGACCCGGCCGCCAACGCAGATCTGCTGCGCCGGTGGTCGATCGACGACGTGCTGGCCCGGCCCGATCAGGCGAAGCGGATGATGCGGCTGCCCGAGCTGAGCCTGCGCGCCCGGGTCGGGCCTGTTTCCGTGTTCGCGGTGGCCGGCGCCGGGGCCGACGCACCGCGCCCCAACGACGTGCCCGGGTACCGCTGCACGAGCGAGCCGCTGCGATGACCGGGCGGCGCTACACGCGGGCCGGCCTGCTGGCGCTGGCCGGCGCCGCCACGGTAGGGGTCACCGCCAGACAGCTGCTCGGTGGCGGCGGGACCACGGTGTCGCCGCCTCCGGGGCCGGCGCCGAGCCGGTTTCGTCTCCGCAGCTCGTTCAGCGGCCCGGACGGGTGGGGGCCGCAATGGGCTCCTCTCCAGGGGCCGCCGATGGTCGACGCCGGTCCGGGGGTGCTGACGGTGCCTGCCGGCGTGCACACCACCGCCGCTGATCAGCCGATGCCGGTGCAGCTGCTGGACGCGGTGCATGCGGACGGGGCCCAGCGGCTCGAGTTCGCCGTCACGGACGCCAGCCTGCGGCCGGGGCTGCTGCTGCGGTCGACCGGCCCGCATTCGTTCGCGGGCGTGACCATCGAGGGTGGCCGGCTGGTGATCGCCGAGTACGCCTTCGACGGCCGTCGCACCGTTGCCAGCGCAGACACCGACCCGGTGACGGCGGGCACGCTCCACGTGCTGGACGTCCGCTACCAGGGCGGGCGCGTCTGGGCGAGGGCCTGGCAGGGAGACGGCTCGGAGGCAGACTGGCAGGTCTCAGGGTCGGTGGCGGCCGCGGCCGGGAACCCCGGCGTGCTCGCGGTGCACCCCCTCAACCTGCACCCATGCCGGCTGCAGGTGCACAGCCACACCGTCGCCACGAACACGCCGCCGCAGCCGACCAGCCCGGTCGCGCCGGTGCTGATCTCGGGCATCCCCAGCCCGCGTCTGGACGGCGCCCACGACGTGCGTATGCGCGTGTGGAGCGCCTACCCGGCGCGCATCAGGTTCGAGTGGTCGGTGGCAGGCGGCGAATTCGACCACGGCCCCGAACAGGTCGTCGACGGCTTCCCACTGACGGCGCTCCAGCAGATCCGGGCGGATGGCGACGTCCGCTGGCGGGTGCGCCTGCGATCGCTGACCGGCGCGGCGGAGACGGTCACGCCGCTCCACGACGTCCCGCTGACCGGGCACGCAGACGGCCTCACGCTGCTCGGCGCCAGCTGCTACAAGCTGATCGGGCCGGCGCCCAACCAGGGCTACCAGCGGCTGCTGGAGGCGTCCACCAGGCCGCCGGCCGCGATGGTCTTCGAAGGCGACTTCGGCTATGCCGGCAACTTCAACGACGCCAGCTATAGCCGCACCCCGGAGTTCTTCGCCGACCGCTTCCAGCGGTTCCTGGCCGACCCGGGGTTCGTCGCCCTGCGGCGGCGCGTCCCGGTCGGGTTCATCATGGACGACCACGAGTACGGGCCCGACAACAACGCCGACCGAACGACGCTGCTGCCGTGGACGTGGCAGCTGTGGAACCAGATCTCGGCCGACTCCGAGCGGCGCGGCTACTTCGACGTCCGCGCCGGCGACGTGCACTGCCTGACGCTGGACGGCCGCCGCTACTGCGACCCCGCCGCAGGTCCGAACGTGCCCGGCAAGACGAAGCTGGGGATCGAACAGCGGACCTGGATGGAGCAGATCCTGCGCACCAGCGACGCCTCGATGTTCGTCGTCTTCAGCGGCGACACGTTCGGCACCCGCGTCAATCCCCGCAACGGCCGCGTCCAGCGAGACAACTACATCTACAGCTGGCCGCACGAGTACCGTCGCGTGCTGACGGCGTTCATGGACGCCCAGCTGCGCGGCAAGCGGGTGCTGATCGTGAGCGGCGACTGCCACTCGCTGCGGATCGACCAGCACCCCGACCCCGAGGGCCGGCGCGAGGCGGCCGGCATGCGGATCACCGAGTTCACCTGCGCGGGCATACGCTGCGAGCTGTGGTCGGGCGCGGCCCCGGGCGATCCGAACGTCGACCGGTCGCGCTACCGGCTGAACGTCTCCGGCGCCGGGCTGATCGAGATCGACCCGCCGGGTGCGGCCGGCCGCAGCGTCACGCTGCGCGCGATCGATGCCACCGCCGGGCGTCCCCTGGACACCTGGCAGCCGCTGGTGCTGCCGTTCAAGCCGGAGTAGCCGGCTTCACGCCTCGGTGCGGACGCCCTGCACGAAGTGCAGCTCCGGCACCGTCTCCAGCTCGCCGGCCAGGTGCGCCAGCTCGAAGAACCGCACCAGCCCCTGCCGCTCACGCGGGCCGAAGTGGTAGCGCAGCTTCTCGAAGTAGCGGGCCAGGAAGCCGGCCGGCCAGCCGTACTCGGCGGATGCCCTGCGCGCCAGCGCCTCCGGCTCGGAGCGGGACACGGCCAGCGCGCGCAAGTGCGCCCGCTCCAGATCCTCGAGCCCGTCCTCGATGCCCTGCCGGCAGGCCCAGACGGCGTACACCATCGGAAGACCGGTGCGCTCCTGCCAGAGGCGGCCCAGGTCGTAGTGGGGCGTGGGATCGTCGAAGGCGCTCTGCAGCGCGGCGTCGCCGATCAGCATGCGGGCGTCGGCCGGCTGGTCGAGCGGTACCAGCTCCACCTCGCCCAGCAGCACTCGCGTCAGCACCACCGAGGTCGCGCTCTCGGGCGTGACCGCGACCGAGCGCACCTGCTCGATGGGCTTGCGCGTGATCAGCTGGATCGAGTCGACGGCGCCCTCGGTGGACACGCACAGGCGCGGCAGCAGCCGCAGCGTGTCGGCGTGTCGCGCGTACTCGATCGAGCTGATCGGCGCCACGTCGATCTCGCCCGCCATCAGCATCCGGTTCAGCGTTGTGGGCACGCCGCTGACCTGCTCCAGGCCCTCGCCGTCCAGCTCGTAGAACACCGGCGCCATGTTGGCGTAGCTGATCCGCCCCAGCCTAAGCAAAGGTGCGCACCACGTTGTACAGCGTGTCGCGCTGCACGGGGATCCGGCCGGCGTCGCGGATCAGCGTGACCAGGCTCTGCACCTTCTCCTCCTGGGGCGTGACGGCGCCCGCGGCGTGGGCGATCTGCTCCTCCATGACGGTGCCCTGGATGTCGTTGGCGCCGTAGTGCAGCGCGACCTGCGCCACCGGCGTCGAGAGCATGATCCAGTAGGCCTTGATGTTGGGGATGTTGTCCAGCATCAGCCGCGACGCGGCCACCATCTTGAGGTCGTCGTATCCGGTCGAGAAGCGCCAGCCGCGGCGCTGGAAGACCGTGTTCTCGGGATGGAAGGGCAGCGGCACGAAGGCCAGGAAGCCGCCGGTCTCGTCCTGCAGGTCGCGCAGCCGCATCCAGTGGTCGACCCGCTCCTCGTAGTTCTCGACATGCCCGTAGAGCATGGTGCAGTGGGTGGGCATGCCGATGCCGTGGGCGGCGCGGTGGGTCGCGATCCAGTTGTCGGGGTGCTCCTTGCCCGGGGCCACCAGCCGCCGCACACGGTCGGCGAACACCTCCGCGCCGCCGCCCGGCAGCGAGCCCAGCCCCACCTCCTGCAGCTCGGCCAGGATCTGCGCGTGCGGCAGCCCCGAGAGCTTGTGCATGTGGTGGATCTCGGACGCCGTGTAGAGCTTCAGGTGCACGTCGGGCAGCGCATCGTGCAGCTCCCGGGTGAGGTCGACGTAGTAGCTGTACTCCAGGTGCGGGTTCTCGCCGCCGACCATGTGGATCTCGCTGTACCGCTCGCGGTCGTGCACCTCGACGGCGTGCTCCACGAGCTTGTCGATCTCCCAGGTGTAGGCGGACGGCTGCTTGCCGGTGACCGCGAACGCGCAGAACTTGCACTTCACGCGGCACACGTTCGTGAAGTTCAGGTACAGGTTGTTGACGAAGAACACCTCGTCGCTGCCGCCGCGCAGGCGGCGGGCGGTGTCGGCCAGCTCGCCGAGGCCGGTGAGATCGTCGGTCTCGAGCAGCGTCACGCCGTCGTCGAAGTCGAGGCGCTCGTTGGCGAGCACCTTCTCGCGGATCTCGGCGAGCGTGTCCAGACGGGCAGCGGTGGCCATGCAGGCGTCAGTCTACTCGCGTCACTCGGTAGGCTGGCGCGGTGGCCGATGAGCTCGCAGACAGGCTGGATGCCTACGCCGAGACGGTGCTCGCGACCGGTGCCGCCTCATCGATGGCGGTGGCCGTCACCGACGGCGAGCGCACGCTGGCCTCGCGCAGCTACGGCGTCCCCGGCGGAACGATGTTCCAGTTCGGCTCGATCGGCAAGTCCTTCACCGCGATCGTGGCGCTGCAGCTGGCCGAGCGGGGCCTGCTCGACCTGCACGCGCCGGTCACGGATGTGCTGCCCTGGTTCGCCGTGGGCGGGACGACCGCGCCGATCACGCTGCACCACCTGCTGACCCACTCATCCGGGCTGATCCAGGGCGCGGAGATCGCGACCGGATCCAACTACGACGTCGTGGCGCTGGCGGACACCGAGGTCGGGTTCGCCCCCGGGGAGCACTTCTGGTACTCGAACGTCGGCTACCGCGTGATCGGCTGGATGCTGGAGCGCGTGTCCGGCCACGGATATCCGCGGCTGGTGCGCGAGCGGATCCTGGAGCCGCTGGGGATGGCCGAGTCGGAGCCGTGGATCGTGCAGGAGATGCGGCCGCGGCTGGCCCAGGCGACGGTGCCGGCCTTCGACGACCGGCCCTGGCGGCCCGAGCACGGGCTGGTGCCGGCCACCTGGATCGACAGCGCCGAGGCCGACGGCTGCATCTGCTCGAGCGGAGGCGACCTCGCGATCTACCTGCGTGCGCTGATGACCCGCGACGAACGGCTGTTGTCGGCCAAGGGCTGGGCGGCCATGCTGGCGCCGCACGTCGAGGACGACCAGGATGGAGACCGCGGGCACTACGGCTACGGCATCGCGATCGGCCAGAAGGACTTCGGCCACGGCGGCGGCATGATCGGCACCGGCTCGCTGATGGTGGCCACGTACGACGGGGTCGGAGCGGTGGCGATGGCCTGCGGGTACATGGGCGGCACGGCGATGGCCAGGGCCGGGCTGGCGCTGGCCGGCGGCGGCGAGCCCGAGCCGTTCGCGTTGGAGCTGTCGGAGCCGCTGGAGGATGACGGCTCCTGCCCCGATCAGTGGCGGCCGTTCCTCGGCCACTACCGATCCCACAACGCCTGGCTGACCAACTTCCGGGTGGCGGCGCGGGAGGGACGGCTGTGGTGGGGCTGTGACCACCTCAGCGACGAGCGGGCGCCGATGACCCGGCTCGCTGGCGGTGGCTTCCGCGTCGGCGAGCGGGACTGGTCGCCCGAGCGGCTGCGATTCGACACGATCATCGACGGCGTGGCGCAGCGGGCGCTCCTGTCCGGTGCGCCCTACACCCGGACGTTCACCTAGACCGCCTGCTACGCGCTGCGGTCGGAGGCAAGCAGCACGGCCTCGCGCAGCGCCTCCGTGTCGATCGGAGCGTCGACAGCGTCCAGCTCGGCCGTGGCCCGCTCCGCCAGCCGCTGGGCCTCGGCGCGGGCCTCGGCCACGGCGCCGCTTCTCACGACCCGCGCCAGCGTCGGCAGCACGTCGTCGGGCCGTGCGCCGCGGGCGATCACGGCCGCCACCTGGGGGTCACGGCGGGCGGCCACCAGCAGCGGCAGCGTGACCGTGCCGTCCAGCAGATCGGTGCCGAGCGGCTTGCCGGTGGTGTCGGGGTCGCCGTCGCAGTCGAGCACGTCGTCGGCGATCTGGAAGGCCAGGCCCAGCGCCTCGGCGAAGCGGCCCAGCGCCGCCGCGTCGTCTCCGGACAGCTGCGAGAAGCGAGTCCCCAGCCGCGCCGCTGCGGAGAACAGGCGGCCGGTCTTGAGCGTGCATCGCTCCAGGTAGCCGTCGACGGTGACGCTCGGGTCGCCGGCCTGAAGCCGCTGCAGGATCTCGCCGCGGGCCAGGCCCAGGCAGGCGTCGGCCAGGATCGCGACGGCCGGCATGTCGCCGGTCGCCGTCAGCTCGGCGAAGGCGCGCGCGAAAAGGTGGTCGCCGGTGGCCGTAGCCAGCCCGCGGCCGTCGGTGCGCCAGACCGTGGGATGCCCGCGGCGAAGCGGCGCGGCGTCCAGCACGTCGTCGTGCACCAGCGTCGCCATGTGCACCAGCTCGACGGCGCAGCCGGCCCGCACCAGCTCGTCGCGCCCGCGGGCCGCGTCGGTGGCGCACATCGAGACCAGCAGCGGGCGCAGCCGCTTGCCGCCGGAGCGAAGCGTCTGGGCCGCGGCCCCGGCGACGGCGCCCGGATCGGTCGCCACTGACTGCTCCAGCCGCTCCTCGACCCGCTCGGCGAAGGCCTGGTGCGCCGAGGTGGCAAGGCTCACCCAGGCACCGTCCCCACGTGCAGCGCCACCACGCCCATCATCAGCCGCCGGTACCCGACGTCGACCAGGCCGGCGTCGCGCATGACCTCGGCCAGCTCCGGCGCGGCCGGGAAGCGGTGCACGGACTCCGGCAGGTAGCGGTACGCCTCGGGGTCGTGCGCCACGATCCGCCCCAGCACCGGCACGCCGCGGTCGGTCCAGAGCTGGGAGAAGGGCCTGATCGGCGCCGGGGGCGTGCTCATCTCCAGGCACACGACGCGGCCGCCGGGGCGAACCACCCGGGCCATCTCGGCGAATCCGCGGCGGTGGTCGGAGAGGTTGCGCACGCCGAAGCCGACGCAGGCGGCGGCGAACTCGCCGTCGGCGAAGGGGAGCGCCAGGGCGTCTCCCTGCAGCCACTCGACCGCGCTGCTCTTGCGCCGCGCCATCTCCAGCATCTGCGGCGAGAAGTCGAGCCCGACCACGCGGCCGGACGGCCCCACGGCCCGCCGCAGCTCCACGGCGAAATCGCCGGTGCCGCAGCAGACGTCGAGCGCGGCATCGCCCGGCTGCGCGCCCGAGGCGCGCACGCCCAAGCGCCGCCAGCAGCCGTCTCGCCCCATCGACATCAGCAGGTTCATGCGGTCGTAGCTGGGCGAGATGCGGTCGAACATGTCGCGGACGCGCTCGGGCTGGAGGGTCACGGCGCACCCACCTGCGACTCGCCCCAGCGCTCGTGCAGCGTCACGTCGACGCCGATCGAGTCGAGCACCCGTCCGGCCACGAACGCGACCAGGTCGTCGATGGTCTGCGGCAGGTGGTAGAAGGCCGGCATCGCCGCGATCACGTCGGCGCCGGCGTTTCGCAGCCGTAGCAGGTTCTCGAGGTGGATCGACGAGAGCGGCGTCTCCCGCGGCACCACCACCAGCTTGCGCCGCTCCTTCAGCTGCACGCCGGCCGCGCGGTGGATCAGGTTGGCCTCGGCGCCGGCCACGATCGTGCCGATCGAGGCCATCGAGCAGGGGCAGACGATTACCGCGTCAGTGCGCGAGCTGCCCGAGGCATAGGGCGCCGAGTAGTCGCGCTCGGCCCAGATCCGCGTGTCAGGACTGCCGTGGTCGGCCACGAACCGCTCCAGCGCGTCGCCGCCGTCCATGCCGCGGTCGCCGTAGATCTCGAGTGCGATCACCTGGCGGCCGGCGGCGGAGGCGCAGACGCCGACGTCGGCGCCGTGGTCGGACAACGCGCGCAGGATGCGGGCCGCGTACGGCGCGCCCGAGGCCCCGGTGATGCCGAGCATGACTCGCATGGCCGGGAGCCTAACTGCTCAGAAGTGCTAGCTGCCGCCCAGCGGCTGCACGCTGTTGGTCTTGAGCGACGCGATCACCTGGGCGATCTGGTCGATCTGCTGCTGGTTGAACGACTGGTCGAAGGCGGGCATGCCCGTGCCGGACTGGTTGGCCAGGTGTCCGATCCACGTGGCCAGCCCCTTCTGGTCGGTGCCGTACTTGGTCGAGCCGTTGGCCAGCGAGGATCCCGGGCCCGAGGCGCCGCCGGTCGGGAACGTGTGGCAGGTGGCGCAGGCGGCGTCGGCGATCAGCTGCGAGCCGGGCAGCGCGTTGATCGCGGGGTTCTTGCTGATGTTGGCGCCGGAGATGGCGCCCGGCGCCGAGGCTCCGGCGAGCGTCAGCGCGATCAGCACCGCCGGCGTTGCCAGGCCCAGGGCGACCCCGGCCGGGCGGCGCGACAGGCGCCGGTCGCGGCCCGTGTCCAGGAACGGCCAGGCGATCAGCATCACCATCAGCAGCGTGGGGATGATGATGGTGGCGAAGATCAGCTGCCACGGCTGCTTGAAGACGCGCAGCAGCTCGAAGAGGAACAGGAAGTACCACTCCGGGCGCGGCTCGGTCTGGGCCACCGCCGGGTTGGCCTTGGTCTCGTACAGCGCCCCAAACCAGCCGTTGGTGCCGGCCGGGTGCGACGCGTTGATCGGCCCGGCGGTGGCATGCCAGACCACCGCCATCAGCACGATGATCAGCACGATCAGCAGGTTCACGACCACGTCGTGGAACATGGCGTAGGGGAAGAAGGCGTGGCCCTCCTTCTTCTGCGCGCCGTACTCCGTCTCGTAGCGGACGCGCCGGTTGATGACCTTGCGCGCCAACTAATCTCCCCCGACTTCCTGCACCTCACGCTGCTCGGCGGCGGCCGTGACCGGCACCGCGACGGGGGCGTCCACGTGCCGCTGGGGCTGCGGCTCGTAGGCCGGCTCCGGCTCCGGCTCCGGCGGCCGTGACGGCCACGGGGTGACGCCCAGCTTCACGACCAGCCACATGTGCACGAAGATCAGCGCGATGATGGCGCCGGGTATCAGCAGCATGTGCAGCGCATAGAAGCGCGAGATGGTCTGGGCGCCGATCACCGGCCCGCCCAGCAGGAACTTCGAGATGAACGGCCCCAGCACCGGCGCCGTGCCGTTGATGTTGATCGCGACCACGGAGGCCCAGTACGCGCGCTCGTCCCAGACCAGCAGGTAGCCGGTCAGGCCCATGCCCATCACGCTGATGAAGATCAGCGAGCCGGTCAGCCAGGTCATCTCGCGCGGGTACTTGTAGGCGCCGTAGAAGAACGTGCGGCCCATGTGCAGGAACAGCAGGATCACCATCACGCTGGCGCCCCACTTGTGCATGCCCCGGACCAGCCAGCCCAGCGTCTGCACGTCGGTGATGTAGCGGATCGACTCGTAAGCCCCGTTGGGCGACGGATCGTAGGTCATCGCCAGCAGCGCGCCGGTGGTCGCCTGCAGGATGAACACCGTCAAGAGCGACGAGCCCAGCGTGTGGAACCAGCCGGTGGGCGGCACCTTGCGGAACAGGAACTTGCGCACCAGCGTGGGGAAGCCGGTGCGGTACTCGACCCAGTCCTCGGTGGCGAGCACCATCTGCTTGGGGCTGGGCGGCGGCGGGATCGGGATCGGCGACGGCATCGGCTACTGGGGCTTGGGGACCGGCCCGTGCGTGTAGGTGACGTTCGGGTACAGGACGTTCGGCACCGTCTCGCCGAGCGGCCCCGGCGTATGGACGGGCTGGCCCGGCATCTTGACCGGGTAGTAGGTGAGCTGGCCGTTGACGTAGTCGACGCTCCAACGCTGCGTGATCACCAGGATGCCCTTCTGGACCTCCCACTGGAAGCGGTCGAGCGGGCGGATCGGCGGGCCGGCCGTGCGCACGCCGCGGGTGTCGTACTGGCCGCCGTGGCAGGGGCAGGCGAAGCCCTGCGGCGTCGCCAGGACGGGACAGCCGAGGTGCATGCAGCGGTTCGAGAACACGACGAACATGGCGTCGGTGGCCAGCCAGTCCGGATTCTTCTTGCCCGTGTAGTGCACCCAGGCCAGGCCGGCACTGGTGTTCGGCTCGGCGGGATCCTCGACGTAGGTGGCGGCGGTCGGCTTGAACGCCGTCTCTGAGGTGAACTTGGTGACCGGGCCGAGCGCGACCGACTTGAACGTGGCCTCCTTGGTCAGCGGAGCCAGCACGTAGGCGGTGGCCGGAACCCCGATCACGGCGCCGATCATCGCGCCCAGCCCGACCGACGAAAGGGTCAGGAACTGGCCACGGGTGACGGCCGAGTCGGGCGCCTGCGGCGCGGTGTATGCGTGGGCGTGCGAGCCGGCGGGCGTGTCCGCCACAGGCGTCCTTTCGTCAGTGCAGCGGCGCCATACTACCGCGCCTTCCGGTCATCTGTGCTTGTAACGGGTATGCCATATTCGGCCCAGCGAGCGGTCACCTGCGCGCGAATTTCGGGGCTCATCTCGATCACGGACGGCCAGCCCCGATCATAGCCCTCGCTCTCCCACTTGGCGGTGGCGTCGATCCCGATCTTGCCGCCGATGAACTGCCTGGTGGGCGCGTGATCGAGGTGGTCGAGCGGCCCGTCGGCCAGCACCACGTCGCGGGCCGGGTCGACGTTGGCGCCGGCCTGCCACATCACCTGGCCGTAGTCGTGCACGTCCACCCAGTCGTCCACGACCACGACGCCCTTGGTCAGCGAGAGCAGGCCGGTGCCCCAGATCGCGTGCATCACCTTGCGCGCGTGGCCCGGGAAGGCCTTCCTGATCGAGACGATCGCGAGGTTGTGGAACGCACCCTGGAAGGGCAGGTCGTAGTCGACCACCTCGGGCATGGTCATGCGGATCGCGGGCAGGAACATGCGCTCTGTGGCCTTGCCCAGCCACACGTCCTCCTGCGGCGGGACGCCGACGATGATGGAGGGGTAGATGGCGTCGCGGCGCATGGTGATCGCGGTGACGTGCAGCACCGGGAACGGCTCGACCGGGGTGTAGTAGCCGGTGTGGTCGCCGAACGGGCCCTCGTCGGCCAGCTCGCCCTTCGCGATGTACCCCTCGATGATGATCTCGGCGCGGGCCGGCACCTCCAGATCGACGGTGCGGGCGCGCACCAGCTCCACCGGCTCACCGCGCAGGAAGCCGGCCAGCATCAGCTCGTCGATGTGCTTGGGCAGCGGCGCCGAGGCGGTGTAGGCGGTGATCGGGTCGAGCCCCAGCGCGACGGCGACGTCCATCCGATCGCCCATGCCGCGCCAGTCGGCGGCCGCGTCCTTGTGGATCTGCCAGTGCATGGCGGTGGTATCGGGGCTGAACTTCTGGATGCGGTACATGCCGACGTTGCGCATGCCGCTGCGGGGGTCCTTCGTGATCACGGCCGGCAGCGTGATGAACGGGCCGCCGTCCTTCGGCCAGCAGGTCATGATCGGCAGCGCGTCCAGGTCGGGCGGGTCGAGCACCACCTCCTGGCAGGGGCCGCTGCGGACGGTCTTCGGCCGTGAGTCGGCCAGCGACTTGAGCTTGCCGAGCGCGCGGATCTTCTCGCCGATGCCCTCCGGCGGCGTCATCTCGAGCACGCCCTGGATGCGCGCGCCCAGCTCGTCCAGCGACCCGACGCCGAAGGCCATGCAGGTGCGCCGCTCGGTGCCGAACTGGTTGATCAGGAGCGGCAGCGAGCTGCCCTTGACGTCGCGGAACAGGAGCGCCGGGCCGCCGGATTTGGTGACGCGGTCGGTGATCTCGGTGATCTCGAGGTGGGGGTCGACCCGGGCCGTCACCTCGTGCAGCTCGCCCTCGCGGCGCAGGTGGTCGAGCCAGTCGCGGAGATCGGTGAACGCCATCGCGCGGGAGTCTATGCAGGTGCGGTTGGGACCGGCGGCGCGACGGCCGATAAGGATGGCATGACGACGTCTCAGGAGCCGGCCGGCGCTCCCGGCATGATGGTCTGGCCGCTGGTCGCGATCGGCGCCGTGCTGGGCGGGCTGGCGGGCGGGTTCGTGACGCACAACCTGCCGGTCGCGGCGGCCTGCGCGCTGCTGGGCGCGGGCACCGTCGGCATCCTCGCGTGGCAGGCGATCGGGCGGCTGGCGCAGGAGCAGGAGTACGCGGACTGGGTGGCGCGGCGCGGCTGGCAGCCGGCCCGCAACCTGCCTGCCGCGCTGGTGACGTCGCTGCTTCGCGCCGGCGACACGCGGCGGCTGGAGGACGGGTTCGAAGGTGAGATCGAGGGGCGCCGGGCGGGGATCGGGCACTTCATCTGGGAGACCGTCGAGCGCTCGGTGGACGAGTACGGCAACCTGCACGAGACCCGCGTCGCGCACACGGACACGGTGCTGGAGACGCTGACCGGGCTGCAGTCGATGACGCGGCTGACGCTGACCCCGCGGCACCACGGCCAGGGACGGCTGGCCGACGGGCTGGCCTCGGCGCTGACCACCGACCGGTCGGTGGAGCTGGAGTCGGCGGAGTTCTGCAACGCCTACCGGCTGTTCGTGGCCGACGAGGAGAGCGAGCTGGTGGTGCGACGGGTGTTCACGCCGGGGCTGATCGTGCAGCTGGTCGAGCTGGCGGGCGCGCGCATGACGATCGAGTTCGAGACCGGCGCGCTGGTCTGCTCCGTGCACGGACGGGCCGGCAAGACGGAGCTGCTGGACGCGATGGAGGCAGCATCGGTGGCGGTCGCCGATGCGCTCTGCCAGGACGCGGCGTCGCCCGCGCCGGCCTACGTTCCCGCGCACGCAGCCCAGCCGTGATCCTGCTCCCGTACCTGATGCCGCTGGCGCTGGCACCGGCCCGGCGCCTCGTCGCTGGCCTGAGCCGGGCGGACGCCTAGAATCCGGATGCGGGGATTCCCGCGCCCGCCCGACCAAGGAGCCAAAGGCATGCTCGCCGCCATCATCGTGATCGTCGTGATCGTTCTGCTGATCGTGTTTCTGATCAGCCTCTACAACGGCATGGTTCGCGCCCGGAACAAGGTCGACGAGGCCTGGAGCGGGATCGATGTGCAGCTGAAGCGGCGGCACGACCTGATCCCGAACCTGGTGGAGTCGGTCAAGGGCTACGCGGCGCACGAGCGCGAGACGTTCCAGGCGGTCACGGACGCGCGCACGAAGGCGATGAGCGCCAGCGGCCCCGCGCAGGCGGGCGCGGCGGAGGGCCTGCTGTCGCAGGCGCTGGGCAGGCTGTTCGCGGTGGCGGAGGCGTACCCGCAGCTGCGCGCGACGGAGAACTTCCAGCAGCTGCAGGCCGAGCTGACCAACACCGAGGACCAGATCGCGGCCGCGCGGCGCATCTACAACGGCAACGTGCAGGCGTACAACACCAAGATCCAGGTGTTCCCGAACTCGATCATCGCGGGCATGGGCGGGTTCACCAAGCGGGACTTCTTCGAGATCGAGGACGCGGGCGACCGCGAGCCGGTCAGGGTTGACTTCTCGACGGCGCCCTCGGTGGCCGCCACGCCGGCGGCTGCCGATCCGGCGCCCGCGGCGCCGGCGGACACGCCCCCGGCCGCCGAGCCGCCGCCCACCGAGGGCTAGCGCGATGCCGCAGCTGCTGGTGTTCGGGGCACGCAACCTGGGCAGGGTGATCGCGGAGCATCTGATCGCCCAGGGCTGGGAGGCGACCGGGGTCGCGCGCAGCGAGGAGACGGTCGCCGCCTTCCCGGGCCGCGGGCTGCAGGCCGACCTCACCGACCGTGACCAGATGCGGCGCGTGGTCGAGCAGGCGGGCCCCTTCGACCTGGCGGTGAACGCGTACTCGCCCAAGGGCCGCTTCGGCGGCGGCGACCTGACGACCACCGATGACGACGCGATGGCGCCCTACCTCGAGCAGCTGCTGCCCGAGGTGTTCTCCTTCTACCGGCTGGTCGGCGCGTCGCTGGCCGAGCGGGGCGGCGGCACCCTGATCCAGGTCACCGGCGGGTCGGCGCGGCGTGCGTTGCCGGGTCGGGCACCGTGGGCGTCGGGGGCGGCGGCAACCCGCGCGCTCAGCCAGGCGGCGGCCAACGAGCTGAAGCCGAAGGGCGTGCACGCCTGCCTGCTGATCTGCGACGGCAGCTTCGGCGGCGCCGGAGACGATGACGGCGGCAAGAAGATCGACCCGACCGAGCTGGCGCGCGCGGTGCAGTACCTGCACGAGCAGGGCCGCTCGGCCTGGACGCACGAGCTGGTGGTGACACCGGTCGGCGACCGCTGGACGCCCTGACGTAACGGGCCCGCAACGACCCGTCACGGTCGGCGTTTCACGCAATCTGCCCCGCTTTGCAACGAGCCCTGCACGGTCCGCCACGGCCGCCGCACCAACCGCTCACGCAGGCCGATGCGGTGTTTGACTCCAATACTTGGGCCGTCCGCTCAACCACGCCGAACGAGCCGCGGCCACCTGTCACGACCTGTCACGGGATCCGCACGAACCCCTGTCGTGGGCCGAGTCTGCCTCTGAGTCCTGTTGGGGGCGCGCAGACGTTACGCCGGTGTCACGGCGGCCGTGACGGCGTCAGTCGCCGAGGGCGGCCAGCGCCGAGTTCCACAGCGCATCGTCGTCACCGGCCGGTCGCTGCTCGCCGCGGTTGTGGCTGCAGCGCGCGATCAGGCCGGCCAGCGTGGTCACGGCGTCGAGGTCGCCCGTGCCGCAGATCTCGACCAGCCCGGCCGCGTACAGGTAGTCCCCCGTCAGCAGTGCCAGGTCTGCGTCGTCCTGTGCGAACAGCCGGGCGCGGCCGTTGTGCAGCAGGTAGCCCTCGCGGATCATCTCCACTCCCAGCAGGTACGGCTGCGGGCAGCGGCCCTCGAACTCCGGCGCCGGCGCCTCGCCGGGCAGCAGCGACCGCTCCCAGAGCGGGCTGTCGGCCGCCGCACGCGTCCGGATCTGATCCAGCAGCGAGGCCATCAGCCGTCGAACTCCCGCGCCGCTGCGGCGGTCATCTCCAGCTGCTCGGCCGTGTGCGCCAGCGACGGCATCATCGCCTCGAACTGCGACGGGGCCAGGTACACGCCCCGCTCCAGCATGTGGGCGTGGAAGCGGGCGTAGCGGTCGGTGTCGCTGGCCATCGCACCGGGGAAGTCGGTCACGGGGCGCTCGGCGAAGAACCCGGTCAGCATCGCGCCCACCCGGTTCACCGTCACTCCCGGCCGCTCCAGCCCAGCAGCGACCGCCGCGGACGTCGCCTCCAGCCGATCGTAGGCACCCGGCTCGCGCAGCAGGGCCAGCGTCGCCAGTCCGGCCGCCATCGCCAGCGGGTTGCCCGACAGCGTGCCGGCCTGGTAGACGTCGCCTACCGGCGCCAGCTGCTGCATCACGTCGGCACGGCCGCCGAACGCCGCCGCCGGCACGCCGCCGCCCAGGATCTTGCCCAGGCAGGTCAGATCCGGCCGGAACGCCAGCCGCTCCTGCGCGCCGCCGTACGCGACCCGGAACCCGGTGATCACCTCGTCCGCGATCAGCAGCGCGCCCGTGCCGTTGCAGATCGTCCGCAGCCCCTCGAGGAACCCCGGCGCGGCCGGCACCACGCCCATGTTGCCGGCCACCGGCTCCACGATCACGCACGCCAGGTCGTCGCCGTGCATCTCGGCGAGCGCCCGCGCCGCCTCCAGGTCGTTGTACTCGGCGATCAGCGTGTCGGCCGTCACCGCCGCCGGCACCCCCGGCGTGGCCGGGATCGCGAGCGTGGCCAGCCCCGACCCGGCCTGGGCCAGCAGCGCGTCCACGTGCCCGTGGTAGCCGCCCGCGAACTTGAGCACCTTCGAGCGGCCGGTGAACCCGCGCGCCAGCCGCACCGCGCTCATCGTCGCCTCGGTGCCCGACGACACGAACCGCACCATCTCCAGCGACGGCACCGCCGCCACCACCTCTGCCGCCAGCTCCACCTCCAGCGCCGTCGGCATCCCGAACGAGGTGCCCCGCGCCGCCGCCCGGCCGACCGCCGCCACCACCGCCGGGTGCGCGTGGCCGGCGATCAGCGGCCCCCAGGACAGCACCCAGTCGACGTAGCGGTTGCCGTCGGCATCGATCAGCCAGGCGCCCTCGCCGGCGGCGGCGAACAGGGGATGCTCGCGCCCCACCGACCGCATCGCCCGCACCGGGCTCGACACCCCGCCCGGGATCAGGCGGCACGCCTCCCGGTACAGCCGCTGGGACTCGACCTCGGTCTGCGGCCCTCCTAGGAGAGCCAACCGGCGGCCCGTGACGCGTGGTACGTGATGATCATGTCGGCGCCGGCCCGCTTGATCGCCGTCAGCGCCTCCAGCGCCGCCGCCCGCTCGTCCAGCAGCCCATCACGCGCGGCCGCCGTCAGCATCGCGTACTCGCCGCTGACCTGGTAGGCCGCGATCGGCGCCAGCGTCGCCTCGCGCACGCGCCGGATCACGTCCAGGTACGGCATCGCCGGCTTCACCATCACCATGTCGGCGCCCTCGCCGATGTCGAGCAGCACCTCGCGCAGCGCCTCGTTGGCGTTCGCGGGATCCATCTGATACCCGCGCCGGTCGCCCTCCGACGGCGTCGAGTGGGCGGCCTCGCGGAACGGGCCGTAGAAGCTGGACGCGAACTTGGCGCTGTAGGCCAGGATCGCCGTCGACGCGAGCCCGTCGGCGTCCAGCGCCGCCCGGATCGCGGCCACGCGGCCGTCCATCATGTCGCTGGGTGCCACGATGTCGGCCCCGGCGGCGGCGTGCGACACCGCCGTCTGGGCCAGCAGCTCCAGCGTCAGATCGTTGTCCACGTCGCCGTCGCGCAGCACCCCGCAGTGCCCGTGCGAGGTGTACTGGCAGAGGCAGACATCCGTGATCAGCACCAGCTCCGGCACCGCCAGCCGGATCGCCCGCAGCCCCAGCTGGACGATCCCCTCCTCGTCGTACGCGGAGCTGGCCGCCTCGTCCTTGTGATCGGGGATGCCGAACAGGATCACGGCGGGGACCCCGGCCGCGTGCACCGCCCGCGCCTCCTCGACCAGCGTCTCGATCGAATGGTGGTACTGCTCGCTGAGCGAGGGGATCGGCGTGGCCGGCCCGCTGCCCGCCCGCACGAACAGCGGCTGGATCAGGTCGGCCGCCGAAAGCCGCGTCTCGCGCACCATGCCCCGCAGGGCATCCGTGCGGCGCAGCCTGCGCAGGCGTGTGGCCGGAAACGACATGGCCCAGATTGTATCGCTGGGCCTTTACATGACCACCACGTGCGAATAGGATTGCCACGAATGGACTCCGGGGGAAAGGCCGGCATGCTGCAGAACGATCACGAGCTTGACTACTCGAACGAGGCCCTGCGCAAGCTCGGCGCCCGGATCCGGCATCTCCGCCGCCGGCGCGCGATGACCCAGCGCGATCTCTCCTTCGACGGCTGCTCCTACAGCTACCTGGCCCGCATCGAGGCCGGCGACCGCAGGCCCAGCCCGCGCGTGCTGGTCGAGATCGCCCGCCGGCTGGGCGTCACGCCCGAGGAGCTGACCGGAGAGGTCTCCAACGAGCAGCGCACCCGCTCGCTCGAGGTGCTGGACGCCATGATGATGATCCGCCTGGAGCAGTACGAGGAGGCCGAGGAGCTGCTGCGCGGCGTGCTGCGCGAGGCCGAGGTCGACGCCGACGCCGAGCGCATGAGCGAGTGCTACGAGGGCCTGGCCCTGATCTCGGCTCGTCGCGGCCGCGACGGGCAGGCGCTGGAGCTGTTCCAGCAGGCGCTGGAGGTGGGCGATCCGCCGCACCCGGCGCAGCGGCCCGACCTCTACATCGAGATGGCGCGCCTCCACATCGGCGCCGGCGACGCCGCCCGCGCGATCGCGCTCATGAACGACTGCGCGGAGCAGCTGCGACAGCAGCCCGGCCGCGACCTGGCCAAGCTGGTGCGCTACACGCTCCTGCTCAGCCAGGCCTACTCCGACGCGGGCGATTACGGCAGCGCCGGCACGGTGCTGGCCGCCGCCCTGCGCGACGGCGCCGAGGAGGTCGACCTGCAGAGCCGGGCCCGCGCCTACTACTCGCTGTCGCGCCTCTACGCCAGCACCGGACAGGTCGGCCAGGCCATCGCCTACGCCGACCGCGCGCTCGCGATCTACGAGCTGATGGACGACAATGACGCTCTGGCGGATGCACATCTGTTGTACGCGCAGAACCTGCTGGACGCGGGCGAGACGGCCCGCGCCGAGGAGCACCTGTCGGCGTCACGCAGCCTGCTGGGCGCCCGCCCGAGCCCGCTCGATCTCGGGTTCGTGGTGGTCGAGGAGGCGCGCTGCGCACTCCAGAAGGGCGACACGGAGCTGGCCTCGAGCAAGGCCCGCGAGGGCGTCGAGCTGCTCGGAAACGGCGCCTTGCCCGGGCAGCTGGGCGACGCCTACCTGGTGCTGGCCCGCGTCTACGACGAGCTGGGCGACGCGGAGCGGGCCGAGTGGGGCTTCACGGCCGCGATCGACGCGATCCGCCAGCAGAACGGCTGGACGCGCGAGCTGGCCAAGGCCTACCGCTGGTACGGCAAGTTCCTGAAGCGGATGGGCCGCGCCGAGGCCGCGCTGGAGGCGTTCGAGCTGGCCGCCGACCTGGCGCCGTCCAACCAGGACGCGATGGCGCCGACGCCGCAGTCGGACGTCAGCAGCTCAGCCGCTACGAGCCCGCAGTAGCCGGGCCGCCGCCGGGCGGCACCGTGGGCGGCGGCGGCGCGGGACCGTGCACCTCGACCGGCACCTCCACCGGCACCGGTCCGTTGCCCCACGGTTCCAGCCCGATCCGCTCCCTCAGGAACCAGAACAGCTCGCGGCCGATCGCAAGCAGCGGCAGCGTCACGAACACGCCCGCGAACCCGTACAGCTGCTGGCCGGCCAGCAGCGCGAAGATCACCAGCAGCGGGTGCACCCCCACCGCGCCGCCCATCAGCTTGGGGATCACGATGTGGCCCTCGACCTGGTGGATGAACAGGAAGGCCAGCGCGACGGCGATCGCGGCCGTGGGCGACTCCGCCAGCGCCACCGCCATCGGCGGGATCGCACCGATCCACGGCCCCACGTAGGGGATCACCTCGGTCAGCGCGGCGAAGGCGCCGAAGGCGATCGCGTAGTTGCTGCCGCCCTGGAAGATCCCGAGCTCGCCCAGGATCCACATCAGCCCGCCGGCGGTCGCACCGATCACCAGCGACACCAGCGTCTGGCCGCGCACGTAGGACAGCAGCGCCCGCTCCAGGCGCACCATCAGGTCGTCCTCCCCCTCGGCGTGCGGGAACAGCCGTCTCAGGAACCGCGACAGCCGCGGTGCATCGAGCAGCATGTAGACCGACACGACGATCACCAGCACGACGTTGAACAGGCTCTCGGCCACGCCCAGCAGCACGCCCTGAGCGACGCCCACGGCCTGCCCTGACACGCTCTCGATGTCGAGCGAGTTGACCTTCTGCTGCACCTTGTCGCCCAGCTGGCGGACGTTCACCTGCGACAGGCCGTGGTCGTCGAGCCACTGCTGCAGGTCGTCCAGCTTCATCTCGGCGGGGGTCTGGGTCTGGCCGGGTGCGGTGCTGAACTCGTTCTCGATCACGGTGCTGGCCGACTGCACCTGGGTCGCGATCACCGTCCCCGCCAGGACACCCAACGCCACGAACGTGATCGCGAAGGTGAGGTAGACGAGGAATACCGCCAGCGCGCGCGGGATCTTGAGCGCGCAGAACGCGCGCACGATCGGGTTCAGCAGGATCGCGATCAGCGCCGCCACCACGAAGATGAACATCGCGTGGCTGACCGCGGACATGAACTGCCAGGCCCCGACCAGGATCAGCGGCAGCCCTACCAGCTGGACCCAGCGCGGGATCCGTACCATCCGCGGGGTGTCGGGCGGCATTGCGGCCATCCTAGCAACCGGTCCCCCCGGCACCCGGCCTGGGCTAATCTGGACGGGTGATCGCGACCCGTCAGCGACAGCGCCGGCGACGGCGCACCGTCCGACGGCGCGACCCGCACCGGCAGCGACGCCTGCTGGCCGTGGCAGCGGCCATCGTGGTCGCGGCGGTGGTGGTCGTCGTCCTCCACTCCGGATCCTCGTCGCGGGACACCAGCGGCATCGCGTCGCCGCACTCACCGCAGCTGGCACCGAACGCGCCCCCCAGCCCGCCTCAGACGCTGGCCACGGTCAGCGGCCTCAGCCTCGAGGTTCCCGTCTCCGCCGGCCGCATCACCGCCATCGTCTACCACGCCACCGGCGCCACCAACGCGATCCCGCTGAGCCCGGCCGGCACTCAGAAGAACGCCGGGTTCCTGGCGCGGCTGGGCAACCGCCTGTTCGGGAGCGGCGGCGGCGGCGGCCCGTCCTACTACATCGACAGCAGCGGGGACGGCGCCGACACCGGGTCGGTGGACGTGGGCGCACCGGCCGGCACCGACGTCTACTCGCCGGTGGACGGGACCGTGGTCAGCGTCCAGCCCTACGTCCTGAACGGCAAGGCGCGCGGCAGCATCGTGCAGATCCGGCCCAGCGACCTGGCCGCCGTGATCGTGACCGTCGGCAACCTCGATCAGCACCTGGCCGTCGACGTGGGCTCGCCCGTGCACGCGTCGCAGACACTGCT
>JAICYJ010000116.1 GCA_025934255.1 Thermoleophilia bacterium | reverse complement strand
CGTTCGCGCAGCACTCGAGCGAGATGACGGAGCGCGAGGAGGGCCTCATCCGTTTTCTGATCAGAGAACGGCACGGCAGCCCGACCGAGCACAACGCCTTCCGGTTCCACATCAAGTGCCCGATCTTCGTCTGCCGGGAGTGGCAGCGGCACCGGATCGGGTCGTTCAACGAGTGGTCGGCCCGCTACTCGCAGCTCGAGCCGGAGTTCTACGTGCCGGCCGCCGAGGACGTGCGCACGCAGGTCGGGAAGCCCGGCTCCTACAGCTTCGAGCCGGTCGAGGATGCGCTGGCCGAGCACACGCGGGAGGCGCAGCGGACGGTCTACCGCGCCGCCTACGACACGTACCTGGAGCTGCTGGAGCAGGGCGTCGCCAAGGAGGTGGCGCGAAACGTGCTGCCGGTGGCGATCTACACCCAGTTCTACTGGACGGTGAACGCGCGCAGCCTGATGAACTTCGTGTCGCTCCGCAACTCCGAGACCGCCCAGCGCGAGATCCGCCGCTACGCCGAGGCGGTCGAGCACTTCTTCGCCGGGAAGATGCCGGTCACGCACGCCGCGTTCGTGGCGAACGACCGTCGCGCGCCTTAACAACGCGCCCGCGTCAATCCCGCCGACGGGGGATGCTGATTTCCGGCCCCGGGGCGATGGTGTGACCATGACGCCCACCGTCTCCCCACAGGCGGGTCGCCTCGCCGTGCCCGAACGCGATCGCACCTCCGCCCAGATCCGGCGCTTCGCGCTGCTCTGGATGGCCGCGTCGATCGGCGTGCTGCTGTCGGTGGCGCTGGCCAGCCTGGTGGCCTCGCACTACCGCGACGACGCCACCCGCCGGGCGCGCGCGAACGCCGACGCCGAGCTGGCCGTCGCCCACCTGCAGGCCCAGATCCAGGGCCAGGCGGCGAACGTGCTCGGGTACCGGTCAACCGGTGAGGCGATCTACCGCCAGCAGTTCTCGGCCGGTGGCCGCGACATGCGGGCGGCGCTGGCCGCCCTCCGGCAGGCCACGATCACGGCCGGCAACCACCTTAGCGACCAGCAGCTGCTGGCCGGCGCCACCCACGACATCGCGGCCTGGGAGAACGCGGCCGCGCTGGAGCTGGCCCGGCCCCACGGCGGGCAGGGGGGCCTGTCTCCCGCCGGAAACCCCGCACCCAACGGGACGGTGGCCGAGATCACCCGGCAGCTGGGCCTGCTGGCCTCCTCGCTGACGGGTGAGACGCGGGGCGCGCGCTCGGCCTCGAGGCAGCACGCTCACATCGCCGACCTGATCCGCGAGGCATCGATCCTGGTGGGCCTGATGATCCTGTTCGCCGGCGGCGTGCGGCTGCTGCGCCGGGCGTTCACCCTGGCCGCGGAGGCCGATGCTCGACGCGCGCGTGAGGCCCGCTGGAGCAACCAGATCGAAGCGGTGATGGCCTGGAGCGTGCGTGCCAAGGGCGCGGTCACGCGCAGCCAGCTGATCGGCTTCGCCCACATGGTGCCGCGCGAGGCGGTCGGCGCGCAGTGCTTCATCGTCACCGAGGGCGCGGCGCCGGCGCACCCGTCGCACGGCCTGCCCCGGTTCGCGATCGAGGTGGACGACGCCGGCGAGGGCCTGCACGTCTCGGTCTGCTTCCAGCCCGAGCGCGGCGACGAGCACGACCATCAGGCGCTCGACCTGCTGCTGGGCCACCTGTCGGCGCTGTGGCGGACGGTGCTGCGGCAGGAGAACCTGGAGCGCGCGGCCGGCCACGACGCGCTCACGGGACTGCCCAACCGGCGCGCGTTCGAGGCGGAGCTGCGGCGGCGGGTGGCGCTGTCCAAACGTCGCGGGCTGGGATTCACGCTCGCGATCGTCGACCTCGACCACTTCAAGCAGGTGAACGACTCGTTCGGCCATCCGGAGGGCGACGCGGTGCTGCGGCGGGCCGGCGAGGGCATCCGCGAATCGCTGCGAACGTCCGATCGCGTGTTCCGCTTCGGCGGAGAGGAGTTCGCCCTGATCCTGGAGACGGCTGACGAGGGCGGCGTGGCCGACCTGCTGGAGCGGGCCCGGCAGGCGGTGAAGGCGCTGGGCGTCGCGCCCACCCCGGCGCGACGGCTGTCGGCATCGATCGGCTGGGCGGTGTACCCGCACGACGCCGACGACCGGGCCGAACTGATCGCGCTCGCGGACGGCGCGCTCTACCAGGCCAAGGAGTCGGGCCGCGATCGCGTGATCCGGGCCGGGCGGTACGAGCGCCTGGCCGGCTAGACCCCGATCGCCAGCCCGTCGCGCCGCGGCTCGGTGCCGCCGCTCAGGATCCCCTCTGCATCGCGGTGGATGACATGGCCGTTGCCGAAGTTGCCAACGTCCGCGACAACGGTGGCCGGCCGGCCGAAGCGGTCGACCAGGTGCTCCAGCGGCGGCTCCAGCGAGACGGTGCCGTCCTCCTCCAGCCGGTAGCGGGGCGCGTCGAGCGCGGCCTGCGGATCGAGCCCGTGCTCGAGCATGTTGACCAGCACCTGCACATGGCCCTGCGGCTGGAACTGGCCGCCGGTGACGCCGAGCACCGCCGCCCAGCGGCCGCCCGCACCGAGCACGGCGGCCGGGATGATGGTGTGGAAGGGACGCTTGCCCGGCGCGAACCCGTTCGGGTGGCCGGGCGGCTCGACGAACCCGGAGCCGCGGTTCTGCAGCATGAAGCCGTGGCCGGGCACGATCACCCGGGAGCCGAAGCCGTAGAAGATGCTCTGGATCAGCGAGACGGCCATGCCGTCCCCGTCGGCCGTGCAGACGTAGGCGGTGCCGCCGATGGTGGCGTAACCGCGCTCGTAGGCGGCGGCCAGCGCCTCCACCTGGTCGGGCAGCACGGGTGAGCGCAGCGACTCGAGCGCCCAGCCAGCGATCGAGCCCTGGCCGTTCGGCGGCAGCTCCAGCAGCCGGTGGCCGCGATAGCCGAACGACAGCGGCTCGACCCAGTCGTTGCGGTGCGCCTCGAGGTCGCCGGGAGCGAGCCAGCAGGCGCCCGCGATCGCGGCGGCGGTTTCGCCCTGATAGAAGCCGCCGGCCACGACCGTCTCCAGCGTGTCAGCCAGCGCCGGGTTGGCGAAGTACGGGCGCGGCCGGAACAGCTCGCGGGCCTCGCCCGAGAGCTCCTCCCAGTCCTCCGTCCATCCGGCCGTGTTGCGCGGCTGCATCGGGAAGCCGCGCCGGGCGAGTGCGATCGCCGGCTGCAGCGCGGCCGCCAGGCCGCGCGACGAGAACCGCTCTGCCAGGTCGGCCCAGCCGGCCGGGCATCCGGGCACGGTCACGCTGCGCGGCCCGAACAGCTCGGGCAGCGCATCGCCGGGATCGGCCGGCGACCGCCCGCTGGCGTTCAACCCCACCGGCGGCTCGCCGTCGCGAACGACGATCGCAAACAGGTCGCCGCCGACGCCGCACTGGTTGGGCTCCGTCACCGCCAGCACACCGGCTGCAGCCAGCGCCGCGTCCATGGCGTTGCCGCCGTCTCGCAGCACCTCCGCCCCGCAGAGCGCGGCCAGCGGCTGGCTGGTCGAGACCATGCCGCCACGACCGATCGCGGGCGGCCGGCTCGGGGAGAGGGACCAGGTCACGCGCCGATCCTACCGCTCAGTTCAGCGGGAACGGCAGCTGCCACCAGGGCGGGCGGCCGCTGGGCTCGATCGAGCTGACCCACTTCACCCACCAGAAGCCGCGGCGGCCGGGCACCACCAGCCGCGCCGGGCCACCGTTCGCCGACGGCAGATCGCGGCCGTCAAGCTCGGTGGCCAGCAGCAGCTGCGGCAGGTCGGCCACGTCGAAGCGGCGGCTGTAGCCGGTGTGGGAGCTGACCAGCACGCTGCGGGTGCCGGGCGGCAGCGGCCCCAGCAGGTCGGCCACGGCCACCCCGCTCCAGCGGTTGACGCTGTACCAGCCGCTGGTGCAGTCGAGCGCGCAGGTGACGGAGTGCGGGGCCAGGCCGGCGATGCGATCGCGCCACTCACCGGCGTCCACCG
>JAICYJ010000134.1 GCA_025934255.1 Thermoleophilia bacterium | reverse complement strand
GGCGTCGAGCGTGCGGTCGAAGATCGCGTCGACGTGGCGCAGGAAGCTCTCCAGGTCGAACACCCGATCCAGCGCGGCCGCATCCACCAGCGCCATCGCGTCGGGATCGGCCTCCAGCAGCCCCCGGAACGAGGTCTCCTCGTCCCAGGCGCGGAGCGCGTTTCGCTGCACGATCTCGTAGGCCGCCTCGCGCGAGGCTCCGGCCTCGACCAGCGCCAGCAGCGCCCGGCCCGAGAACACCAGCCCGTGCGAGGCCTCGAGGTTCCGCAGCATCCGCTCCGGGTCGACGGACAGGCCCTCGGCCAGCCACACGACGCGATCGAGCATGTAGTCGAGGGCGATCGTGGAGTCGGGCAGCACCACCCGCTCGGCGGAGGAGTGCGAGATGTCGCGCTCGTGCCAGAGCACCACGTTCTCGAGGCCGACAACGGCATTGCCGCGCAGCACGCGGGCCAGCCCGGACACGCGCTCGCACACGATCGGATTCTGCTTGTGCGGCATCGCCGCCGAGCCCTTCGGGCCGCGGGCGAACGGCTCGAACGCCTCGCGCACCTCAGTTCGCTGGAGGTGGCGGATCTCGGTCGCGAAGCGGTCGAGCGAGGATCCGGCCTCGGCCAGGGCAGACAGCAGCCGGGCGTGGCGATCGCGCGGGATCACCTGCGTGGCCACCTCCTCGGCCTCCAGCTCCAGCCGGCCGAGCGCGAACGCCTCGATCCGCGGATCCGAGTTCGCGTAGGTGCCGACGGCGCCGGACAGCTTGCCGACGGCGACGCCCGCGAACGCCTCGGCCAGCCGCTGCCGCTGGCGCCGCAGCTCCATGGCGAAGCCCAGCAGCACCAACCCGAAGGTGGTGGGCTCGGCGTGCACGCCGTGGGTGCGGCCGATCATGGGCGTGTGGCGGAACTCCTCGGCGCGCACGAGCAGCGCCCGTTCCGCCGCGGCTAGACCGGCCACCAGCAGCTCGCCGGCGTCGCGCAGCTGCAGCGCCAGTGCCGTGTCGACGACATCCGACGAGGTCAGGCCGTAGTGGAACCAGCGCGCCTGCTCGCCCACCTGCTCGGCCACCGACTCGGTGAAGGCCAGCACGTCGTGGTGCGTGCGCCGCTCGATCTCGAGGATGCGCGGCACGTCCACGCGCGCCGACGCCCGCACGGCGGCGACGGCCTCGGCGGGAACGACTCCCGCCTCGACCCACGCCTCCATGGCTGCGATCTCGACGTCCAGCCACCGCTGGAACTTGCGCTCGTCCGACCAGACGGCGCCCATCGCGGGGCGGGTATAGCGCTTGATCAAGGCAATTCGGAGTCTACCAACCGGCCCGGAGCGCTACGGCAGCAGCACCGACCCATCGTCGGCCAGCTGCCAGTGCGGGTTGTGTGCGATCTCCCAGGGATGGCCGTCGGGATCGATGAAGACACCGGAGTAGCCACCCCAGAAGGTGGGCGCGCCCGCTCGCGCGATCGTGGCGCCGGCGGCACGCGCCTGCTCGATCACCGCGTCCACCTCTTGCGGTGAGCGCACGTTCTGCGCCGGGGTACACCCGCCCCAGCCGCCGCCGTCGACGACGCCGCTATCGGCGGCCAGCTCGTCACGGCCCCACAGCGCCAGCACCGTGCCCAGGCACTGGAAGAACACGACGCCCAGCTCGGGGTCGGTGTTGCTGTGCCAGCCCATCGCCTCGTAGAACCCCCGCGCACGCGCGAGGTCGGCGACGCCGAGCGTGATCAGGCTGAAGCGCTGCTCCATTACTCAGTCGCCGTCCAGCGGCCGTGCGGCGGCGCCGCCCCGCCCTGGGCGAGGATCTTGGCGGCGTAGATGGCGGCGTTGCGGGCGCCGTTGATGGCCATGCAGGCGACCGGCACCCCGTCCGGCATCTGCACGACCGACATCAGCGCATCCATGCCTCCCAGGTTGCCACGCTCGATCGGCACACCGATCACGGGCAGCTCCGTGTAGCTGGCGATCACGCCGGGCAGCGCGGCGGCGCCGCCGGCGGCGGCGATCACCACGCGCACACCGCGCAGCATCGCGGTGGATGCGTACTCGGCCACCTCGCGCGGGTTCTGGTGCGCCGACAGCACCCGCACCTCGAACGTGATGGCGCGCTCCAGCAGCTCGTTGCAGGCCGCCTCGATCTGCTCCCGGTCGGCCTCGCTGGGGATCACGATCCCGACCTGCGGCCCGTCCGCCTCGAGCTCCTCCCAGACCGGGTGCACCTCCGGCACCGGCGTCGGAGCGGGTCCCGCCGGCTGCTGCTCAGACACGGACCGGCTCCCCGACGTCGGTGCGCAGCTGCATGCCCTCGAAGCTGATCAGCCCGGCCGCCCGGTAGGCGAGGTCGCGCGCCTCGGCCAGGTCGGCGC
>JAICYJ010000061.1 GCA_025934255.1 Thermoleophilia bacterium | reverse complement strand
TACAGCACCGACTGGATCGGGATGATCGCCACCAGCATGAACGCGAACAGATCGGTGCCCAGCGGCAGCAGCAGCACGGTCACCGCGCCGCCCGTCGCCAGGCACGCGGCGCGGGCCAGCGGCAGCCGCCCGGTGCGGTCGCCCAGCCGCCCGGTGGTGGTGATCGTGACCGCCCCGAGCGCTGCACCGCCTGCGTACAGCAGCCCCAGCGCGGACTGGGTCACACCCTCGTCGCCCAGGTGCAGAGGCATCAGCACCTGCAGCGTGCCGCCGATCACCGCCACCAGCAGGATCACGATGAAGCTGACCGCGATCAGCCGCTCGGCCGCCGCCGCCCGCAGCGCCGGCAGGAAGCTCGACTCGCGCTCGGCGGGGGCGCGCGCATCCGTCTCAAACGCGCCCCACACGGCCAGCAGCAGCGAGCACCCCGCCAGCGCCAGGAAGGTGCTACGGGTGCCGATGGCGCCGGCCACGACACCGCCCAGCACCGGCCCCGCGATCATCCCGCCGGTGGCCGAGGCGTTGGCGATCGAGATGCCGGCCCCGCGCCGGTGCTCGGGGGTGCGCGCTGCCAGCCACGCCAGGCCCGCGCTCCAGGCCACGGCCGAGGCGACTCCCTGGGCCACGCGCGCGGCAAACAGCACCTCGAAGGAGCTCCCCACCGCGAACGCCGCGGTGGCCGCACACATCAGCAGCGATCCGGCCACGTTCACGTTGCGCATGCCCACGCGGTCGGCGAGATGGCCGAGCGGCACCGCCGTGACCAGCACCGCACCGCTGTAGGCGCCGAGCAGCAGGCCCGACTGCACCTTGGTCAGGTGTAGCTGGTCGGACAGCTGCGGCAGCAGCGGCACGATCGCCGAGAACAGCGCCAGGTCGAGCGCGACCAGAGCCGAGATGTAGGCGGTCAGCCGCGTCACAGCGTCGTGGTCGCTCCCGTGACGGAGTCGGTCAGAGCCGCGCCGAGGAGACATGCGCGCACCGGCAACGGAGATGCCAGGCAGGTCTCCAACGCGTCGCCGAGCACGTCGGCGGGCACCCCCATCGAGAGCGTGCAGTGAGGAAGCCAGGTGCCCGGCCGGTAGTGCGGCCAGAGGTCGACTCCGTCCGCCGCCAGCGCCGCGCTGACGCGTGCATGCAGGGCGACCAGCTCGGGGGCCGGGGCGACAGCCAGCACAAGCAACGGCGGGTCGGCGGGAAACAGCGACACCGCGGCCATTTCGATGCCGGTCTCGACGCCGCGCAGCGCGAGGCCGGGAGCGTGGTGCCGTAGGCCGTCGGCGTCGTCGGTGACGGCCAGCGACAGGTGCGGGCGGATGCTCGGCACGTGGCCCTGGAGCGAGGGCACCCCCAGCTGCTCGAGCCGCGACCAGAGGTCCCGGATCGCGCGGTCGGCCTCCGGGTCGAGCCCCATCTCGAGTGCTAGCGCCACCTATCCCATCACACGAGGTCGCGGGGGATCCGCTTCGACCAGGCGCGCGAGCGCACCTCGCGGCCGGTCTCCGTAGCGACCAGCCGGTGCTCCAGCAGGAAGCTGTCGTGGTCGCAGGTCATGCGTCCCCGCGCCTCGACCCGCACGTGGTGGTCGCCGCGCTGGTACTCGATCGCCTGGTAGCAGGCCACCTCGGCCGACAGCGGATCGCCCTCCATGATCGAGTAGACGGCCTCGTTCTCGGCCAGCTCACGCATGCCGTGCGGGTAGACGACGTGCCCGCCCGAGTCCCACAGGAAGCGCATGTCGGTGCGGCCGGTCTGGACGTTCCGCATGATCGTGCGCCCGGTCTGCCCCTCTGCCAGCGTCTCCATCGGCAGCGCCTCCGAGATCTCGGGCGGCCCGAACGGCGTGCCGCTGTCTCCGGCGCCGGCGTCGATCTCCGGCAGCTCGACCAGCGGTCCCGGGCCGGCGACGACCGTCAGCGTGACCGGCTCGGGCGACGGCCACGCCCATGGCCAGTAGGTGGGCGAGATCGCCAGGCGAACGCGGTTTCCAGCCGCCAGCACGTGCCCGATCGCGTCGAGCTCGACCACGACCTGCTCGGGGCTCCCGGGTACCAGCGGCGAGGGATGCTCGTTCGATTCGCGATGGCAGAGGTTCAGGATCTGCCGCGTGACAAGCTTGGAGGCGCCGTCGGGGAACACCTCGCAGAGGCGCACGCAGACCAGCGCCAGCGGCCGGTCGGACGAGAGCGTCAGCCGCACCTGCGGGAAGCCCAGCACGTGCAGGTCGCGTTCCAGCGGCGCCGAGTCGAACGTCAGCGACATGCCGTCCTCGGCGCGCTGGTCGTCGGGGTCGTCGGCCGTCGCGCCCTCGCCGCACCAGGCACCGCCGTCCAGCCCGCAGGTCTGACGGCCCAGGATCTTGAACTCCGCCTCCGGCCCGGGCTCGTCCAGCAGCACGCGATCTCCCATGTGCAGGTCGCGCACCGAGGCCGGCGGCGGCCAGGCGTCGGCGCTGACGAACCGGCCCGGCCGCTCGCGATGCGTGGTCGCCGGTCGCACCGAGTCCTGCACCCAGGCGCGCAGCATCGGCTCCTGCATGATGCCGTTGTCGATCCCCTTCAGCCAGTGGTCCCACCAGCGCAGGGACTCCTGCAGGAACCCGATCGCCGGCAACGGCGTGGCGTTCTGCGGCCAGGCGTGGCCCCACGTTCCGATCAGCCCCTTGCGGGGGCAGCTGAGGCCCTCGAGCAGGCGCGGGACGGCGTTGGTGTAGCCGTCCTGCCAGCCGCCGACGGCATACACCGCAGCGGTGATCGCCGAGTGGTCCTCGATCACCGAGCCCTGCTTCCAGTAGGCGTCGCGGCGCTGGTGCTCCAGCCAGATCTCGGCCAGCGGCTGGGATGCGTCGATGCGGCCCAGCCACAGGTCGCGCCAGCGATCCGCGCCCACCATCTCGGGATCGGGCGGCTCGGCGTTCGCCAGCAGCATGTAGGTGGCCCAGTGCAGCATGTCCAGACCCAGCACCAGCCCGCCCTTGTAGTGGACGTCGTCGCTGTAGCGGTCGTCGGTCGAGCAGAGCGTGATGATCGCCCGCAGCGCCGGCGGTCGCAGGGCGGCGATCTGGAGGCTGTTGAACCCACCCCATGAGATGCCGTGCATCCCCACCGCCCCGGTGCACCAAGGCTGCTCGGCGATCCAGGCGATCACCTCGGCCCCGTCGGCCTGCTCCTGGGGGGTGTACTCGTCCTCGGGCAGGCCCTCGGAGTCACCATGGCCGCGCAGGTCGACGCGCACCCCGGCATAGCCGTGGCCGGCCAGGTACGGGTACAGCAGCTCGTCCCGCGCAGCCGTGCCGTCGCGCTTGCGGTAGGGCAGGAACTCGAGCACCCCCGGCACCGGGTCGTGCTCGGCGTCGTCGGGCAGCCAGATCTTGGCTGCCAGGCGGGTGCCGTCCGAGAGCGTGATCCAGGTGTTCTCGATCACGCGCACCGCGCGTGGGAAGTCACCTACCACCGTCGCCATCCGCCACCTCCTCCAGGTCAAGCTCAAAGGCCATCAGCCGCAGCCCGTGCTCGACGATCATGTCCGACTCGGGCGTGCGACGAAATCCCAGGCGTCCGTAGAGATAGTGGGCGGCGTCCATCGAGCCGGTGGTCATCAGCGTCAGCCGGCGCTTCCCGTCGCGGCGGGCGCGGTCGATGCATGCCTGCACCATCGCCCTGCCGACGCCGCGGCCCTGTGCCGCCGGATCGACGGCAAGCATGCGAAACGCCGCCGCGTCTGCGCCCTCGAACTCGGCGTAAGGGTTTCCCTCGTCGGCCACGTACGTGACACCGCCCAGCAGAGCCCCGTCCTCGTCGCGCACGACCAGCACCTCCGCCTGATGCGCCCGCCCGGCCACGTCGGCGAGCACGGCGGCGTACTCCGGCGAGAGGGGGTGTCCCGGCAGCGCCTGGTAGGCGCGCACGGTGAGATCTCCCAGCGCCGCGTATTCAGACGGATCGACGGTCTCCACCCGCATCGTTGCCACGATAGTCGGCGGAATCATCCGGGCCGCGCGCTACCGTCGCCGGATCGCATCCGTCCAGCCCGCATCCCGCTGTAACGCCGGCCTTCGCAGCGCGGCCAGCACCACGTCGGACAGCTCATGCCCGCGCTGCGGTGCCGAGATGATCTGGGTCAAGGCCTCCTGGCACTGCACGGCCTGCCGGTACAAAGAGGGCTGCTGCTGATTAAGAGCGCTCTAATGCCGGCCGCATATAAAACGGTGCAGCCGGGAATAACGGTAGCAGGAGCGCCGTTAACCATTGCGAAGGGCACGCATCAGGGCCGAATCTCAAGAAAACGGCACGCCCAAGCCCTTCAACCAGGACATTTCACAACGGCACCTCCGCGGAAGATCGCGGATTCGGGTGCAAATGCAAGAAGGGGTACTACGGATGTTGACTCAGGAGCCGCAGCTGCGGCAGTTGGTCGAGCGTGCACAGGACGCCGGGGAGCTCACGGAGGATGAGCTGACCGCCGTCGTGGCAGAGCTCGACCTGACAGATGAAGATACGGACGCGATTCGCGCCGAGCTGACCGAGCTCGGGGTCGACGTCGTGTCGGTGCGCGAAATCGACGACGCACCGGACGCCGGCGAGCCGGCGGAGGCCGCGCCTGCCTGGTACGCCCCCGCCAGCATCGATGGACTCGACCTGTACCTGGCGCAGATCGGGCGCACGCCGCTGCTCACCAAGCACGAGGAGCAGGTGCTCGCCCAGCGCATCGAGGCCGGGGACGAGGCCGCCAAGCGCCGCATGGTCGAGGCAAACCTGCGGCTGGTCGTGTCGATCGCCAAGAAGTACCGTGGCCACGGCGTTGGCTTCCTGGACCTGATCCAGGAGGGCACGATCGGGCTGGTGCGCGCGGTCGAGAAGTTCGAGTGGCGCCGCAACCTCAAGTTCTCCACCTACGCAACCTGGTGGATCCGGCAGGCGGTGCAGCGCGCGGTCGCCAACCAGAGCCGCACGATCCGGGTTCCGGTGCACGTGCACGATCGCATCCGCAAGATCGATCGCGCCCGCCGCACGCTGGAGGCCAAGCTGGGCCGCGAGCCCAGCGACGAGGAGGTCGCCAAGGAGGCCAAGCTGAGCGTGGCCGAGGTACGCGACGCCGATCAGACCCGCCTGCAGACCATCTCGCTGCAGCGGCCGACCGGCGACGAGGGCGACACCGAGCTGGGCGACATGATCGCCGACACGTCCGGTGAGGACGTGACCGAGACGGTTGGCGAGCGCATGCGAAACGAGACGCTCGAGCGGGCGCTGACACGGCTGACGCCGCGCACGCGCCGCATCATCGAGCTTCGCTACGGGCTCGGCGGCGGTGAGCCGATGCTGCTCGAGGCAGTGGGCCGCGAGGTCGGGCTGACGCGCGAGCGCGTCCGCCAGCTCGAGCAGGAGGCGCTCACACAGCTGGCCAGGCTGCCGGAGCTGAGCGGCATGCAGGACGCCGCCTAACCAGTAACGACTCGCGAGGGCGACGGAGCGGTGACCGCTCCGTCGCCCTCGCAACGGTTAAGCGGCCGATCGTGTTGGCTTATCGGGCAACTGCCCTGGGAGCCGAAGCCGGAAATGACCACGCTCGGCTAGCCTGTTGGCTGGCGTGTCACACGTGGATCCTCCCGATCTTCCGATGTGGCCGACGCTCCGACGACTGCTCACGCTGTGGCGTGGGGAGTGGCGGTCGGTCGCGCTCGGTCTCGTTTGCGCCTTCGCATACACGGCGCTGTCGTTGGCGATCCCGACGCTGCTGCAGCGCGCCATCGACAACGCGATCGTGCCCAAGGACCTGTCCAAGCTGACGCCCTACGTGGCGGCGGCGTTCGTGCTGGGCCTGCTGCGCTTCTGCGTCAACTTCATCCGCCGCTACGCGACGTCGCGGATCGGCGTCCACATCGAGGCACGCGTGCGAGAGCTGCTGTACTCGGCCTACCTCGACTTCCCGCGCGCGTTCTTCGACCGCCACGCAACCGGCCAGGTGGTGTCGCGCGCGACCAACGACCTGTACCCGATCCGCTACTTCATCGGCTGGGGCATGGTGCAGGGTGCGCAGAGCGCGATGATGATCGTGGGCGCGGCCATCCTGCTCGGGTTCGTGAACCTGCGGCTGACCATCTACACCGGCCTCTCGCTGCCGCTGATCGGCCTGCTGGCCTGGCTGTTCGCCCACCGCGTGATGCCGATCTCGCGCCGAGTGCAGCAGCGCAAGGGCGACGTGACCGAGGCCGCCGACGAGGCGGTGGTCGGCATCGAGATGGTGCAGGCGTTCGGTCGCGAGGACGATGTGCGCGGCCGCTTCGGCGAGAAGGCCGAGAGCGTCCGCGACGTGGTGCTCGAGCAGGCCGGCGTCGAGGCCCAGCACCTGCCCGGGCTGTTCTTCCTGCCCACGCTCTCGATCGCGGCGGTGGTCTTCTTCGGCGGCCGCGACGTGATCAACGGCGATCTCACGATCGGCCAGTTCGTCCTGTTCAACACCATCCTGCTGCAGTTGGCGTGGCCGTTGGAGTCGCTGGGCTGGATCACGAACCTGGCGCAGCGGGCGCTGGCCTCGGCCGGTCGCAGCTTCGCCTGGATCGAGGGCATCGATCGCCTGCCCGAGCCGGCCGAGCCGCTGCCGGCGCCGGCAGGCCCGCAGCCGATCAGCTTTCGAAACGCGCACTTCGCGTACGCCGACGAGGACGAGGTGCTGACCGGTGTCGACCTGGAGATCGAGGCCGGCGAGATCGTGGCCGTGTGCGGCGCCACCGGATCGGGCAAGACGTCGCTCCTGAACCTGGCCGCGCGGCTCTACGACCCGACCGAAGGACGGGTGCTGCTGGGCGGCACCGACCTGCGCGACCTGCGGCTCGAGGACGTGCGGTCGGCCATGTCGATCGTGACGCAGCGGCCGATCCTGTTCTCGATCCCGCTGCGCGACAACCTCATGATCGGTCGCCCGGACGCAAGCTGGGATGAGGTGCTGGCGGCCAGCGAGGCGGCCGGGGTGGCCGCCTTCGTCGACGACCTGCCGGACGGCTACGACACCATGATCGGCGAGCGCGGGGTGAACCTGTCCGGCGGCCAGAGGCAGCGAGTGGCGCTGGCGCGGGCGCTGCTGGCCGAGTCGGGCGCCATCCTGATGGACGACCCGCTGTCGGCGGTGGACACCGAAACCGAGCGCACGCTGCTTCGCACCGTGGGGCCGGCGCTGCGCGGGCGCACGGTGCTGGTCGCGACCCAGCGGCTGTCGACGGTGGTGCTCGCCGACCGGGCGGTGGTGCTGCGGGACGGCAAGCTCGTCGAGCAGGGCACGCCGGAGGAGCTGGCCGCGCTGGGTGGAGACTTCACGGCGCTGTTCGGAGACGAGACGCGTGCGGCGTAGCCATCGTAGCGGGCTCAGCCGCCTGACCACCTACCTGCAGGGCCGCCGGCTGGCCGTGTTCGTGCTGGTGCTGGTCGCGACCGGCCAGGCCGTCTGCCAGACCGGCGGGTGGCTGCTCGTGCGCGCCGCGATCGACAACGGCATCGGCGACTCGAACAGCGAGTACCTGACCGTGGTGGTGATGATCTACATCCTGGTCGGCGCGGTCGGCTGGGTGCTCAGCGCCATCCTCATCCGCGGCCTGGCCGGGATCGGCCAGGGCATCGTGCTGGGGCTGCGCCGCGACCTGTTCGAGCACCTCACCTCGCTGTCGCTGCGGTACTTCTCCGAGCAGCGCGCGGGCTGGATCATCGCCCGCCTGACCAGCGACGTGGATGCGCTGTCGGACGCGCTGTCGCAGGGCCTGCCCACGCTGGCGGCCAACGTCGTGCTGCTGCCGACCGCCATCGTGGTCGTCTTCATCGTCGACTGGCGGCTGGGCATGATCTCGTTCATCGTGCTGCCCCCGGCGCTGGTGCTGACGCGCTGGTTCCAGCGCACGTCCTCGGTCGCCCAGCTCGAGGTCCGCAACCGGATCGCCGCGGTCACCGCGCACATGGCAGAGTCGGTGGCGGGGATGGCGATCGTGCAGGCGTTCAACCGTGAGCGCGCCTTCCAGGACGAGTTCGACCTGCTGAACGAGGAGAACCGCCGGGCCAACGTCCGCACGCAGACGCTGCTCTCGTTCTTCTTCCCGTCGATCGAGCTCCTGGGGCTGATCTCCACCACCGCCGTGCTGCTGCTGGGCGCGCACCTGTACGTGGACGGGGACATCAGCATCGGCACGCTGATCACCGCCATGTACCTGCTGCAGCTGGTATTCCAGCCGCTGCAGGAGCTGTCCGACGTCTACAGCCAGATGCAGTCGGCTGCTGCCGCAATGGTCAAGATCAGCTCGGTGCTGGACGCCGAGAGCGACATCGGCGACCGGCCCGGCGCCGGTCCCATGCCGCAGATCGACGGCCGCCTGCAGCTCGACCGGATCCGCTTTGCCTACGGCGACAACGAGGTGCTACACGGCGTCGGGGCCGAGGTCGCGGCGGGCGGCTGCCTCGCCCTGGTGGGCCAGTCAGGCGGCGGCAAGTCGACCGTGGCCAAGCTGATCGCGCGCTTTTACGACCCGGCCGAGGGAGCCGTGCGGGTCGACGGCATCGACATACGCGACGCGCAGCTGCGCAGCTACCGCCGGCAGCTGGGCGTGGTGCTGCAGGATCCGTTCCTGTTCTCGGGCACGATCGCCGACAACATCCGCTTCGCGCGGCCGGACGCCACCGACGAGCAGGTGCGCGAGACCGCCGGGGCGGTCGGCGTCGACCGGATCGCGGCGCGGCTGCACGGCGGCCTCGACCACGTAGTGCGCGAGGGCGGCGCCGGCCTCTCGGCGGGCGAGCGCCAGCTGATCTCGATCGCGCGGGCGCTGCTGGCCGACCCGCGCATCCTGATCCTGGACGAGGCCACCTCGAACATCGACCGGCCCACCGAGATCCAGATCGAGCGGGCGCTCGACAGGCTGCTGCGCGGCCGCACGTCGGTGATCATCGCCCACCGCCTGGCGACCGTGCGGCGCGCCGACGAGATCCTGGTGGTCGATCACGGCAACGTGATCCAGCGCGGCTCGGAGTCCGACCTGCTTGCCGTGGACGGCCCGTTCCGGCGCCTTGCGCACGACCTGCGCAGTGTAGGCTGACCCCGGTGCCCAAGAGCTCCAGCGCTACCCTGCTGCACCTGTCGGAGCGGGAGGTGCAGGACCACCTGCCTCCGCCACGCGAGGCGATCGCACTGGTGCGCGACGCGATGGCGGCGCTGGCCGACGGATCGGCCGAGCTGCCGCCCAAGCCGGCCGTGCATCCGCGCAGCGACGGCTTCGCAAATGCCATGCCCGCATACCTTCGCCACGGCGACCTGCTGGGACTGAAGTGGGTAGCCTCATACCCGGGCAACGTCGCACGGGGCCTTCCCACGGTAAACGGCCTGGTGGTGTTGTCCGACCCGGAGACGGGCATGCCGGCGGCGGTGATGGGGGCGGCCGCGCTGACCGGTGCCCGCACGGCGGCCGTCTCCGGAGCCTGCATCGACGCGCTCGCTCCGGCCGCACCCGGCCACGTCGCCATCACCGGCGCCGGCCTGCAGGCGCGGACGCACCTGACCATGCTGGCCGCGATCGGCCGTGACCGGGTGACCGTGTTCGCGCGCCGTGACGAGGCGGCCGCCGAGCTGCGGGAGTGGGCCGCCGAGCACACGCCGGGCGTGCGGCTGACGTTGGTGGGATCGGCGCGAGAGGCGGTGCTCGAGGCGGCGGTGGTGGTGACCGCGCTGCCGATCGGGCTTCCCGGGCTGCTGCTCGATCCCGCCTGGATCCGGGTCGACGCGCTGCTGCTGCCGCTCGACTACGGCACCTCGGTCGGGGCCGACCTGGCCGCGCAGGGCGCGCTCTACGCCGACGACGTCGAGCAGCTGCTGCGGTACCGCGACGCCGGCGCCTTCGCCGGCTACCGCGACCCGGACGGCTACTGCGGGACGGCGATCCGGCAGCCGCGCCCGAGCGGGTTGGTGGTGTGCCAGAACCTGGGCAACGGCGCCGCCGACCTCGTGATCGCCGACTACGTGCTGCGCTCGGCCTCGGCCGCCGGGTCGGGCACCGTGCTGAACCTGTAGGGAGACAGCCCCAGCCGTCCCAGCAGCCAGGCGGCCGCCACGGACACGGCGACGATCACGACCACCGACCACAGGTTGGGCACGGCCAGGGCGAAGAACTCACGCAGGCTCTCCGAGCCGAGCATCGCCAGGAAGCTGCCGCCCAGGCAGGCGGCCAGCGCCACAACCTCGGCTGCGTAGCGCCGGCTGGCCTGCATGCGCTCCGCCTCGAGCACCACCAACAGGTAGAGGCCGACGAACACGAACACCGTGACGGCGGCGGTGCGGCCCTCGAGCTGGTCGTCTCCAGGCCCGTTTGCCACCGCCAGGTAGGCGGCCAGCGTGGCGGCGCCCAGCACCGCCCCGGCCGGCAGAGCGAACCGCAGCACCCGGCGCAGAAAGCTCCCCTCCTCGGTGGTGTTCCCGCCCGGCCCCAGCGCCAGCAGGAAGCCGGGCACGCCCACCGTGAAGGTGGCGGCCAGCGACAGGTGGCGCGGCAGCAGCGGGAACTCGGCCGTCCACAGCCCGAACGTGGCGATCACGAAGGCGGCGAACACCGACTTGGTGACGAACAGCTTGGCCACGCGCTGGACGTTGTTGATGATCTTGCGGCCCTCGCCGACGGCGTCGGGGATGGCGCCGAAGCGATCGGCGACCAGCACGCTGTCGGCGACGCTCTTGGCCAGCTGGGTGCCGCTGCCCAGGGCCACCGCCAGCCGCGCCCCCTTCATCGCCGGCACGTCGTTGACGCCGTCGCCGATCATGGCAACGTAGGCGCCGTGGCCGGTCAGCGCGGCGATCAGGGCGCGCTTGTTGTCGGGGGTGAGCCGCGCGAACACCGTCGCCTCGCGCGCCACGTCCGCCAGCTGAGCGGGATCCTCGGGCAGGTCGGATCCCTGCCTGGGCGTGCCGGCCACGCGAACGCCGGCCCTGGCGGCGACGGCCGCGACCGTCGCCGGCGAGTCGCCCGACATCACCTTCACGTCGACGTCCTGGCGGTAGAGGAAGGCGATCGTGTCGGCGGCATCGTCGCGCAGCCGTTCCTCCAGCACCACCAGCGCCAGCGGTTCGATCCGGGGCGTGCCACCACCGCCATCGGCCGGGGACGCGACCTGCTCGGCGCGCCCGAAGGCGAGCACCCGGCGGCCCTCCTGCTCGTGTTCCGACACCTCGGCCGGAAGCCGGCCGGCCAGCAGCACGTCCGGCGCGCCCAGCACCAGCCAGCCGTCCTCGCGGCGGACGCCGCTCCACTTCCAGCGGGACGAGAACGGCACCTCCTCGAGCGCGGCCGTGGCCGCGCCGGGCAGGCCGGCGGCGACGGCGTCCAGGGTCGAGTTGCGAGCCTCGGCGCTGGCCGCGTAGCCGGACACGAGCGACCGCACCTCCTCCTCCGCAGCGCCGCCCAGCGGGTCAACGCCGTACAGCACCAGGTTGCCGTCGGTGAGCGTGCCGGTCTTGTCCAGGCAGACGGTGTCGACGTTGGCGAGCGACTCGATCGCGTTCATGTACTGCACGAGCATGCCCTTGCGCGACAGCCGCACGGCGCCGACCGCGAAGGTGAGGCTCATCAACAGCACCAGCCCCTCGGGGATCATCGTGACGATGCCGGCCGTGGCGGTTGCCACGGCCTCGCGGAAGGGGGTGTCGCGCGCCGCCAGCGTCCACACCAGGGCGGCGCCCAGCGGCACCATCACGGCAACCAGCAGCCGCAGCAGCTGGTTCACCTGCTGCTCGAGCGGCGAGCGCTGCGCCGTGTCCTCCCGGGCCGTCCCCAGCAACTGCCATGCGTAGCTATCGGGGCCGGTGCCGGTGACGACGTAGCCGCCGCTTCCTTCGACGCAGAACGAGCCGGACAGCACGCGCTCGCCCTCGGCCCGCGCCACCGGCAGCGACTCGCCGGTCAGCGGCGACTCGTCCAGCATCAGGCCCACCGAGCGCGACACATCACCGTCGGCCACCACCTGGTCGCCGGAGCGCAGCGTGACCAGATCGCCGTCGACGACGTTGTTCAGGTGCAGCATGCGCTCGGTGCCGTCCCGCACCACCCGCGCCTGCGGCGCCACCAGCAGCGCAGCCTGGTCGAGCACGCGCTTGGCGCGCAGCTCCTGGATGATCCCGATCGAGGCGTTGGCGATCAGGATGCCCGCGAACAGGCCGTCCGCATACTGTCCGCTGACCAGGATCAGCACCAGGAAGACGGCCAGGATCAGGTTGAACAGCGTCAGCGTGTTCGACCGCACGATGCTCTTGACCGAGCGGCTGGAGGGCGGCGGCGGGACATCCCCCCTCTGCGCGAGGCGTCGCGCGGCCTCCTGCTCGCTGAGACCGGCGGCGGCGGCCTCCGGCTCCTGCGACTCCTCAATCACGGAGGTCAGTGTAGTGTGCTCGCCATGAGCGACGGCACCGCCCCGCTGGTCGGAGTGATCATGGGATCACGCTCCGACTGGGAAACGATGCGCCATGCGGTGGAGACGCTCGAGCAGCTGCAGGTGCCCCACGAGCACCGGGTGGTGTCGGCCCATCGCACGCCGGATCTGCTGTTCGAGTACGCGGCCACGGCCCGCGAGCGCGGGCTCAAGGTGCTGATCGCGGGGGCGGGCGGAGCGGCGCACCTGCCGGGCATGGCGGCCTCCAAGACCAGCCTGCCGGTGCTGGGAGTGCCGGTGCAGTCGAAGGCGCTCTCCGGGATCGACTCGCTGCTCTCGATCGCGCAGATGCCGGCCGGGATCCCGGTCGGAACGCTGGCGATCGGCCGCGCCGGCGCCGTCAACGCGGCGCTGCTGGCGGCGGCCATCCTGTCCACCTCGGACGCGGCCGTCGCGGCCGTGCTCGAGCAGTTCCGGGCCGAGCAGACGGCGGACGTGCTGGCCAACCCGGATCCGTCGGAGTAGCGAGGTGCGCGTGGGAGTGCTGGGCGGCGGCCAGCTGGCGCGCATGTTGGCGCTGGCGGGTCATCCGCTGGGGATCACGTGCACCGTGCTGGATCCGGCCACAGACGCCTGCGCCGGGGCGGTGGCCGAGCTGATCGTGGGCGCCTACGACTCGGTCGACGGGCTCGACCGGCTGGCGCGGTCAAGCGACGTGGTCACCTTCGAGTTCGAGTCGGTGCCGGCAGCCTCGGCGGAGCGGCTGGCCGGCCACGTGGCGGTGCAGCCGCCGCCGGCCGCGCTCGAGGTGGCGCAGGACCGGCTGCACGAGAAGCGGCTGTTCGCCGAGCTGGGCATCGAGACGGCGCCGTTCCGCGCGATCGGCTCACAGGCCGAGCTGGACGGCGGGCCGCTGCCCGCAGTGCTGAAGACGCGGCGGCTCGGCTACGACGGAAAGGGCCAGCGGGTGCTGCGCGACGCGGCCGACGCGGAGGGTGCGTTCGCGGCGCTGGGGGAGCTGCCGCTGATCCTGGAGGGCCTGGTCGAGTTCGACCGGGAGCTGTCGATCGTGGCCGTGCGCGCGGCGGGCGGCGAGGTGGCGTGCTATCCGCTGGTCGAAAACCACCACCGCGAGGGGATCCTGCGGATCACGCACGCCCCCGCGCCGGACGCCGGCGCGGCGCTGCAGGCGCTGGCGGAGCGCTACGCGCGCCTGGTGCTGGAGCGGCTCGAGTACGTCGGCGTGCTGGCGCTGGAGCTGTTCCAGGTCGGCGACCGACTGCTCGCCAACGAGATGGCGCCGCGCGTGCACAACTCGGGGCACTGGACGATCGAAGGCGCAGAGACCAGCCAGTTCGAAAACCACCTGCGTGCGGTGTGCGGCCTGCCGTTGGGCACCCCGGAGCTGCGGATGCCGTGCACGATGGTGAACCTGATCGGCGCAGCGCCTGCCACGGCCGAGCTGGCCGCGGTGACGCGCGCCCACGTGCACCTGTATGGCAAGGCGCCGCGCCCGGGGCGCAAGGTCGGGCATGTCACGGTCACGCGCGGCGGCGACTGGGAGGCCGCCGCCGCGCTTGCCGATGCTGTCTAGAAGATGCGCTTGTAGAGGCGCGTCGGGCGGTGCAGGGTGTTCGCGGGAATGCGCGCTGACCGCAGCGGCACCTGAGCCAGATCTCCGCCTCCTGAAACCTGCACGCTGTCAACGCCGGCGGTGAAGAAGAACTGGTTGTCGACCTCGGCGATGCGCAGCCTGACCAGGCGGCCGGCCCATGGCGCGAGGTTGTAGGTGATGGTATGCGGTGCGACCGCCAACGGGTCGCCGGGCACCGTGCGAAAGACGTTCGCGACGATGTCGGACGGACGCAGCGAGTAGAGGCCGGCGTCGGGCAGCGTGAGGTCGATCCGCAGCTGCTGGTCAGGCGCCGGGCCCGGCACCAGCATCCGCGGGGTGAAGAACACGCCCGCCCAGTTCACGTACCAGAGGGTCATCGACAGCCGCCCGTTCCTGGGCACGCGGAAGGTCTGGAACAGCACGTTGCCGCCGGGGCCGGCCTGGTCGACCAGCGCCGCGGTCTTGCCCTGCGGAGGGGGCGGGACGGGGGCGCCGCTGATCGGTGCCACCGTTCCGTGGTAGGCGAACCAGCCGTGCAACACGACCAGCGGATGGCCGGGGGCATGCCCCCATCCGGACATGGATCCGGTCTCGAAGTCCCCGTTGACGAGGACGTTGGTCGAGCCGGTTGCGAGCGCCCCGCCGGTCGCAAGGGCGACCAGGCTGAGCGCGGCGACCAGCGTCGCGAGCCGAAGGGTTCTCATGGGGCTGCCTCCTGAGCCGTTGATGCAAACCCCGGCACCGTGGCAGATCGTGGCGGGCGTGTCAACCGCCGGCGGCGGCTCCTTCGACGAACGCGGCGTGCACGGGGTGATCCTCGACGGCCTCGGGATCGGGCAGGCCGTGGGCGCGAAACAGGCCGGTGATCGCCCCGGCCACGAACGCCTTGTACGTCTCGCGATCCGGGCAGGTGTCGACGACGATGATGCCATCGTCGGCCCGCAGGCACAGGTGCAGCCGCATGTTTGGGGCCGGGATGTCGGCGACCACCGCGTCGTAGCGGCGCAGCAGATCGTCCGGATCGCCCCTGAACCGCCAGATCGATGCGTGCATCAGACCCGCGCCCAGTGCGTCCGGGTGTAGGGGCGGCTGAACCCCAGGGCTCCGAAGTAGCTATAGGAGGGCGTGTCCAGCCCGGGGGACGGCTGCTCGATGTCCGAGATGATCGTGCGCGCGCCGAGCCCGGGCCCGTCCGCCACGATCCGCGCGCAGATGGCGGCATCCGGCTCGAAATCCTGGGTCATGATCCCGGGCACCGGGCCGTCCATGCCCAGCCAGGCGATGCCGTCGCGGCCGACGTGCATGCCACGAGCGGCCACGATCTCACCGCGCTCGCGGGCCACGTACTGGTGCCAGCCGGGACGGTCGATCAGCTGCGGCAGCCAGGGGCCGGTGTCTAGCCGGTAGACGCGCTGCAGGAACTGCGACCACTCGTCCGTGGTCTCGGGCCCGACGCGCTCGACCGTGAACTCTCGCCCCGACCTGACCGGGTCGGTCGTGGCCGCGCCCTCGACTCGCACGATCCTGTCCTGCTGGTCGAACGGTTCAAGACCCCGCTCCCGCAGCCAATCCGCGTAGGCCGCCGGCGCACAGTGCGGCATCGACTGCACCAGGCACATGCTGATCCCGAGCCGCTCCCAAAGGGCGAGAATGTCGTTGACGCCCGCCTCGCTGGCCGGTGCCGTCACGCCCAGGCCGATCGCACGGCTGAAGTAGCGGCGGCCGGTGACCGCCCAGTGGATCGCCAGCGTTTCGCCGAACCAACGCGTCCCGAGGCCGACTTCGGCAGCCCAATCGGCCGGAGCGGCCGCGTACAGGTCCGCCCATGCGCGGGCCTCGGCGGCCTCCCAGGTCGCCGAGGTGGCGTCGTCGACAGGCGTCGTGTCCATGGTTTCGTATTCGATAGACATGGTGTCTACACACGCTATCAAACATCAGACCCGCCGTCTAGACTTGGTGTCATGAAGGCGAAAAGGTCGTATCGCAGCCGCAGCCGAACCGCGGGCGCGCAGCACACGCGCGAGCGGATCGTGACGGCGGTGCGCGAGCTGCTGGGCGAGGAGCGGTTCCACGAATCGACCGTGGAACAGGTGGCGAAGCGCGCCGGCGTGTCCCGCGCCACCGTCTACCAGCACTTCCGGTCGCGGATCGACCTGGTGGACGCGATCTGCGAGACGTTCGACGCCAACCCGGCGCTGATCGAGCTGCGCCGTACGATCATGCTGCCCGATCCGCAGACCGCGCTGTTGCGGACGATCGCCCTCGCCATGCGGTTCTGGCAATCGGAGGACGCCATCCTGAGCGGGCTGTACGGAGTTGTTGCGATCGACCCGGCGGCGCGCGACCTGGTCGACCGCCAGCGTGCCGATCGCCGCAGCGAGATGCGACGGCTGGCGCAGCGGCTGCACGCGACCGGCACGCTGCGGCCCGGGATCAGCGCGGCCCGAGCGCTGGACGTGCTGATGGTGCTGACCAGCTACGAGACCTACCGCGAACTGCGTGAGGCGGGGCGATCGGCCAAGCGACTGACCGCCGAGCTCGAGACGATGGCTCGGGCGTTGCTGCTGCCGTCGCTGTGAACCGCTGGATGTGGCACCAGCTCAGGGGCACGATGCCTGCCGCGACACCGGGCCGGGAGAGCCGCCACGACCGGGCGGCCCTCCCCGTCGGCCTGTTCTACTTCGTCATCTTGAAGAAGGCGTAGATCGCCGACCCGTCCAGGAACTTCACGTCGACCCGGTAGCAGGTGGCCGGCGTCGCCGGCGTCTTCCAGTTCTGGATGAACTGCATCCCGGTCGTGTCGTACCGAAGGCTGGTGTTGCCGGTGGTAACGAAGTCGACGGCATCGGTCGAGTCGCCTGCACAGGTAGCCAGCTTGACGGCGTCGAAGCCGCTGATGTCGGACGTGCTGCGCCGCTCGGCACCGCCCTGGCTCGTGTACAGGTTGAACTTGAGCGGTACGGTCTGACCGCCCTTCACCGTGTTCCACACCGTGTTCGCACCGGCGGTGGGCGCCGTGCCCGGAGCCGCCACGAACAGGGATGACGACGCTCCCACCGGGTCGTAGAAGCCTGTGGCTGACCAGGCGCCGATGCTCGCGGTCGTGGTCGGCTGTGTGAGGCTGTAGTTCGTCCCGTCCGCTCCGGTCAGCGCGAGACCGGAGACCTGCACCGTCCAGGTGCCCACGGCGCTGCTGGAGAACGTCCCCACGGCCGCGCTGGTATCGAGTCCGATGCTGTCGCCGGACACGGAGCCGTTGAGCGCGGCGCCGCTCGTGTTCAGCGTCGCGCTCGTGTTGCCGTCCCACGGCTTGCTCGTCGCGGTGATCCCCGTAACCGTCAGGGGCTTGGCGGTGATCGTGCCAGAGGCGCTGTGGGTGGTCACGATGTAGTTGTGTCCGGAGTTGCCGTCGTTCACGGCGTACGCAGACACGACGAGCGTGCTGCCGCCGGCACCAAGCACATTCTTGGACTGGAACTGCTGCGCGCGGCCGGTCACGGAATCGCCGGTCTGCAGATCGCCCGCTCCCAGAGTCGGCGTGCCGCTCGACGAGGTGGTGCCGTTGTACTGTCGCGAGTCGGTCACCGCCCAGATGTTCAGCGGCACCGCGGTGATCGTGCCGTTGGCGTTGTGCCGGATCACGTTGTAGTTGTTACCGGAGTTGCCGTCATGAATCGTGTAGCCGGACGACGGCACCAACGTGCTGAGGTTGGCGCCGAGCACGTTCTTGGACTGGAACTCCTGGCCCAGGCCGGTCACGGAGTCTCCGGTCTGCAGATCGCCCGTTCCCAGAGTCGGCGTGGCGCTCGACGAGGTGGTGCCGTTGTACTGCCGCGAGTCGGTCACCGCCCAGATGTTCAGCGGCGCCGCGGTGATCGTGCCGTTGGCGTTGTGCGGGATCACGTTGTAGTTGTTGCCGGAGTTGCCGTCGTTCACGGTGTACGCAGACACGACGAGCGTGCTGCCGCCGGCACCAAGCACGTTCTTGGACTGGAACTGCTGCGCCAGCCCGGAGACCGTGTCCAGCCCCTGGAGATCCGACGTCGTTACTGACGGGATGCCGCTCGACGAGGCGCCGCCGTTGTACGGTCGCGAGTCGGTCACCGCCGAGATGTTAAGCGGCGCCTGCTTGATCGTCGCCGTGGTCGACGACGTCGAGCCGGTCAGCTGGTAGTTGCCATCATCGCCGCCGTTCAGCGCGACGTCCGCGGTGACCGCCTGGCTACCGGCATCCTTCGTCGCGAACTCGCCGTTCGAGGCGTCACAGCCAACCGTGTCACCCGACACCACGCCGTGATTCCCGGTCGCAGCCTCCAGCGTGCAGCTGGTGATGGTGGCATCGCGGGTGCCGTCATAGGTCTTGTCCATGGCCGTGATCGATGCGGTCACGTTGCGCTGGTTGATCGTCGCCGTCGTGGCTGCCGACGCGCCGGTCAGCTGATAGTTGCCATCATCGCCGCCGTTCAGCGCCACGTCCGCGGTGACCGCCTGGCCGCCCGCGTCCTTCGACGTGAACTCGCCATTCGAGGCGTCACAGCCAACCGCGTCACCCGACACCACGCCGTGATTCCCGGTCGCAGCCTCCAGCGTGCAGCTGGTGATGGTGGCATCGCGGGTGCCGTCATAGGTCTTGTCCATGGCCGTGATCGATGCGGTCACGTTGC
>JAICYJ010000009.1 GCA_025934255.1 Thermoleophilia bacterium | reverse complement strand
TGATCGCGCTCGGCGAGGAGCGCGAGCGGCGGCTGCAGCAGCAGGTGCAGGCCGAGGCGCTGGCCCGCTCGAACGAGCTGAAGACGGCGCTGCTTCGCGCCGTCTCCCACGACATGCGCTCCCCGCTGATGGCGATCACGACGGCCGCCGGCGGCCTCCGCTACGCCGGTCTGGACGCGGACGACCGCGAGCTGCTGGAGACGATCACCGACCAGAGCGCGCGCATGAACCGGATGATCGAGAACCTGCTCGACCTGTCCAAGCTGCAGGCGGGCGTCGTCGCGCCCCACGCCGACTGGCTGGACCCGCGCGACCTGGTGGAGGCCTCGGCCGATGAGCTGCAGCGCAACCAGCCCGACGCGCGATCATTTCAGCTCCGGTTCGCGCCCGACCTGCCGCTGCTGCGAGGCGACGCCTCCCAGCTGCAGCGGGTGATCGTGAACCTGCTCGAGAACGCGCGCAAGTTCTCGCCGCCGGACGCACCGGTGCAGGTGGACGTGTCGGCGACGCCGCGGATCGTCCGGATCGCCGTGCAGGACAGCGGGCCGGGCGTGCCGGCGGAGGAGGCCGAGCGCATCTTCGAGCCGTTCTACCGCTCGCCCAGCCGGCGCGACGCGCCGGGGTCGGGGCTGGGGCTGGCCATCGCCCGCGGGCTGGCCGAGGCCAACGGGTGCCGGCTGGCGGTGGCGCGCCCGGCGGAGGGCGGCAGTCGCTTCACGCTCGAGGTGCCGGTGCCGGCCGCCGGGAAGCCGTCGTGACCGCGGGCTCGACGCGGATCCTGGTGGTGGACGACGAGCGGCCGATCCGGCGCGCGCTGGAGGTGACGCTGGCGAAGGCCGGGTACACGGTCAGCACAGCGATCGACGCATCCGAGGCGCTGACCCAGTCAGCACTGCAGCCGCCCGATCTGGTGATCCTCGACCTGATGCTGCCCGACGCCGACGGCGCCGACGTATGCCGCCAGCTGCGCGACTGGATGCAGGCGCCGATCCTGCTGATCTCGGCCGTCGGCGAGGAGCAGGACAAGATCCGGGCGCTGGACGCCGGCGCCGACGACTACCTGACCAAGCCGTTCGGGATCGGCGAGCTGCTGGCCCGCGTGCGCGCGCTGCTGCGCCGCTCCGAGGGCACCGTGTCGGGCGAGCAGGTGATCGAGGTGGGCGAGCTCACGATCGACCTGCCGCACCGGTTCGTGACGGCGGCCGGCAACGAGGTGCACCTCACCCCCACCGAGTTCGACCTGCTGAAGGAGCTGGCGCTGGCCGACGGCCGGCCGCTCACCCACAAGATGCTGCTGCGCAAGGTGTGGGGGACCGGCTACGCCCAGGAGATGCAGCTGCTGCGCACCCACATGGGGCGGCTCCGCGACAAGCTGGAGGCGCAGGGCGTGCCGCGCACGTCGATCGAGACGCTGACCGGCGTCGGCTACCGTCTGCGCGGATAGCAACGCACGCGAACGAGGAGGCGTCAATGGCCGACCGAGTGGTGCACTTCGAGGTGACCGGCCCCGACGGCGAGGCGCTGAAGCAGTTCTACGCGAACATCTTCGGCTGGTCGATCGACGGCTCCAACCCCATGAACTACGGGATCGTGCCCGCCCCGGAGGGCGGCGGCATCGGCGGCGGGGTGTCGGGGACGGAGGCCGTCGCCCCCGGGTACGTGACGTTCTACGTGGCCGTCGACGACCCGCAGGCGACGCTCGACGCGATCGAGGCGGCGGGCGGCCGCACCGTGATGCCGGTGACCGAGATCCCGGGGACGGTCACGCTCGCCCAGTTCCAGGATCCGGCCGGCAACATGGTCGGAATCATCAAGTCCTGAGGGCCTTGATGGAAACGTGATGCCATCGTGATCGAAACGGTGTGCAACCACGCCCGATCGTAATACCGGCGTGACGCGGTTGCTGCCAGGCTTCGATCATGGCATTCACACGTTCCGACACGGCGAACGGCACCGCGCACCTGATCACCACCGGGTTCCGGTCGATCCTGATTCCGGTCAACACGGCGCAGCCCGAGCTGCCGTGCGACATGCTGGACGTGGCGGCCTACCTGGCCACCGAGCGGCGCTCGTCGATCGTGCTGCTGGCGTTCACCGAGATCCCGCTGTGGGAGGAGCTGGACGTCGAGCTGCCCGGCCTCGACGGTCACGTCGAGGCGATGGCCAAGCGGGCGCGGGCGATCGCGGCCCGGCGCGGCGTCGGCGTGCACGTGACCGCCCCGCGCACGCGCCAGCCGGCCGACCTGATCCTGCGGGAGGCACGGCGGCGCAAGGCCCAGCTGATCGTGCTCGGCGCGACCGGGCGCTCGCGCACATCCCACCGGGCGCTCGCCCACGATGCCGTCACGCGGCGGATCTCCGATCAGGCGAGCGTGCCCACCATGTTCATCCAGGCGCCGGTAGCCGCGTGAGGCCGCGGCCGGCACCCGCCGGCGTCGTCGCCGGCTCCGCTCCCCGCCCGGCAGCGAGTGTGCCCGCGGCGCGGCTGCCGCACGCCGGCCGCCTGGGCGCCCTGGCGCTGTCGCTGGGCGCGCTGGGGGTTGTCTACGGCGACATCGGCACCAGCCCGCTCTACACGATGCAGCTGGTGTTCACGCTGCACCCGCTGGCGCCCACCCCTACGCACGTCTACGGCGCGGTCTCGCTGATCTTCTGGTCGCTGATCATGGTGGTGACGCTCAAGTACGTGCTGCTGATCCTGCGCGCCGACAACCACGGCGAGGGCGGCATCATGGCGCTGGTGGCGCTGATCGAGCGCTGCGTACAGGGCCGCCGCAGGACCGCGCTGATCATGGTCGGGATCCTCGGCGCCTCGCTGTTCTACGGGGACGGCATGCTGACGCCGGCCATCTCCGTGGTGTCGGCGGTGTCGGGCCTGCAGGTGGCGTCGCCGTCGCTGGCGGCGCAGATCGTCCCCTTCTCGCTCGTGATCCTGGTGGCGCTGTTCGCGCTGCAGCGGTTCGGCACCGGGACGATCGGCGTGCTGTTCGGACCGATCATGCTGATCTGGTTCGCGGTGCTGGCGTTCATCGGCACGAAGCAGGTGCTGCTGCACCCGGACATCGTGAAGGCGCTCTCCCCCAGCTACGGCGCCTCGTTCCTGTTCGGCGAGCCGAGCGCGGGCTTCCTGTCGCTGGCCTCCGTGTTCCTGGCGGTGACCGGCGCCGAGTCGATCTACGCCGACATGGGCCACTTCGGCCGCCCGGCCATCACGCGCGCCTGGCTGGCCGTGGCGCTGCCGGCGCTGGTGCTGAACTACCTGGGCCAGGGCGCGCTGATCCTCCAGCACCCGCGCACGATCTCAAACCCGTTCTTCCTGATGGTGCCGGGCGGGCAGACGGCGCAGACCGGGATGGTGATCCTGGCCACGGTGGCGACGGTGATCGCCTCGCAGGCGGTCATCTCGGGCGCCTACTCCGTGACCCAGCAGCTGGTGCAGCTCGGCTTCCTGCCGCGGATCTCGATCCGTCACACGTCGAAGCGGATCATGGGCCAGATCTACATCCCGCTGGTGAACTGGCTCCTGCTGGCCGCCGTGGTCACGCTGGTGCTGGTGTTCCGCGACCCGCAGGGCCTGGCGGCCGCCTACGGCGTGGCCCTGAGCGCCATCTTCGCCACCAACACGCTGCTCGCGTTCACGGTGTTCCGCTCGCTGTGGCGCAAGCCGTTGTGGATGGTGCTGCCGGGCGCCGCCGTGTTCCTGACGGTGGAGCTGGCCTTCTTCGCCGCCAACCTGGGCAAGCTGTTCAGCGGCGGCTGGCTGCCGCTGGCCGTGGGAGCGGTGTTCTTCGTGATCCTGACCACCTGGCGGCGGGGACGCGCCATCCTGCATCGCCAGGTGCGCGAGGGGCACATGCCGCTGCGCCGGTTCATCAACCGGCTGATCGACGAGCGGCCGCTGCGCGTGCCCGGCACCGCCGTGTTCCTGTCGTCGGCGCCCGGCACGGTGCCGGCCGCGCTGCGCAACAACCTCGTGCACAACCACGTGGTGCACGAGCAGGTGATCCTGCTGACGGTGGTGACCAGGGGCGTGCCGCACGTCGCCGAGGAGGGGCGGCTGGAGATCACGCCGCAGCGGCTGGGCTTCGTCGGCATCACCGCCAGCTACGGGTACCAGGACGAGCCGGACGTCCCCGCAGCGATCCGCCAGGCGCAGCGCCAGGGGCTCGAGGTCGACCTCGAGCAGACGTCGTACTACGTCAACCACGTCTCGCTGGTGCCCGCCGGCGACGCCCCCATGGCGGCCTGGCGCACGCGGCTGTTCATGCTGCTCTACCGGAACTCGACCCCGGCCGCCCGCTACTTCCGCATCCCGCCCGACCAGGTGGTCGAGATGGGCGCGTACGTGGCGGTCTGAGGCTTCCGGCCGGCCTGTCACGGGCCGGTCACGCCCGCGTCACGGCTGATACGACGGTGCCCGGCACCTCTCTATCAGGCGATCGTCACGGCGAGGTCACGCCCGGGTAACGGGTGGAACGACGGTGCCCGGCACCTGCGTTCCACCTCCCGCCCGGTCACAGGCCCGCGCGCTGGCCGGCCGACAGCGCCAGCAGCGCCGCCGCCATGGTCAGCGGTACCAGCACGATGCCGACGGCCGAGACCCGCCACAGCGACGGCCGCGCGCCTGCCGAGCGTGCGGCGCGGTACCAGAGCAGCGATGACAGCGATCCGGTGACCAGCAGGTTCGGCCCCAGGTTGAGGCCGATCAGGAGCGCGAGCGGATGCCCCGGAGGCTGCGCGGCCAGCAGCGCGGCCGCGGGCAGGTTGTTCAGCATGACGCTCGCCAGCGCTCCGATGCACGCGTCGAGAGCGGCACCGTGGCGCCCCAGCAGCGACGCCGGCCAGTCCCACTCGCGAGCCAGCACACCCAGCGCGGTGGCCAGCGCGAACAGCCCGCACAGCACCGCCACCGGCAGCCGCGGCCGGATCCGCTCAAGCGCGATCGCCACCAGGCCGACGGCCAGCACCGGCAGCGCCGGGTTCGCGAGCGCCAGCATCAGCACGGTCGCCGCCCCCGTCGCGGCCAGGCCGACGCCCAGACGGGGCGCGGCCGCCTGCCGCCGCGGCAGGTGGCCGTCGGTCGGCCGGAACCACATCACCAGCACGACGATCGTGAGCGCGACCACCGCCAGCCAGGGCAGCGCCATCGCCCGCGCCACCTGGGCGCCAGACAGCGGTTCGTGCGCCAGCACGATCAGGTTGGTCAGGTTCGAGCCGGGCAGGAGCAGGGAGGCGCCGTTGGCCATGAACAGCGCGCCGTACAGGAAGGCGCTGCCGTCGCAGCCGCGCTGCCGGGCGGCGTGCACGAGGATCGGCGTCATGAACACCGCGGCCGTGTCCAGGTTGAGGACGGCGGTGACTACCGCCTCCATCACCAGCAGCCCGGCCAGCATCGCCGCCGCCGATCCGCCCCGGCGCTCGACCCAGGCGCCCGCCGCCTCGAACACGCCGTCGCGCTCCACGACCACGCCGATCATGAGCAGCCCGGCCACGAGCACGAACGGCGGCCAGTTCTGGGAGATCGATGCGGACAGATCGCCGCTGTGGAGCAAGGTGGCTCGGTGATACCCGCGCCTGCGGCCTCTCGAACATGGCCGCGGGCGCCCCTGCAGCGGAGAGGGCGGGATTCGAACCCGCGAACGAGGAATCCCCCGTTACGCGATTTCCAGTCGCGCTCCTTAAGCCAACTCGGACACCTCTCCTGTGACCCAAGTATGACATCGCATCGCAGACCCTTGCTCCCTGGTGTCCTGTCCGCTGTACTATGCGCTCCGCCCGCAAAGAGAGGAGTGGCATGGCAGACGAGCGCATCGAGATCCTGGGACGAGTACCGCTCTTCGACGGCCTACCGGAGCGGGAGCTCGCGGCGGTGGCCAACGCAGCGAAGGAGCGCCGCTACGACACGGGTGACGTGATCGTGGGCGAGGGCGAGGGCGGCATCGGATTCTTTGTGATCGCGGAGGGCACCGCTCGCGTCGAGGCGCACGGAGAGCGCCGCGGCACGCTGGGCCCGGGCGCTTCGTTTGGCGAGGTGGCGCTGCTGGACGAGGGCGGCGGCCGCCGTACGGCGTCGGTGATCGCCGAGTCTCCCGTGCGCGCGTTCGGCCTCACCTCCTGGCAATTCACGCCGCTGCTCGAGCAGCATCCGCAGATCGCCGTCAAGGTCGCGAAGATCCTCGCCCGCCGCCTGCGCGAGGCGGAGGAGCGGGCGACGCCGGCTAGCTGATAGCATCCTCCGCGACCGTGCTAAGCGGGGAGATAGCGGTTCCCTGTACCGGCAATCCGCTCTAGCCGGGCCGAATTCCCGCCCAGAGGGGTAGCGTGTTCGGAATCAGGGTCTGTGCGTTCGGTGTTGATCGCCAGGTCCCACGCAACGGAGGCTTGCGAACCGCGTCAGGTCCGGAAGGAAGCAGCGCTAAGCAACGCCACCCGGGTGCCGTGGGTCAGCCTGGAAGGAGCCAGCGTCACCGACACCGTCCGGGTGCGTCACTTCGAAGGCGGGTGCACGGTCGCTTTTAGCCCCGCTTGGAGATCCCTCTAAGCTTCGAGACGTGTCAGCTCTCTACCGCACCCATCGCCCGCAGGACTTCGGCCAGGTGGTTGGGCAGGCGCACGTCGTGCAGACGCTCCGAAACGCCGTCGAGCTCGATCGGGTGGCGCACGCGTACCTGTTCGCCGGCCCGCGCGGCACCGGCAAGACCTCCATGGCCAAGATCCTGGCCAAGTCGATCAACTGCGAGCAGGGGCCGACGGTCACGCCCTGCCTGGTCTGCGAGTCGTGTCGCAGCATCCACGACGCCACCGCCATCGACGTGATCGAGATGGACGCGGCCAGCCACCGCGGCATCGACGACATCCGAGAGATCCGCGACCGGGTGGCGCTGCGGCCGGCCCGCGGCCGCATGAAGGTCTACATCGTGGACGAGGCGCACATGCTCACCAAGGAGGCCTCCAACGCCGTCCTGAAGACGCTCGAGGAGCCACCCGACCACGTCGTGTTCGTGCTCTGCACGACCGAGCTGCAGGCGATGCTGCCGACCATCCGCAGCCGCTGCCAGCGGTTCGTGTTCCAGCGGCCGGGGCTGGGCGAGATCTCCGAGGTGCTGCGCCGGATCGCGACGGCCGAGGGGATCGAGATCGACGACGCCGCCGTGCAGCTGGTGGCCCGGGCCGCGGGCGGCAGCTTCCGCGACGGCGTCACCATCCTCGACCAGCTGTCCACCGCTCAGAGCGCCGCCATCGGCGCGGAGGACGTGCGCGCGCTGCTCGGCACCGCCGACGAGGCCTCGCTGTTCGGCGCGATCGACCTGGTCGGCGCCGGCGACGCCGCCGGCCTCCTGCGCCTGGTCGACGACCTGGCCGAGTCGGGCACCGATCTGGCCTCGTTCACGACCGGCCTGCTCGGGCACCTGCGGGGCCTGTTCCTGACCCAGCAGCTGGGCCAGCCGCCGCTCGACCTGGGGCTGTCCGACCACGAGCAGGAGCGCATGCGCGACCAGGCCGAGGCCGTCTCGCCGCGTGCGGTGGTGCGGCTGATCGACCTGCTGCGCACCGTCATCGACGACGTCAAGGAGGGCGGCGACCCGCGCCTGCCGCTGGAGCTGGCGCTGGTCAAGGTGTCGCGCCCCGCCAACGAGCTGGCGCTGGAGGCGCTCGACCAGCGCCTGTCCCAGCTGGAATCGAACGGCGCGTCGCCCGCGCCGCCGAAGCCGCCGCAGGCCGCCGCACCGCCCCCGCCGGTCGCAGCCGCGCCGCCGCCCGTTCCTGACCCCGCGCCGTCGCCCGATCCCGAGCCCGATCCCGATCCCGAGCCCGAGCCACAGGCGGCGGCCGCACCCGTCGCCACCGCGGTGGCGGAGCCGGCCACGCTGGAGCAGGTGAGCGCGCGCTGGTCGGAGGCGATCGTTCCCGAGATCGGGCGCCGCTCGGTGCCGCTGCACTCGCTGGTGCAGTCCGCCCGCCCGGTCTCCTACGAGGACGGCACCCTGGTGCTGGGCCTGACCGCATCGAAGGCGTTCGCCAAGAGCATCATCGAGGCACCACAGAACCTGCAGACGATCAGCGACGTGGTCGGCCAGGCGCTGGGCGGCAGCCCGCGCGTGCGGTTCGTGGTGCTGGGCGCCGAGCACGCCGACGACGCGCCCGAGGTGGCCGCCGCACCGGCCGCACAGGTGACCGAGGACGAGCTGGTCTCGCGCCTCACGGAGGAGTTCGACGCACATGAGGTCTGACCAAGGAGCAGGGCGTTGACCAAGATGGATCCGAACAAGATGATGGCGCAGCTGGGACAGATGCAGGCTCAGATGGAGAAGGCGCAGGAGGAGCTGAAGACGGCCTACGTCGAGCACTCCGCCGGCGGCGGAGCGGTGACGGTGAAGGTGTCGGGCGCGCTGGAGGTGGCAGACATCACGATCAAGCCCGAGGCGATCGATCCTGACGATCCGGAGATGCTGCAGGATCTGCTGGTGTCGGCCGTGAACGGCGCCATCACCGCGGCCCAGCAGCTGCAGCAGCAGAAGATGATGGGGCAGCTGGGCGGCATGGGCGGGCTCGGCCTGCCTGGTATGTAGCCTGCCGGATGTGTACTCACCTGCAGTCGAGAACCTGATCACGCAGCTGGCCCGCCTGCCCGGCATCGGGCGGCGCACGGCCCAGCGGCTGGCCTTCTACATCCTGCGCTCGCCGCCCGACCAGGCGCTGGCGCTGGCCGACGCGATCCGCGAGGTGAAGGAGAAGATCGGGGTCTGCGAGGAGTGCTTCAACCTCGCGGAGGGGCCGCTCTGCTCGATCTGTGCGGATGCCCGGCGCGACCGCACCGTGATCTGCGTGGTCGAGGACCCGAGCGACGTGGTGGCGGTCGAGCGCACCCACGAGTACCACGGCGTCTACCACGTGCTGGGCGGCGCGCTGTCGCCGATCGACGGCGTCGACCCTGAGCACCTTCGGATCGCCGAGCTGCTGCGGCGGGTTGAGGCGAACGCTGCCGTCGAGGTGGTGCTGGCGACCAACCCGACCATGACCGGCGAGGCCACCGCCGTTTACATCGCCGACCGGCTGCGCGGCCGCTGCCGGGTGACGCGGCTGGCCAGCGGGCTGCCGGTGGGCGGCGACCTCGAGTACGCCGACGAGGTCACCCTCGGCCGCGCGTTCAGCGGCCGCCGCGAGATGTGAGCGCGAAGACCGCAGTCGGACCCTTCCCCGACGCCGTAGAGTGCGCAGCGATGGACATGCACCGCTACTCCCAGGAGACCGAGGCGCTGGCCCAGTCGATGATGCGGATCGCCCTCGACCGGCTGCGGATGGACGCGCCGCTGGACGGGCCGGTGGACGCGCAGGAGCTGGGCCGGCGGGCCGGTCAGACGATCACGCCCTCCGGCCTGGGCGGCGAGCAGGCCCTGCGCGTATGGACGGACGTGCTGGCCCCGGCCACGATGTCGGTCGACCACCCCCGTTACCTGGCCTTCATCCCCGGCGCCCCGACCGAAGTTGCCACCCTGTTCGACCTGGTGCTGAGCGTCTCGTCGCTCTACGGCGGCAGCTGGCTGGAGAGCTCAGGCGCCGTCTACGCCGAGAACCAGGCGCTGCGCTGGATCGCCGACCTGGTGGGCATGCCGGCCGCGGCCGGCGGCTGCTTCGTGCAGGGCGGCACGGTCGGCAACCTGTCGGCGCTGGTGGCGGCCCGGTACGGCATGCGCGAGCGCCTCGGCGCCGCACTGCCGCCGCGGCTGCGGGCGGCCGTCACCGACCAGACCCACAGCTCCGTCGTCTACGCGCTTCGCGACGTGATGGACGTCGACCCGCTGTTCGTTCAGGTGGATGAGCGCGGCCGCATGACCGGCCCCGCCCTGCGCGAGGCGCTGGTGCGCGAGGGCGCCGACGGGGTGTTCGCGGCCGTGGCCACGTCCGGCACCACCAACCTCGGCGTCGTCGACGACCTGGCCGGCATCGCCGAGGTCTGCCGCGAGTACGGGCTCTGGTTCCACGTCGACGGCGCCTACGGCGGGGCCGCCCTGGCCGCACCGTCGGTGCGCCACCTGTTCACCGGCATCGAGCACGCCGACAGCTTCATCGTCGACCCGCACAAGTGGCTGTTCGGCCCGTTCGACTGCTGCGCACTGGTCTACCGCGACCCCGAGGTGGCGCGCCGCGCCCACACCCAGCACGCCGGCTACCTCGACGCGATCAACGACGCCGGCGAGTGGAACCCGTCCGACTACGGAGTGCACCTGTCCCGCCGCGCCCGCGGGCTGCCGTTCTGGTTCTCGCTGGCCATGCACGGCAGCGACAGCTACCGCGACGCGATCGAGTCGACGCTGCAGGTGGCGCGCCGCGGCGCCGACGAGATCCGCAGCCGCCCCTACCTGGAACTGCTGGTCGAGCCCGACCTGACCGTGCTCACCTTCAAGCGGGTCGGGTGGACGGCCGAGGACTACGCCGCCTGGACGCAGCGGCTGCTCGACCAGGGATACGCGTTCGTCACCCCGACGACGCACAACGGCGAGCCCTGCACACGGTTTGCGATCATCAACCCGCGCACCACGGTTTCCGACCTGACGGGCATCCTGGCGACCATGTCCTAGGACACCCTTCTTTACACTGCACCGGTGAAAGACCCTGCAACCGCCCAGGTCGGGCGCGTCAACGTGATGAAGTTCGGCGGCACCTCCGTCGCCGACACCGACAAGATCCGCAACGTCGCCCGGCGCATGGTCGCGACTCACGAGACCGGCCGGCCGACCGTCGGCGTGGTATCGGCGATGGGCGAGACCACCGACACGCTGGCCGCGCTGGCGGCCGAGGTGTCGCCGCGCCCGCACCCGCGCGAGATGGACATGCTGCTCTCCACCGGAGAGCGCATCACGGCCGCCCTCTGCGCGATGGCGATCGAGGACATGGGCCACCGGGCCGTGTCGCTGACCGGGTCTCAGGCCGGCATCGTCACCGACACCCGGCACACGAACGCGAAGATCGTGGACATCCGGCCGAAGCGCATCACGGAGGCGCTGGACGCGGGCATGATCGTGCTGGTGGCCGGCTTCCAGGGCGTGTCCACCGCCTACGACGTGACCACGCTCGGGCGCGGCGCGTCTGACCTGACCGCCGTGGCGCTGGCGGCGGCGCTGGGCGGCGACTGTGAGATCTACACCGACGTCGAGGGCGTCTACACGGCCGACCCGCGGATCGTGCCGGACGCGCGCAAGCTGGCCAGGGTGTCGCCGCTGGAGATGCTCGAGATGGCCGGATCGGGCGCGCGCGTGCTGCAGCTACGATCGGTGGAGTTCGCCCGCAACCACGGCGTTCCGATCCACGTTCGTTCGACCTTCTCCGGCACGGAGGGGACCTGGATACGGGAGGACCCGAGCATGGAAGACGCGATCATCTCCGGCATCACCCACACCGTCGACGAGGCGTACGTGACGCTGACCGACGTGCCCGACAAGCCCGGCACCGCGGCCGGCATCTTCAATGCCGTGGCCGCTGCCGGCATCAACGTCGACACGATCATCCAGAACGCCGTCACCCACGGTGACGCCGACGTCACCTTCTCGATCCCGCGCGACGACCTGCCGCTGATGACCGACACCATCGAGGGGCTCTGCCGTGTTCTGGGGCTGCACTGGGGCGTGGACGACACCGCCGGCAAGATCAGCATGATCGGCGCCGGCATGAAGAGCCATCCGGGGGTGGCCGCACGCATGTTCCAGACCCTGGCCGACCACGGCATCAACGTGCGCATGATCGCCACCTCTCCGATCAAGGTGTCCTGCGTGATCGCCCGCGACAAGGTGGACGAGGCGGTGCTGGCGCTGCACGACGCGTTCCAGGTCGAGCTGGAGCTGGCCCAGAGCGGGGCGGCGCATGCCTGATCCGCGCGTAGCCGTGGTCGGGGCGACCGGTGCGGTCGGCCCCGAGGTGCTGGCGATCCTGGCCGAACGCGGGTTCCCGGCGGCCGCTGTGGTGCCGTTCGCCTCCGCCCGCTCCGCCGGCAGCCGGGTCGGCTTCGCCGGCGAGCAGCTGGAGGTGCGGGAGCTGACCGATGACTCGCTGGCGGGCTTTGACCTGGCCCTGTTCTCGGCCGGCGCCGGTACCTCCAGGCGCTACGCGCCGGAGGCGGTCAAGCGGGGCTGCATGGTGATCGACAAGTCCAGCGCCTTCCGCATGGACCCGCAGGTGCCGCTGGTCGTGCCCGAGGTGAACCCGGAGGCGGCCGACGGCCACCGGGGCATCATCTCCAACCCCAACTGCTCCACCATCCAGCTGGTGGTGGCGCTGAAGCCGCTGCACGACCGGGCCCGCATCCGCAACGTCACGGTCGCCACCTACCAGGCGGTCTCGGGCACCGGCAAACGGGCGATGGAGGAGCTGCGGGAGCAGTCTGCGGCGGCGCTTGGGGGCGGCGATGTCCAGGCGAGCGTGTACCCTCACCCGATCGCGTTCAACGTGCTGCCGCACTGCGACGCGTTCGACGGGCCCGACACCTTCGAGGAGACCAAGCTGATCAAGGAGACCCACAAGATCCTGGGGGACGACGGCATCGGCATCAGCGCCACCTGTGTGCGCGTGCCGGTCTGGCGTTCGCACTCCGAGGCGGTCTGGATCGAGACGGAGCGGCCGCTGGCCGCCGACGAGGCCCGGCAGCTGCTGGAGGCGGCGCCCGGCGTGCGCGTGGTGGACGACCCGTCCGCCGCCGGCTATCCCACGCCCAGCGAAGCCGCCGGCGGCGACGACGTGCTGGTCGGCCGCATCCGCGAGGACGGGTCGCGCCGCAACGGGCTTGCCCTGTGGGTGGTCGCCGACAACCTGCGCAAGGGCGCTGCGCTGAACGGCGTGCAGATCGCCGAGCTGCTGGTACGGCGCAACCTGATCCGTGTCCCCCAGCAGGAGCGCGTGGCTTGAGGCTGGCCGCGCGCGGTCACCTGTGCCCGGTCTGCATCCGGCCGGCACCCGCCGGCACGTGCGACGAGCACGGGACGTGGAAGCCCCACCAGCTCCTGACCACCGCCGACCGGCGGCGCTGCGGCCGCCGCCGCTGGCAGCCGTTCCAGCCGGCCGCTCAGGCCTGCCCCCGCTGCCTGGGTGAGGTGGCCGAGTCGCGAACCGGGTTCACCTGCGTCGACCACGGCCACGACCAGGATCCGCACGGGCCGTACCGCGTCGACGAGCTGCTCGCGCCCACCGCCCAGCGCGTGTCCGCGGCCGCGCGTCTGCGGCTGACGCGGCGCCGCCAGGTCCGCAGGCGCGAGCCGATCTCGGTGTCGCTGCACCTGCCCGACCCTGCCCGCAGCGCGCGCGTGGTGATCTCGGCCAGCATCGTGGCCGGCACGCTGGCGTTCCTGGTGCGGTAGTCGCTAGATCGACGTCTTGCCCACGACCGGGCCCTTCGGCGCCGGGCCGCCGGAGCCCGGCTCGAGCGTGATCACGATCGTGTCGCCGGCCGAGGCGTCGCGCGTGAGCGTGAACGACATGTCGTTGCCGCCCGCGAACGTGCCGGCCGCCTGCGGCACGGTCTCGCCCTTGGGGATCACCCAGGCCTCGTAGGTGTGATCGGCCGGCGCCGGCTTCAGCCCGCCGAACACCGTCGCCTGCCCGCCGCTGAACGAGACCACGCTGCCCACGTTCGCGATCGGCGCCACTGACCGCACGTCGGCGTCCTTGACGTCGCCGCGCAGCGAGATGTTCCAGACCGCGAGCGCGATCACCGCCACTGCGAGCATCGGCACGGCCACCGCCGAGAAGCGCGGCCACCACGACCAGCGGGCGCGGCGCTCTGGCGGTGCCTCCGGCGGCGTGCTCGGCACCACCTCGGGGCCGATCACCTCCAGCAGCCGGTCGCGCAGCTCCGGCGGCGGCTCGGCCTGGGGGGCTGCGAAGGCCAGCGCCGCTGCCACCGCCTCCATCTCGCGCAGCTGCACGCGGCAGCGCTCGCAGGTCTCGACGTGCTCGAGCACCAGCCGCTCGTCGGCGGCATCGAGGCCGTGCAGGGTGTAGCCCGAGATCAGCTCGTCGACGTGTTCCACTCATGCTCCGGGTTCAGGCCCGACTGGGCCAGCAGCTCGCGCAGGGCCGTCATCGCGGCGAATGTGCGGCTCTTGACCGTGCCGATCGGCAGCGCCAGCCGCTCGGCCAGCTCGGACTGGGTGTATCCGGCGAAGTAGGCCAGCTCCAGCACCTCGCGGTGAGGATCGGGCAGCTTCGCCATGGCCGACCGCACCTGGTCGCGGGCCACGCTCTGCCAGGCCTGCTGCTCCACGGCGGGCGCGGGATCGACGCTTTCGCGCGCCTCGTCGAGCGCCTCGGCGCGGCGCCGCTGCTCGCGGCGCACGGTGTCGACGGCCTTGTGATGGGTCAATGTCAGTATCCAGCTCGAGGGTTGGCCACGCGCGGGGTCGAACTTCGATGCCTGCCTCCACACGGTCAGGAATGCATCCTGCACCACATCCGCCGACAGCTCGCGGTCACGCACGATGCGCAAGGCGAGCGCGTAGGCCGCGCCGCCGTACATGTCGTACAGACGGGCGAACGCGTCCCGATCGCCTCGCGCCGTGAGCGCGAGCAGTCCGTGATCGGACAGATGTTCCGTGCTGGGATCCCTTCCTGGCCTGCGATCGGTCATTCGTCGATTGTGCACCGGTGGTTCACCTGACGCCAGCCGGCGTCGCCGGCACCACCGCCAGACGGCTCCGCAGCCGGGCCAGGCGGCTCTCGTCCGGAGCCCGCTCGATGGCGCGCAGATCCAGCCGCTCCAGCGAGACGCGCCCGGCGCTGCGCTGCGGGTGGAAGCCGAGGTCGCGCAGGAAGTCGGCGGGGAAGATCGTGCGGTGGCCGAGAAACCGCGCGGCGAACCCCTCGTCGGGCGGGAACCGGTAGCCGAACGCCTCCAGCGCAGGCAGCCCGCGGTCGCGGCACTCCCCGATCGCGGCCAGGAACAGGCTCTGCAGCACCCACGGGCTGTGGGCGTCGGTCAGGTAGGCGCACGTCACCAGCACCGCGTCACGGCCGGGCGGCCCGGCCGGCAGGTGGCGGGCGCGGGCGAACCGGTCGCTGGGCCCGTACTGGATCAGCCCGATCACGCGATCGTCCTCGACGTACAGCTTGCCCCATGGTCCGAACCCGTCCTCCAGCTCCCGCTTCCATCGCTGCCGGTCGCCCGGCTTGCCGCCGGGCCGCGTCTGCCACCACATGCAGTCGCGGCACGGCACCGGCGCGACGCCGACGGTGGCACCGTTCAGATGCTCGACGCCGGTCATGATGCGGGCGGCGCGACGTCGTCGATCACGACCGCCACCGAGGAGGGCTCGAGCTCGATCATCGACACTAGGTAGTCGCGCACGTGGCTCGTGACCTGGCCGGCCACGGTCGGGATGCTGGCCCCCCACTCGGTGACGAGGTGCAGCTCCAGCCCCACGGCGTCGCCGTCGGAGCTGATGCGGACGCCCTTGGGAACGCGGTCGGGGTCGACGCCGCCCGGCTGGCCGCCGGCGATCGCGTGCACTCCGGCGACCTCGATCGCCGCCGCCGCCGCGTAGGTGGCGATCACGGCGTGGCTGATGTGCGCACTGGCGGCGGCCGAGTGGATCGACTCGACCGGAGCGTCGCCGGGTCCGTCGTGCATGCGTGAATTCTACACCGGCGTCACCCTGACACTTGACAGACGCCATAATGATGTCATAATGACGTCATGAATATCGCCGGACACATCGAAGCCCTCCGCGCCGACCTGATCGCGACAGCCGGCATCGGAGACGAGAGCACCCTGCGGGTGGCTGAGCAGCTCAGCAGGGCGCTCGACCCCGCCATGCGCCTGCGGCTCCTGGACATCCTGTCCGAGGCGGCGCTGGAGGTGAACGGCCAGCTCACCAGCGGTCAGATCGACGTGCGGCTGGCGGGAGGCGACGTCGGGTTCACCTACTCGGAGTCGTCGCACGAGGCGGAGCCGGCCGGCGACGACGCCCAGGCCGCCCGCATCACGCTGCGCATTCCCGAGCAGCTGAAGACACGCGCCGAGGCCGCCGCGGCGGCGGAGGGCGTATCGCTGAACACCTGGCTGGTGCGCGCGACCTCCCGTGCCCTCGACCGCGGCCGCGGCAGCAGCGGGCCCGGCGGCCGGCGCATCACCGGCTACGCAACGAGCTGAACGGAGCACCCATGACCGACCCACGCGCATCCATCACCTCCGGGCTGCCGGCAGCGGCAGCCGCCATGTACACGCCCTGGACGCAGCCGGTGCGGACGCCCACCGCGACCCCCACACCGCAGTCCGTGATCCGCTCGCAGCAGACGCTGCGGCTGACCGGCTTCGCCCGTTCGTGAGAGAGGAGCACCCATGACCACCTACCAGACACCCCATCCCGTGCGCCTGCGGCTGAAGCTCGAGGCTGGACGCATCGACATCATCACCTGGGACGAGCCGCGCGCCGAGGTCGAGGTGACGCCGCTTGGCAACGACCAGGCATCGGTCGAGGCAGCCCAGAACGTCCAACAGGAGCTGCGCGGCAGCGGCGAGAGCCAGGAGCTGTCGGTCGAGGCGCCCAGCGGCCGCTCGCTGTTCGGGCTGCGCCGCGGGCCGGAGCTGCGCTTCGCCATCTCGGCGCCGCACGGCAGCTCGATCGACGCCAGCACCGTGTCGGCCGACCTGGCCGGCCGCGGCCGCTTCGGCGCGGCCAAGGTGAACACCACCTCCGGCGACGTCTCGCTGGGGGCGGTCGCGGGCGACGCCAACGTCAAGACCGTCAGCGGCGACCTCGACGTGGAACGCGTCGACGGCAAGGCCAACCTCAGCAGCGTCTCCGGCGACCTCGAGCTGGGGCCGGTGGCGGGCGAGATCTCGGCCAGCACGGTGTCGGGCGACCTGCACGTGACGTCGGCCGGCTCCTCGGTGAACGCCAAGGGCGTCTCCGGCGACGTCACCGTCGAGAGCGTGCGGCGGGGCGAGGCCAGGCTGCAGTCGGTGTCCGGCGACATCACGTTGGGCGTGGCCGCAGGCGCCCGCGTGTGGATGGACGTCAGCTCGATGAGCGGCAGCACCCAGTCCGACCTGGAGCCGGACGACTCCGGCGCGGGCGGCGACGTCGACCTGCGCATCAAGGCCAACTCGGCCAGCGGCGACATCCGCCTGCAGCGGGCGGCGCAGGTGGCCGCCGCGTGAAGGGCGAAGCGGCCGGGCGGCGCCCGCAGGGGCGTCGCCCGGTCAGCCGGCCGTGAGGCGCAGCAGCGACGCCTCCGGCCGCGCCAGAAGCCGGAACGGCACCAGCGTCGTGCCGGTGCCGCGCGAGACCACCAGCGTGGTGTCGCCGACCCGGTGGATGCCGTCCAGGTAGCGCCAGCGGGTGTGCGACAGCCGCAGGCGCCCGCCCGGCCTGGGCAGGCAGATCTGGCCGCCGTGCAGGTGGCCGGCGAGCACCAGCGAGCAGGTCCCGGGCGCCAGGTCGTCGACCACGTCCGGGAAGTGCGCGAGCAGGATCCGCAGACCTCCCGGGCCGGTGAACAACCGCTCGGGGCGTGACCGTCCCTGGATCCATGGATCCGGCTCCAGCCCCGCCACCTCGATCGGCACACCGCCGCGCTCCACCATCACGCTGCGGTCGCGCAGGAGCTGCACGGGGGCGTCGCCCCAGCTGTCCGGCACCACGCCGCGGGAGAACGGGTCGCGCGTGGAGCCGGTGTCGTGGTTGCCCAGCGACACATACATGCCGAGCGGCGGATCCAGCCGCGCCAGCTGATCGAACACCGGCTGCTGCCCACGCGGGTGGGCGATGATGTCGCCGGTCACGACCACCATGTCGGGCTGCTGTGACACGCCGTAGGCAACCGCCGCCTGCATCGTGCGCAGGTTCAGCGAGGGCGTCCCGGCGTGAAAGTCGGAGAGATGCAGGATGCTGAGGCCTTCCAGCTCGGGCGGCAGTCCGGCCACCGGCACGCGCAGCTCCCGGCGCTCGAGCCACTGCGCCTCGAACAGACCCCAGCCGGCCAGCAGCCCACCGCCCGCGAGTAGCGCGCCGAGCGCGCGTCTAGTCGCTGCCACGCACGCTGTCGAACTCGTCGCGAAGCCTGCGGCGGGCGGCTCCGATCCGCTCGCGCAGCATCTCGACGCGCTCCTGGTCCGCCGTGTGCCCGTTGCCGCTGGCGGCGACCGGGTCATCCCGGTTCGTCAGCCGGCGCGCGATCACCGCGGCGGTCGCGGCGATCACAGCTATGCCAATCAGACGGCGCATGGCCGCAGTCTACCGGTCCTCAACCGCAGGCCGCCCACAGCCCGCGGCCGGCCAACGCCGCCTCGCGCTCGAGTGCGGACAGGTCGGTTGCGTGGGCGGTGTTGGGCGGGATCGACAGCGTGCGGGCGTACCCGGCCGACACCAGCCGCGCGTTCACGAACAGGTCGGGACGCCCCGGCCGCTCCAGGTAGATGTACGCCAGCCAGCGTCCGTACCTGTCGTGCAGCTGGCGGTCGTAGACCAGCCGCACCCGGCGGCCCGTCAGCAGGTGTTTGGTGTACGCGGACGCCTCGGGGCCAAAGCAGCCGACCGGCCGGCGGGGGTCGACCGTCTCGGGCGTATCGATGCCCAGCAGCCGCACATCCAGCGAGCGCGATCCGGCCCGCACCCAGACGGTGTCGCCGTCGACCACGCGCGACACCGTGGCCTCGGCCGGCGGCGGCCCGCCCCCGTGCACCCACCACCAGCCGGCGGCGGCCAGCGCGGCGACGATCAGGATCGGGATCAGCCGGGACATGTCGCCAAGCTACCGGCGCAAGCGGAAACGGGGTGGTCACGGATGGTGGCGAAACGGTGCCGGAGCCAGCCGCCCGCCGGCGGCGCCCAGAGCAGATCGAAGCGCTCGAGGACGACCTCGGTGTCGTCCTCGGGCGGCGTCCCGGTGGCCGTGAAGAAGCCGACGTGGGCCTCGCGCCAGTAGGCGAGGCTGCGATCACCCTCACCTCGGTCCACGCGAACCCCTCGTCCACATCGGCGAAGCGGCGGATCTCGACGTGGGTGGTGCGGATCACGCACAGCGGCTCGCCGTCGCCGTCGAGGATCACGCTCAGATCACCCGCCCGCGGGATCGGCTCGCCGCCCTCGTACGCGAAGCGCAGGCTGGCGGTGGCCCGCTTCGGGTCCTCCACTAGATGATTGGTTCCACGGGCTGCTTGGCCCTGGAGCTGGTCCGAGTCGCCCCAGACGCCACGATCGCCCTTGAACAGCCTTCACCGAGCCTGCCCTGCGGTCGATCCCGTCGTCTCGAACACCTCGTCCTGCGACCAGAAGCCACGGATCCCGTGGAATCAACCATCAGCCGCCGGCGGCGCGCGGCGCACGACCGGATACCTGCCGTCGGTCTTGACCAGCGTGCCGTCGGCGATCAGCCCGTCGATCACCTCCAGCACCTGGGCCTCGTTTCGGTGGGCGAGGCGGGCATGGCTCTCGAGCTTGTGGTGGCCGGCGGCCAGCAGGTCGCGGGCACGGCCGCCGCGCAGGATCTGGGTCAGCCGCGTGCGCCCGACGGCGCCCCGTGTCTCCTCCACGCACAGCAGCACCGCTTCGCGCTCGTCCACCTGCAGCGGCGAGCGGGCACGGGTGCCGTGGTTGTCGCAGCACAGCTCGTCGGGCCGCGGCTCCGGCGTGTCGCCGAAGTAGCCGAGCAGGGCGGCGCGGCGGCAGCCGTCGCCGGCGGCGTAGCGGTCGATCGCCTTCAGCCGGTCCCAGCGCAGGTTCTGCTGGCGCTTCATCGCGACCATGGCCGCGGCCGAGTGGCGGCGGCTGAGGGCGGGCTCCGCCAGCCTGCCCGAGAAGCCGCCGCTTCGGGCCGGAAACAGCTCCAGCGCCCCGGCCCGCTCCAGCACGGCGACGGCGACGCGAGGGTCGTCGGCGGGCACGTCCGACTCCGACACCCGGAACACCCCCGACGGGTCGGCGTTCGCCGCCAGCAGCGCGTGCACCGAGCGCAGCTGCGCCTCGGTCAGCTTCGCGCGGTCGATGAAGTAGGCGATCAGGCCCTTGTCGGCGGCGGTGTAGAGCAGCGTGCAGACCGCGGGAGCACCGTCGCGGCCGGCCCGGCCCGCCTGCTGGTAGTACTCCTCGGGCGAGGACGGGATCGTCCAGTGCACGACCGAGCGCACGTCGGCCTTGTCGATGCCCATGCCAAACGCGGTGGTCGCCGCGACCGCCTCGAGCTCGCCGGCCAGGAACTGCTGGAGCGTGGCGGTGCGCTCGTGCGCGGGCAGGCCGGCGTGGTAGGGCGCGGCGCTGATGCCGTCGCCGAGCAGGTGCGCGGCCACCTGCTCGCAGGTCTTGCGGCGTCCGCAGTAGACCACCGCCGGGAGCCGTTTGCGGTCCTTCAGGTGCGCCAGCAGCATGCGCGGCTTGCCGGCCTCGCCGGCCACGTGCAGCACCTCCAGGAACAGGTTGGGGCGGTCAAAGCCGGTGCGGGCCATCACCGGGTCGCGCAGCTCCAGCGCCGAGACGATGTCGCGGGCGACGCGCGGCGTGGCCGTCGCGGTCAGGGCCAGCGTCGCGGGGGTGCCGAGCCGTTTGCGCACATCCGACAGCCGCAGGTAGTCGGGCCGGAAGTCGTGACCCCACTCCGACAGGCAGTGCGCCTCGTCGATCGCGAGCCGGTCGACGTTGGCCTGGCCGATCGCGTCCAGGAAGCGGCGGCTGGAGAAGCGCTCGGGGGCGACGTAGACCAGACGCGCGCGGCCGGCGGCGATGCGGGCAAGGGCCACGCCCACCTGCTCGCCGGTCATGATCGAGGCGATCATCTCGACGTCGTCGTGGCCGCCGGCGCGAAGCGCGGCCGACTGGTCCTGCATCAGCGCGATCAGGGGTGAGACGACCAGCGTGACACCCTCGCCGAGCAGCGCCGGCAGCTGGTAGCAGAGCGACTTGCCCGAGCCGGTGGGCATGATCGCGAGCACGTCGCGGCCCGACAGGGTGCCCTCGATCGCCTCGCGCTGCCCGGGGCGAAAGCGTTCGAAGCCGAACAGCCGCTGCAGCTCGGCCGAGAGATCGGTGGTGGCGGTGCCCGCGCCCATGCTCGTCAGTGTCGCACGGATCACGGACACGCCGGACGGTGTGACAGCACCGCCACCAGGTCGTGACAGCTACGCGGCGGCTCGGTCGGCACTGGGCGCCACCGCGTGGCTGGGCTCGCGCCGCAGCCAGTAGCACGCCACCAGCCCGATCGCGCTCAAGAGCGCGGCCGCGATGTACGTGTGCCGTGCCGCCGGCACCACGGCCGGCACGTGGGCTCCCTTGCGCTCGGCAGCTTTGATCGCCTGATCGGACAACGAGGCCAAAAACACGATGCCGGCCACGGCCGTGCCCAGGCCCGCTCCCACCTGGCGCGCCAGCGGGATCGACGAGGTGGACTTGCCCTCGCGTCCGGCGTCGCCGTCGGCCAGCACCACCTCGAACAGCGCCGGGCTGGCGATGCCCATGCCCAGGCCGGACACGGCGTAGCACACGATCGGCAGCACCACCCCGCCCGCGGGCAGCGCCATCATCAGCGTGCCCACGAACACCAGCAGCGAGCCCAGCATGATCTGGTCGCGGGGCGGCGCCCCGATCCGCGCCGCCACCATCGAGCCCGTCGTCCACCCCAGCGTCGTCAGCACCAGCGCCACCGCCACCACCGCCACCGGCTCTCCAAACCCGACCTGCAGCTGCAGCGGCAGGTACACCTCGGCGCCGAGGAACGCGGAGCCGGCCGCCAGCGCCGTCACGTTGGCGGCGATCGACACCGGGCGGTGCGTGAACACGGGCACCGCCGTTCGCCGCTCATGCGCCAGGAACGCGATCGCCGGCACCAGCGCGGCCAGCGCGACGGCCGGCTCGCGGGCGGCCACCAGCAGGAACAGCACGGTGGTTCCGAGCAGCACCGGCCCCACCACGTTCAGCGGCTGGGCGTCGTGCCTCGGCTCGCGGGCGGGGTGCGACTGCAGCGCCAGCCGCGCCGCCCAGGCCACGATCGCGATCAGGGGCAGGTTCACCCAGAACACCCAGCGCCAGCCCACCGAGCCGGTCAGGGCGGCGCCAAGCGCCGGCCCGATCAGGGCCGAGACGCCCCACATGGCCGCGTTCAGGCCGAACGCCCGCGGGCGCAGCTCGTTCGGCACGTACAGCGCGAACAGGCCCAGCGGCACCGCGAACATGAACCCGGCGCCCAGCCCCAGCACCCCCCGTGACAGGGCCACCACCGGCATCGACGGGGCCAGCCCGCCCAGCACGTTCGCGGCCGAGAACAGTACGCAGGCGATCGCGAAGCTGCGGGCAACGCCGTAGCGGTCGATCAGCGCCCCGGCCAGCGGCAGCGTCATCACGATCGTCACCATGGTGGCGCCCACCGCCAGCGAGATCAGGTCGACGCCGCCGATGTCCTGCGCCGCGCTGGGCAGCGCAGTCACCACCATCAGCGCGTCCAGCGAGCCCAGGAAGGTGGCGCCCAGGGCGGCCACCATCATCGCGCGGTAGGGCGAGCGGAACAGCGCGGCGTAGCTGGGGCTCACGCGCCCCCTCCGGGTGCAGGCCGGACACCCACCGGGGTCAGACTCCCTGGTAGATCTTGTCCGTGACCGGGTAGGCCTTGACGATGTGGCGCTTGAACTGGAGCTCGTCGTAGCTGAGCCCGGCCGCCGCGCCCACCAGCTGGGCGAGGTGGAAGATGGGCAGGTCGAACTCCATGTCGGCCTCGCGTGATGCCTTGCCCTGCCAGGCGTCCAGCGACAGGTGACAGAGCGGGCACGGGGTCACCATTGCGTCCGCGCCGGCCTCCTTGGCCTCGGCTAGGGGCTGGATCAGCTCACCCAGCGCCACCTCGGCGCGGGCCAGCACGATCGGAAACCCGCAGCACTTGATCTTGCTCGGGTAATCGACCGGCTCCGCGCCGCAGGCCTCGATGATCCGCTCCAGCGACTGCGGCCGGTCGGGATCCTCGAACCCCAGCAGGCGCGACGGCCGCAGGATCTGGCAGCCGTAGAACGGCGCGATCTTGACGCCCGTCAGCGGCTTCTCGGCGATCTGCTTGAGCTTCTCGTAGCCATCGCCCTCGGCGATCTCCCAGAGCAGGTGGCGGACGTCGACGCCGCCCGAGTAGGACGCCGCGCCGACCTCCTTGAGGTTGCGGTTGACCCGCTGCAGCAGCTCGGGGTCGGCCTGCAGCTTCGCGTTTGCCTGGCGCAGGTTGAGCGTGCACACGTTGCAGATCGTCATCAGCGTGTCCTGGCCGAGCTGCTCGGCCTGGCCGAGGATGCGGGCGTTCAGGTGCAGGTAGTACTCCGGGCGCGCCTCGTGCACGTCGCCGGCGCCGCAGCAGGTGAACCCGGGGATGTCGACCAGCGTCATCCCCAGCTTGTCGGCGATCGCGCGGGTGGAGGTGTCGAGCTCCTTTTGCGACAGGCTCGCGAGGCAGCCCGGGTAGTAGGCGTAGCTTGACTTCACTCGGATTCCTTTGCTTGTGCAGGGTCGGCGGGCGGCCTGGTCGGCCCGGCGTTCGCGGCCTCCAGCGTCGCCTGCTCCTGGGACTCGATCAGCTTGTTCAGCTTGCGCACCTCGTCCAGCTTCTTGGCCTTGTGCGGCTTCAGCGGGTTCGGCACCTTGCCGGCCCGGGCCAGCCGCAGCGCGAACGGGATCTCCTTGATCGCGTTCACGGCTCCCACCGTCTCGGGCACCAGGTGCGTCTCCAGCAGGTAGCCGGTCTGGTGCGTGGACTTGACGAACACCTTCGCGTGGCGGGCGCCGCCGTCCGAGTGCATGCCCTCCTGGTAGATGGCCGCACCCACCTTCGCGATCGCATCCCGCGGGTGCACGCCCTTGGGGCAGCGCTGGTTGCAGAAGTAGCAGCGGGTGCAGTCCCAGACACCGTGCGGCCCGTTGTAGATCTCGAGCCGGCTCTTGCCGCCGCGGTCACGCACGTCGTTGACGAAGCGGGCGGCCTTGGCGAGCGCGGCCGGGCCGAGGAAGTCGGGGTCGGCCTCCATCGAGTTGCACTCCGACACGCAGCAGCCGCACTGGATGCAGAGCGCCTCGGTCATGACGCGGTCGAGCTCCTCCTGCTGGATGCGCCACTCCTTGACCGGCGGCTCCTCGCCGCCGTCGTCCAGGTAGGGCTTGATGGCGCGGAACTTCGCCCAGAAGGGCTCCATGTCCACGACCAGGTCCTTCAGCACCGGCAGGTTGCCCATCGGCGAGATCACCGGCACCTCGCCGGCCTCGACGACCGGGCGCATCGGCGTCTTGCAGGCCAGCACCGCGGCCCCGTCCATGCGCATGCCGCAGGAGCCGCACACCGCCATCCGGCAGGATTTGCGGTAGGTGAGCGACCCGTCCACCTCGTCCTTGATCACGTCCAGCACGTCCAGCAGCGTGGCCTCCTCGACCACGTCCACCGTGAACGTCTCCTGCCGGCTCTCGTCGGACTCGGGGTTGTAGCGCTCGATCTTGAGGGTTACCTGCACTCGTGCTCCTAGTAGCTGCGGACGGCGGGCTCGTACTCGGTGATGGTGACGGGCCGGTAGTCGAGGCGCACCTGGCCCTCGTCGTAGAACGCCAGCGTATGCCGCAGCCAGGCCTCGTCGTCGCGCTCGGGGTAGTCCAGCCGGCTGTGGGCGCCGCGGCTCTCGGTGCGGGCGATCGCGCCGGTGACCAGGCAGTCGGCCATCTCCAGCATCGAGCCCAGCTCGATCGCCTGGATCAGATCGGTGTTGAAGTCCCGGCCCTTGTCCTGCACGACAACGCCGCGTTCGTAGCGTTCGCGCAGCTCCTCCACCTTCGCCTTGCAGGCCTCGAGCCCCTCGGCCGTGCGGAAGATGCCGGCGTTGTCATACATGGCATCGGCCAGCTCCTGGCGCAGCACGTGGGGACGCTCGCCGTCGTTCTTGTCGAGCAGCCGGCCGATGCTACGCTCGGCGATGCCTGCGGCAGACGGCGAGAAGACGCCGCCGGTGCCGTTGCGCCGGACGTCCTGCGCAGCCGCCGCGCCGGTGCGCCGGCCGAACACGACCGTCTCCAGCAGCGAGTTGCCGCCCAGCCGGTTGGCGCCGTGCACCGACACGCAGGCGCACTCGCCGGCCGCATACAGGCCGGGCATGAGCGTGTGGCCCCAGACGTCGGTGTCGATGCCGCCCATGTGGTAGTGCGATCCCGGCCGCACCGGGATCGGCTCCTCGATCGGATCGACGCCGGCGTAGTCCATGGCCAGCTCGCGGGAGCCGTGCAGCCGCTCGTTGATGCGCTTGGCGCCGAGGTGGGTGAGGTCGAGCAGCACGCAGCCGTCGACCCCGCGGCCCTCGTCGATCTCGGTCTGCTCCGAGCGCGACACCACGTCCCGCGAGGCCAGCTCGCCCGCGTTGGGGGCGTAGTTGAACATGAAGCGCTCGCCCTCGCTGTTACGCAGGTAGCCGCCCTCGCCGCGGGCGCCCTCCGTGATCAGCACGCCGTTTGACTTGAGCGTGGTCGGGTGGAACTGCATGAACTCCATGTCCTTCAGCGGCACCCCCGCCCGCCATGCCATCGACATGCCGTCGCCGGTGCAGGCGTAGGCGTTGGTGGTGCCGCGGTACATGCGCCCCAGGCCGCCGGTGGCCATGATCACGGCCGACGCCTCCACGCCCTGCACGCCGCCGCGCACCAGATCCCAGGCGGTCACGCCGACGCAGCGCTCGCCGTCGGTGACCAGGTCGAGCGCGAACCACTCCTCGTAGACCGTGACGCCGCTCTTGACCAGCTGCTCGTAGAGCACGTGCAGCAGCACGTGGCCGGTGATGTCGGCCGCGTAGCAGGTGCGCGGCGCGCCGCCGGCGCCGAACGGGCGCTGCGCGATGCGGCCGTCCTCGGTGCGCGAGAAGATCGCGCCCATGTGCTCGAGCTCGTAGATGTCGCCGGGCCCCTCCTCGCACATGACCGCGATCGCGTCCTGGTCGCCCAGGTAGTCGGAGCCCTTGACGGTGAAGAAGGTGTGCTGCTGCGGATCGTCCTCGCCGGCGTTCCCGAGCGCGGCGTTGATGCCGCCCTCCGCGGCGCCCGAGTGGCTGCGCGTGGGGTGCAGCTTGGAGACCACCCCCACGTCGGCGCCGTAGCGCGATGCCTCGATTGCAGCCCGCATTCCGGCCAATCCGGCACCGACCACCACCACGTCGTGACGCACCATCAACGCCTCCGCTGCTCGAGGGAATCGCTGTCTGCAGCCTACCAAGCCGTACCGGCGGGCCGCGCTGCCAGGCGGGTACGAAGCCGTTGTTACAAGCTTTGTCACAAGCAACGACAAACCCTCCACCTTGCGGTATCCTGGTTGGGCGCGCGACCGCCTCGTCGCGCTCTCATCTGGGAGGAACGTTGGCGAAGATGGCCTTTGCGCTACCTGCCGCACGGCAGGTGCACCACGACCTACCGCAGTCGGAGCTGCTCGCGCGGGCGCTGGCCATGCCCACCGCGCGCCCCACCGAGTACGGCGCGCCGAACGTCCAGACGCAGGTGCTGGCCCGCTCCAAGGGCAGCACCTACATCGTCGCCGACGACCCCGATTCCTATCCGCACCAGGCCATCGACCGCGACGAGTGGCAGCGCGTGACCGAGCTCCAGAACGCCTACATCGCCGACCAGGAGATGATCGTGGTCGACGGCTACATCGGCGACACCGCCGAGCGCCGGGTACCGGCCCGGCTCTACGTCGAGGCCGCCAACGGCAACATCGCGGGCATGCAGGATGTCCTCTACTTCCACGATCCCGAGTCCGGCGAGTTCGAGCCGGAGCTGCTGGTGATCTACACGCCCAACCTGGCCGTGCCCGGCTACCCGGACGACCGCCTGATCGCGGTCAACCTCGATCTGTACGTCACGCGGGTCTTCAACTCCGACTACTTCGGCGAGTCGAAGAAGGGCGGCCTGCGCATGTGGAACCACCTCGTCTTCGAACGAGGCGGCCTGGCGCTGCACGCCGGCTGCAAGATGATCCCGACCAGCGCCGGCGTCAAGACCGGACTGATCGTGGGGCTGTCCGGCACCGGCAAGACCACCACCACGTTCACCCGGCAGAATGGATCGCTGCCGGTGCAGGACGACTTCGTCGCCTGGTGGCCGGATGGGTCGATCTCGGCCACCGAGGCCGGCTGCTTCGCCAAGACCTTCGCGCTCAACCCCAAGGACGAGCCGACCATCCACGGCGCGGTCACGAAGCCCGGCGCATACCTCGAGAACGTCAGCATGGACGAGCGCGGCGTCGTCGACTTCTTCGACGAGAGCTACACCAAGAACGGCCGCGCCGTGTTCTCGTTCGCGGACATCGAGGCGGCCGAGGCGTCGTCGATCGAACAGGCCGACTTCCTGCTGGTGCTGAACCGGAACGAGAACGTGATCCCGGCCGTCGCCCGGCTGGAGGGCCCGCAGGCAGCCGCCTTCTTCATGCTGGGCGAGACCACCGGGACGGCCGCCGGCGGCAAGGACGAGGAGGGCGTGTTCCTGCGCGTGCCGGGCACCAACCCGTTCTTCCCGATGCACCACGACGGCCAGGGCAACCGCTTCCTGGAGCTGCTCGAGCAGCACCCGATCGACGTGTACATCATGAACACCGGCCGCGTGGGCGGGCCCGAGAGCGAGAGCGGTTCCAAGAAGGTGCGGATCCCCCACTCCTCGGCCATCGTCAAGGCCATCGCCGAGGGCACCATCGAGTGGGAGGTCGACCCCGACTTCGGCTACAAGGTGGCCTCGCACGTGCCCGGCATCGACGCCGCGGATATCGACCTGCTGCAGCCGCGACGGCTGTACGAGGCGACCGGCCGCAGCGACGAGTACCGGCAGCGGGTGGAGCGGCTGAAGGCGGAGCGGGCGGAGTTCCTGGCCCAGTATCCGAGCCTCTCCGCCGAGATCGTCAACTCCGTACGCTGACCGCAGCGAGGCGGCTGGGTAGGCTGCCTGGGTGACCATCAAGGAGCCGATCTGCGGACAGCTGGTGTGCCTGGCGACGCTGTCCACCGACTCCGTTGGCGACTGGGTTCGCTGGATGGACGATCCCACCACCACCCGCTACCTCTACGCGCCCGGTGACCAGCCGGTGCAGACGCACTCCCCCAGCTCCCTGCTCGACTGGGGGCGGCGCATCCTCAGCGATCCCGAGCGGGTGGTGTTTGCGCTGCGCCACCGTGAGAGCGACCGGCTGATCGGCGATGCCCGTCTCACCCCGATCGGCCGCCGCCGGGCCAAGTTCTCGATCATGATCGGAGCCGCCGAGTTCCGCGGCCGCGGCATCGGCACCGAGGCCACCGCCATGGTCTGCCGGTTCGGGTTCGAGCAGCTGGGGCTGCGCGAGATCGCGCTCGAGGTCGACCCCCGCAACCGGGCCGCCGTGCATGCGTACCTCAAGGTCGGATTCGAGCACGACGGCACCACGACGATGCGCCTGATGCCCGACCGGCTGGCCCGGGTTGAGCACGCGCCCGCCGCTCAGTAGACTGGGCGACCCCACCAGGAGCGCACACACACATGACGCCGTCCACGCAACACCGCGACCCGATCGCCCGGGCACTCTCGCTGGGCACGGACGGTCGCTCCGTCAAGGCCTGGGCCGACGTGCTCAGCACCGTCCCGCTGTTCACGGGCCTCTCCCAGCGGCACCTGCGGCGGGTGGCCGGCCAGGCGACGATGAAGCGCTATGCGCCCTACACGGCGATCGTGCGGGTCGATGATCCCGGCGACGCCTTCTACGTGATCCTGGATGGCTCGGCTGCGGTTCGCAAGCCCGGCAAGCGCTCGGTGAAGCTGCGCCGGGGCGACTTCTTCGGCGAGCTGGCACTGCTCGATGCGGCGCCGCGCACGGCCACGGTCGAGGCCGAGTCCGAGGTGCTGACCATGCGCCTGGGGCGGACGGCGTTCCAGAAGGTGCTGGAGAGCGAGCCCAAGGTGGCGCTGGCGATGCTGCGGACGCTGGCGGCGCGCATGCGAGAGTCGGCTCCCTCGGCAGTGGACTGACCCGACGCGGCCATGCGGGCACTGACCCCCGTGGCGCGAGCGGTGCGGCTGGTGGGGCGGAGCCGCCGGCTGACATGGGCGCAGGCCGCCTGGGCGGCGTACATCACCGCCGAACAGGGCCTCGAGATCGCGCTCGTGGTGTTCGCCTACGGCCACGGCGGCATCACCGCGGCAGGCCTGCTGGCGGCCGCGCGGTCGGCCGCCTCCGCGGTGACGGCACCGTTTACGGCGGGCCTCGGCGACCGCTTCGACCGCCGTCTGGTGCTGGTCGCGGCGGCGCTGCTGACATCGGCGGTGGTGGCCTGCATGAGCCTGGCCGTGGCGATGGCCCACAGCCGCTGGCCGGTGTTCGTGCTGGCGGTGGTGGCGGCGGTGGTGATCCCCGTCTACCGGCCGGTGCAGGCGGCGCTGCTGCCGAGGCTGTCGGAGACGCCGGCCCAGCTCACGGCCGCGAATGTGCTCGTCTCGATGTTCGAGGGCGTCGGCAACCTGGCCGGGCCGGCGCTGGCCGGCGGCCTGATCGTGTGGGCGGGCGCCGCCCCGGCATTCGCCGCGCTGGCGGCGCTGTCCTTCGCCACCGCGCTGGCGGTCAGCCGCGTGCCCAGCACCCCGGCTGCGGCCCTGGCCGCCGGCGTGTCGCGCACCCGCCGCCCGCTGGCCGGATTCGCGACGGTCGCCTCCAACGCCGACGTGCGCGTGCTGATGGGCACCTTCGGCCTGTCGATGGTCGTGTGGGGCGCGTTCTTCCAGGTGCTGGTGGTGGCAGTTGCGGTGCAGAGGCTGGGCGCTGCAGAGGGCGGGGCCGGGCTGCTGGCCTCGGCGGCCGGCGTCGGGGCGATCCTGGGGGCGATCGGATCGGCCGGGTTGGTCGGGCGGCCGCGGCTGGTGCCGGCCATGGCGGTGGGTCTGATCGCGTGGTCGGCGGCGCTGGTGGCGCTGGCCGTGACCACCGTCACCGTGGTCGCCTACGCGATGGTGATCGTGACCGGCACCGGCCTGGTGCTGATGGACGTGGTCACGTTCACCCTGCTGCAGCGGGCGGCCGACGACCGTCTGCTGGCGCGCGTGTTCGGGGTGCTGGAGAGCCTGATGCGGGCGGCGATCGGCCTCGGCGCGTTGACGGTGGCGGCGCTGGCCTCGGTGACGTCGCTTTCGACCACGCTGGTGCTGGTGGGCGCGCTGCAGCCGATCGGCCTTCTGGTTGCCTGGCGCGGCCTCAGCCGGGTCGACCGGCTGGCGGCGGCCGACCCCGCCCGCATCCGGCTGCTGCGCTCGGTCGAGCTGTTCTCATTCCTGCCACCGGCCGAGATGGAGCGCGTGGCCAGCCACCTGCAGCGGGTCGACGCCGAGTCCGGCGACGTGCTGATGCGGCAGGGCGATCGCGGCGATCGCGTTTTCCTGGTCAAGAGCGGCACCGTCGAGGTGATCAAGGACGGCTTCCACGTCGCCGACCTCGGCCCCGGGTCGCTGGTGGGCGAGATCGCGCTGCTGCGGGACGTGCCGCGCACCGCCACGGTGCGGGTGGCCGACGCGGCGGAGCTCTACGCGCTCGAGCGGGACGAGTTCCTGCGGATCGTGACCGGCGACGTGACGGTCGCCGGCCAGGCCGATGCGATCGCCGATGCCCGGCTCAACGAGCTGGGCGAGCTGCAGACCTGAGCCGGCGGTTCCGGCGCGCGCCCTCCAGGTTTACACTTGACCGAACCCGCCGTCCTCTCCGAGGTACCACGTGGCTAACGTCTCCACCGATCGCTCGTCGAAGCTGCGGCCGTTTCTGCCGCGCCTGACAATCCGCTGGATCAGCGAGCAGCCGGACGTGCGGGTGCGGGCGCTCGAGGGCACGGTCGTGTTCGTCGACATCTCCGGCTTCACCAAGATGTCCGAGCGGCTGGCACGGCTCGGCCGCGTCGGCGCCGAGGAGGTGACCGACGTCGTCGGCTTCGTGTTCCGCCAGCTGCTGGGCACGGCCTACGCCAACGGCGGCGGTCTGATCAAGTTCGGCGGGGACGCCCTGCTCCTGTTCTTCTCGGGTGAGCACCACGCGTCGGACGGCGTCGCCGCCGCGATCGGCATGCGGCGGACGCTCAGCGAGATGGGTGCAATCGACACCTCGGCCGGCAAGGTGCGCCTGCGCATGTCGGTCGGCGTCCACTCCGGCGAGTTCCACTTCTTCCTCGTCGGCGAGCGACACCGCGAGCTGCTGTTGACCGGCCCCGGAGCGAGCACCGTGGTCGCCATGGAGGGCACGGCCGACGCGGGCGAGATCGTCGTCAGCCTTGACACCGCAGCACAGCTGCCGCCCGAGCTCCTGTCCCAGCCGAAGGGCGAGGGCATCCGGCTACGGCGTCACCTGCGGCCGGACGAGGCCCGAAACTACGAGCCCGATCCACAGCACGTGCCGCCGTCGGTGGATCTGGCGGAGTGCATCCCGATGTCCCTGCGGGAGCTGCTGCTGACCGGGCACGGCGACCCGGAGCATCGTCGCGTCACCATCGGCTTCATCCACTTCGACGGCCTCGACGAGATGGTCGCCGCGCGTCCGGCCGATGAGGTGGCCGACGCGCTGGAGGCGCTGGTGTCAGCCGCCCAGACTGCCTGCGAGGCGCATGGCGTCACCTTCCTGGGCACCGACGTCGACCGCGACGGCGGCAAGCTGATCCTGGTGGCAGGCGCGCCCACCGCCAGCCCGGACGACGAGGCTCGCATGCTGGCGGCGCTGCGCGAGCTGCAGGCCGCCGAGCTGCGCATCCCGATCCGGGTCGGCGTCAACACCGGCCCGGTGTTCGCGGGCGACATCGGCCCGTCCTACCGGCGCACCTACACCGTCATGGGCGACGCAGTCAACCTGGCCGCCCGCGTGATGGGCAAGGCCGAGCCCGGCCAGATCCTGGCCGCGCAGAGCGTGCTGGACGCCTGCTCGGTGACGTTCGAGACGACCGAGCTCGACCCGTTCATGGTCAAGGGCAAGACGCTCCCGGTCTACGCATCGGTGATCGGCCGGCCGCTGGGGGCGAAGGCCACGACCGGCGAGCGAGAGCTGCCCATGGTGGGACGCGATTTCGAGACCGGGATCCTGCAGCGCGCCGTCCGCGCCGGGCTGCAAGGAGAGGGCTCGATCGTCGAGATCGTCGGCCCGCCGGGGATCGGAAAGACGCGGATGCTGGCCGCGATGCGGGAGGTGGGCAGCGAGATGCGGCTGCTGTCGGCCAGCTGCGACCTGTACGGCGCATCGACTCCCTACGCGGCGCTGCGCCCGCTGCTGCTGCAGGCCCTGGAGGTCGATGCCGACGCGTCGCGCGAGGCGATCGTGTCGAGGCTGATGCACGTGGTGTGGAGCAGCGCCCCGGAGCTGTCCACGTGGCTGCCGTTGCTCGGTGTTCCGCTCGACCTGGACATGCCGACGAACCCGGACGTCGAACAGCTCGGCCAGGAGTTCCGCCGGGCGAAGCTGAACGAGGTGGTGACGAAGCTGCTGGGCAGCATCCTCAGCGGCCCGACGCTGATCGCCATCGAGGACGCGCACTGGATGGACGAGGCGTCGGCTGATCTGCTGCTTCAGCTCTGCCGCGAGGTGGCCGGCCGGCCGTGGCTGATCGGCGTCACCCGGCGCAACGAGGCTTCCGGGTTCGCGGCGCCGGCAGGCGGGGCCACGGTGTCGCTGCATCTCGACACCCTCGCCGAGGAGAAGGTGGTCGAGCTGCTGATCGCCGCGACCGAGGATTCGCCGCTGCGCCCGCACGAGATGTCGATCCTCGCTCGCAGATCGGGTGGCAACCCGCTGTTCCTGCAGGAGCTGCTGAGCGCGACGCGTTTGGCGGGCACCACCGAGGGGCTGCCGGACACGGTGGAGGCAATGGTGACGGCGCAGATCGACCAGCTGGCGGCGCCCGACCGCCGCCTGCTTCGGGTGGCGTCGGTGCTGGGGCTGCGGTTCCGCTCCGCACTCGCGGAGCAGCTTCTGGATGAGTCGGCCACCGGCGCGGCGGCCTGGCGGCGGCTGGGCGACTTCGTGATCCAGGACGGCGCCGGCTTCCACCGCTTCCGCCACGCCCTGATGCGCGACGCCGCCTACGAGGGGCTGGCATACCGCCGGCGCCGGGACCTGCACGTCCGCGCCGGTGAGACGATCGAGCGCGAGCGCGCGAACGACGAAGCCCATCTCGACCTGCTGGCGCTGCACTTCTTCCACGGCCGCGTCCACGACAAGGCCTGGCGCTATTCGAGGCAGGCTGCAGAGGCTGCCGAGCGGAAGTTCGCGATCGTGGATGCCGCCGAGCACCTGGAGCAGGCGCTGCAGAGCGCGCGGGGCATGGAGGGCCTGGCGGACGTGGATGTGGCCGAGGCGCTGGAAGCGCTTGGCGACCTGCGTGAGCGGATGGGGCAGTATCCCGACGCCCGGGATGCCTACGCACGCGCCCGCCGGCTGCGTGCCGCCGACACCGTCGCCCTCGCCAGGCTGTGCATAAAGCAGGCGACCATCGCCGAGCGCGCCGGCAGCTACCCGCAGGCGCTGAGCTGGCTGCGTCGGGGCATCAAGCTGGTCGCGGACAACGACCAGGCCGCAGCCGCGAAGCAGCATGCGCGCCTGCTCGCGGAGTACGGGGTCGTCCGCCAGTCGCAGGGTCGGCGGCTGGACGCCGTGCGCTGGCTGAACCAGGCCATCGACGCCGCCCAGCGCGCGGACGAGCGCGAGGCGATGGCACAGGCGTACTTCGTGCTCGACTGGGCGCTGGTCGACCTGGGCCGAAGCGACGAGGCCGTCCACTCACAGCAGGCTCTCGAGCTGTATGACGAGCTGGGCAAACTCGGGCCGCAGGCCACCATCTACAACAACCTCGGCACATTCGCCTACTACGAGGCTCGCTGGGATGATGCTGTCGAGTTGTTCGAGCGGGCCAGGCAGTTGCGGCTGCGGCTGGGGGACGAGGTCGACGCCGCCATCGGGACGTTCAACATCGCGGAGGTGCTGAGCGACCAGGGCCACCTCGACGAAGCGCGGCCGCGCTTCGAGGAGGCGGCACGGGTGTGGCGCGCAGCCGACTACAGCTTCGGCGTGGCCAGCGTAGCCAGCGCTCTCGGCACCGTGGCCAGCCGGTCGGGAGACTTCGCCTTGGCCGGGGAGCTGTTCGATTCCTCGCGGGAAAGGTTCAGCGCGCTGGTGTCCGAACACGACTTGATCGACACCGACGCACGAATCGGGGAGGCGCTGGTTCTCCAGGGGCGCGCGCAGGACGCGCAGGAGGTCGCGAGCTCGTGTCTCGAGCGGACGGCGGCGCACGGAGGAGACACCCACGACCCGATGCTGCACCGGATCCTCGGCTACGCTCTGGCGCAACTCGGAGATGCTGACGCCGCCCGCACCGAGTTCGAGGTGAGTCTCGAGGTGGCGCGAGCCAGGAACGCACGCTACGAGGTCGCACTGGCCCTCGATGCGATGGCACGCGTCACGGAGCGGTTCGGCTCGGCCGGCGCGGCGGCACGGGCCGAGGCAGACGAGCTGTTCCGAAGGCTAGGGGTTGTCCATATTGCCGAGGTGCCGCTGGACGCCACCCTGGCGACGCGTCACTGACCTAGCGATGCCCCTGGATGATGTCGCTGTCTGATGTGAACAGCAGGACGACCTGGACGTCACCCTTCTGCGCGTCGCGGCCAGGCTGACCGGTCTGCACCGTCATGCTCTGGATGCACGCGCTGCCGGCCGAGTCGGTGTAGGGCGTCGACCGTGCCCAGTTGACGTTGCCGGCGCCGCCCTTCCGGGGAGAGTCGGCGCAGAAATGGATGTGCCCGGGCGCGTTCATGGGTTCCGACGGCTGGTTGGCCGCCAGGGCGGTCGACGACTCGTCGTAGAACGTCACGTTGTTGGGGAAACACGTGATGATCGTCTTGTTGGCTCCGCAGGAGTTCGCCTTCAGCGCACTCGCCGGGATCGTGCTCGAGTCCCAGAGAATCGTTTCCTTGATCGGATTCTTCCGATTGAGGTAGGCACTCAGCGGTCCAATGCCCGACGATGCGCTCGGAGTGTTACAGGTGGCCCCCGCCCCACAGAAGCCACCGGGCAAAATTACGTCGGGGAAGCCGCCAAGCGTGCCGAACACGCCGCCGCTGCCGCCGCCGGGAACGGTGAAGCTCACGCAGACCGGCTGCGCGGTGGTGGCGACGGTGCAGGTCGACAACGTGCTGCCCGCGGCCGGAACGAGGGCGGCGGCGGCGTTGGCCGACGGCTTCGCGCTTGCGCTGGCCGAGTCGCTCGATCCGACCTGGTTTCGGGCCGTGACGGCGAACACGTAGGTCGTGGCGGGTTTGGTGACGGCCAGGCCGGAAACGTTGAGCTGGTAGCAATCGTTCGTGGTCAGGTTCGGACAGGCAACCTTGGTCGCGCCTGCCGAGACGGTGAACGGCGAGAGCGGAACGCTTGGTGTAACCGTCACCGAGTAGTCGATGATCGTCCGGGTGGGGCCGCCGAGGTTGGATGGCTCCTGCCAGGTGACGATCGCGTTGCCGTTGCCGGGCACCGCCTGCACGTTCTGGGGCGGCGAGGAGACCGTGTCGATCTCGACCGAGGGCGCGGTGGTGGTGTTGTTACTGGGGGTGTCGTCGGTGGTCGGCAGCGGCAGCGAGACCGCGAATCCTTGAGCGACGTTGAACGGGCCGTTGCGGTCGGTCGAGAGGGCATGGGCGCGCAGTACGACGGTGGCCGAATCGCCCGGCGCCAGCGTCCCGACATCGACACCCGTGGCGTCGCTGTACGTCGTGAACGTGTCGCTGGGACCGCACGCCACGCTTCCTGTCACAAGGCACCAATCGGCGCCGCCGAGGTGCGATGAGAGCGAGTTGAACTTCAGCGTCGAATGACGCGCGTCCGACGGCCCACCGTTATGGAACGTGACCGTGAAGGTGACGGTGTTCTGACTGAGTGTCCCGTTCGCGAAGATCAGCGCCGGCGAGCGTGAGGCACCGTCGCCGGTACCTGTGATGACCAGATCGGCCTTGGTGATCACCGACACGGAGGTACTCGCCGAGTTGTTGTTCGGCGGATTGTCCGGCTCGGGAGTCGCCGTCGACCCGGTCGCCACAGACGCGTTGTCGCTGTAGCTGTTGTCTGCCACCGTGTGATCGACCTTGACACCAACGGTGAAGACGTGGCTCTTGCCGGTCGGGCTGGTGGGATCGAGGACGGAGCTGTCGGTGCAGGTCACGACCTGGCCGACCGCACCACACCCGGCCCCCGACTGGAACACGAACCCGGCCGGGAGCGTGTCGGTGACGGTGAAGTCGCCGTTGTGGTCGGACGGCCCGTTGTTGGTGACGGTGTACACGTAGGAGAATGCACCCTTGGTGCCGTCGCCCGCCACATAGGGGGGTGACGCACCAGAGCCAGGTGTGGTCGACACCGACAGGGCCAGGTCCGCGCGCGCGATCACGTGCACGGGCGCGGAGGTGGTGTTGGTGGCGGTGTTGGCGCCCTCGGGCAGCGACGGCGCAACCGCAGCGTTCAGCGTGTGATCGCCGACCGTCGCGTCGTGCAGCACCTTCACCTGGATCGGGAACTGGACGGTGGGTGTCACCGCGGTGGGATCGATGTTCGAGCCGTTGCAGGTGACAACAGCGGCGGCTTGCGAGCAGGCGCCCGGCAGCGCGACGGAGGTGTCGAGGGCAAGGCCGCTCGGGATCGTCAGCGACGCCGACCAGCCGGCGCCGCTGTCGGACGGACCGTGGTTGGTCACGTTGAGCGTCGCGGGGAAGGAGTCCTGGCCGGCGATCTGGTTCGCGGTGGGGACGCCGGTCAGCGCGACTCCGAGATCGGCGATCGCGATCACCGGAACGGTCTTGACGACGTCGTCAGGTGCAGTATCCGTACCCTCGTCGATGCCAGGGGTGACCTTGGCTTCCACACCATCGTCGCCGACCGGTGCGTTGTGCAGAACGTCCACCGTCGCCGAGAAGTCGCGATGGTCGGTCGACGACGAGCTCGGGTCCAGATTCTGGCCGGGGCATGTCGCGATCGTGTTGGCGACCGACAACGTGCAGCCTGAGGGCGCCGCGTGGAACGCAAACCCGGTCGGGAGCGTCAGCTTGGCCGACCAGCCGCCGCCGCTGTCCGACGGCCCGGTGTTGGTGACGGTCGCGGTTGGGGTGAACGAAGCCTGGCCGGCCACCTGACTGGTGGTCGGCAGACCGCTCCAGGCGACTCCGAGATCGGCCTGAACGACCACCGGAACAGATCCGGGATTGGAATCAGGATGAGTGTCCGAGCCCTCAGGCACCGACGGATCAGGAGTCACCGACGCGCCAATCGACGCGCTGCCGGCCGCCGCGTTGTGCAACACGCTCACCGACACCGGGAACGCCTTCGTCGACGAACCCGTCGGATCAAGATTCACACCCGACGAAGGACACGACGCCGTCAACTTGTCGCCCGAGATCGTGCACCCGGTCGCCGACGTGAACGCGAACCCGGTCGGCACCGTCAACGTCGCCGACCACCCAGTGGCGCTATCCGAAGGCCCGTAATTCGTCACCGTCGCCGTCGCATTGAACGAGTCCAGACCCGCCACCTGATTCGTCGTCGGCAGCCCACTCCACGCGATACCAAGGTCGGCCACCTGGTCCACAGCGATGTCGTAGTTGCCGACCGTGGCCGGCGTACCCCCGCTGATCGTCCCCGTGCCGGTGAGGCCGCTTGCCGGCGATGCCGACGGGCCGGCATGGGCAGGAATGGTTGCCACGACGGTGGGAGTCGTGTCGGTCGGCAACGACGACAGGGAAAGGCCGGTCGACGACCCCGTGAGTGCCACCCCAGAAGGCAAGTTCAGGGTGAGGTCAAGGGTCTCCGCGCTGAGGTCCGCGCCGGTGTTGTTGGTCGCCGTGACGACCACGTTGAAGTCGCCGTCGGTGCCGTTCGAGGCCACCGGCGTCGCGTCCTGGGTGATGGTGATCGTGACATCCCCGGCACTCCTCGCGGAGGTGCCGCCGGTGATGGACGCGACGGCCACGAGCAGCAGTCCGACGCAGACGATGCGCACGGTTCGATGGCCGGTCACGTCAGTTGACCCCCCAACAATCAGATGTTCCTACCGGAGCTTCAGCCCGGCAAGCATCTCCCAACGGGATTCATCTGTCAACCGGGACCGGCTCAGGCGGCTTCCGGCGCCGTCCGCTGCTCGATCGGCTGGTAGGGCCGAAGCGCCGGGCCAACGTACTCCGAGCTGGGTCGGATCAGGCGGTTGTCGCCGTGCTGCTCGATCACGTGCGCGGCCCAGCCCACCACCCGGCTCATCGCGAAGATCGGCGTGAACAGCCCGGTCTCGATGCCGAGGTAGTGGTAGGTGGAGGCGGAGTAGAAGTCCACGTTCGGGTACAGACCCTTCTCCTCCATCACGGCCTTCTCGATGTGCTCGCTCATCGCGAACCAGTGCGGCTCGTCGGAGCGCTCGGCCAGCGTCCGCGAGTAGCGCTTGAGGATCACGGCGCGCGGGTCGTAGGTCTTGTAGACGCGGTGGCCGAAGCCCATGATCCGCTCCTTGCGATCCAGTCGGCCGCGGATCTCCTGCTCGATGTTCTCGTCGCTGCCGATGTCCATCAGCAGGTGCATCACCTGCTCGTTGGCGCCGCCGTGCAGCGGCCCCTTGAGCGCGCCGATGGCGCCGGTGATGGCGGAGTGCATGTCCGAGAGCGTCGATGCGATCACCCGCGCCGTGAACGTGGAGGCGTTCATCTCGTGGTCGGCGTGCAGGATCAGCGCCACGTCGAACGTGCGGGCCGCCTGCTGGTCGGGCCGCTCCCCCGACAGCATGTACAGGAAGTTCGCGGCGTGGCCGAGGCCAGGATCGGGCTCGACCGGATCCAGCTCGCGGCGGCGGCGGTCGTAGCGCGCCACCATCGTCGGCATCTTCGCGATCAGCCGGGTGGCCTTCCGGAAATTGGCCTCCTCGGCGTTCGAGTCCTTGTCCGGGTCGTCGAACGAGTCGGCCGAAACGGCGGTGCGCAGCATCTCCATCGGGGCGGCGTGGCTGGCAAGCATGTCGATCACGGCCGCGGTCTCACCGGACAACGGGCTGGCCGCGGCCAGGTCGGACGTGAAGGCGTCCAGCTCGTCGCGGCGGGGCAGCCGGCCGCGCAGGATCAGGAAGCACGTCTCCTCGTAGCTCGAGTGCTCGGCGAGGTCGCCGACGTCGTACCCGCCGTAGATGAGAACGCCCTTCTGGCCGTCGATCGAGCAGAGACGGCTGCGCGCGACGACGATCCCCTCGAGTCCACCCTTGTCCGCCATCACGCGCCTTTCCAATCGCTTCGACTTCGACCGGATGGTAGCCGTTCGTGCGAAGATGCCTGCCGCAATTTTGAACCGCCAGCAACCGTCTTTATCCCGGGGGGAACCACCACTATGAGTCGTCTCAAGATCACGGTCGTCGGTGCCGGAAACGTCGGCGCGACCACCGCCCAGCGACTGGCCGAGCGGGACTATGCCGACGTCGTTTTGGTCGACATCGTCGAGGGGCTGCCGCAGGGCAAGGCGCTCGACCTGAACGAGACCGGCCCGGTGCTCGGGTACGAGCCCAACGTGATCGGCACCAACGGGTACGAGGAGACGGCCGGGTCGGACGTCTGCGTGATCACGTCCGGGATCGCGCGCAAGCCGGGCATGAGCCGGGACGACCTGCTCACGACCAACCAGAAGATCGTCGCGGACGTGACCCAGAACCTGGTGTCACGCTCACCCGACACGATCCTGATCGTGGTCACCAACCCGCTGGACGCCATGTGCCAGGTGGCGTTCGCCGAGGCCAAGCTGCCCCGTGAGCGGGTGATCGGGATGGCCGGTGTGCTCGACTCGGCCCGCTTCCGAACCTTCCTGGCCTGGGAGCTGGGCGTCTCGGTGCGCGACGTCACCGGCTTCGTGCTGGGCGGCCACGGCGACCAGATGGTGCCCGTCACCTCGTACACCAACGTGGCCGGGATCCCCATCACCGACCTGATCGGGCAGGAGCGGCTGGCCGAGATCGTGCAGCGCACCCGCGACGGCGGCGCCGAGGTCGTGAAGCTGCTGAAGTCGGGATCGGCCTACTACGCGCCGTCCGCGTCGGTGGTCGAGATGGTCGACTCGATCGTGCAGGACCAGAAGCGGGTGCTGCCCTGCGCCGCCTACCTGACCGGCGAGTTCGGGCTGAACGGCATCTTCATGGGCGTCCCCTGCCGGCTGGGCGCGGGCGGGCTCGAGGAGATCATCAAGCTGAACCTGACCGACCACGAGCAGGCGCAGCTGAACCGCTCGGCCGAGGCCGTGCGGGAGCTGGTCGGCGTCATGGGCCTGTAGCAGCGCCGCCGCGGCGCCCGACGGCCAGCAGCGACAGCATCTCGAAGCAGGCGCTGGCCGCCACCCAGGCGGTGATGTTGGCCGGCTGGTCGTAGACCGGCGCCACCTCGACGCAGTCGAAGCCGCGGAAGTCGATCCCGTGCAGCGCGCGCAGGTAGGCCAGCGCCTGGCCGCTCGAGGGACCACCCACCTCGGGCGTGCCCGTCGCCGGCGCGAACGCCGGATCGACGAAGTCGATGTCGAACGACAGGAATGCCGGGCGGTCACCGACCCGCGCCCGCACCCGGTCGCCGTACGCCCCCGGAGTCAGCTGCTCGAGCTCGTCCCAGTAGATGGCGTCGTACCCGAGCCGGCGCGGCTCCTCGATGTCGCTCTCTCCGTAGAGCGTCCCGCGCATCCCCGCCTGCACCGAGGCCGAGGCGTCGACCAGACCCTCCTCGACCGCGCGCTTGAACACGGTGCCGTGGAAGTAGCGGGCGCCGTAGTACGACTCCCAGATGTCGGCGTGGGCATCCAGGTGCACCAGCGCAAGCTGACCGTGCACCGCGGCCGCCGCCCGTAGCTCGGCCAGCACCATCGAGTGGTCGCCACCGAGGCATAGCGGCACCACACCCGCGCGGTGCACCGGCTCCAGGTGCTCCCGGATCAGGTCCAGCGTGCGCTCGTGGTAGCCGGGCACCGTCGGCAGGTCGCCGTGGTCGATCATCGAGAGCTGCTCGGTCACGTCCACCCGCAGGCGCTGGTTGTACGGGCGCAGCAGCGCCGACGCGCTGCGGATCGCCTCCGGCCCGAACCGCGCGCCCGACTTGAACGACACGGCGTCGTCGGTCGGCACCCCGATGATGGCGACGTCCACGTCGTCCAGCGTCTCCACGAAGGGCAGCCGCATGAAGGTGCGGACCCCGGTGAAGCGAGGGGTCTTCGAGGAGTCGGCGGGGCCGTAGCGCATGGCCCGTTATCGTACCGGTCATGGATCTCGGTCTGGAAGGAACAGCGGCCGTCGTGGGCGGGGCATCCTCGGGGATGGGCCTGGCGATCGCCGGGGCGCTCGCGTCCGAGGGCTGCGCCGTGACGATGCTGGCGCGCACCCCGGACAAGCTCGAGCAGGCGGCCGCCGGTATCCCGGGAGCGATCGCGGTACCCGGAGACGTCCGTGACCAGGGCGCTCTCGAGCAGGCCGTGGGCCGCACGGTGGAGGAACGCGGGCGGCTCGACATCGTCGTCAACAACGCCGGCGGCCCGGCACCGGGGACGTTCGAGTCGACCCCGGCCGAGGCCTGGGCCGAGGCCTTCGAGCTGTCGCTGAACTCGGCCGTGCGCCTGACGCGGCTGGCGCTGCCCCACCTCAAGCAGAGCGGCCGCGGCCGCATCGTCAACATCACCTCGTGGTCGGTGCGCGAGCCGATCCCCAACCTGATGCTGTCCAACGCGATCCGCCCGGGCGTCGTCGGGTGGGCGAAGACGCTGGCACAGGAGGTCGGCCGGGAGGGCATCACGGTGAACACGATCGCCCCCGGCAAGATCGACACGCCGCGGGTGCGAGAGCTGTGGAGCCACCACCCCGACCCCGAGGCCGCCGCCAAGCGCGACATCGAGGCGATCCCGGTGGGCCGGCTGGCCGCCCCGGCGGAGGTGGGCGCGCTGGTGGCCTACCTCTGCTCACAGCACGCGGGATACATCACCGGAGCGGTGCTGCCGATCGACGGCGGCGCGCTGCGGGGAATCTGGTAGCAATCTGGGCTACCTACAATTGGGATCCATGGCCACGTGCTATCGCCATCCCGATCGTGAGACCAACGTCAGCTGCTCGAACTGCGGCCGGCCGATCTGCCCCGACTGCATGCGGCAGACGCCGGTGGGCGTGCGCTGCCCGGAGTGCGCCGGCCAGCGCGCGCGCAGCCAGCTGCCGGCGTTCATGATGGCCAACGAGCCGCGGCTGACCTACGGCCTGATCGCGGCCAACGTGCTGCTGTTCATCGCCACCAACAACATCAACGGCGGTGGCGGCGGTGGCGGCCTGTTCGGCACCGGCGGCCAGCTGAACTCGCTGGGGCTGCACCTGGCGCTATGGGGCCCGGCCGTCCACGACGGCCAGTACTACCGGTTGGTCAGCTCCGCGTTCATCCACTACGGGCTGCTGCACCTGGCGTTCAACATGTACGCGCTGTACCTGCTGGGCAGCTCGCTGGAGCGATACGTGGGCAGCCTTCGCTTCGGCCTGATCTACCTGCTCTCGGCGCTGTCCGGCAGCTTCGGAGCCCTGCTGCTGTCACCCAACTCGCTGACGGCCGGCGCCTCCGGGGCGATCTTCGGGCTGATGGGGGCGATGCTAGTGCTGGAGCGCCACCGCGGGGTGCAGCTGCTGGGCGGATCGATCGGCGGCCTGCTGGTGGTCAACCTGATCTTCACCTTCGCCTACTCCGGGTCGATCTCGGTGGGCGGTCACATCGGCGGGCTGATCGGCGGCGTGCTGACCGGCGTCGTGCTCTCGGGCTACGGGCGCGGCCACCTCGCGCACGGCCGGCTGACGCCCTCGGTGGCGCTGGGGCTAATGCTGATCGCAACCGGCACCATCGCCGGGTCGCTGGCGGTGGCGGGCGGATGAAGCTGCTGCGTCGTGTGCGCTGGTCGCTGGTTGGCGTGGCGGCCTTCTTCCTCGTGCTCGTGGTGGGCGTCTACGGCTGGACCACCCAGTCCGGCTACTTCGCGCTCCTGCCTGACAACGCCCACCCCGCCGCAAACGTCGTCCACGCGCCGGGCGGCAAGCCGCCGGCCAACGGATCGGGCTTCTACTTCGTCGACGTCAACGAGCTGCAGGCAAACCTGATCCAGAAGCTGTGGGCGGAGCACCTGGTCGAGGGCGCCCAGCTGGTGCCCGACAACCAGGTGCTGGCGCCGGGCCAGTCCGACCAGGAGCACATCACCGAGGACGCGCGCGCGATGACCAACTCCCAGCAGACCGCGCAGGTGGTGGCCGAGCACGCGCTGGGCAAACAGGTCGCGATCGAGAAGCTGGGCGCGCAGCTGCTGGGCGTCCAGCCGGGTGACCCGGCCGCCAGGGCCGGCCTCAAGCCGGGCGACATCGTGACGGAGGCCAACGGCCGCCCGGTGCACACGGCCGGGGATATGATCAGGGCCATGCAGCCGGTCAAGCCGGGGCAGACGGTGCACCTGACGCTGAAGCAGGCCGGGGACGTCACGGTCGGCACCATCGCCAGCACCGACCACCCGCCGCGCGCGCTGATCGGCGTCTCGATCGGCGACGCCGTGCACGTCGGCCACATCCCGATACCGGTCCGGTTCTCGACCGGGTCGATCGGCGGGCCGTCGGCCGGCCTCGCGTTCGCGCTCGAGATCTACGACTCGCTGAGCGGCCGCCACCTGCTGCGCGGACACAAGATCGCGGTCACCGGCGAGCTCGACCTGGCCGGCGGCGTACACGAGATCGGCGGCGTCAACCAGAAGACGATCGGCGCGATCAACGCCGGCGCCGACACCTTCCTGGTCCCGGCCGGCGATAATTTCAAGGACGCGCGGCGCACGGCGCACGGCCGCATCCACGTGATCGCCGTGACCAGTTTCGAGCAGGCGCTGTCGGTCATCCGCGGGCTGCCGCCACGGTGACGAACCGGTGAATCGATCTGCCGCAAACAGCGCTATTTCTCGCTAGACAACGCTGGATCGGGAGGGGGGCGATTGCGTACACTGCGCCCTCGGCACGGTCGGTTCATCGATACAGGAAGGTCTCCACGTGGCACAGAAGGCGCGACGCGTCACCTGCAACGACTGCTTTTTTCGCAAGACGAGCCTCTGCGCGCTCGATCTGAGCGAACCGTGTCCGACCTTCCGGCCGGCCGTAAGAGGCGAGATGGTGGCGCCTCCCCAGGCGCGCCTGGTCGAGCCACTCCCCGAGTTGCAGGCGCCCGTCTGGATCGCGGGCCCGCGGATCGCTGCCGTCGGCGCCGCCTGACCGATCGCGGGCCCACATCCTCTAGACGCCGGCGGGCGTCAGCGCTTCGCTGAAGAGCGCGCCCAGCCGGGCAACGCCCTCGCTGATCTGCTCCGGCGCGACGGCGCTGAAGGCCAGGCGCAGCGAGGAGCGGCCGCGGGGGCTGAACTCCTTGCCGCTGATGTAGGGCACGCCGCGCTCGGCCGCCTGCGGCAGCAGCTCGGCGGTGTCGATCTGCTCGGGCAGGTCGACCCAGTAGAAGTAGCCGCCCTCGGGCGTCGTCCAGCGGGCGCCCGCGGGGAAGTGCTCACGAAGCGCCGCCTCCATCGCGTCGCGCCGCTGCTTGAGGGTGGCCGTGGCCCGTTCCACGTTGGGCTCGAACTTGCCGGCCCGGCAGTAGGCCGCCAGCGCCGCCTCGGCGAACGTGTTGGGCGCGATCAGGGTGTTCTCCGAGAGACGCGCCATCGCGCCCGCCATCTGCTCGGGCAGCAACAGGTAGCCGGTGCGGATGCCGGGCGCCACCGTCTTGGTGAACGAGCAGGAGTAGACGACGTTGTCGCCGCCGTCCAGCTCGTGCAGCGTCGGCGCCGGCTCGCCCTCGAACCGCAGCAGGCCGTAGGGATCATCCTCGACCACCAGCACCTCGTGCCGGCGGGCCAGCTCGACCACCCGGCGCCGGCCCTGCTCGGGCAGCGACACGCCGGACGGGTTCTGGAAGGTCGGGATCAGGTACAGCATCCGCGCCGGCCGCTGCGCCAGCGTCCGCTCGAGCGCGTCCACGTCGACGCCGGCCGGGGTCACCGGAACGGCGACCACCTCGGCGCCGAACGTGCGCAGCGAGATCAGGGTGCGGTCGTAGGTGGGATCCTCGGTGATCGCGACGCCGCCGCGGCCCAGGAACAGGTGCTGCGCCAGGAAGGCGACGCCCTGCAGGGAGCCGTTGACGAGCAGCACCCGCGCCGGGTCAACGCGGTGGCGCTCGCCGATCCACTCGCGCAGCGGCATGTACCCGCCCGGCGAGTAGGCCAGCGCGCGGGCTCCGTCCTCGCGCAGCGCCGTGACCGCCGCCTGCTCCAGGTCGGCCACCGGCAGCATGTCGGACGAGGGCACGCCGCGGGTGAAGGGGATGGCGGTCATGGCTGCATCGTATCGTCCTCGCCGGGCGATCTCAGGCAAGCCGTTCGGCAGCGAGCCGGGCGGCCGCGGTGGGGCTGTCGCCGACCGGGATGCCGCGCGCCTGCAGCGCCTGCTGCTTGCCCGCGGCCGTGCCGGACGATCCCGAGATGATGGCGCCGGCGTGGCCCATGGTCTTGCCGGCCGGCGCCTGGAAGCCGGCGATGTATGCCACCACGGGCTTGCTGACGTGCTCGTCGATGTAGGCGCCGGCCTTCTCCTCCTCGTCGCCGCCGATCTCGCCCACCATCACGATCAGGTCGGTGCCGGGGTCGGCCTCGAACCGCTCCAGGATGTCGATGAAGGAGCTGCCCACGATCGGGTCGCCGCCGATGCCGACGATGGTCGAGTTGCCCAGCCCCAGGTCGGCCAGCTCCTTGCCGATCTGGTAGGTGAGCGTGCCCGAGCGGGACACCAGCCCCACCCGGCCGGCCGCAAACACCTGCGCCGGGATGATCCCGACGTTGGCGATGCCCGGCGACAGGGCGCCTGGGCAGTTGGGCCCGAGCATGGTCACCCCGCGCGGGCGGATGTAGTTGTAGATCCGCAGCATGTCGTGGGCGGGGATGCCCTCGGTGATGCAGATGATGGTGCCGCAGCCCGCATCCACCGCCTCGTAGATCGCATCGGCCGCGAACCGCGGCGGCACGAACACCATCGCGGTGTTCGCATCCTGCTCGGCGACCGCCCCGGCCACCGTGTCGTAGACCGGCACGCCGTCCACGTCCTGGCCGCCCTTGCCCGGCGTCACGCCGGCCACCACGGCGGTGCCGTAGTCGCGGTTCCGCGACGCGTGGAAGCTGCCCTCGCGGCCGGTGATGCCCTGCACGACCAGGCGCGTCTCGGCTGTCACGATGATCGGCATCAGGCGGCGCTCCCTTCGACCAGTTCGACCACCCGGGCGGCCGCCCCCAGCATGGTCGCCTCCACGTGGAGGTTGGGCGGAGCGGCGTCGGCCAGGATGCGGCGGCCCTCCTCGGCGTTGGTGCCGTCCAGCCGCACCACGATCGGGAGGGTCGCATCCAGCCGCTCGAGCGCGGTCAGGATGCCGTGGGCGACCTCGTCGCCGCGGGTGATGCCGCCGAACACGTTGAACAGCACCGCCCGCACGTTCGGGTCGGAGAGCAGCACCTCCATCGCGGTGGCGATCGCCTCCGCATCGGCGCCGCCGCCCACGTCCAGGAAGTTGGCGGGGCGATGGCCGGTGGCCTCGCCGGCCGCGGCCACCACGTCCAGGGTGGACATGGCCAGCCCGGCGCCGTTGGCGAGCGTTCCGATGTCGCCGCCGTCGAGCTTCACGAAGTTGACGCCGCGCTCGCGGGCCAGCCGCTCCTGCGGGTCGCCCGACTCGGCATCGCGCATGCCGGCGATGTCGGGATGGCGGTAGAGCGCGTTGTCGTCGACGGTGTACTTCGAGTCGAGCGCACGCACCACCCCATCCGGGGTGACGATCAGCGGGTTGATCTCCACCAGCATCGCGTCGGTCTCGATGAAGGCGCGGTAGGCACCCTCGATGATCGCACCCACCTGCTTCGCCTCGGCGGCGGGGATGCCGGCGGCGAAGCAGAGGCGGCGGACGTGGAACGGCTGCAGCCCCATCAGCGGGTCGACGTGCAGGCGCGCGAGCTTCTCGGGCGACTGCTCAGCCACCGTCTCGATCTCGACCCCGCCCTCCGTTGTCAGCATCAGCAACGGCTGCTTTGCGCCGCGGTCGAAGGTGATCGAGAAGTAGTACTCGCTGGCGATGTCGGAGGCGCGCTCGATCCACAGCTGCCGCACGGTGTGGCCGCGGATGTCCATCCCCAGGATCGCGGCGGCGTGCTGCTCGGCCTCGGCCGGGTCGGCCGCCAGCTTGATGCCGCCGGCCTTGCCGCGCCCACCCACCAGCACCTGGGCCTTCACCACCACCGGCCCGCCAAGCTGCTCGGCCACGGCCCGGGCCTCGGCCGCGGTGCCCGCCGGGGCGCCCTCGGAGACGGGCAGCCCGAACCGCGCGAACAGCTGCTTGCCCTGGTACTCGAGTAGATCCACGCGCCCCCGCCCCGGTCGATGTCACGAAAGGGTCTTGAGTCTATCCAGGGCCCGCTCGACGGCCCACCGGTCAAAAGACCGACGACCCGCAGAGCGGGCCGTCGGAGGAGGCAGGTAGCTGCGAGGTGTGGGCACGTTCGATCGCAGCGTCCGGAGGCGATTCTCCATGCGTGTTGTCAGGAAAGATCGCCGTTTTGGTTAGGTATTTGTAAAGGCAGTCCATACCGGCTGGGCCTCGCCCCCATGGTTGCGCCGGTCACGGAGACGGGCGAAAGCCGGCTGCGGCGATCGCCCGGCGGATCGCCTTCACATCTAGGCGGGCCGGGTCGAACGTGACCTCGACCTCATCGCCGATGTGCTCGGCCGTCACCGCGGCCGCCCCCGGCAGCGCCATCACGGCGTCGTGCACGCGCCGCTCGCAGCCGCCGCAGATCATGCCCGCCACCGCGATCGTCTCGGTGACCATGGCGCTACTGGGTGCTCGCGCCCGGCGGCAGGGGAACCGCGGCCACCGATGCCACGTAGGCGGCGACGTCCTGCGCGTCCTGGCCCTTCAGCAGGTTCGGGGGCATCGGCGTGGGGTGCGCGTAGGGGAAGCCGAGCATGATCTGCTCGCGCACCAGCGCCTCGAACGACGAGTCCTCGAAGCCCTCGGCCCGCGGCTCCATGTAGGCCTCGTCCAGGTTGGGGCCGATCGTGCCCTTGGTGCCGGCGTCCGCCAGCGTGTGACAGCCTCCGCAGGTGGTGATGAACAGCTTCTTGCCGTTCGCGAGATCGGCCTGCCCGGATCCGGCGACACCGCTCTGGACGCCACAGCCGGATGCGGTGAGTCCCGCTGCGCCCAGCACGGCGGCGGTTACGAGCGTTGCCAGAGGGCGTCTCACGGAGGCGAAGCCTACCAACTCACTCGGGGGCCCTGCGAGGGGTACGCGCCGCGCCAGGTGACCGCCTCGGCGGCCTGCTCGGCGGCCAGCGCCAGGGCCTCGGCGAGCGGCCGGCCGTCTGCCAATCCGAACAGCAACCCGGCCACGAACGTGTCACCGGCGCCGTAGCTGTCGACCCGCGGGGCCGGCGGCGGCACCGCCCGGTAGCCGGTGCCTCCGCGCTCGCCGTCGGTCACGATCACGTGGCGCGGCTGCACGGCCAGGCGACCCAGGTCGTACTGCTCGCCGCGGTCGCTGGCGCTGCCGACCAGCACATCGGCCTGCACCCCGCTTTCGGCCAGCACGTCGAACCGTCGCGCCGTCACCACCAGCACCCGAGCCTCTCTGGCCAGGCGCAGGGTGGCCGGATCGGAGCCCGTGAAGTAGACGCCGTCGCAGTCCGCCAGCGAGCCCCACGGCAGCAGATCCTCGGCGGCAGGCTGCAGGTTCACGCCGATCACGCAGATCGTGCGCTCGCCGCTCGGGTCCCGCATCACCAGCGTGCGCGTGTGACGGCCGGGCCGCGGCGCCGCGTACGTCCGCACCCCCAGCTCCTCCATCGCCGCCGCCACCGGCACGTCCTCGCCGGCAGCGGTGAAGAACTGCACGCCGGCGCCCATGCGGACGAGCGCAGCCGCCGTCACCGCTCCGCCGCCGGCCGGCTGGATCAGCGGGTCGGTCAGGTGCACGATCTCGCCGGCCGGCGGGATGAAGGGCGCGTCGGTGTGGGTCACCCACTCGACGTGCCCGACGACGGCCAGGTTCAGCATGCCCGCACGCTACCCGCCACCGGCGGCTATCGCGCTATGTGCCTACGGCACATAAACAACCTTCCCCTGCACCTGCAGGTCCTCCATCAGCTGCTGCCCCGAGGCAACGTCGGACAGCGGCAGCACACGATCGATCACGGGCTTGATCGAGCCCGCCTCGACCGCCCGCAGCGCCGCCGACAGCTCGGCCTTGTTGGACAGGTGCGAGCCGAGCAGGTTCTGCTGCTTGTTCCACAGGAAGCGCAGGTCGGTGACGGCCTCGAAACCGGTCGACGCGCCGCACACGACCAGGCGCCCTCCCCAGCGCAGCGCCGCCATCGAGGTCGGCCAGGTCTCCTGGCCGGAGTGCTCGAACACGATGTCGGCGCCGGCCTTGCCGGTGATCGCCTTGACCTCGGCCACCACGTCCTGGCTGGAGCGGTCGATCACGTTGACCGCGCCCAGCTGCTCGGCCTTGGCGACCTTCTGCGCGCTGCCCACCACAGGGATCGGGTTGGCGCCGAACATCCGGCAGATCTGGATGGCCATGGTGCCGAGGCCGCCCACCCCGCCCCAGATCAGCACGTGCTCCCCGGGCTGCACCTTGGCCCGGCTGACCAGCATCCGCCAGGCCGTCTCCAGCACCAGCGGCATCGATGCCGCCTCCTCGTGGCTGAGGTTGGAAGGCTTGGGCAGCACGTTCACCGCCGGCATCGTCACATACTCGGAGTGGCCGCCGTCGTTGGGTCCGCTCTGGAAACCCCAGATGCGGAACTGGCGGCAGAAGAACTCCTGTCCGGTCACGCAGAAGTCACAGGTGCGGCAGGAGAGGCCGGGGTGCACGACCACCTCGTCGCCGACCTGCAGCGACGAGGAGCCGAAGCCGGTGCCCGTGACCTCCGAGCCCAGTGCGGCCACGACGCCCGACACGTCCGATCCGGAGACGTGCGGGAAGATCACCTTCATGCCCGGCATCCCCCGCCGCGCCCAGATGTCGTTGAAGTTGGCGCCGGCCGCCTTCACCTCGATCAACACCTCGTAGGGCCCGGGCTCCGGCTCGGGGATGTCGGTGTAGCTCAGCACCTCGGTGCCGCCGTGTTCCTCGAAGACGACCGCCTTCATGCGGACAGCGCCTTCCCGAGATACTCGAAGTTGTCGACGTAGCGCCGCACGTCCTCCTCGCTGTGCTGCACCGACAGCGTCCAGTTCTCGGACTTGCCCCACGGCGCCATGAACACGCCGCGGTTGAACTGCGCCAGCCAGTTCACGTAGGCGAGCTGGTCGGACACCTCGAGATAGTCACGGTAGTTGCGGACGCGCTCGGCCCGGTAGGTGACGGCGCCGCGGGCACCCAGCACCGTCGTGTAGCCGGCCAGCCCGTTGCTCTCGATCACGCCGTCGCACCCCTCGCGCAGGATCTCGCCCAGGCGCGAGAACTCCGTGTAGGCGTCCGGCACCAGGATCTCGGTCAGCGTCGCGTGCATCGCGGCCATGGTCAGCGGGTTGCCGTTGAACGTGCCGACCTGGTCGATCTTGCCGTCCGCGATCCAGCCCATCACCTCGTCGGTGCCGCCGATCGCCCCGCAGGGCAACCCGCCGCCGACTGACTTGGCCAGGCACAGCAGGTCGGGCGTCACGCCGAAGGCCTCGACGGCGCCGCCATAGGAGAGCGTGGCACCGGTCTTGACCTCGTCGAACACCAGCAGCGCGCCGTGCTCGTGCAGCAGGTCCTTGACTCCCTGCAGGTAGCCCTCCTCGGGCAGCACGAATCCGGCGTTCATCATCGCCGGCTCCACGATCATGCCGGCCACCTGACCCTTGTAGCGGTTGAGCGTGCGCTCGAGCGCCTCCAGGTCGTTGAACGGCACCACCCTGGTCAGCTTCACGTAGTCGGCCGGCAGGCCCAGGGTCTGAGGCACCGACACGGGATCGTCGTATGGGCCGATCTTGTCGGCCGGCGGCGCCACCGACACCATCAGCGCGTCGTGGTGCCCGTGGTAGGAGCCCTCGATCTTGAACAGGACGTCGCGTCCGGTGTAGGCACGCGCCAGCCGCACGGCGTCCAGCGTCGACTCGGTGCCGGAGTTGCCGAACCGCCACAGCGGCAGGCCGAAGCGCTTCTGCAGGTGCTCGGCGACGGCGATCGAGTCCTCGGTCGGCTGCGCGAAGTGGGTGCCGAGGCGGACGCGCTCGGAGACGACCTCGGCGATGCGCGGATGCGCGTGGCCGACGGCCATCGCGCCGTAGCCGTTGTGGAAGTCGACGTACTCGTTGCCGTCGACGTCGATCACCTTCGACCCGTGCCCCTCGGCCAGGTAGATCGGATGCGGCTCGGTGTCCTGCCAGCTGGAGGCGACGCCACCGGCCAGCGACCGGCGGGCCCGCTCGGTCATCTCCCGCGAATGCTTGTGCCGCTCGTTGAACGTGGCCTCCTCGGCCTCGATCACGCTGGCCAGCCGGGCGGGATCAATGGTGCTTGTTGCGCTCACGACTTCACACCCCCTAGTACCTCTCCATAGCGGTTGTCACGCCAGGCGAGTGCGGCCTTCAGCCCGCTCGACTGGACGATCTGCATGAACTCTCGCTGCTCCGGCGCGTCGGCCGCGTTCAACATGGACGATAGATCGAGATTCATGTTGACCGCCTCCCTTAGCCCCATCGCCTCATACGCCCGCACCAGTGCGATCTTGGTCAGACGCAGCACCGGCAGCGGCGTCGGCGCGATCTTGCGCACCAGCGCCTCCACCTCCGCGTCCAGCTCGTCCTCGGCCACGACGCGGTTGATCATCCCCGCGCGCTCCGCCGCCTGGGCGTCGATCATGTCGCCGGTGAACAGCAGCTCGTTGGTCTTCTTCTGGCCCAGCAGGAACGGCATCAGCAGCGTCACCGGCCCCGATCCATACCGGATCTCGGGCTCCCCGAAGCGGCCGCTCTCGGTGCTGATGATCATGTCGCAGGCCATCGCCAGCTCACAGCCGCCCGCCAGGCAGTAGCCGCGCACGGCCGCGATGGTGGGCTTCGGCAGCGCCCACAGCTTCATGGTCGCGTCGATGTCGGTGGCCAGCACCTCGTGCCACTCGTGGGCCGGGATCTCGGAGTGGGCGGCCTCTGCCGACAGGTCGTAGCCGGCCGAGAACGCGCGCTCACCCGACCCGGTCACCACCACCACCTTCACCTCGTCGTCGGCCACCGCCCGGTCGAGCGCGGCGTGCAGCCCTTCCAGCACCGCCCCGTTCAGGGCATTCAGCTTCTCGGGGCGGTTCAGCGTCACCCAGGCCGCGGGGCCACGGGTCTCATAGAGAACGGCTTCGCTCATGCGGCTCGCTCCTCGGGGTTGTCCAGCACGATCAGGCAGTCGAGCGCGACGGCGCGCTCGGGCGAGACCAGCAGGGGGTTGACGTCGATCTCGGAGATCTCGGGGTGCTCCGCGGCCAGACGCGAGACGGCCGCGATCGCCTCGATCAGGTGGTCGGGTACCTCGCCGCCCAGCAGCCGCTCGATCACGGGCAGCGACGCGACCAGCTCGCGGGCGCCGTCGGCGTCCAGAGGGGCCAGGCTGTGGGTGATCAGCTCCAGCGCCTCCGCCAGGCCGCCGCCGACGCCGACCGAGACGGTGGCGCCGAAGTCGGGGTCGCGGGTGACGCCGATCATCAGCTCGACGCCGCCCAGCACCTGCTCGGCCACGATCACGCGGCCGCCCATCCGCCGGGCCGCCTCGCGCACTCCGGCGGCATCGGCCAGGCCCAGCGCCACGCCCCCGACCCTGGCCTTGTGGGCGACGTTGTCGATCTTGACGACGACCGGGTAGCCGATCAGCTCGGCGGCCGCGGCGGCCTCGTCAGCGGTTGCGCAGCGCTCGGCGCGCACGTATGGGAGGCCGTAGGACGCGGCGATCCCGGCCGACTCCAGCTCCGGCAGGTCGCCGCCGCCGGGCAGCGGCGGGGCGGCCGGCAGCAGCCGCGACGCCGGCACACGCTGGCGGTGCGTGAGCCGCGCGGCCAGCGCCCGCAGCCCCGGCAGCGAGCCCTTCAGCAGCGGGATGTCGTGCTGCCGCGCCCACTCGATGTCCTCGATCGGCGGGTCGGCGGTGGTGACCGTGATCACGCACGGGAACAGATCGGTCTGGTGGCAGGCCGCGCGCAGGTCGTTGGCGATGTTGGTCGCCAGCTCGCGCTCACCCGCGTGCAGCCACTGGCTGTGGTCGATGTCGGACACCAGCACGTCGAACTCACCGGACTCGGCCATCAGCTCGAACACGCGCGGGAACACGATCCGGTCGTCGTCGATCGCCCAGCAGTCGACGGGGTTGCCGACGCCGCTGAAGTTCGGGAACTCGGCCACGATCCGCGCCTTCAGCTCGGGCGAGAACTCCTGCAGCGGGATGCCCGCCTGCTCGGCCTTGTCGGCGAAGTACTCGCCCTCACCGCCCGAGTTGGTGACCGCGCCGATCCTACGGCCGCGCGGCGGCGTCGCCCGTGAGAACACCTCCAGGTGCTCCAGCCAGTTGCCGAAGTCGTCGACCCGGATCGCGTTGTAGTACCGCAGCATCCCGGAGAACACCTCGTCGCTGCCGACCATCGCCCCGGTGTGCGTGAGCGCGGCCCTGGCGCCCATCTCCGACGTGCCCACCTTCAGCACGATCGCAACCTTGCCGGCCTCGGCCACCCGCTGCAGCGCCTGCTCGAACGCGGCCGGCCGCCGCACCGCCTCCAGGAACAGGCCGATCACGCGCGTGTCCGGATCGTCGGCGAAGAAGGCCACCATGTCGGCCACGTCGGTGACGGTCTCGTTGCCCGCCGAGACGACCGTGCGGAAGCCGATGCGCGGGCCCAGCGACACCAGGATCTCGCCGATCGACCCCGAGTGGGCGATGGTCGCCACGGGCCCCGCCACGAAGGTGGGATGCAGGTTGCCGATCCATGGCGAGGGGTACCCGGGCGTGGCCACGCCCATGCAGTTGGGGCCGATCATCGCGATCCCGGCATCGCGCACCCGGTCGCTGACGATGGCACTCATGCGCGGCCCCTCGACGGGGCCGGCCTCGTTGCCCAAACCGGGAGTGATGATCGCCCGCACGCCGGGCACCGACAGGACGTCGTCGATGGCCGCCTCGATGCGGCCGTGCCCGACGCCCATCACGACCATCTCGGGCACCTCGGGGCAGTCGGCGATCGTCGGGTAGCAGACCACCCCGCAGGCCTCGGCCTTGGTCGGATTGATCCCGTAGAAGGGGACGCCGGGCACCGTCATGTTCTCGGCGATCCGCTGCGACGTGCGCTCCGAGATGCCGTAAATCGCAACCGACCGCGGCCGGAAGACTCCGTCCAAGTCGGTCCGTAGCAGGGGCGAGATGGTAGAGCTCATGCGGCCTTTGGCCCGGTCGGGGAGGTCTCTGCGGGCACCGCCGCAAGTCTACGCAATTCGTATTGACTGCGCTGATTTCTACGAATATCGTAATTCGTGACATGACTGACGATCTCGACCACCGCATCGTCGACTCGCTCGTCGAGGACGGCCGCAAGTCGTTCGTCAAGATCGCGGAGGAGCTGGACGTCTCCGAGGCGACCGTGCGCCAGCGGGTCGCCCGCCTGACCGCCGACGGCGTCATGCAGATCACCGCCGTCACCAACCCGCTGCTGATCGGCTACGACGCGGTGTGCATGCTGGGGCTGCGCGTCGACAAGGCTCAGCTGCAGGCCGCCGCCGACGCGCTGACCGCGCTGGACGAGGTCACCTACCTGATCGCCAGCACCGGCCGCTTCGACTACCTGGCCGAGATCACCTGCCGCAACAACAAGCACCTGCTCGACTTCATGCACCGCCGGCTGCCGAAGGTGCCGGGAGTGCAGGACAGCGAGTCGTTCGGGTACCTGTCCGTGCTCAAGGAGAGCTACCGCGGCAGCGCGTGACCGGGTGGTCATTTCAGCCACCTAGCGATCTCCCTGCTCGGTGAAGAAACGGCCCGTCTCGCCGCCCGAGAAGAAGCGCGAGGTGACCGTCTTCTTGCGCGTGTAGAACTCGACCGCGTCGGGCCCGTGGGCGTGCAGGTCGCCGAAGAAGCTGCCCTTCCAGCCGGAGAACGGGAAGAACGCGACCGGCGCGGCGACGCCCACGTTGACGCCGACCATCCCCACCTCGACGTCGTGGCGATAGCGGCGGACGGCCGCGCCCGACTCGGTGAAGATCGAGGTGCCGTTGCCGTAGCGGCTGGCGTTCACGATCTCGATCGCCTCGTCCAGCGACCCTGCGTGGATCACCGACAGCACCGGCCCGAAGATCTCCTCCTGGGCCACGTCCATGTCCGGGGTGACCGCGTCGAGGATGGTGGGGCCGACGAACGCGCCCTCGCTGTTGGCGGACGGGCTGCGGCCGTCGACGGCCAGCGTGGCGCCGTCGCCGATGCCGCGCTCGATCCACTCCAGGATGCGGTCGCGCGACGCGCACGAGACGACCGGGCCGACGTCGGTGGCGTCGTCGAGGCCGTCGCCGACCGCCAGCTCCTGGGTGCGGGGCACCAGCTCCTCCATCAGCGGCGCCTTGGCGTCGCCCACCGCGATCACGACCGAGCCGGCCATGCAGCGCTGGCCGGCGGCGCCGAACGCGCTGCCGATGATGTTGCCGACGGTCTTGGGCATCACGGCATCGGGCATCACCACCATGAAGTTCTTGGCGCCGCCCAGCGCCTGCACCCGCTTGCCGCTGGCGGCCGCCCGCTCGTAGACGTAGCGGGCGACGGTGGCCGAGCCGACGAACGAGACGGCGTCGATGCCGGGATGGTCGAGGATGCCGTTGACGACGTCGACCGAGCCGTTGACGAGATTGACGACGCCGTCCGGCAGCCCGCCGTGCTCATGCAGCAGGTTGAAGATCAGCTCCTGCGTCAGCGGCACCTGCTCCGAGGGCTTGAGGATGAAGGTGTTGCCGCAGGCGATCGCGAACGGCAGGAACCAGAACGGCACCATGGCCGGGAAGTTGAACGGGGCGATCGCGGCGCAGACCCCGACCGGCTGCCGGAAGGTCTCGGTGTCGACGGCCGTGGCCACGTTCTCGAGCACCCGGCCCTGCATGGTCTGGGGGATCGCCGTGGCGGCCTCCACCATCTCGATGGCGCGGCCCACCTCGGCCCGCGCATCCGGGAAGGTCTTGCCCATCTCGCGCGTCACCGCCCGGGCGATCTCGTCCTGGTGGGCCTCCAGTACCTGGCGGAATCCGAACAGCCAGCGCGCGCGCGCGATCGTGGAGCGGCTGCGCCAGGCCGGGAAAGCGGCGCGAGCCGCCGCGACCGCGGCGTCGACGTCCTCGACACCCGACAGCGGCACCCGCGCCAGCACCTCGCCGGTGGCCGGGTTGGTCACGTCGAGCTGGTCACCGGCCGCGGCCGGGCGCCAGTCGCCGTTGATGTAGTTGCCGAGCAGTCGCGTCTGGATGGCGGCCTGGGACATGGGGATTCCTTCCGTGGATCGGTTCGCGTCCCAATGCTGGCAGCCCGGCCGTCGCCGCACCAGCGTACACTGTGTCTCAAATGGCCGAAGAATCCGGACACTCTGTCCTGACCGTCGCGGATGTGCTCGCGCTCGAACTGCTCCGCAGCGCGGACGTGAGCGTGGCGGCCGCCGGCCACCGGCTGGGGAACCGGGTGGAGTGGGTGCACGTGTTCGAGACGCCGGCGGTGACCGGCATGCTGCGCGGCGGGGAGTTCCTGCTCACGACCGGCATCGCGCTGGCAGCGATGGCACCGGCCGAGGTCGATGCCCTGGTCGCGGCGGTGGCCCGGGCCGGCGCGGCCGGGATCGGGCTCGAGCCCAGCCACGTCTCGCCGGACGCGCTGACCACGGCCTGCCGGTCGCACGACCTGCCGCTGCTCGTGTTCGGCAGACCGGTGCGGTTCGTCGACATCACCCACGTCTTGAACGAGCGCCTGGTGTCGGGGGAGCTGGCCACCCTGCGGCGGGCGGTGTCGCTGCAGGCGCAGCTGCGGGAGGCGGCGCGCGAGGGGCTGGGACCCGCCGGCCTGGTGGCGGCGCTGGGTGAGGTGCTGGAGGCGCAGGTGCTGCTCGAACGCGCCGACCGCACGCCGATCGCGAGCGCCCCGGAGGCCGGGCTGGACGTGGCCTTCCTGGAGGCGCTCGACCGCTACCGCCAGCGCCTGCCGACCGCCCTGCACTCGCGATCGGTACAGCCGGGAGCGCGGCTGCACGTGCTGTCACGGCGCGGTGACGAGCTCGACCTGCTGGCGGTGGACGAGGCGGCGTTCCTGCTGTCGGTGGCGCTGGCCGCGCAGCCGCCGGCCGAGGAGGTGCCGTCGGCGGAGCGGGCGCGGTTGCTGCAACGGCTGGCCGAGGGCCGGGCGGGCAGCCGCCAGGAGATCCTGCGGCGGGCGCGATCGGTCGGCGTCGACCTGTCGCGCGGCAGGCTGTGGGCGATCCACGGCCGCGGGTCGCTGGCGCGGCTGGAGCGACTGGGGATGGACGCGCTGGTGGACGGCCCGCGCGGATTGATCGCGATCGCGCCCGGAGCCGATCCACGGGCCGTGGCGCGCGATCTGATCCGGCGCGGCGAGGTGACGGCGGTCGGGCTGGAGGCCTGCGGGACGGAGCCGTGGCACATCACGGAGGCGCTGGCGACGGCGGAGCGTGCTTGCCTGGTGGCGGCAGCGGCCGGCCCCCAGGTCAGGTTCGGCTCGGATCTGGGCGCGCTCGCCCCGGTGGCACGGGAGGTGCTGGCGGGCGGGCGCATGGGGTCGCGGTTCGACGAGCCGGGCCTGGCCGTGGTCGAGGCGCTGGTTGCGACCGGCTGGTCGAAGGCGTCTGCCGCCAAGCGGCTGGGCATCGCCCGCCAGCGCCTGTACGACCGCCTGGCCGTGCTCTCGGCCCGCCACGGCCTCGACTTCGACCTGCCCCAGACCCGCGTCGAGCTGTCGCTGGAGGTGTGGGCGGCGCGCATGAGCAGCCTGGCCTCGTGACGGAAACGCGGGTGCCGCGTAGACTGCATGGCCGGATGAGCAACCTGATCGACAGCGGCTGGGCCGCCTGGCTGCCGTTCGAGCTGATCGAGGCGCTCGACGCACGATCCGGCCGGTCCGCCGATCGCCGGGCCTTTCGCGAGCGGCTCGAGCGCGGGCCCAGCGAGGCCGACCAGGAGCGCTGGGAGCGGTTCCGTCTGGTCTGCCCCTCCCGCATCGACCTGCCCGCGGATGCCCGGGGGCTGACCAGCGCGGACGCCGAGGCGCTGCTCGACCAGCTGGGGCTGCTGGATGCCGAGCCGGAGCCGGTGGAGCTGGTGCTGACGCTCGACAACGAGGACGTGCGCGAGCTGGAACGGATCCGCTCCAGCCGCGACCTGGGGGCGATCGCCGAGACGCCGGCGGGACTGCCCTCGCTCGACGCCCGCTTCGGCGGCGGCAAGGTCGGCCGCAACGATCCCTGCCCCTGCGGCTCCGGCAAGAAGTACAAACGCTGCCACGGCAGCTGACCCTCTCCCGGGTCACACCAGCCTGACCAGCTCCTGGCCGTTGGACACCTGGTCGCCCTCACCCACCGCCACCGCGTCCACGGTGCCGGCGTGCGGCGCCACGATCTCGTTCTCCATCTTCATCGCCTCCACCACGACCAGCACCTCGCCCGCCTGCACCTCTGCCCCCGCCTGCGCCGCCACCTTCAGCACCATCCCCTGCATCGGGCTGCGGATCACATCGGCGGCACCGGCCCCACCGGCCGAGCGCTGCGCGAGCTGCGCCCGCCGCTCGCGCAGCCGCCTGCGGCCCGCATGCTCCGGCGCCAGCACCGTCACCTCGAACCGCTCGCCGTCCACCTCCGTGACCAGCGTTCGCGCCTCGTTCCGGGTCGGCTCGGGCGTGGCGGCGGCTCCATCAGCCGACGGCTGCTGCTTCAGCGAACGGGCGTACCCGCCACCCTCGACGAAGTCGTGCATCGTTCCGCCGGCCGCAAACTCGGGATGTTCCAGGATCGCCCGGTGGATCGGGATCAGCGAGTGCACGCCCTCCACCTCGAACTCCGACAGCGCCCGCAGCATCCGGCGCCGCGCCAGCTCGCGGTCGGCGTCCCAGACGATCAGCTTTGCGATCATCGGGTCGTACAGATCCGATATGAAGGCGCCCTCGACGATCCCCGAGTCGACCCGCACGCCCGGCCCCGACGGCTCGCGGTAGCGGGTCACCCGTCCCGGCGTCGGCACGAAGTCGCGGGCCGGATCCTCCGCGTTGATGCGGCACTGGATCGAATGCCCGCGCAGAGTCACGTCCGATTGCGCGATCGACAACGGCTCGCCGCTTGCGATCCGCAGCTGCTCGCGCACCAGATCGAGGCCGGTCACCATCTCGGTGATCGTGTGCTCCACCTGCAGGCGCGTGTTCATCTCCAGGAAGTAGTAGGTGCCGTCCGCGTCCAGCAGCCCCTCGACCGTGCCGGCGTTCACGTAGCCAACCGCCCGCGCCGCCTCCACCCCGATCGCTCCGATCCGCTTGCGCAGCTCGGGGGACACGGCCGGCGAGGGCGTCTCCTCCACGATCTTCTGATGACGCCGCTGGATCGAGCAGTCACGCTCGCCGAGATGCACGATCGACCCGTGGCTGTCGGCCAGCACCTGCACCTCGACGTGCCGCGGCCGCTCCAGGTAGCGCTCGAGAAACACGCTGTCGTCGGCGAAGTACGCCTTGCCCTGCCGCCGCGCGGACTCGTAGCCGCGCCGCAGCTGCTCCGCATCGGCCGCGACCTCGATGCCCTTCCCGCCGCCCCCGGCCGACGCCTTCACCGCCACCGGATAGCCGATCCCCTGCGCGATCTCGAGCGCCTCCTCGACGGTATCCACCGCGGAGTTGGTGCCGGGGATGACGGGCACGCCGGCCCGGTCCATCAGCTCACGCGCGCTGGTCTTCGATCCCATCGCCTCGATCGCATCGGGCGGCGGCCCTACGAACACCAGGCCGGCGGCTGCGCAGGCGCGGGCGAACGCAGCGTTCTCGGCCAGGAATCCGAACCCAGGGTGCACCGCCTCGGCGCCGCTGCGCAGGGCGGTGCGCACGATCGTCTCTGACAGCAGGTAGCTCTGGACGGCCGGACCCGGGCCGATCAGATATGCCTCGTCCGCGTAGGCGACGAACGCCGACTCACGGTCGGCCTCGGAGTAGACCGCCACCGAGGCGATTCCCATTTCGCGCAGCGTGCGGAAGATCCGGATCGCGATCTCGCCGCGGTTTGCCACCAGCACCTTGCTGAACATCGGCGGATTCTACGAGTGAAAGCTGCACCAGCGCCTGTTCAATCGCCCGGCGCTGGGCAGCCGAGGCCCGTGGCCGCACCTCGATCACAGCGGGATGTTGCCGTGCTTGCGCTCCGGCACGTCTGCCCGCTTACCGCGACAGGCCTCCAGCGCGGTGATCAGCGCCGGCCGTGTCCGCCGCGGCTCGATCACGTCGTCGACGTAGCCGCGCTCGGCCGCGGTGAACGGGTTCGCGAACTGCTCCCGGTACTCCTCGACCAGCTCGGCGCGCCGCGCGACCGGATCGTCGGCCGTCTCCAGCTCCTTGCGAAACACGATGTTGACCGCCCCGTCCGGCCCCATCACCGCCACCTCCGCCGTCGGCCAGGCGAAGTTGAAGTCGGCGCCGATGTGCTTCGAGCCCATCACGTCGTACGCGCCGCCGTAGGCCTTGCGCGTGATCACGGTCAGCTTCGGCACCGTCGCCTCGCAGTAGGCGTACAGCAGCTTCGCGCCGTGCCGGATGATGCCGCCCCACTCCTGTGAGGTGCCCGGCAGGAAGCCGGGCACGTCCACGAAGGTGACCACCGGAACGTTGAAGGCGTCGCAGGTGCGCACGAACCGGCCGGCCTTGGTGGAGCTGTCGATGTCGAGCACGCCGGCCAGCGAGCGCGGCTGGTTGGCGACGATGCCGACCGGGTGGCCGCCCAGGCGCGCAAATCCGCAGATGATGTTGCCAGCCCAGGCGGCGTGCACCTCGAGGAACTCGCCGTCGTCGATCACCCTGCGCACCACCTCGTGCATGTCGTAGGGCTTGGCCGACTCGTCGGGAATCAGCCGGTCGAGCTCGGCGTCCTCCCGGTCGACCGGATCGTCGGGCGGCTCCCACGGCGGCTGCTCGCCGTTCCAGCCGGGCAGGAACGAGAGCAGGTAGCGGCAGTCCTCGATCAGCGCACGCTCATCGGCGGCGGTGAAGTGGGCGACGCCGCTGCGCGAGGCATGCGTGTGCGCGCCGCCCAGCTGTTCGAAGCTGACCTCCTCGCCGGTGACGGTCTTCACCACCTCGGGGCCGGTGATGAACATGTGCGAGGTCTGCTCAACCATCATCACGAAGTCGGTCATGGCCGGCGAGTAGACGGCGCCGCCGGCGCACGGCCCCATCACCAGGGAGACCTGGGGGATCACGCCTGACGACTGCACGTTCCTGAAGAAGATGTCGGCGTAGCCGGCCAGCGACACCACGCCTTCCTGGATGCGCGCGCCGCCGGAGTCGTTGATGCCGATGATGGGGCATCGGTAGCGCAGCGCCATGTCCATCACCTTGGTGATCTTCTGCGCGTAGGCCTCGCCCAGGCTGCCCCCGAACACGGTGAAGTCCTGCGAGAACACGAACACCCGCCGGCCCTCGATGGTGCCGTGGCCCGTGACCACGCCGTCGCCGTAGGGGCGGGTCTCCATCATGTTGAAGTTCGGGTTGCGGTGCTGCACGAAGACGTCCAGCTCGACGAACGACCGGCGGTCGAGCAGCAGCTCCACGCGCTCCCGGGCGAGCAGCTTGCCGCGCTCGCGGTGCCGCTCGACCGCGCGTGGCGAGCCCGAGTGCAGCGCCTCGCGGCGCAGCTGCTCGAGCGCCTGCAGCCGTTCCTCGCTGGTGTGCTCCGCCATCAGGCCGGGAGCCTACCGGAGCCCAGCGGGGCTACGGCGCGGGCACACCGCGCAGCACGCCGTTGCCGGCCAGGCAGACCCAGACGGCGCCCGAGCCGTCGACCACCAGCCGGTAGGGCAGAAGCGCCGTGGCCCGGTAGATGGCGTCAGCCACGTCCGCCCAGGTGGCGCCCTTGTCATCGGAGCGGAGCAGCTGAGCCGGCGCGGTCGCGGTCGGCTGTACGGCCAGGTAGACGCTGCCGCCGGGTGCGACCACCACCGGCCCCGGCTGCGGCACGGTCAGCACCGTCACCGGCGCCAGCCCCGCGGCCGCGACCTTGCTGGCGTTGTCGATCCGGTAGAGCGCGGTGCCGTTGGAGACCCACAGCGTGGTGCCGGTGGCGTCGGTGGCGATGAAGCCCTTGAGATCGCCCGACGACGGCTTCGCCCACAGCTTCGTCCAGGTGGCGCCGGCGTCGGTCGACCGCCAGATGCCGCTGCGGTGGTCGTACAGGTAGACGATCGAGGTGCCGGCCGGCCACACCATCTGGATCGGCTTCGCCCAGTTCTTGGTCGTCATCGCCGCCGCGGCGGCCCTCGTCCACTTGCCGGTGCCGACCTTGCGATAGATACCGCCCGCGTCGACGGCGGCCAGCAGCACCCTGCTGGTACCCGACTTTCCGACGGCGATCGCCAGCGGCCGCTTGACACCGGCCAGCGCCGAGAGCCCCTCATCCGTCCACGAACTGGAGATCGCCGGGGTGGATGACGAGTAGATCTTGCCCTGCCTGTTTCCGTCGCGGTTACCGGTGGCGATGTACACGCGTGAGGGCGTGACCGTCGGATCGATGGCGACGTCGAACCCCGTGGAGGCGGCCAGCTTGATCACCGGCGAGGTGACGCTGGCGCCGGTGTCGCTCGAGGTCAGGAACGTCCAGTCGGTCGCGACCATGTCGACGGTGGCCGGAGCGTGCGGATCGACGGCCAGGTCCTGGATCAGCGTCACCCCCATGTGGCCGACCATCGGGTACCAGTCGCCGCCGTCGTTGCCCGACTTCCAGATGCCGGAGCGACCGGCCACGAGCACCGCCGGATCGGCACAGGGCTGCGTGGCGTCGATCGCAAGCCCGATCTGGGCGGGGGTGGAGCTCTTTCCGCCCAGCATGAAGCCGGGCCGGGTCGCCAGCCACCACGGCGCCCCGCCGGGGCCGCCGACATCGGGATGGATTCTGGTCGGATCGCCCGTGACCGAATGCCAGGTGGCGCCGCCGTCGCCCGAGCGGACGATCGCGTCCGGTGACGACTGATCCGCGCCCGCGTAGACCTGGGTGGCGCCGTCGCAGCCGGTCCACGCCGCGATCGACGTCCACATGGAGCCGGCCCGCAGCTGGCCGGCGCCCAGCTGCGACCAGGTTGCGCCGCCGTCGCCGGAGGCGAACACGCCGCTGGTGCCGGCGGCCGCGTAGATGGTGCCGCCCGCGATGCTCAGCTCCTCGACCGTGGCCGGCGCCGTTGCCAGCCGCGTGAACCCGCCCAGGCCGCCGGCATCGGTGGTCTCGTAGAGACCCTGCCCGTAGCTGCCCGCGTAGAGCACGCTGGTCGCGGTCGGATCGAGCGCCAGCGAGCGCAGGTGGAGGCCGCTCAGGCCGAGCGTCGTCCAGGTCGCACCGCCGTCGTCGGAGCGCATCACACCCTGGCTGAAGGTGGCCGCGTAGATCGAGCCGCTGACCGGATCCTGGACCAGCAGGTTCCCGGTCGATCGCGGGTGCTCGGCGGGCAGCCCGGCCGTCTTGGCGTTGCCGCCGGCGAACTGGGGCACCCTCGACACCATCCTCCAGGTGGCGCCGGAGTCATCGGACTCGAGCAGGCCGCCGCCGGTGCCGGCGTCGCCCACCGCCGCGTACACGCGCCCGGCCACCACCGGCGAGAACAGGAACGCAGCCACCTCGAGCTGGGCACGGCCCACCAGGCCGGCGTTGACCGCCTGCCAGCTGGCGCCGCCGTCGGTCGAGCGCTCGATCCCCGACACGTCGCCACCGGAGAGCAGCACGCTGGGGTTGGCCGGATCGGCCGCCACCACGTTCTGGAAGCCTCCGCCGCCGGGGCCGGCCGGGCTGAACACGAGCGTTGCAGCGCGAGCCGCCGAGGCCGACAAGGCGAACGTCACGGCTAGGAGCAGCGCGATCCACCTGGCGGCGCGCGTAGTCAACCCGCGAAGAGGGTACCAGCCCGCGGCCCCGGCGAGAAGTCCCCGCCGGGGCCGTGAACCGGGGACGCCGATCAGCTGGTGGTGAAGATCTGAGAGCCGTGCGCGGGCAGCGTGGCACCCAGCGCGAAGCTCCCATCCGAGCGGCGGTAGGCACCGCCCAGATCGATCGAGACCGGCGAATCGGTCGTGTTGACCATGACCTTCCCGTTGGTGAAGTTGCGCACGTAGACGCCGCTCTGCACCACGTAGGGACCGGTCGGCGTGCCGATCTGCAGGTGGTACAGCGGATCGTCCAGCGTGGCCGGATCGGTCCTGTTGGCCGTGAAGTAGAAGTACGAGTTGCCGTCGTTGCCGAGCAGGAAGCTGGCCAGCGCGAACCTGCGGGCGTCCTCCTTCTGATCGGCAGTGCCGGCCGTCCAGGTCTTGGTGATGGTCAGCGCCAGACCGCCCGTGGAACTCGCATCGCTCAGCATGTCCACGTCCTGCACCCAGGCCTTGGTCGGCTCGAAGCGGGCCAGCGGAGCACCCGCCTGCCGCGTCCAGGCCTCGGCGCTGACCCCGGTCGCACCGCTCAGCAGCAGCTTGCTGGGCGCGCCCGGTGCGAAGTACCGGGTCCCGTTGCCAAGGCCGTTGCCGAGCACGGACTTGCCGGTGAACGACGCCACCCTGGCGGCCAGCGCGCTGGTCGCATCCAGCCAGTCAAGACGCGTCCAGACCTGGCCGGTGGCCGGGTTGATGGGCAGCCCGGTGGCGTAGCCGGGCCACAGCGGCGCCGTGCCCAGCATGTCCAGGTAACAGCCGTCGTAGACGGTTCCGGACAGCAGCTTCGCGCACGACTGCTGCACGTAGGAGACCCAGTTGGGGTCGCCCGGATCGGCCAGGTAGTTGCCGTACCCGTGCGACTGCACGACACGGCCCTGCGCGTCGTGCGAGAGCATCGACGGGTCGACCGTGCCGTAGAGCCGCTTGTAGAGGAAGGTGCCGTTCAGATAGACGTACAGCTTGAGATTGGGATTGGCAGCCTTCATCGCCGAGGCATAGCCGCCCAGCTGAGCTGGATTGAACGTGATCAAGTCGAAACGCTTGGCGGCGTCCACTGCAGCCGCCTGCGTCGTGAACCTCTGCGGAGCCGTGTGCATCGGAGCCCATAGATGGATGCCGTTCTCACTGCTGGCAAATCCCACGCTTGCCATGCTCATCGAGCTCGTGCCGCTTGCGTTCGTGACCATGAGCGTCGTCGCGATCGCAGCCACGGCGGCCGCAAGTAACCGTTTCAACGAATCCCCCCGAGTGGTGTTGTGGCTGCGTGTGCGGCGCGCCGCCCCACCCCGCGCATGCACCCCTGATACGAGGGCTGTATCGGCAATCCCGACTACTTGCGTTACTAGCTGGACGCTAGTCTTACTGATTATTTACAGCGTGCTAAGAGGTGCGAGCGCCGCGTTGTCGCATCCGGCGACGCACCCCTTCTGCAACACTGCGGATCGTGCAGACCGAGAGCGGACGAGAGTCGCGCATGCGCTGGATCGGGATCCGCGTGCGACGCCACTGGGAGTGGGGCCGCGCGCACGGATTCCGGCGGCTGATCGAGGAGGATCAGCTGAACCCGCTGGAGCGCGTGCCGCTGGCGCTGCGCAAGCGCCGGTGGCGGCGCACCCACTCGGTCGCCCCCGCCGCGGTCCCGGTCTATCTGGTGGGCGTGCAGCGCTCGGGCACCAACATGCTGGTGCGCGGGCTGGAGCGATCGCCCGAGTTCGAGGTGCGAAACGAGAACGACGGCGACGCCTTTGAGCGGTTCCAGCTGCGGCCCGATCCGGTGGTGCGAGACCTGGTGATGCGCTCGGGCCACCGCTACGTGCTGTTCAAGCCGCTCTGCGACTCACACCGGGTGGACGAGATCCTGGACGGGCTCGGCACCCCCAGCCCGGGCCGCGCGATCTGGGCGTACCGCGACGTCGACGGCCGGGTGCGCTCGGCGCTGGCCAAGTTCGGCACCAACAACCTCGACGTGCTGACCGAGATCGCGGCCGGCCGCGGCGACCACCGCTGGCAGGCGCGCGGCATGACGGCCGAGAACCGGGCGCTGGTCGAGAGCTTCGACTACTCGACGATGACGCCCGAGTCGGCCGCCGCCCTGTTCTGGTACGTGCGCAACTCGCTCTACTTCGAGCGCGGGCTCGACCAGCGCGACGACGTCACGCTGGCCTGCTATGACCGGTTCCTGGCCGACCCTGACCGGAACATGCGCGCGCTCTGCGCGTTTCTCGACTTCCCGTTCGACGCCTCGCTGGCCGCGCACATCGAGCGTCGTGAAGCGCCCGAGCGGCGGCCGCTCGAGATCGACCCCGAGATCCGGCGTCGCTGCGACGACCTGGCCGCCCGGCTCGAACAGGTGCCGCTGACGTAGACGCCCCGGCAGTCACCGGCGTCGCGCTCACAGGGGGGCGCACGTAGACTGGAAGCGCAGATGACCGTGGACGACGCAGCCAAGCCTGAGACAACCACGCTCGTCCAGCGATCGGCAATGAACTTCGTGGGACTGGCCGCGGCCAACGCCATGCAGTTCGCCCTGGTGCTGATGATCGGCCGCTCCCTGAACCAGGATGCGGCCGGCGTCTTCTTCGAAGGGTTCGCGGCCGTGCGGCTGCTGTCGGTGCTGGCCGTGCTCGGCCTCGACGTGACCGCGATCCGCTACGTGGCGGTGCACCGCGCGCGGGGGGAGCATGACCGCGCGCGCGCGGCGGTGGCGCTGTCGGTGCTGCTGGCCGGGGGGGCGTCGATCGCGATCGCGGCGCTGGTGTTCGCGCTGGCGCCGCAGCTGTCCGACCTGTTCGGCGCACACGACCTGCAGTACGTGCTGCGGGTGATGGTGCTGTCACTGCCGGCGGTGACGCTGCAGATGGTGCTGATCGGCGCCACCCGCGGCACCGGCCGCATGAAGGCGTTCGTAGTGGTCGACCAGGTCACCGACGGCGTGCTGCGAGTGGCGCTGGTGGCCTTCGCGCTGGCGCTCGGCTACGGCCTCGATGGCACGGCGGTGGCGTTCACGATCGCGTCCTATCTGACGCTTGCCGCGGCCGCCCTGGCGGCGCGCGGGGTGACCGGCACGCTGCGGCAGGCCGCCGGCGTCGAGACCGGCGCGCTGATCCGGTTCAGCGCCAACCAGTGGGGCGCATCGCTGGCCGGCGTGGGGCTGCTGTGGGCGGACACACTGCTGCTGGGGCTGTGGCGCCCGCCCGCCGATGTCGCGGTCTACTCGATCGCGACCCGCACCGTCCTGTTCGGAATGATGTTCATCCTGCCGATCGGGATCGCGTTCCAGCCCCAGATCGGGCGGCTGTACGCACTCTCCGACCACGCCGGGCTGTACCGCATGTACCGGTTCGCCACCAAGTGGTCGACCATCGCCGGCTGCCCGCCGCTCCTGTTCCTGACGTTGTTCGCGCTGCCGATCGTGACGCTCCTGTACGGACCCAGCTACGCTCGCGGCGCGTGGCCGCTGGCGCTGCTCGCGATCGGGCAGACGGTGAACGCCGCGACCGGCCCCTGCGGCCACGTGGTGACGATGATCGGGCGCGCCGACCTGGTGCTCAAGAACAGCGTGATCGCGCTGGTGCTGAACGTGGTTCTGAACGTAGCGCTGATCCCGCCCTACGGCATGGTCGGCGCCGGCCTGGCCTGGGGGATATCGATCGTGATCTGGAACCTGATCCGGCTGTGGCAGGTGTACCGCGTGCTCGGCATGCAGCCGTTCGGCGACTGGTCGCGGCCGGTGGGGCTGGCACTGACCGTGTTCGTGCTGACCGCGGCCGGACTGCGCGTGCTGTTGGACTCCGAGCCGGCTGCGCTCGCAATCATCGGCGGCGCGGCCGGCGCAACCCTCGCCTACGCGACGGCCCTGCTGGCCACCTCGTCGTTCGACGAAGAGGACAACCTGATACTCGGCCGGTTCGCCCGGATCGGACGTGCATCGGGACGCACACGGCCCAGCTCGTGAACACCGGGGGACGCTAGGGCGTCAGCTGCACGAGGTCGCGCGCGCTCAGGTCCTCGACGAAGCCGGACACGTCCTCGTCGAGCGAGGCCGGCGCATCCTCCGTCTCGGCCCGCACGCCGTTAACCAGGTCGGCAAACCGCGTCTCGTTCTCGAGCAGCCCCCAGATCAGCGAGCCGAACTGGTTCAGCCCGTGATAGGCGCCCGACTGCAGGTGCAGGAGCACGCCGCCCTGCTCCTCCTCCAGCGAGCGGAAGACGACGTCCGGGTTGCGGCTGATTCGAGTGGTCGGGTCGATCATGCGTTAGTCGCTCCTTGTCAGTACAGGCCGAGCGTACCGAGTCGCCGCTCGCGGCGCATCGCCAGCCGGAAGGCGTACAGCCCCAGCAGCAGCGTGATCCCCGACAACGGCACCAGCTTGGCGATGGTGACCAGCGCATCGTGCCACCCCGCGCCGCCGATCAGCTGCGCTCGCATGCCGGTGATCGCGATCCCGATCGGATTGATGCTGGCCAGTGGGGCGACCCACGACGGGAACAGCGCCAGCGGGAAGTACGCGCCCGACGTGAACGTCAGCGCGAAGGCCAGGAACCCGATCGCTCCCGAGCCGCGCCGGAAGGTGAGCACGCCGGCCGACGCGATCGATCCGAGCCCCCACACGAACGGGATGAACGCAGCCAGGATCAGCAGCGCGGGGATGTACCCGCTGGCCGCGAAGCTGACGTTGAACACGATCGACACGATGATCAGGAAAATGACCGTGCGGAACGGGACGTAGATCAGGTCGTAGATGACCGAGCCAAGCAGCACCACGCTGGCGGTGGTGGGGGTGACCATCAGCGACTCCAGCGTTCCCAGCGACTGCTCCTGCTGGATGGCGCTGACCAGCCGCGCCAGCCCGACGGCCATGAAGCCCGCCACCGCGATCCCGACGGTGACGAAGGCGATATAGGAGGTGCGACCGCCGCCGTTGATGTGGATCGGATGCACCAGCTTGGACACGAACGAGAACACCAGGGCCTGGGCGAACAGGTTGATCCAGTCGCTGACGATGGCTCCGCGGTAGCTCAGCCGCACCAGCAGATCGCGTCGGAAGAACGCCCCGAGCTTCAACGCCTCGGCCAGCGCGCCCGATCTCGTGCCGGTCACGTCCTGGCCGTCGTCAGCCGCAGGAACGACTCCTCCAGCTCTGAGCGCTGCTGGGCGCAGTCGAGCACGACGACACCGGTGGCCGAGAGATCTGCCAGCACCTCGCCCAGCACCGCGTGCTCCTCCAGGTCGAGCCGGAAGTGCTCGCGGTCGGTGCCCACCCGCGCCAGCTTTCCGCGATCGCCCAGCGCCGCCGCGGCCCGCCTCGACGCGTCGTCGTCCAGTGTCGCGTCGGCTGTGCGCAGCCGCAGCAGGTACCCGCGCGCGCTCGACTTCAGCATCAGATCCTCGACGGTACCCTGGAAGGTGGTGCGACCCTGGTCGAGCACGGTGACCGCGTCGGCGAACCCGCGGATCTCGTCCAGCCTCTGGGTGGTCCAGATCACGGCGGTGCCGTCGGCTGCGATCGAGCGGGTCAGGTCCTGTACCCGGCGGGCGCCCTCGGGGTCGAGCCCGTCCGTGGCCTCGTCGATCACCAGCACCGGTGGATCCATCAACAGGGCGCGGGCCATCGAGAGTCGCTTCTGCATGCCGTGACTGTATAGCCCCACGCGCTGGTCGACGGCGTCGCTGAGCCCCACGTCGACCAGGCGCTTGCGGGCACGCGCCAGCGCCTCCTGACGGCGTATGCCGTACATGCGCCCGAAGAAGGCCAGGTTCTCGAGGCCGCTGAGGCGGTTGTAGAAGGTGCGGTCGGCCGACGGGAAGAACCCGATGTGGCGACGAGCGGCCATCGGGTCCTGGCCCACGTCGATGCCGGCCACCGACACGTGGCCGCCCTCTGCCAGCAGCAGCCCCGTCAGGATCCGCAGGAACGTGGTCTTGCCGGCGCCGTTGGGGCCAAGCAGCGCAGAGATACGTCCGGCGCCGACCCGAAGGTCGACGCCGGACAGAACCTGCTTATCACCGAACGACCGGGTAACGTCACGAGCATCCAGGACAGCGCTCAGGGGGTTTGCGCCCCCGGATGAACTGCCCGTCAATCCGGTCAGAACGACAAGCGCTCGTTAGCCGCTCGAGCCTACCGAGCCGCCGTGGCTACCGCACGAATACTCGCCGAACTTGTCGGTCTCACAAACGATGTGATCCTTGTGGACCGTGTGGCCGGTCTTGTTCGTGTGGACGAACGTGTGGTCGGCGATCGAGCCGAAGTCAACCACCACCGGAGCTACGTACTTCACGGAGTACCCCCCTCTTCATATCAAGGACAACTAGGAAGCCAAGGCAACTATACCTCCGACCAGGGCCGTGTCAACCCTCATGGTGACGAGTTATGGGCGCTTTCGGTTGACTGGACAGACGCACGCCCATCACTACACTGAGGGAGGATGGGATCCCTCGCGGCACGACTCAGCAGGGCAGGACCGGCTGAGCCGGATCGCGTCCGCCTGATGCTGGATGCCGCACCGCATCGCGGGGGCGCCCAGCAGGTGCGGGAGCACGGCGCGGTGGCCCTCGGTGTGTCCCAGGAGGATGACGTCGCCGACGGCTCCATATCGTCGGGAAACGGCCTGGTTGCCGCGTTCTCGGGCAGGCTCGACAACGCCGCCGACCTGCGCCAGCAGCTGGCGGCGCACGGACGAGCGGCCGCCGGCGAGACGCCTGCCGACATCGTCGAGGAGGCGTTCCGCGTGTGGGGTGAGGGCGCCCCCGCTCGCCTGCGCGGGCAGTTCGCCGCCGCCGTCACCGACGGCGAGCGGATCTGGAGCTTCCGCGACCAGGTCGGATTTCGCGCGGTGTACTACTGCGAGGACGGCCGTGCGGTGCACCTCGCGAGCGAAGCGAAACAGGTTCTGGCGGGCGCAGGCATCCCTCGCGAGCCCGATCTGGACGCCGTGGAGCGCATCTTCTACGGGCAGGGCGGAGCGACCGACGCCGACTGCGCGGTCAAGGGTGTCAAGCGGATGGCGGCCGCCACCGTGTTGTCGCACGATCGCGGCGGTCGCCGGCGCGCCGACCGCTACTGGGAACCGGAGCAGCTGGTGGAGACCGGCCGCTTCACCGTCGCCGAGACCGAGGAGCGTTTCACCGAGCTGTTCGATCAGGCGGTCGGGCGCTGCCTGAGCGGGAACGACGGGGTGTCGCTGTCGGGCGGCATCGACTCGCCGGCCGTCGCCGCGTTCGCCGCTCCCGGGCACGAGCAGCGGTTCGGCAGGCCGGTCGCGGCCCTGTCGGCCGTGTTTCCCGACCTGCCCAGCGTGGACGAGAGCGGCTGGATCTCGCTGGTGGCAGAGCATCTGGGCATGCCGCTGCACACCTACCGGCCGCAGGCCAAGGGCCTTGACGACGTGCAGCGCTGGGGCGACCTGCTGGACAGCCCGACGCCGATCGTCTCCGTGCCGGAGCTGGACGAGAACTACGCGCTGGCGCGCCGGCTAGGTCATCGCTCGCTCCTGACCGGCGAGCTGGCCGAGTACGTGATCGACAGCCGCGGGGACCTGGCCGGGCACCTGCTGATGCACGGCCGGCTCTCGGCGGTTGCGTCGCTCGTTCGCACCCAGCGCCGCCGGGGAGCCCGCTGGCCGTTCATCGCCAGGCAGTTCCTGCCGTCGCTGGTGCCCGGACGGATGGCCAACAGCTTCCTCAACTGGCGCGGTGTCAAGCGCGCCGTCCCGCCGCCGGATTGGATCACCAACCGCGAGGTGACGACGATCCCGCGGCCCGACCTGCTGACGCCGGCGCGGCAGCGATGGGTGAACCTGCAGACCGCCTCGTTCGGCGGCTCCTCCGAGACACTGGCCGCCGACGAGGTGGTGGCGGCGATCCATGGCGTGGACGTCCGCCGCCCATTCGTGGACGTCGACCTGTGGGAGTTCTTCCTGAGCCTGCGAGCCGAGGTCAAGTATCCCGACACGCGCAGGAAGACACTGGTGAAACGCTGCCTGCGCGGGCGGGTGCCGGACGCGATCCTCGACCGCAGGGACAAGACCGTGTTCGGCGAACATCTGCTCACGCACGCCGATTACGACGTCATGCGACGCTACACCGCCGACCCGCCGCACCGTCTCCCCGGCGTCGATTACCGCCGCCTGGCGGAGCGACTCGACCAGGGCAACTTCACGCTCTGGGAGTATTGCTGGGCGCGCGACCTGACCTCCGCCCACGCGTTTCTCGCCAACTGGTGAACGACTCCGCTTCGCAAACGTGTTTCGGGTACTCCATCAGGAGCACGATCGACCTGCGCTTCACGCGGCCCGGCGTCAGCGCCGACCAGATCGAGGTGGTCGAGATGCGCGGCGCCGAACCGCAGCACGACGAGCCGCACCTGCTGCACTGGACGACCTCGGTCGGCGTGACGGGAAGGCTCTACGGCGGCGGCCAGATCTTCGACTTCTGGGCAGAGAACGTCGGCTGGTTCCGGATAGCCCCGTTCGACCGCACGATCGAGGTGCCTGCCGGCACCGACCCCTTGCGGCGCGAGATGCACCTCTGGGGAGTGCCGTCCATGGTCACCTTCACGCGCCAGGGCGACCTCTCCCTGCACGCCGCCGCCATCGAGCGAAACGGCCGGGCCGTGATCGTGGCCGCGCCCGGCAAGCACGGCAAGACCACCCTGGCGCTGGCGCTGCACGAAGCCGGCTGCCGGCTGCTCACGGAGGACATCGCACGCGTGCAGATGCAGCCGCACCCGAGCGTGATGCCGGGGCCGGCGCTGCTGCGGATGCGGTCGAACCCGGAGATCCCCGACGGCATGCGGCTGGTCGAGATGGGCGCCAGCCGGGCCTACCTGGAGATCGAGCCGGAGCGCCGCGGCGACGGCGGCCCCGTGCCCCTGACGGCGATCGTGCTGCTGCACGTCGGCGACGGCCCCGACCTGCGCATGGAGCGGATCGACGGCGCCGCCGCCATCCGCGACATGTGGGCGCTGGCATTCCGCGTCCCCGACACGGCCGACCGCACCCGCGCGTTCCAGCAGCTGGCCGATCTCACCACCACGGTGCCTGTCTACCAGTTCCACCGGCCGATGACGTTCGAGACGCTGCCCGACGTGGTGTCCCAGGTGGTGGCGCTGTGCGACGAATGACCTCACGGGCGCCGCTGCCGATGACGCGGCGCGTGACCCTGGCGGTGCGGATCGTGGCCTGCTATGCGCAGGTGCGGCGGCGTCTGGCGCGGGAGCCGCTGCCGGCGCTGGCCGCGAGCTTCGGCGACGTGCCGGTGCGGTCGGGCGAGCCGATCCCGGCGCGGCAGCTGGGCTGGGCGATCGACCGCACGCTGCGGATCGGCGCGCACCGCCCCCGCTGCATCTTCAACGCGCTGGTGCTGTACCGGCTGCTGCGGGAGCAGGGCGACCCGGCGGTGCTGGTCGTGGGCCTGCCGCAGGCCGCGATCACCAAGGACGCGCACGCCTGGGTGGAGCTGAACGGGATGGACGTGGGACCGCCGCCGGGCCGGGCCGGGCACGAGCCGATGGCGAGGTTCACGTGAGGCCGCCCGATCTGTTCGAGCTGCTGCGCCGCTCCACCATCGAACACGACTGGACGGCAGCGCCGGACGGCATCGAGCAGATGCTGGCGGGGGCCGACCCGCGGACGGTGGGGAGGGCCGCCGCCGAGCACGGCGTGGCAAACCTGCTCTACCTGTCGGCCCGTGAGCTGCCGACGCTCGACCCCGAGCTGCGCTCGCTGCTGGCCACCGTCTACCACCTCAACCTGACGCACCACATGAAGGTGATCGGCGAGCTCGCCTCGCTGGCGGCCACGCTGGACGCCGCCGGCGTCCCGTTCATGGTGGTAAAGGGGCCGGTGCTGTCGGAGCTGATCTACCCGCGCAACGACCTGCGGTCGTACGGTGACCTCGACCTCGTCGTCGACCGGCGTGTCTTCGGCGACGCCATCACCGCGCTGCTCGAAAGCGGATGCGGCATGCTCGACCGCAACTGGCGCGTGATCCGGCGCGAGATGCGCGGGCAGGTGCACATGGCCGCCCGGTTCGGCACCTGCGCCGACGTGCACTGGCACCTGATCAACCGCGCCTCGGTGCGGGGCAGCTTCGCGATCGACATGGACGAGCTGTTCGGGCGCGCCCGGCGCGTGTCGCTGGACGGGCCGGACGTGCTCACACTCGATCCTGCGGACACGCTGCTGCAGCTGGCCGTGCACGCGGGGCTGTCGGGAGGCGCGAAGCTGGCCTGGCTGAAGGACATCGACCGGGCCGCGACCGACCCGGCGCTGGACTGGCAGCAGCTGGTGGAGCGGGCCCGCGCATGGCGTGTGGCCGAGGTGGCAGCGGTCAGCTTCCGGCGAAGCGCGCAGCTGCTCGACGCGCCGATCCCGCCGCAGGTGATGGACGCGCTTTCGGGCAGCCGCGTCTGGGTGCAGATCGTGCGCGGCAGCGAGCGGCTGTCGCCGCCCGACCGCCCGCCCAACCAGCCGTCGCTCTCACGCGCGGTGGTGCGCGCCACCCGGCGCGGGCTGGGCGCCAGCATCACCGCGCTGCTGGCGCGCCTCGGCGGCGACGTGAAGGCGCGTGTCGGGCACCTGCTGGGGCGCCACCGGGCGATCCTGGCCTCGGCCGGTGACGATGCCGACCGTGTGGCGTACTTCGAGGCCGTCCAGCACGGCCGGAGGGCCGCCTGACATCGCTATCCGGTGACCTGGAACACGTAGATGTGGCGAGCGTTGTCGCTCACGTACATCAGACCGTTGGAGTCGAACTCGATGAAGTTCGAGCCCAGCATCTGGTACTGCACCGGCAGGTCGTTGCTGGTGACCACGACCTGGCAGGCGTTGGTGGATGGGTTCCAGCGAACCACGCGC
>JAICYJ010000110.1 GCA_025934255.1 Thermoleophilia bacterium | reverse complement strand
GGCGCCCCGGATGCGACCGAGGAGCAGATCCTGGCCGCGGCCCGGGCCACCTTCGTGGACCGGTTCGTGCACTCGCTGCCGGACGGTTACGACACCCTCGTCGACGAGGACGGCTCGAACCTGTCGGCGGGCGAGCGCCAGCTGATCACCATCGCCCGGGCGTTCCTCGCCGACCCGGCGCTGCTGATCCTCGACGAGGCGACCAGCTCGGTGGACACCCGCACCGAGCTGCTGGTGCAGCACGCGATGGCGGCGCTGCGCTCGGACCGCACGTCCTTCGTGATCGCCCACCGGCTCTCCACGATCCGCGACGCGGACCTGATCCTGGTGATGGAGGACGGCGCGATCGTCGAGCAGGGCGCCCACGAGGAGCTGCTCGCGGCGCACGGCGCCTACGCGGCGCTGTACAACGCGCAGTTCGCGGCGGCGGTGGCCTGAGGCCGACAAGCAGACGGCCCGTGGGCGTGCGACGAGATGTCGCTCTCCGGTCGGATGAGGTCCGGAGCGCCCACGGGTCGGGTGACTGCCTGGATTTACCAGCGCGCAGCTGACGACGCAGCGTGGCTGGTCGGTGCGCTGCTAGCGAGCAGCCACCTCACGAATCCGATGAGAATGCATCTGTCGGACCACCTCCTTTCCCGTGTGCGACCACCGTACGTCCCGGCCCCGAGGCCGACAACCTGGTTCGCGGCTGAGAACGTATGCCGGTGCCAACCGAATCGCAGACGCGAACGCGCCGGACGACGTGGTGGCGCGCTGTCCTGACCGACGTCCGGCCGCTGCAGGTCTCCGCGCCGTACCGCCGGCTCTTCATCGGCAGCACCGTCTCGCAGCTGGGACAGCAGATGACCAACGTCGCGGTGGCCGTGCAGGTCTACCAGCTGACGCACTCCTCGTTCTACGTCGGCCTGGTCGGCATCTTCGCGCTGGTGCCGCTGGTCGCGCTCGGGCTGTACGGCGGCGCGATCGCGGACGCGGTCGACCGGCGCACGCTGGCCCTCCTGGCGAGCGCCGGGCTGTGGGCGGTCTCGATGGGGCTGGCCGCCCAGGCGTTCCTCGGCAACCGGTCCGTGTGGGTGCTGTTCGGCTGCATCGCCGTGCAGTCCGCGTTCTACGCGGTGAACAACCCGGCCCGCAGCGCCATGGTGCCGCGGCTGATCGGCAACGACCTGATGCCCGCGGCCTCGGCCCTGAACATGGCTTCGTTCAACCTGGGCTTCACCTTCGGTCCGGTGGTCGGCGCGCTCGCGATCAGCTGGCAGGGCTTCGGTGCGGCGTACTCCATCGACGTCGTCACCTTCTCCGCCGCCTACTACGCGCTGCTCCGGCTGCCGCGGATGCCGCCGCTGGAGGACAGCCCCCGCGCGGGGCTGCGCTCGGTGGTCGACGGCCTGCGCTTCCTCGGCCGGTCACCGAACCTGCGGATGACGTTCGTGATCGACCTGTGCGCCATGGTGCTCGCGCAGCCGCGGGCGCTGTTCCCGGCGCTCGCCTACAAGGTGTACGGCGGTGGCGCGGCCGTGGTGGGCGTGCTGCAGGCGGCGCCTGCGGCCGGGGCGGTGATCGCCTTCCTGTTCTCGGGCTGGGTCGGCAAGGTGCGGCTGCAGGGCCTGGCGATCGTGGTGGCGGTGCTCGTCTACGGCACCGCGGTCGGCGGCGTCGGGCTGACCAGGCTGCTGTGGCTCGGCGTCGTGTTCCTGGCGCTGTCCGGGATGGCGGACATGGTGAGCGCGGCGTACCGGTCGACCATCCTGCAGGTCGCCGCGCCCGACCACCTGCGCGGGCGCCTGCAGGGGGTCTTCATCGTGGTGGTGGCGGGCGGGCCGCGCGCCGGGGACTTCCTGGCCGGTTCGGTGGCCAGCGGGGTGGGGGAGCGGGTCGCGCTGCTCGTGGGTGGTCTGGCCTGCGTCGTCGGCGTCCTGACCGCGTCGGTGCTGCAGCGGCGCTTCCTGGCCTACGACGCGCGGCACCCCGCTCCCTGACCGAGTGGGCGAGGGCACGTCCGCGGATCGCGCGAAAGTTGCTTGCAGAACACAAGTGGTTTGCTAGGGTTGCGTCTCGTGACCAACACCCGCACCGCCGGTGCCCACGCCGCCTCGTCCGAGTCTCCCGCCGCCTCGGCTCCGTCCCCACAGGTCCAGCCGTACGAGCCGGGTTCGATGAGCCACCGGGAGGTCCTCGAGGCGCTGTCCGGCCTGCTGCTCGCGCTCTTCGTGGCCATGCTGTCCTCGACGATCGTGTCGAACGCGCTGCCCCGGATCGTCACCGACCTGCACGGCAGCGAGTCGGGCTACACCTGGGTCGTCGTGGCCACCTTGCTGACCATGACCGCCTCCACGCCGCTGTGGGGCAAGCTCGCCGACCTGTTCAGCAAGAAGCTGCTGGTCCAGCTGGCGCTGGTCGTATTTTCCATCGGTTCCCTCGCGGCCGGGTTCTCCCAGAACATGGGCGAGCTCATCGGCGCCCGGGCGATCCAGGGTCTCGGCGTGGGCGGGCTGAGCGCCCTGGTCCAGGTGGTGATCGCCTCGATGGTCTCGCCCCGCGAGCGCGGCCGCTACTCCGGCTACATCGGCGCCGTGTTCGCGCTCGCCACGGTGAGCGGGCCGCTGATCGGCGGCGTCATCGTGGACTCCTCGCTGGGCTGGCGGGGCTGCTTCTTCATCGGCCTGCCGGTCGCGGTGCTCGCGTTCGCCGTACTCGCCAAGACGCTGCACATCGCCACCATCCGCCGCGAGGTGTCGATCGACTACCTCGGCGCCACGCTCATCACCGCGGGCGTCGCGGTCCTGCTGGTCTGGGTGTCCCTGGCCGGGTCGAGCTTCGGCTGGGTGTCGGCGACCACGATCTGGATGGTCACGCTGGGCGTGCTGCTGCTCGCGGCTGCGGTCGCCGTCGAGGTGCGCGCCGTCGAGCCGATCATCCCGCTGCGGTTGTTCCGGGACCGTACGACGAGCCTTGCCACGTTCGCGTCGGTGATGATCGGCGTCGCGATGTTCGGGTCGACGGTCTTCCTGCAGCAGTACTTCCAGATCGCCCACGGGATGTCCCCGACCCACGCGGGGCTGATGTCGGTCGCGATGGTCGGCGGCCTGTTCGTCTCCAGCATCGGCACCGGGCGGATCATCACCAGGACCGGCAGGTGGAAGCGGTACCTCGTCGGCGGCATGGTGCTGGTGATCGTCGGCCTGGGCCTGCTCGGCACCATCGACGAGAGGACCGGTCTGCTGCGCATCGGCGTGTACATGGCGGTGCTGGGCATCGGTCTCGGCGCCACGATGCAGAACCTCGTCCTCGCGGTGCAGAACAACACCGCCCAGCGGGACATGGGCGCCGCCAGCTCCGTCGTGGCCTTCTTCCGGTCGATGGGCGGCTCGATCGGCGTCTCGGCGCTCGGCGCGGTGCTCGCCCACCACGTCAGCGAGGACGTCACCCGCGGTTTGGCGCGGCTGGGTGTGCACCCCGCCGAGGGCAGCCAGAGCTCCAGCAGCGTCCCGAACCTGGCGACCCTCCCGCCGCCGGTGCGGGCGGTCTTCGAGGCTGCCTTCGGCGACGCCACCGGCCGGATCTTCCTCTACGCCACGCCCTTCGCCCTCATCGCGTTCGTCGCGATCCTGTTCATCCGCGAGGTGCCGCTGCGGACCACGGTCGAGCGCTCCGACGAGCTGTCCGCGACGGCCGGCTGACCCGCCGAGTTGGCGCGTCTGGCGCGCTCGAACCGCCGAGTTGGCGCGTCCGGTGCGCAGAACCGGCCGAGTTGGCGCGTCTGGCGCGAGGAACCGGCCGAGTTGGCGCGTCTGGCGCACCAGCTGAGCCGGGATGGGCTGCCCCGGTCAGCAGCGGGAGAGATGCAGGGACCGGTCGGCCGCGCGCCGTACTTCCACAGGAAGGCCGGGAGAGCAGCAGCCGAGGCACGCGCCGGCCGACAGAAGGTGCACGGCGTCCCCTTCGGCCAGCCGGACCGGGAGGTTCACCAGGTCGCCCGGCAGCCTGCCGGCTCCGCGGCCCGCGACCGTGGCGAGCGCGCACGGAGCGCTCGCGTCGTCGCGGCCATCGGTCCGGATCCGGGCGGCGCGCAGGCACCGCATGCACAGCGCGCCGTCGAGGGTGAGCCGGCGGTGGTCGCCGCGGCGCTCCACGGACACGACCGTCGTGACCAGCGTCCCGGCGTC
>JAICYJ010000112.1 GCA_025934255.1 Thermoleophilia bacterium | reverse complement strand
GCCGGCCCGATCAGCCCGCCGGTCGGCGGCCTGCCGGCGGCATCGCCGTAGGCGGCGGTCAGGTCGTTCTGCGCCAGCAGCGCGGCCGCGTTGCCCGCGTTGGTCGCTCCTCCCACGATGCCGGGTGGGAAACCAGTGATCGAACTCGCAGTGTTCGGGCTGAGCCCGAGATCGCCGCCGAGCGCAGTGGTCGGCGCTCCTGGCGTGAGCGTGTTCGTCACCGTGGTCGCGCCCAGAACCGAGTAACTGCCGGCCGTGCCGAGATCGATCTTCGCGGTCGCCGCGTCGGCCTGGGTGGGAGCTGCCACGAGTACGCCGGCGAGCAGGGTGAGGCAGCCGGCGAGGAGCGCGGCGAGCCCGCCCAGGCGGGCGGGGTTCGAGCGAGATTGGGTGGTCGGTGCTGCGCCGTCGGTCATGGTGGCCCTTTCCGTACGCTTATCCGCCCCCGACGGCGTGGTCACTACTGGTCGCCCAGAGTGCTTGAACGTCACTGTGGATGCTGGGACGTCAACTGTGGTCCGATATCGTCATTGCGCTGCGAGCAGTGCTGGATGATGGCGCCGCAGCGCCAGGTGCCCCGGCGCGGGAACCGAGGCGGGCAGTCGCCCCGGCTGTCCATAGCCGAAGCCCTGAACGTGCGTGGCTCCCAGCCGTCTGGCTCGGTGTGCGTGCGCGATCGTTTCGATCCCTTCGGCGACGATGACTGCCCCGGTCCGGGCGCTATAGGCGCGTACTGCGGCGGCGATGCTGCGCCCGGTGGCGCGCAGCGGCGACTGGATCAGCGACAGGTCCAGCTTCACGACGTCTGGATGCAGCAACTCCAGCATCGCCAGCGCACGAGAGTCCACACCGATGTCGTCCATTGCAATCCCGCACCCATCGCGGCGAGCTTGCTCGGTCCCGCGCATCAATGCGCTCCTCGACGTGCCGTCACGCCGCTCGACAAGCTCGATCACCACGCGCAGCCGCGTCAGCGTTTCGGTGAACGCGGCCATCAAGGCAGGAGGGCACGCGGCAGCGAGGCTAGCTTGCTCCACGTTCACGAACCAGGTGAGCTCGGCAGGCAGCCCAGCATCGGCAGCCATCTGCAGCGCCTGAACCCGGCACAGCCAGTCGAGCTCGACGCGCCGGCCCACCCTCTCGGCGGCTGCCAGCAATGCAACGGGCGCTTCGAGCACGGTCCCCGCCGGCCCGCGACTTAACGCCTCGAACCCGATCACGGTCGCCGATTCCAGATGCACGATCGGTTGAAATACGGTGCGGATCATGCGCGCGTCCACGATCGCGTCGATGATCCGGTCCTGCTCGGTCGACGGACGCACGGGAGACGCGAGAACGTTCAACAGGGTCACGGCATACGCCGATCCAAGCCCCAAGGGAGCTCTGCAAATGATCGCCACAGGAGTAACCAGCAATGGGGAGCCGGTATGCACAAAGGCCCGCAACATCATCGACATTACGCGAATCCCACGCCCGTGCCTAATTGTCGACAGTGTCCGCCGTGCGTGTACGGACACGATGCGATGCTGCGATGTCGATCCGAGGCGCGCGATCGGTGCAGCCTTAACTGTTCCTCCGCGAACGTCTGGACGTGGTCGGATCACTGTCCAGCGTCCGTCACCAGGAACTGAGACTGGCATCGAACGGCCGGCATGCGAGGCGTTCTGGTGATGATCACGGTACAAGTGCCGGCGATCAACGTGATCTCAGGTGTGAGTCTCGGCGGTCAGCGGATGTGTCCAACTACCTTCGGCGGACGAGTAGCCTGAACGAGTCCCTCGCATGTCGGCCATTCGATTCCGGCTACAGGCTCTGTGATCATCGCTGCCCGGTTCGGCACCGCCCGCGGGATGCTCCTGTGCAAGGTCGGCGCCGCCCCGTTCGGTCTGGGCATCGCGATGGCCGATCACGGCGTGGGCATGGTGCTCGCGCTCGTCGGCGGCGCAGTGATGGTCGGCGGCATCGTCGCCGGCAACGTGATCTCCGGCGGCTTCCTGCAGTCGTACTGCCCGAGCGGCATCTATGGGCGGGTCAGCACCAGCATGCAGGTCGTCAACTTCGGCACTATGCCGCTCGGTGCGGTCCTGGGCGGCCTGTTCGCCGGCTGGATCGGCCTGCGTCCGACTATGTGGCTGATGCTCTCGCTGTTCGTGTTCTCGACCGCGATCCTGCTCGCCAGTCCGGTCCGCACGCTGCGTGACCTCCCGTCCAGGCCGGCTGCTAGCCGGATTTCCACACCGTGCCCTGCGCCCGCGTGAGTGTCAGGCCCGCTGACACCATCGAGTGGGTGGACGCCGACTCGGGGCTGGACCCCAAGCGGCGCGCCGCCGAGCTGTCGCTCACTCACGTCTGCTCGACCGTGCGGGGTTCGCCCATGCCGAGTCTGTGACCCATCGGCCGCATCAACGATGTCACATCCGTCGCTGGCGTTTCGTCATAGGAGAGAGTGCCGAGACCGCGACCGAGGAGACGTGTGTGGGATCAGGTCAAGCGAGCACGGGTCGGGTAGCGGCCGGGGGCAGGACTGAACCGCGGACGCGGATGGGCCGCGCGGGTGTGTTTCTCGATGAGCGGCTCAGGTTCGCGCGGGCTGCTCGTCCCTATCTGAACAAGGTGTTCCCGGATCACTGGACGTTCATGATGGGCGAGATTGCGCTCTATTCGTTCATCGTGCTGCTTCTCACCGGCACGTACCTGAGCTTCTTCTTCGACCCGTCCAGCGCGGAGGTCGTCTATCACGGCCGGTACGTGCCGATGCAGGGCATCACGATGTCCAAGGCGTACGCGTCGACGCTGAACATCTCCTTCGACGTGCGCGGCGGCCTGATCGTCCGGCAGATCCACCACTGGGCGGCGCTGCTGTTCATTGCGGCGATGCTGGTCCACATGTGCCGGGTCTTCTTCACCGGGGCGTTCCGCAAGCCGCGTGAGCTGACCTGGCTGCTCGGGCTGTCCATGCTGGGGCTCGCCCTCCTGGAGGGCTTCGTCGGCTACTCCATGCCGGACGATCTGCTGTCCGGTACGGGGCTGCGCATCGCCGATGCCATCATCCTGTCCGTCCCGGTCGTGGGGACCTGGCTGTCCTTCCTGATCTTCGGTGGCCCGTTCCCCGGGGACGTGTGGGTCGGGCGGTTCTACATCACCCACGTGCTGCTGATCCCGGCTGTTCTTGCCGTTCTCATCGGCGCGCATCTGACGCTGGTGGTCCGGCAGAAACATACTCAGTTCCCGGCGCACGGCCGCCGCGAGCAGAGCGTGAGCGGCGAACGCGTGTACCCGATCTACGCGGCCAAAGCCGGCGGATTCTTCTTCTTCGTCTTCGGAACGTGCGCGGCACTCGGTGGCTTGGCGCAGATCAATCCGATCTGGCTGTACGGGCCGTACAACCCGGCCCAGGTGTCGGCGGGATCGCAGCCTGACTGGTACATGATGTTTCTGGATGGCTCGACCCGTCTGATGCCGTCGTGGGAGATTCGGCTCTGGGGTTACGACGTGCCACCCCTGTTCTGGCCCACAGTTGTGCTGCCTACGATCTTGTTCGGTCTCGCCGGCGTGTATCCGTTCATCGAAGCGCGGGTGACGAACGATCGCGCGCGCCATCATCTACTGCAACGACCGCGGGACGTGCCCGTCCGCACCTCGCTCGGTGCGATGGCGATCACTTTCTATCTGGTGCTGTTCTTGTCCGGCGGGAACGACCTCATCGCGCACGCCTTCGACATCTCACTGAACGCGATGACGTGGGGCGGCCGCATCTTCCTGCTGATCCTGCCGCCGATCGTGTACACGCTGGTGTACCGGATCTGCCTCGGGCTGCAGCGGCACGACCGCGAGGTGCTCGAACACGGCCTCGAGACCGGCATCATCACCGCCCTGCCCAGTGGCGGCTTCATCGAGGTGCACCAGCCACTCGACTCGACCGAGAAAGCCGGACATGGGCGGCTCGACTACGCCGGCGCCCCGGTGCCCAATCGGATGGGACAGCTGGGTGCCGCGTCGCCGCTCAAGCATGTCCGCGGATTCTTCTACCCGGTCAAGGAGATGCCGGCCGTCCAAGCCGAACTCGACGAACTCGAGGCCGAGCTGCGTAACGG
>JAICYJ010000035.1 GCA_025934255.1 Thermoleophilia bacterium | reverse complement strand
TGGCGCTGGCGGTGCTGGCGATCGCGGCGATCGGCCACCGGGCGTCCGGCACGCCGGCCGCGGCGCCCGTGCCCTCGCCGCCACGACCGGTCGCGGTCGGTCCCGTCGCGGCGCCGCAGCCGTCGAAGCCGAAGCCCGCGCTTCCGCGGAAGCGCCACCCCGCGAAGCAGCACCCGCGCGTTCACCGGCACCGGCATCCACACGCGACCAGCCCGTCACGATCGGCCCAGCCGACGCCTCCCGTGCAGCGGACGCCTGCGCGTCCCTCGCCGCCGCCGTCGACGCCGCCCAGCACCTCTGCCGGGTCAGGCGCCGGTGACCCGCTGCCGGATCCCGGGGGAACCAGCATGCTTCCCGCGCCCTGACCGTGCGGCCATGACGCGGATGTTTGCTACGTATCAGCCGGCCTTCGCGATTACGCCTCTCATCTCCTCGGCGGAAAGCGCGCGCAACGTGGTGGTGCGGAGGTTGCCCTGAGAAGCCAGCTTCAACAGGGCGGCGGCCAGCGTCTCGCCGTCCGGCGCCTCGACGATGCTCACGATGTCGTGATTTCCGAGCGTCCAGTAGATGGATTTGAAGCTGACGCCCATCTTCTCGAAATCGCCCCGCGCGGCTTCGTAGCGGTCGACGGAGTCGGCGAATCCCTCCACACCCTGCTGCGTCCAGTCGATGAGCAACACGTACGTCGGCATCTAGCCCTCCTCGATCGGTCTCGCCGACCCTACACCCCGACCACCGAGATGTCAGGGGCGCCGCGGTACGCTGCCGCCATGCCGCTGACGGATGACGACCTGGCCCTGTACGAGCGAGCGCGTGGCGCATCCGCGAACGCGTACGCGCCGTACTCGCGCTTTCCGGTCGGCGCGGCGCTCCTGACCGACGGCGGGCGGGTGTTCACCGGTGCCAACGTCGAGAACGCCTCGTTCGGACTGACCTGCTGCGCCGAGCGCACCGCGATCTTCACGGCCGTCTCGGCCGGGCACAGCGACCTGGCCGCGATCGCGGTGCACGCCGAGGCGGAGTCGGCGCCGCCCTGCGGCGCCTGCCGCCAGGTGATGGCCGAGTTCGCGCCGCAGCTGCGCGTGATCTGGCGGCGGGACGGGCAGCTGGTGGCCTCGTCGCTGGGTGACCTGCTGCCCGACGGCTTCCACCTGTGAACGAGCCGGCCGAGCACCGCTCGGGGCTGGTGGCGCTGGCCGGCCGGCCGAACGCGGGCAAATCGACGCTCGTCAACCGTCTGGTGGGGGAGCACGTCGCGGCCGTGTCGTCGCGGCCGCAGACCACCCGGCGCCGGGCGCTGGGCGCCGTCACGGGTGACGGCTGGCAGATGGTGCTGGTCGACCTGCCCGGGATCACCAAACCGTTCGACCGGCTGACCGAGCGGATGCAGCGGGCGGTCGACGAAACGCTGTCCGACGCCGACGCGGTGGTGCTGATGCTGAACGGGCAGGAGGGCGTGGGGCCCGGAGATCGCTACATCGCCGCCCGCGTGCTGCGGGACGGATCCTCGCCCTGCCTGATCGCGATCAACAAGACCGACCGCATGCGACCGCACGCGATCGCCGAGACGATCAGCGCGGCGGCGGAGCTGGGGCCGTTCCACTCCATGCATCCCATCAGCGCGCTGAACGGGGATGGGGTGGATGCGCTGCGCGACGACCTCATTTCCCTGCTCGAGCCCGGGCCGGCCTACTTCCCAGAGGGCGTGATCAGCGACCAGACCGACGAGGCCCGGGTCGGCGAGGCGGTGCGCGAGGCGGCGCTGGAGGCGCTGCGCGACGAGATCCCACACGCTGTCGCGGTCCGGATCGAGGAGATCGTGCCCGGCCGGCGGGGCATGACGGTGGTGCGCGCGACCATCATCTGCGAGACCGACTCGCAGAAGCGGATCGTGGTCGGCGCCGGCGGGTCGAAGGTGAAGGAGATCGGCACGGTGGCACGGCCGCGGGTCGAGAGCATCGTGGGCGGGCCGGTGTTCCTGGAGCTGAGCGTCAAGGTGCTGCCGCGATGGCGCCGCGACGAGGCCGAGCTCGACCGGCTGGGGATCTGACGGGCGCCGGGCAGAGCTGGAACATGGACTAAGCTGTTCCCGGATGCCTCCATTAGCCGTCGAGCACGTCGCCCGAGCCGTTGACCACACGCTGCTCGACCCAGGCGCAGGAGATGCCTCGCTCACCGCGCTCTGCCGGGAGGCCGACGAGCACGGATTCGCCGCGGTGTGCGTGTACCCGCGGTGGGTGCCACGCGCCCGGGCGTTACTGCAGGGCGGCGCGGCCGTATGCACGGTCGTGTCGTTCCCGCACGGCCTGGACGCGACCGCCGCGAAGTGCGAGGTGGCCCGCGCCGCGATCGCGGCCGGCGCCGACGAGATCGACGTCGTGATCGCCTACGCGGCGCTGCTCGACGGCGACTCCAAGGCGGCGGGTGACGACCTGTCGGCCGTGGTCGACGCCGCGCGCGCCGAGCGCGGCGACGTTGTGGTGAAGGCGATCATCGAGTCGGGCCAGCTCAGCGACGACGAGATCGTGCTCGCCTGCGGGTTGGTCGCCGCTGCGGGAGCCGACTTCGCCAAGACCTCGACCGGCACCGCCGGCGGGGCCACCGCGCCGGCCGTGTCGCTGATGCGCACGTCGCTGCCGCCGTCGGTCGCGGTGAAGGCGTCTGGCGGCATCCGCACCGCCGCCTGTGCGCTGGACATGCTGGACGCCGGCGCGACCCGCATCGGCACCAGCAACGCACTCTCCATCATCGCCGAGCTGGAGACGCATGCCCTCGCTCGATAAACGGCTGTCCTCGACCCGCCGAGAGGTCGAGGAGCGGCGGCGCGCGCGCCCGCTGGCGCAGCTCGAGCGGGAGGTGGCGGCGCTGGCTCCGATCCGCCCCTTCACCGAGTCGATCGGCGGCGAGGAGATCTCCTTCGTGCAGCGCGTGAAGGAGGCCGACGGCGCGCTGCTGGAGCTGGCAGAAGAGCTGGAGGTGGCGGGGCTCGCGGCAGCGCTGGGGCCGCTGGCCGACATGGCCGCCGACAACTCGCTGCCGATGCTTCTCACCGACATGATCGTGGACGCCTACCAGCTCTTCGAGTGCCGCCTGGCCGGCGCGGGCGCCGTGGTGCTGGTGGCGGCGGCGTTCGAGGACGGCCACGAGCGGCTGGCGGAGCTGTACAGCGTGGCCGGCTCGGTCGACCTGGACGTGATCGTCGAGGTCGCGCACGAGGACGAGCTGGAGGAGGCACTGGAGCTGCTCGACCCAGACTCGTTCCTGCTGCGGAACCGCGGGTCGGACGACGACGGCTCCGTGGACTTCGAGCGCACGTTCTCGCTGCTCGAGGAGATACCGGCCGGCAAGACCGTCTTCAGCCAGGGCGGCGTGCGCGAGCGCGAGCAGGTGGTGGCGCTGGAGCGGTCGGGCGTGGACGCGGTGATCCTGGGCCCGTGGGCTGCGGCCGGCGACCTGGCCGAGACGCTGCGGCAGCTGCGCGGCGAGTCGCGCTAGCCCGGCCGCCTAGCCGAACAGCGCTTCAGCCTGGGCGTAGAGCGCGGGCGGCACGGTCTTCAGCCCGGCCACGGCATCGGCGATCGGCACGGCCACGATCTGGTCGCCGCGCAGGGACGCCATCATGCCGAACGACCCCTCGAACACGAGGTCGGCCGCGCGCAGGCCGAAGCGGGTGGCCAGCACGCGGTCGTGCGCGGTCGGCGACCCGCCGCGCTGGACGTGGCCGAGCTGGGTGACCCGCGTCTCGAAGCCCGTGCGCTGCTCGATCTCGCCGGCCAGCACGGCGCCGATGCCGCCGAGGCGGGCGTGGCCGAAGGCGTCGGCCTCGGGCGCGGCCACCAGGTGCGCATCGCTGCCCTCGAAGCGCAGCTCCCAGCCCTCGCTGACGACCACGATCGAGAAGTCCTTGCCGCGCCGGTGGCGGCGGTCGATCAGCTCGCAGCAGCGCTCGACGGTCACCGGCTGCTCGGGGATCAGCACGACGTCGGCGCCGCCGGCCATGCCCGACAGAAGCGCGATCCAGCCGGCGTGACGGCCCATCACCTCGCAGACCATCACGCGGTCATGGGATTCGGCGGTCGAGTGCAGCCGATCGATGGCCTCGGTCGCGATCGAGAGCGCCGTGTCGAACCCGAACGTGTAGTCGGTGGCGGAGAGGTCGTTGTCGATCGTCTTGGGGACGCCCACGACCGGCGCGTCGTGCTCCGCGTACAGGCGGGCGGCCACGCCGAGGGTGTCCTCGCCGCCGATCGCGACCAGCGCATCCAGCCCGGCCAGGGATGCGAGCGTGGCCTCCAGGCCGCCGTCGACCTTGAAGGGGTTGGTGCGCGAGGTGCGCAGGATGGTGCCGCCGCGCGGCAGGATGCCACTGATGTCGCGGGCGCCGAGCGGCTTGGTGGTGCCGTCGATCAGGCCGCGCCAGCCGTGCATGATGCCGACCACCTCGTCGCCGCGGTCGAGCGCGCGCCGGGTGACGGCGCGGATCACCGCGTTCAGGCCGGGGCAGTCCCCGCCTCCTGTGAGGATCCCGATCCGCATCGTGGCCATGCTAGCCCCGGGTTCGGCGCTCATCATCGGCAACGCCTGGACGCGATTCGCGTACTCTCTTCCAGCACGGCCGAAGTGGCGGAACCGGTAGACGCGCCGGACTCAAAATCCGGTGGGGGAAACCTCGTGTGGGTTCGAGTCCCACCTTCGGCATCCAACCGGCGTCACGTGCCGCGGATGCCAGTCCGCGAGGTCAAACAGGTGTCTCAGGGTGGCCGTGGACGTCCTCGGCCTTCTCCGGATTTTCGGGTTTGCCGTGCTCCGGGCTGGCCGGGGGAGCCGGCGTCGGCGGTCCGTCGGCCTCGGGCCGTTGTTCCTCACCCTGCTTGCGGCCTTCCGTGTGCGTAGCCATATCTGCCTCCTGCTGATGAATCCGCCCCCTGAATGCAGGAGCCTGCCTGGCTCGGCTCTACCCCGCCCCCAACGTGCCAAACAATGCCGGCGACCCTGGCCTACCCCCGCTGCTGGTAGGCGCTGGGATCGGGCTGCGTTTGGCGGACACCCTCCCGCCATGCGCCAGCACCTCGTCGCGGCTGGGGTAGGTCGCGACGATCGGCGGCGTGAACCCGGCCAGCGCCATGGTGCGGTCGACCGTGCTTGCGGGCGTGATGACCAACGCGAGCGTCTCACCTGGCGCTGCGCTGGTTGATTGGTCGACGACGGCAAACAGGACGCCGAGCACGGTGCTATCGACGAATCTCGCCTCGGTGAGATCGATGATGAGACGGGGGTCATGGGTGAACGCCTCGGCCAGGCGATCGCGAAGCGCGTCCACCATGGAGATGTCGTGCTCGCCGAGCAGTGACACCACCCAGACATCTTCGGTGAGCTGTTCCAACGTCACTTGAGCCATTCAGACCTCCCTGTAAGGCAACCGAAACCGGCGAGATTATCGGCATGGAACGGGTCGAGGTCAACGGCAAACGCGAGAGGACGCCCGCAGGCGCCCTCTCAAACCATCCGCTACCGCCGTGAGCGCTAGTTGACGCGACGCGCGCCGTACGCGCGCAGCGCCAGGCCGCTCCCCACGATCAGCAGGCCTGTCACCACATACACAGCCAGCTCAACGCCGGTGAACGGAAGTGTCGATCCGCCTCCGCCGCCGGTTGACTCGCCCGCGACACCGCCGCTGGCGTACCCGTCGCCGGCGAACGCGGTTGCGGCCGAGACGGCGAGCATCGCCACCGAGCCGAGCAGGATGAGCACGCCTCTGAGAGCCTTCGTCATGAGAATCAACCCCTCGTTGGAACCGGGTGTGTCCTACCCGCCACGCCGAATATCTAAACCGGTCGTCCGCTTACGGGAGGTCGAACACCTCGATGCGGTCGTTGTACTCGTCGGACACGAACAGCTGCCCGTTCGAGATCTCCAGGTGCGACGGGTGGTTGAACTGGCCGTGGCCGGAGCCGGCGCTGCCGAAGGCCAGCAGCAGGCTCCCCGACGGGGACAGCTCGACGATCCGGTTCCAGGCAGTGTCCGACACCCAGATGTTGCCGGCCGCGTCGACCGCGATCCCCTCCGGGCCGTGCAGCCCGCCGAAGCTCTTGATCGGGACGCCCGTGAGCGCGTTCAGCTCGACCACCCGGTTGTTGCCGGTGTCGGCCACGTACACGACGCCGTTCGCCACCGCCACGTCCTTCGGGAACGAGAAGGCCGTCGACAGCCACGTGGTCGTCCCCAGCGTCGGCGACCAGCGCGAGACGCGGTTGTTGAAGGTGTCGGCGACGATCAGTTCCGCCCCGGCCGATGCGATGCCGAAGGGCCAGTGCAGCTGGTTCGGCTCGCTGCCGACCTCGCCCAGGAAGGCGCCGGTCGGGACACCGTCGCGGGTGAACTGCAGCAGCCGGTTGTTCTTGGTGTCCGACACCCAGATCGTGTTCGTGGCGTTGTTGATCGTGATGTCGCGCGGCCAGTTGAATCCCGTCAGGTCGGTCTTGCCCCAACCGCGGTTCCCAAACGACAGCTGCCAGGCGCCGGTGGCGGTGGCGAACCGCTGCACCCGCTGGTTGACGCTGTCCGACACGAACGTCTGCGAGTCGACGGCCAGGCCGGACGGCTCGTTGAAGCCGCCGTTGCGGCCGGGCGTACCGCCGTATGTGGCCTGGTAGGCGCCCGCCTGGGAGAAGCGCAGGATCTTATTGCCCCACAGGTCTGCGCCGTAGACCAGCGGCGAGCTGCCGGTACCCACCGCCACCCGCCGCAGCTGGAAGAACTGCTTGGCGCCGGTTCCGGGCGTGCCGTAGGTGCGCAGGTAGCCGCCGGTCGCGCTGAACTGCTGGATGCGGTTGTTGTCCGAATCGGCGACGTACACCCGGTTGGCTGCGTCCACCGCGACGCCGTAGGGGCGGATGAACTGGCCGGTGCCGCTGCCGCGCGTTCCCCATCCCTTCAGCGGTGCGCCGGTGGGGCTGAACTTGGCGATGCGGTTGTTGTTGTAGTCCGCCACGTAGACGTTGCCGGCCGAGTCGGTCGCGGCGTCGCGCGGCGCGTTCAGCTGACCCAGTCCCGACCCCAGGCCGGTACCGAACGTGCGGATCAGCGCACCGGCAGGCGTGAACTCCTGCACCCGGTTCTGGATGTCCTCGCTGACGAAGATGACGTGATTGCCCGATCCATCCACGCCGGCGGTGATTCCGAGCGTCGAGCCGAAGTGCACCGGCCACTGCGAGATGGCGGCACCGTTGGACGCGTTCAGCACCTGCACCCGGTTCCAGCCGGTGTCGTCGACGTACAGCTTGCCGTTCAGGTAGGCGACGTCCCGCGGGTTGTTGAAGCGACCCAGCTGCTTGGTGCCTCGCACTCCGACCCGCCACAGCTGCTTGCCGGTGGGGCTGTATGCCGCCACCTGGTCGTTCCCGGTGTCGGCGATGTACACGTTGCCAGAAAGGTCAACATCGAGCCCGGAGGCGTACATCGAGGCATGGCCGGGCCCGCCGATCGTGTGCGCGTAAACCACACCGGCGGCGCCCGATGCGCTGGCCGGCAGGCCGGCGAACGCTGTCGCGAGCAACGCCACCGTCCCCAATCCGACCGTGATTTTCCGCATGCGGAACCCCTGAGCCGTGAAACCGTGCCCCTGCATCTGCCCTCTCCTTCGTGGAACCCTCTGGAGACCACATCGACTTTACGCTTTCGTGCCAAACCTGCAAGGGCTGATCTACATTGCCGCCACGGGATGCGCGGAACTACCGGGGATTCCAGATGATCTCCCAGAGGTGACCGTCGAGGTCGCGGAAGTAGCCCGAGTAGATCCCCCATGGGCGGTCGTGTGCCGGGGCTGTGCGCGTCCCGCCTGCGGCCTCCGCCTGGTCGAGCAGGACGTCCACGTCCTCCCGGGTGGCCACCAGGTGGCCGATGCTGAACTCGCCTGACTTCGGCGGCCCGAGCGGCACGTCCGCGTCCTTGGCCAGCTCCGTGCGCGGGTACAGGGACAGGATGAGCTCGCCATCCAGGCGGAACAGCGCGATCGCTCCGGCCGGGGAGTCATCGTCGCCGACGAACTCCGTGCCGACCACGCCGGCCGACTCCAGACCGAGTCCCTCCCGGTAGAACGCGAGCGCTCGATCGAGGTCGCGTACGGCCAGGGTGATCACATGAATGCGGGGTTCCATGTCCTTCGCTGGGGAGATGCCTGATGCGCGACCATGGTCGGCCGCCACATCGCACTCACCCGCTACCGAGTGGGACCAGCTCAAAAATACCACGGTCGTCAGGCCGCGCTTCGGGGCTCATGACGGTCTGTGATAGGCTCGTCGCTCGCGCGGCCCAATCCCAGCCACGCCCCATCTGACTCCAGAGCTTGGTCATCAGCCGAGTCACGATGGAGGGAACGTGGACGACCACCTTCTGAGACGCGTGTCGGATTTCACCGATGCCGAGCGGGCGACGTGGGTGCAGGCAGCGGCCTGCCGAATGGTCGCTGCGTTGTTTGATGCGGGAAACGTCGTTGCATGTCGAGTTCCCGTCGGACCGCTGAGCGATCTCGAGTTCGCGGAGGCCTTGGCGTGCCGTGAACTCGAGTTGATGGCAGCTGGCGATGACCCGGTCCGGATCTCGCTGCAAATGGCCGTCATGAGCACCGCCCGGGATGCGCTTCGCGCGTGCGCCGCAATCGAGGCGCTCCCCGAAGCGCCGTCCTGCCCGGCTCGGACCCGCCCGACAGGATCAGGTTTGCCCTAGGCCCTCAGCGCGCGGCGCGGCGGAAGCCCGACACGATTCCGTGGCTGCTATGAGCGAGACGGTCCGCGATCAGTCTGCCACCGTCGTAGGTCCCCGCCGTGATCTCGTGGTCGTGCTCGCTGCCGTCGGGTATCCGGATGGTGGCGATGAACGAGCCCGGCCCGACCGCTCTCCGCTGTGGATATAGCAGACGCTGAATCTCGTCGTCGGTCAACGGTGACAGTTCCATGACTCCATAGTACCTGTCGGCACAGGCTCTGACCGTGCACTACCAATCCACCGGGAACACACGTACGCTTAACCCCCCTGCTAGGACGGGAGACCCTGTTGGCCCCAGAACGCCCACCGAGGACCTCGAGCCGGTCACACGGCCCACGGCCGTGCGAGCTCTGCTACCGGCCACTTGCGAGCGACGAGGAGCGGTTCTGTCCGTCGTGCAAACGCAAGGCTAAGCAGCTGGGCCGGATCTAACCACGCCCGCGGCACACCGCACGTCATGCGGCTTGGGTCTGGTTCCGTTCGATGTTGGTTGCGCCGTCCTCGTCGATCTGGATCGCGAAGCGCTGATTGTCCTGGCCCTTGCGCATCCCCAGCCACCGGCGCGGGCTGGGCGTGAAGATGACCGCGGTAAAGTCGGTCTCTGACTCGATCTCATAGCCCAGTCTGAGCTTCATCGCGAGAACGTCGGCCAGAAGGTGCATTCGCTGCTCGTCGGAGCCCAACTCAGGCTCTACTGAGGCCTCGGTAGGCAGCTGGGAGAGTGCAGATATCGCCATAACGGCTCACACTTTCATGATCTGCCGACCCGTCACCGGATTCGCGGGTACGAACACCGCGCCAGTCGCTGGGTCAAGCAGCTAGACAGGGATTGTATCACCTCGCACGATCCCTGAAATTCAGAGACGTCGGTCCGGACACGCGGGTTCAGGATTCCAGGGAGCGTTCAGGGGTGACTGCCCGTGTGCCGATACAGCCTGCGGCGCGCCGCCGGAGGGCACGTTTCGACGGCGGCGCGCCGCATTAAGTCCCTTGTTCTACACGGCCACCGCCCAGCCTTCCAGGGCGCAGGTGTGAGCGGGAGACGGACAGCGTCACCAACGCGTACGATCCGGCTGTGGATCCGGCGACGAGATAGCAGTCAATGCGGCGATCGCCGCGCGTAATCGGCCTGGCGCTGCGGGCCGCGTTGGACGCGGTCTCGGGCGCTGCCTGCCACCGCTATCACTGGAGGTACTCGACATGACTCGTCAGAACCTGCTCTCCGACGCATGGGACGAAGACAACCGCGACGAGGGCACCCGGCGTCGCATCTTCTGGCGGCCGGACCACGCCAGGATGGGGGCAACGCTGTACGAACTGGCCCCCGACGCGCCCGGGATGCGGATGCACATGCACTTCGGGGCCGAGGAGATGTTCTTCGTCCTCAGCGGTCGTCCCGCGTGGCGGAATCAGCACGGCGAGGAGGAGCTGGCGCCGGGCGACTTCGTCTTCTGCCCCGAGGGACGTGCCGGACTGCACGCCTTCAGCAACCCGAGCGACGAGCCCGCTCAGATCCTCGCCATCAGTGCCGGCAGCTTCCCGGACGTCGTCGCATACCCCGAGCACGGGTATGCATGGGTGGCGACGCGCGATCCCGATCCCGAGCTACTCGCGAGAGGCGGCGACCCCGGCATCATCGCTCGCTTCGAGATCCCGATCGAGTAGAACGTCCGGCCGCGGGTTACGATCGGTGCCGTGACGCGCACATCCCCGGGACGACGGCGGCCGCGCAAGGCCGGCGGCACACGCACCGACGCCGAGCGGCGACGGTTGTCGAAGGCCTCGAGGATGCGCGATGGGCCTGCGGAATCGGGGCTGCCGGTGCTGTGGTGTGATGGTGGCTCGCGCGGCAACCCGGGTCCGGCGGCGATCGGGTTCGTGCTGATCGACGGCGGCGTCGTGCTGGCCGAGGGGGCGCACCCGATCGGCGTCGCCACCGCGGCGCTGGCCGAGTACCGGGCGGTGCTGGCCGGCCTCACGGCCGCCCTGGACGCGCGGGTCGACTCGCTCGAGGTGCGCACCGACTCGCGCCTGCTGGTGGCGCACATGCGGGGCGAGGCGCCGGTTCGCAGCGAGTCGATCGCGCTGCTCGCGGACGAGATCAGGTCGCTCGCGCCGCGCTTCGCCTTGCTGCGGTATTGCTGGGTGCCCGAGGCCGAGAACGGCGCCGCGCACCGCCTCGCGCAGCTGGCTCTGCGTCTGGCGTGAAGCCGGGCCGGGACGAACGCTGAGCCCCCGCCGACGGGAGCTGCGCGTTCCGCCGGCGGGGGGTGCCCCTCAGCGCGGGCGCACGCCAACCACCGCAGGCCACGCGTCCTTCTGTGCCTCCTCGTAGAACGAGCCGCCGGGCAGGAAGTCCCCGTGCCGCAGGTTGGCCGCGATGTCGCTCAGCGTTTCGAGCGCACCGGCCTCGAACTGGGCGTCGGCCACCGCCACGGGCACCCCGTCATGCTCGGCCCTGCGGTCCCGGTAGCACTCCAGCCACCGGGCCATGACCAACTGGTAACGGTAGGCGTCCCCGTGCCTGTCGAGCAGCGTGCGGGGGGAAGGTTCGAACGGCCCCCGCCTCACCTCGAAGTCGAGCAGATCGTCGTCACTCAACGCCAGCACGATTTCCAGTGTAGGTCGCGCATGCGCCCGCCGAGTACCCCGATCGGGGGATGTTCGGAGCGGCCCGATGATTCGGGTCGGTCTAGGGTCCCGGCATGGAGTGGCCCTGGGAGATGGTGGAGCGCGATCACGTGATCCAGGATCCGACCAGCCCCGAGAAGATCCGGTTGCTGGGTGAGTACCTGCGGCTGACCGCCGACAGCCGGGTGCTGGACATGGGCTGCGGCAAGGCCGGTCCGGGGGTCGTGCTGGCCGAGGCCTTCGGCTGCCGGATCTTCGGCGTCGAGCTGCGTGAGGCGTTTGCCGCCGAGGCGCGGGCGCGCGTGAAGGAGCGAGGCCTGGAGGGGCTGATCGACGTGCGCACCGCCGACGCGGCCTCGCTCGACCTGGAGCCGGATTCCTACGACGTCGCCATGGCGATCGGCACCTGCTTCATCTGGGGCCACATCGAGCACGCCGCCCGCGCTCTCGTCCCGGCCGTGAAGCGTGGCGGCCACCTGGCGCTGGGAGAGCCGTACTGGCGGTCGGAGCCGCCCCAGGCAGTCGACCGCGAGCCGTTCGTGGGCCTGCCCGAGACGGTTGCCCGCCTCGAGTCGGCCGGCGTGCGCCTGACCGGGATCATCGCGGCCAGCCGGGACGACTGGGATCGCTACGAAAGCCTGCACTGGCGGGCGGTCGAGGAGTGGCTGGCGGCCAACCCGGCGCACCCCGACGCGGTGGCGATCCGCGACCGTCATCGTGCCTCGCTGGCGGCCTACCTGGAGCACCAGCGCCCGTTGCTGGGATGGGCGATCCTGGTCGCTCGCAAGCCCTGATCTGCGGCCCCAAAGTTCCCGCGACGGCCGATATGGGGTAGAACCTGCCTGTGGCTGACCAGGGAAAGGGCGGAACGCGGTCCAGCGTGCTCGACCATCGCTTCGGCGACGGGCCGCCGCTGACGGTCGGCGTGGAGGAGGAGTACATGCTCGTCGACCCCACCTCCTTCGACCTGGTGTCGGGCGTCGAGCCGCTGCTGGAGATCGCCGCCGAGGGGCCGTTCGCCGAACAGCTGAAGCCCGAGCTGATGCAGTGCGTGCTCGAGTCGGGCACCGTCGTCTGCGAGACGGTGGGACAGGCCGACGACGATCTGCGGGCGATCCGGCGGTACGCGGCCGGGCTCGCCCGCGACCACGACATGCGACTGGGCGCCGCCGCCACGCATCCCTTCTCGCTCTACGAGCACCAGAAGATCACCGCCCGCGACCGCTACCGGATGCTGATCGAGATGCTCCAGTACGTCGCCCGCCGCGAGCTCGTATTCGGCATGCACGTGCACGTCGCGGTGCCGACGCCGGAGGCCGCCCTGCAGGTGATGGAGGGGGTGCTGATCGAGCTGCCGGTGCTGCTGGCGCTCTCGACCAACTCGCCGTTCTGGCGGGGCGAGGCCACTGGGCTGCAGTCGACCCGGGCCATGATCTTCGCCGCCTTCCCGCGCAGCGGCATCTCGCCGCGGTTCGAGAGCTACCAGGACTACGCCGAGGCCGTCGGCTTCATGGAGGCGACCGGTGCCATCGGCGACTACACGCACCTGTGGTGGGACGTCCGCCCGCATCCGCGGTTCGGCACGGTGGAGCTGCGGGTGATGGACGCGCAGACCCGGGTCGAGGACACCGTGGCGCTGGCCGCCTACGTGCAGTGCCTGGTCAAGCAGATCCTGGACGAGATCGATGCCGGGCGGCCACCGGTGGCCTACAACCGGATGCTGCTGTCGGAGAACAAGTGGCTGGCCGCGCGCTACGGGCTGGACGCGCCGCTGATGGATCTGGCGGCGGGCAAGCGCATCAAGATGGCGGCGCGCACGCTGGCCAGGCGACGGCTGCGCGAGCTGCGTCCGATCGCCCGCCAGCTGGACTGCGCCCACCAGCTGGCGCGGGTCGAGTGGATGATCGAGAACGGCACCGGCGCGCAGCGCCAGCTGCAGGTCTGGAATGCCAATCGCGACCTGCATGAGGTGGCCGAGGAGCTGGCGGACGCGACCGAGGCGGTCTGAGTCGTTGAATGATCAGCTAGTCAGCCCCCGCGCCGGCCGCGTCACGGCCAGCGTGAGCAGCCCCAGCAGCGCGGCGCCGGCGCCCAGCGCGAACACGGCGCCCGGCCCGACGGTCTGCCAGAGCACGCCGGCCACCAGGCTGGCCGCCACCGCCGCCGCGCCGGTGGCCAGCTTGAACGCGCCCTGCCCGGTGGCCCGCAGCGCGGCCGGCGACAGGTCCGACACCAGCGCCTTGCTGACGCCGTCGGTGGCGGCGATGTAGACCCCGTAGATCGCCATCAGCGGCCACACGGCGGCGCCGGAGCCGGCCAGCCCGAAGCCGGCGTAGACGCCCGCGAAGACCAGCAGCCCGACCGCCAGCACGCGGCGCTTGCCGACGCGGTCGGAGAGGTGGCCGAGCGGCCACGACAGGCCCGAGTAGAGCGTGTTGTAGAGCGCGTAGGACAGCACCACCGCCGTCACGCTCAGGCCCAGATCCTTGGCGCGCAGCAGCAGGAACACGTCGGCCGAGTTGCCCAGCGAGAAGACGGTCCAGGAGATCGTGAACGTCCAGAACGGCCGGCCCATGTCGGACAGCCTGTGGGGATCCGGCTGCGGGCCCGGCTCATGCGGCAGCGCCGGGATGTCGCGGATCCGGCGCAGCGCGAACATGCTCAGGACGGCGGGCACGATCGCCACGGCGATCACCTGGCGGAACGACAGCCCGGCCTCGAGCAGGGCGAGGGCGATCAGCGGCCCGATCACGGCGCCCAGCGAGTCCATGAAGCGGTGGAATCCGAACACGAAGCCGGTCCGGGACGGGCCGCTGGAGTCGCGCAGCAGCGCGTCGCGGGGAGCGGTGCGGATCCCCTTGCCGGTTCGGTCGACCACGCGCGCGCCCATCACCCAGCCCCAGGCGGGCGCGACCGCGACCAGTGGCTTGGCGATGTTCGACAGCGTGTAGCCGGTCCAGACGAACGGCATGCGCCGCCGGATCCGGTCGGAGCGACGGCCCATGGCCAGCCCCACCACCTGCGCGGCGGCGTCCGCGGCGCCCTCGACGGCGCCCACCGCGGAGGCGGGCGCGCCCAGCGTGATCGTCAGAAACAGGGGCAGAATCGGATAGAGCAGCTCCGACGAGGCGTCGTTCAGGAGGCTCGTCCAACCCATCGCCCACACGTTTCTGGTGATGCCGAGTCTCACCGGCGGCAACTGTAGACTGCGCGCTCGTTTTCGGGTCGATCGTCGAGGAGGGTCATGGACAAGCAGGAAGTGCTCGAGCGCTGCCGGCGCGACAACGTCGCCTTCGTGCGGCTGCAGTTCACGGAGCCGTACGGTGCCGTCAAGAACGTGTCGATCCCGGTCGAGGAGCTGGAGAAGGCGCTCGACAACGAGCTGATGTTCGACGGGTCTTCGATCCGCGGCTTCAAGCGGATCGAGCAGTCGGACATGTACTTCCTGCCGGATCCGGCCACCTACGCGCTGCTGCCGTGGCGCGGCAACGGCGACCGCAACACGGCGCGGCTGATCTGCGACGTGGCCGACCCCAACGGGCAGCCGTTCGCCGGTGACCCGCGGTCGAACCTGAAGCGGGTGCTGAAGCAGGCGGAGGACATGGGCTACACGATGCAGGTGGGCCCGGAGGCCGAGTTCTTCCTGTTCCGGCTGGACGGGGAGGGCAACCCGACCGTCGACCCGCACGACGCTGCGACGTACTTCGACGTCGCGCCGATGGACAAGGGCGAGGACTGCCGCCGCGACATCGAGCTGACCCTGCAGCAGATGGATTTCCACCTCGAGGCGGCCCACCACGAGGTGGCGATCGGCCAGCACGAGATCGACTTCCGCCACGGCGACGCGCTCAGCACGGCCGACAACCTGATCACCTTCCGGATGGTGGTGAAGGTGATCGCGGCCCAGCACGGGATGCACGCGACGTTCATGGCCAAGCCGCTGCACGGCGAGAACGGCTCCGGCATGCACGTCAACCAGTCGCTGTCGCGCGGAGACGAGAACGCGTTCCTGGACGACAGCGATGACCTCAAGCTCTCGACCGACGCCTACAGCTACATCGCCGGCATCCTCAAGCACCTGCCGGCGATCACGGCGGTGGCCAATCCCACCGTCAACTCCTACAAGCGGCTGCTGCCGGGGTACGAGGCGCCGGTCTACATCGCGTGGTCGCCCGGCAACAGGTCGGCCGCGATCCGGGTGCCGGCCAAGCGCGGGCGCTCGACCCGGATCGAGCTGCGCACGCCGGACCCGACGGCGAACCCGTACCTGGCGCTTGCGTGCATGCTGCAGGCCGGCCTGGACGGCATCACCAAGGGGCTGACGCCGCCGGAGCCGGTGAACCGCAACATCTATGACCTGACGGAGGAAGAGTCAGCGGAGCTGGGCATCAGCAGCCTGCCGCACGACCTGCCGGGGGCGCTGGACGCGCTCGAGCAGGATGCGGTGATGCGCCAGGCGCTGGGCGAGCACATCTTCAGCGAGTACCTGGCGCTGAAGCGGGCCGAGTGGGCCTCCTACAACGAGCAGGTGCACCGGTGGGAGATCGACCAGTACATGGATCGCTTCTGATCGAGACGCGACCGGCGTGGCCCGACGACGCCGAGGCCGTGCTCGAGGTGATCCGGGCGCGCGACCTGGCCGACGTCGGGGAGCCGGACTTTACGCTGGACGACGTGCGCGACGAGTGGGCCGACCCGGAGGTCGACCTGGCGCGGGACAGCCTGGTGGTGGAGTCCGGCACCGGCCTGGCCGCCTACGCCCTGTGCACACCGCACGCGCAGGACGTGTACGTCCATCCCGAGCACTGCGGCCTCGGCGTCGGGGCGGCGCTGCTGCCGTTGGTGGAGGCGCGGGCGCGCGAGCGAGGCCTGCCCTGTCGCCAGTACATCGCGGATCGCAACGCCGCTGCGGCCGGCCTGCTGTCGGCCAACGGCTACGTCGTGACCCACCGCTACTGGCGGATGGTCGGCGACCTCGATCGCGATCCGGAGGCGGCCTGCTTCCCGCAGGGTGTGACCCTGCGGCAGTTCAGGCTGGGGGTCGACGACCGCGAGGTGCACGCGCTCGTGCAGGCGGCGTTCTCGGAGATTGAGGGCAACATCGCGTATGAGTTCGACCCGTGGCGGGTGCGATCGATCGAGAGCTCCGGCTTCGCCCCGAAGCGGTGGTTCGTCGCGGAGGCCGAGGGCAGGATCGTGGGCGTGTCGCTGTCGGAGGTGTGGGAGTCAGACGGCGTCGGCTGGGTCGGGCAGCTGGCAGTGGCGCCGGACTGGCGCGGCCGCGGGCTGGGACGGGCACTGCTCCTGACCTCGATCCGCGCGTTCCGCGAGCGGGGCCTGCCGCGCGCCGCGCTCAGCGTGCACGGCGCCAACCTGCGGGCGGCGCGGCTGTACGAGTCGGCGGGCATGCGCCCGGCCTGGCGGCACGATCGCTTCGAGAAGGTCGCCGACTGAGCTACCGGTAGATCTCGGTGACGTCGTGTGAGTGGGTGGCGTCCTTGCGGGCGACGCCGGTGGCGAGCGCCGCCTCGGCGACGGCCTCGGCCACGTGCTCGACGACGGCCTTGTTGAACACGCTCGGGATCACGTACTCCTCGCTCAGCTCGTCCTCGCTGATCACCGAGGCGATGGCGCGGGCGGCGGCCATGTTCATCTCCTCGTTGATGGTGGTGGCGTGCGCGTTGAGGGCGCCGCGGAACATGCCGGGGAAGCAGAGCACGTTGTTGATCTGGTTGGGGTAGTCGGAGCGGCCGGTCGCGATCACGCGGACGTCGCCCTGGATCTCCTCGGGCGGCACCTCGGGATCGGGGTTGGCCATGGCGAAGACGATCGCGTCGTCGGCCATCGTGCGGATCGCGTCGGCGCTGACGGCGCCGGGGCCGGACAAACCGAGGAACACGTCGGCGCCGCGCAGGGCCTCCTCGGCCGAGCCGTTGAAGCAGCGCGGGTTGGTGTGCTTGGCGTACCACTTCTTGATGCCGACGAGGCCCTTCTTGCCGGTGTAGAGCGAGCCCTCGCGGTCGCAGCCGACGATGTCGGTGACCCCGGCGCGGAGCAGCAGCTTGCTGACGGCGACGCCGGCGGCGCCGACGCCCACGAGCACCACCTTCAGCTCATCCATGCGCTTCTGCACGAGCTTGGCGGAGTTGAGCAGGCCGGCCAGCACCACCACGGCCGTGCCGTGCTGGTCGTCGTGGAAGACGGGGATCTCGAGCTCCTGACGCAGCCGGCCCTCGATCTCGAAGCAGCGCGGGGCGGCGATGTCCTCGAGGTTGATGCCGCCGAAGCCGGGGGCGATCGCCTTGACGATGGCGATGATCTCGTCGGTGTCCTTGGTGTTCAGGGCCAGCGGCCAGGCATCGATGCCGGCGAACTCCTTGAACAGCATGGCCTTGCCCTCCATCACGGGCATCGCCGCCTCCGGGCCGATGTCGCCGAGGCCGAGCACGGCGGTGCCGTCCGTGACGACGGCCACGGTGTTCTGCTTGATGGTGAGCGTGCGCGCCTTCTCGACGTCGGCGGCGATCGCCATGCAGACGCGGGCCACGCCGGGCGTGTACGCCATCGAGAGGTCGTCGCGGGTCTTGATCGGCACCTTATTGCTGACCTCGATCTTGCCGCCCAGGTGCATGAGGAAGGTGCGGTCGCTGACGTTCACCAGCGTCACGCCGGGCACGGCGCGCACCTCGTCGATGATGCGCTGCCCGTGCTCGCTGTCCGAAGCCGAGACGGTGATGTCGCGGACGGTGTGATCCTTGGACACGCGCACCAGGTCGATCGCGCCCATGTCACCCTCCGCCACGGCCACGGCGGCGGCCACCAGCGCGAACGATCCCGCCTCGCTGGGAATCTCCAGGCGCATCGTCAGGCTGTAGCTGGCTGAGGGGTTGCGGGCCACGGGATCCGGAGCGTACCGAGTCGGGCAAATACCCCGTCGCGCAACGCCCGCGCCTGGCACCCCTGTTGCGGTCCAAACTACGAAATTCGTAGAAAACCACCCCTATTTCTACGAATTTCGTAGCCGAGAGGCCGTTTTCCTATCGGAATTCGTGCAACACCGGTGCCAGGCGTGGGTGTTGCGGTCGCCGCAAAGGGAGCGTACCGAGTCGGGCAAACAGCCGGTGCGTGGGGCGTGGGTGTTGCACCCGCGCCCGCAGCCGGTGTCGGCTAGGCTCGCCCGCGATGCAGCTTCACCATGAGATCGCCGGCTCCGGCGACACGATCGTGCTGATCCACGCGGGCATCGCCGACAGCCGCATGTGGGCGCCGCAGTGGCGCCGGTACGCCGAGGACTACCAGGTGGTGCGCTACGACATGCGCGGGTTCGGGCAGTCGCCGCTGCCGCCCGAGCCCTACCAGCACGCCCAGGACCTGCTCGACCTGCTCGACCGGCTCGAGATCGAACGGGCGGCGCTGATCGGGAACTCGCTGGGCGGTCGCGTCGCGCTCGAGGCGACGCTGGCCCGGCCGCAGCTGGTGACGGCGCTGGTGCTGGTCGGTCCGGGCCTGCCGAATGCCGGCTGGTCGGACGAGGTCGTGGCGTACGGCAGCGAGGAGGTGCGCCTGTTCATGGACGGCGAGCTGGACGCCGCCGCCGACCTGACCGTCCGCTTCTGGGTGGGCGGGGTTGGCCGGGAGCCGGACGAGGTCGACGCCGACCTGCGGCGCCTGGTGTACGACATGCAGCTCCGCGCATACCAGCACGCCCAGGAGGGTGGCGACGCGGCCCAGGAACTGGAGCTGGTCGAGGACGTCGGCGGCCACGCCGACGAGGTGCCGGCGCCGACCCTGCTCGTCGTCGGTGACCACGACCAGCCCGACATCCGTCGCATCGCCGAGCGCCTCAGCCGCGAGATCCCCGGCGCCCGCCTCGAGCACATCGCAGACGCCGCCCACGTGCCCAGCATGGAGCGCCCGGGTGAGTTCGACCGGATCGTGCTCGGTTTCCTGGCCGACCAGCTCTAGCGGGCTCGGCCGACCACCCCAATCATCTACGCTTGCCCTGTGGCGACCGCGAAGCAGACCAAGCCGTCTGATCTCGACCTCGACGACGCGCCCGCCAAGGCCTGCGACGTCTTCCTGGTAGACGGCAACGGCCTCGCCTACCGCGCCTTCCACGCCCTGCCCGAGGAGCTGCAGACGGCCGAGGGCCAGCCCACCAACGCGCTGCTGGGCATGGCCAACATGCTGATGCGGATGCTGGCCGACTACCGGCCCGCCTGCGTGGTCGTGGCCTGGGACGAGCGCCCCACCAAGCGGCTCGAGCTGGATCCCGAGTACAAGGCCCACCGCAAGCCGACCCCGCCGCTGCTCCAGGCCCAGCGCCCGTTCTTCTCGCCGCTGGTCGAGGCCTTCGGCTACCGCAACATCCGCGTCGAGGGGATGGAGGCCGACGACGTGATCGGCACCCTGTCCGCCATGGCCGAGCGCGAGGGCCACCGCGTCTGCGTCGTCTCGACCGATCGCGATGCCTTCCAGTTGGCCTCCGACAACGTCTGCATCATGATGACGCCGCGCGGCGTCTCCGACGTGGTCGTCTACACCCCCGAGCGGATCCGTCAGCGCTACGGCATCGGCCCCGCCCAGATTCCGGACTTCATCGGCCTCAAGGGCGACACATCCGACAACATCCCCGGCGTTCCCGGCATCGGCGAGAAGACCGCCGCCGACCTGCTGGTGCAGTTCGGCAGCCTCGAGGGTATCTACGCCGGCCTCGATCAGGTTCCCGGCGAGAAGCGCCGCGAGTCGCTGCGCGACCACGTCGAGGATGCGGTCAAGAGCAAGCAGCTTGCGACCATCGACCGCGCGCTCGACATCGACGTCGACTTCGCCGCGCTGGTGGCCGACCCGCCCGACCGCTCCGGCATCAAGGACATGTTCCGAAAGCTCGAGTTCCGCGCCCTGCTGAAGCGCATCGACGAGCTGGACGAGGTCATCCCGGCCGCGCCCGGCGCTCCCGTGGAACGGGCCGACATGACCTGGCGGGAGGCGTCGCTGGCCGACCTGGCCGGCCTCCCGCACGAGCTGGCCGTGTCGGTGAGGGACGGCCGGGCGGCCGTTGCTTCCGGCTCAGGCGACGTGCTGGTCGTGCCCGCCGACGACCCGGCCGCGCTGGTCGACGTACTGGCCGGTCACCGCGTGATCACCCACGGCGAGCACATTCCCGGCCTGCTGCCCGCCGGCGACACGCAGATCGCCGCCTACCTGCTCGATCCCGGCCGCTCCGGCTATGAGATCGCCGACCTGGCCGAGGAGCAGGGCGTCGCCCCGGCCGTCCAGGCCGACCCCGAGACGGCGGCGCTGGTGGCCGCGGCCGGCACCGAAATCACCATCCACCCGGGGCTGGCCGACCGCATCGAGCAGCGCCAGATGACCGCGCTCTACACCGATATCGAGCTGCCGCTGGTGCCGGTGCTGGCCGAGATGGAGCGCTGCGGCGTGCAGATGGACGCCTACCGGATGGCCGAGATCGCCGCCAAGCTGCGCGACCAGGTCGACGAGCTGGAGCAGGAGGCATACGAGCTGGCCGGCGGCCCCTTCACGATCGGCTCGCCCAAGCAGCTGGGCGAGGTGCTGTTCGACCGGCTTGGCCTGCCCACCGACCGCAAGGGCAAGACCGGCTACTCGACCGACGCGCGCGTGCTGGCCAAGCTGCGGCCGATGCATCCGCTGATCGACGTGGTCGAGGCCTGGCGCGAGCAGTCCAAGCTCCTGAACACCTACCTGGAGCCGCTGCCCGGCCTGATCGGCGAGGACGGCCGGCTGCACACCACCTTCAGCCAGACCACGGCCGCCACCGGCCGGCTCAGCTCGATCCGCCCCAACCTCCAGAACATCCCGATCCGCACCCCGCTCGGGCGCGAGATCCGCAGCGCCTTCGTGGCCTCGCCGGGCTCCTGCATGCTGTCTGCCGACTACTCGCAGGTCGAGCTGCGCATCCTCGCCCACCTGTCCGGCGAGCCGGCCCTGCGCGAGACCTTCGAGCGCGGCGAGGACATCCACCGTGCCACCGCCGCCGAGGTGCTGGGCAAGCCCGCCGACGAGCTGACGTCGACCGAGCGCAACCGCGCCAAGGCCGTCAACTTCGGGATCATCTACGGGATCAGCTCCTTCGGCCTGTCCGAGCAGCTGTCGATCCCGCGCGAGGAGGCGCAGGCCTACATCGACGCCTACCTGGCCCGCTTCCCGATGGTCAACGAGTTCATGCGCGGCGTGATCGAACGCGCCAAGGAGGAGGGCTACGTCACCACCCTGTTCGGGCGCCGCCGGCCGATCCCGGAGCTGCGCGCGTCCAACTACCAGACCCGCAGCCTGGGCGAGCGGCTGGCCGTGAACACGGTCATGCAGGGCAGCGCCGCCGACATCATCAAGGTGGCCATGATCGGATGCCACCGGCGCATGCGCGAGCACGCGATGGGCTCGATGCTGGTGCTGCAGGTGCACGACGAGCTGGTGTTCGAGGCCGTCGAGTCGGAGCTCCCCGACCTGCGCCCGCTCGTGCACGAGGAGATGGTGAGCGCCTACCCGCTCGACCCGCCGCTGGAGGTCGACATCGGCACCGGCGCTACCTGGCTGGACGCGAAGTGAGCGACTGGCTGCGCCTCTCGGGCGCCCTCTACGCGCTGCCCGCTCACCGTGGAGAGGAGGGAGGCAGCTACCTGTGGCTGGAGGCCGGCGAGCTGCGCGAGGCGGTCGTCGCCGAGCTGTTCCTGCCCGCCGTCAGCTGCGACGAGCTGGACAACGCGATGGGCGTCGCCACCGGCACCGTGCACATCCACGGCGAGCCGCGCATGGGCGACGTGCAGCTGCGGTTCGGCCGGGTGGGGGAGGAGCGGGGCGTGCTCAGCGCCGACGGCGGCATCCTCTCGGCCGACATCAGCTTCACGCTGCATCGCCACCCGCCCAGCGGCGGCTTCTGCCCGCGCTGCGGCGGCTCGCTGGTGATCGAGCCGGTGTCGGTGATCACCCCGCCCGACGGCGGCGTGATCGGCGCGCCGGTGACCCGCTGCGAGGCATGCGCCGAGCACTGACGGCGGCGGCCGCGCTCGCGTGCGTGATCGCCGCCGGCTGCGGCGGCGGCAGCAGTGCGCCGACCACCCCGCCGCCCTCCAAGTGCGCCGGCATCACCCGTCCGGCCACGCCGCTTCTGATCAGGCTGCGGGTTCCACCCACCCTGGCCGCCGCGACCTGCCTGGGCCGCACCTACACCAACGTGGTGGCACCGGACTGGGCGGGGCTGCCGGCCGAGGTGCAGGACGGCGACCAGGGCGTGCACGTGTTCCAGGAGCGGGTGCTGCAGTACGGGTTCGTGTCCTGCAGCGACTGCCCACGGCCGGGGCTGGACCTGACCGAGGTGCGTCGCGATCACCCCGACTGGATCCTGAAGGACGCGAGCGGCGCCGACGTGCACCCACCCGGCCATCCCGGCTGGGTCATGTTCGACATCTCCAATCCCAACTACCTGCAGGCCTGGGCGACCGCCGTCGAGACCCAGCTCAGCGACGGCGGCTGGACCGGCGTCGAGCTGGTGGACGCCGGCAACCTGCCCGCCTGGACGAACTCACCGATCGACGCCAACACCGGCCAGGACATGACCGTCGCCGACCACGCCCGCTACCTGGCCGAGGCGATGGCGGAGGTGCGGGGCGGCCTCAAGTCCAACAACTTCGCGGTGATCGCGCAGAACCAGCCGTTCACCATCATCGACCCGCACCAGATCGCGAGCAGCGACGCGGTCTCCGTGAACCGCGGGTTCGCACGCCTGCGAGGCAGCGCCTGGACGTCGCTGTACACGTACTTCGAGGCGGCTCTGGACTCGCGGGTGGGGGCCTGGGTGTGGGACGGCGGCAACCTCGACCATCAGCAGCGCGTGTTCGGCCTGGCCTCCTACCTGCTGGTATCCGGGCTGTGGTCAGGCTACTCGGTGCTGCCCGGAACGGAGCGGGCGCTGTATGAGCTGAACCCCGGCGTGCCCTCCGTCGCGCCGATCCGCCAGGGCGACGCGCTGGTGCGCGAGTTCGACTCGGGATCGGTCGCGGTCAACCCCGGTTCCACCCCGGCCACGGTGCAGCTGCCCGGGCGGAGCTCGCCGCTGGTGCTGCCCCCAGGGGGCGCCGTGATCGACGTCACGGGCCGCCTGACCACCAGCTTTTCGTAGCGGCCTGCCGGAGAAAGGTGCTCTGTATACTTCGCCGCGGCGCTCGGTTACCCGGGTGGATGAGCCGTGCGCACAATACTTCTCGAGAGGACTGACCCAACCTAGATGGCATCAATCGACCAGCAGCACAGCGACGCAACTGATACATGGATGATCGAGGTGGACGGCGAGCTCGTCCCCGACTACGACCGCACGCTCACCAACTTCAACGAGGGTGACGTCGTCAGCGGCACCGTGGTGCGGGTCGACAAGGACGAGATCCTGGTCGACATCGGCTACAAGTCGGAGGGCGTCATCCCCATCTCCGAGCTCTCGATCCGCCGCTCCGTCAACCCCGATGAGGAGGTTGCGCTGGGCGACACGATCGATGCGCTGGTGCTGCAGAAGGAGGACGCCGACGGGCGTCTGATCCTCTCCAAGAAGCGGGCGCGCTTCGAGAAGGCATGGCGCCGGATCGAGGCCGCCGCCGAGAGCGGCGAGCCGGTCGAGGGCCTCGTGATCGAGGTCGTCAAGGGCGGTCTCATCATCGACCTGGGCGTGCGCGGCTTCCTGCCGGCGTCGCTGGTCGACATCCGCCGCGTGCAGGATCTGGACGAGTACCGCGACCAGACGCTGCGCTGCAAGGTGATCGAGCTGAACCGCAGCCGCAACAACGTGGTGCTGTCGCGCCGCGCCGTGCTCGAGGAGGAGCGCCGCGAGCAGCGGCAGCAGATCCTCGACCGGCTGTCGCCCGGCACCGAGGTGGAGGGCGTGATCTCGAACATCGTCGACTTCGGCGCCTTCGTCGACCTGGACGGCATCGACGGCCTGATCCACATCTCGGAGCTGTCGTGGAGCCACGTCAACCACCCCTCCGAGGTGCTCGAGATCGGCCAGACGGTGAGGGTCAAGGTGCTGGACGTCGACCGCGACCGCCAGCGCATCTCGCTGGGCCTGAAGCAGACCCAGACCGACCCCTGGCAGCGCGTGATCGACGAGACGCGGCAGGGCGACGTGGTCGTCGGCCGCATCACCAAGGTGGTCACGTTCGGCGCCTTTGCCGAGATCCTGTCCGGCGTCGAGGGCCTGATCCACATCTCCGAGCTGGCCGACCATCACGTCGAGAACCCGCGCGACGTGGTCAACCAGGGCGACGAGGTGAACGTGAAGGTGATCGAGATCGATCCCGAGCGCCGCCGCCTGAGCCTGTCGCTGAAGCGCGTCGAGGTGGGGGACACGGTCAAGCGGATCGAGATGGACGGCATCACCACCGCGCTGGCCGAGAGCGTTCCCGAGCTGGGGCTCTCGTCGGAGGTGTTCGCCGATGTCGAGGAGGAGCCGGCGTCGGGCGACCATCCCGACCTGCCGGAGCCCGTGGTCGAGGCCGATGCGATCGTGGAGGACGATCTCGATCAGGAGCCGGTGGCTGCCGCGGAGCCCGAGCCGGCCGCCGAGCCGGAGCCGGCCGCAGAGCCCGAGCCGGAACCGGCCGCCGAGCCCGAGCCGGAGCAGCCGGCCGAAGAGGCTTCGGCGGAGCCCGAAGAGGCGCTCGCCGAGGAGTAGTCGGATGGCCCTGGTCGTCGGACTGACCGGCGGCATCGGGTCGGGCAAGTCGGAGGCGCTGGCGGCGTTTGCGCGCCACGGCGCGGCCACGATGTCGAGCGATCAGGTCGTGCGCGAGCTGTACCTGCGCGACGACGTGCGCGCCGCCGTCGCCGAGCGCTTCGGGCCGGCGGTGCTCGACGCCGCCGGCCGGGTCGATCGCGCCCAGATCGGCGCTCGTGTGTTCTCCGATCCCGTCGAACGCGAGTGGCTGGAAGGGCTGCTGCTGCCCCTGATCGAGCAGCGCTTCCAGGCCTGGCGCGAGCAGCAGCTGGCCGCTGGCAGCCCGCTGCTGGTGCACGAGGCGCCGACCCTTTTCGAGGCCGGCCGCGAGGATCGCTACGACCTGATCGTGACGGTGACGGCGCCCGGTGAGCTGCGCGAGCAGCGCCGGCCGGGCGCGTCCGAGCGGATGGCACACCAGCTGCCCGAAGCGGAGAAGGCGGGGCGCTCCGACGAGGTGTACGAGAACACCGGCAGCCTCGACCAGCTCGACGACTGGGTGGCGGCCCTGGTGGCGCGGCTGACGTGAAACGCCTGGCGATCGTGCTGGCGGTGCTCGCGGTGGCCGCGCTGGGCGCCTTCGCGGTGCTGCGGGACGAGCAGCCGAACTGGTGGGTGCGGCTCTGGTATCCGCTCGACTACCGCGCGGTGGTGGTCGGGAACGCCCGCCTCTACCACCTCGACCCGGCGCTGGTGGCCTCGGTGATCTACCAGGAGTCGCGGTTCGACGCCACCGCCCGCAGTGACGCCGGCGCCGTCGGCTTGATGCAGCTCCTGCCAGACACCGCCCGCGGCATCGCCCTGCACACTGGCGGCGGCAACTTCCATCCCGCCACGGATCTGCTCAACCCCGACCTGAACGTGCGCTACGGCTGCTGGTATCTGCGTCACCTACGGCAGAAGTACAGCGTGTACGAGAACGGTGACGAGCTGGCGCTGGCCGCCTACAACGCCGGCCAGGCCAACGTCGACCGGTGGATCGCAGACACCCCGGCCGGCGGCACCGTGAAGGTCCCGTTTCCCGAGACGCGGGACTACGTCGCCGACGTCGAGCGCGTGGAGGCGCTGTACCGCCGGGCGTATCACAGCGAGCTCTACGGCTAGGTGTAGCTGCTAGGCGAAGTGCTGCTCGACGTTCTTCAGTGACTTCACCGTCGTCCGCCGCATGCGGCTGCGCACCGTCAGCGGCTCGATCATCCGCACCATGCCGCTGACCTCGTACTCGACCCGCAGCGTCAGGGTGCAGCCGCCCTTGCGCGGCTCGACCTGGAAGCCCTCGATGAAGCTGGTGAAGGGCATGCCGACACCCTCGACCAGGCGCAGGGCGGCTCCCCGGTTGAGGTCGAACCGCCCGTACTCGCCCGTCCAGGAGGGCGCCGCCCGGCGGCCGGTGATGTGCAAGCGGACGCCTTTTGCCGGCGCGTCACCCTCGATCGTGCAGCGCTCACAGCTGGAGTCCCACTCGCCGCGCCTGGCCGGATCGGTCAGGAACGCGAACACGTCCCGGGGCGCGGCGTTCAGGTCGGCCCGCTGTTCGATCACCGTCGGCACGGTGCGAATCTATCGGAGCGGCGCGCCGGACGGGAGCGGCTGGCGCCCGTCGATACACTGCATCACATGCACGAGATGCGAGTGTCAGCCGCCTACCAGCCGACCGGCGATCAGCCCCGCGCGATCGCGGAGCTGGCCGAGTGCATCACCCGCGGCGACCGTTTCCAGACCCTGCTCGGCGCGACTGGCACCGGTAAGACCCACACCGTCGCGCGCGTCGTCGAGCAGGTGCAGAAGCCGACGCTGGTGATCGCCCACAACAAGACCCTGGCCGCCCAGCTCTGCAACGAGTTCCGCGAATACTTCCCGCACAACGCGGTCGAGTACTTCGTCAGCTACTACGACTACTACCAGCCCGAGGCCTACCTGCCGACGTCCGACACCTACATCGAGAAGGACAGCTCGATCAACGACGACATCGACCGGCTGCGGCACGCCGCCACGGCCGCGCTGTTCTCGCGGCGCGACGTGCTGATCGTCGCCTCGGTGTCGTGCATCTACGGCATGGGCTCCCCGGAGAGCTACGAGCAGATGGTGCTGTTCCTGGCGGTCGGCGACGAGCGGCCGCGTGAGGCGATGCTCGAGAAGCTGGTCTCGATCCAGTACTCCCGCAACGACGTGGCGCTGGGGCGCGGCAAGTTCCGCGCCCGCGGCGACGTGATCGAGGTGCAGCCGGCCAACATGGAGTCGGCCTACCGGATCTCGCTGTTCGGGGATGAGGTGGAGTCGATCGTGCACTTCGACCCGATGACCGGTGAGGTGCTGTCCAAGCTCGACCACCTCGCCATCTACCCGGCCACGCACTACGCGATGGAGCGGGAGCAGATCGACCGCGCGGTGGGCGGCATCGGCGCCGAGATGAACGAGCGGCTGCGCGAGCTGGAGGCCGAGGGCAAGATGCTCGAGGCCCACCGCCTGCGCTCGCGCACCGAGTACGACATGGAGATGTTGCGCGAGATGGGGTTCTGCAACGGCATCGAGAACTACTCGCGGATCCTCGAGGGCCGGTCGGCGGGCACGCCGCCGCACACGCTGCTCGACTACCTGCCCGACGACTACCTGGTGGTGGTGGACGAGTCGCACCAGACGGTGCCGCAGATCGGCGGCATGTACGAGGGCGACCGGTCGCGCAAGCAGACGCTGGTCGACTTCGGGTTCCGGCTGCCCTCGGCGCTCGACAACCGGCCGCTGCGGTTCGACGAGTTCCTGGAGCGGGTGCCGCAGCTGCTGTTCGTCTCGGCCACGCCCGGCCCCTACGAGCTGCGCAACTCGACCCACGTGGCCGAGCAGATCATCCGCCCGACCGGCCTGATCGACCCCGAGGTCGAGGTGCGTCCGACGCGGCGCCAGGTCGACGACCTGATGGCCGAGATCCGCGCCCGCATCGACGCCAACGAGCGCACGCTGGTGACGACCCTGACCAAGAAGATGTCGGAGGACCTGACCGACTACCTGCTGGAGGCGGGCATCCGCACGCGCTACCTGCACAGCGAGGTGGACACGCTGGAGCGGATCAAGATCGTGCGCGAGCTGCGGCTGGGGGAGTACGACGTGCTGGTCGGCGTGAACCTGCTGCGGGAGGGGCTCGACCTGCCCGAGGTGTCGCTGGTTGCCATCCTGGACGCCGACAAGGAGGGCTTCCTGCGCGGCCAGACCGCGCTGATCCAGACGATCGGGCGGGCCGCGCGTAACGTCAACGGCCGCGTGCTGATGTACGCGGACAAGACCACCGAGGCGATCCGGGTGGCGCTCGACGAGACCAACCGGCGCCGCGAGATCCAGGTCGCCTACAACCTCGAGCACGGCATCACCCCGCTCTCGATCCAGAAGGGCGTGTCCGACATCGCCGAGTTCCTGACGATGGAGACGCCGACCGTCCCCGGCAAGCGCCGGCGCGGAGCCAAGACCGAGGGCCTCAGCGTGGACGAGCTCGAGAAGCTGGTGGTGGAGCTGGAGGAGGAGATGTTCGCGGCCGCCGAGGAGCTGCGGTTCGAGTACGCGGCCAAGCTGCGCGACGAGATCAAGGCGCTGCGGCGCGACCTGACGGCGGCGCCCTCGCCGTCGGCGTCGCCTTCGGTCTGACCTTCTCACCACCGTGCGGCGGTCGATGGTAAGGTCGACCGGCAAACGTGAAGAGGTGGTGAGAGATCGGCAGGCGCACCGCGGCCCCGGGCGAGCTGGAGCTCGTGCGGGCGTTCATCAACACGGCGCGCCTCGAGGACGGCGCCGAGAGCTTCGACGAGGCAGGCTCGCTGGCGGCATGGCTGCGCGGGCGCGATCTGCTGGCGTCGGGGGCGAGCGTGACCGAGGGCGAGCGGGAGGCGGCGATCGCCGTACGCGAGGCGCTGCGCGACCTGGCCGGGGTGAACGCCGGCCGGCCGCTGCCCGATGCATCGAGCCGCAGGCTGGATGCGCTGGCGGCCGCCTGCGGGCTGCGGCCGCGGTTCGACCCGGGCGGGACGGTGTCGCTGGCCCCCGAGGTGGCGGGGGTGGCGGGCGCCCTGGGCCGCCTGCTGGGGATCGTCGTGGCATCGATCGGGGACGGCCGCTGGCAGCGCATGAAGACCTGCCGCAACCCCGCCTGCCGGTGGGCGTTCTACGACGCCACCCGCAACCGCTCGGCCGTGTGGTGCGACATGGCCGCATGCGGCAATCGCGCCAAGGCGCGCAGCTACTACGCGCGCCGCACACGGCTGGACCGGTAATTCCGTGACCGACGCGTGACACGCAGTTGTGCAACGGATCCCACGCCGCCGCAAGGTCCCATCGTCAACACGCAACGGCTCGCACGGCCCCTCCGACACGAACATCACGACCCGCCGGCAGCCGCCGCTCAACCACGCGGGTCCGGATCACGGTCCCGCAACGACACGTCACGATCCCGTGCCGGACCGCCCGCGGCACCCATGTCGGCCTCTGAGCCCGTTAAGAGCACGGCGGGCGTTGCATGGTTGAGTGGATGGCGTGACACCCTCGTTGCGGCGTGGTTGCAGGACTCGCCCGGGACCCGGCGAATCCCCCCAGTCCATGGCTCGGGCCGGACTCGTCTCCTCACAAGAGCGGATTTACCTGGTGACACGCGAGCACGGCGTGGTGCTGCTGCGGCCGTTCCTGCGCTCGGCCCTCGCGGTGGCGCTGTTCGGGGGCGCGGCCTTCGAACTGGCCGGCGCTCCGGTGCCCTCGGTGGTGCGCTGGGCGGGGGCGTTGGTCGCCGCTGCGGTGGTCTCGATCTCGATGCTCGGCTTGATGCGCCGGGTCGGCCGCTGGAACGCCCGCAAGCTGGTCGTCACCGACCGGCGGGTGCTGCTGACCTCGGGCACCCTGTCGCGGCGGGTCGCGGCCATCTCGCTGGACGATCTCTACGACCTCCAGATCCACGTCTCCGGTCTCGGCCGTCTGCTGCGCTATGGCTGCGTGATCGCCAACACCAACGGGCGCCGCGCGCCACTGCTCGGCCTGCGCCGGCTGCCCGACCCCGATCTGATCTTCGCGCTGTTGCTGGGCCTCGATGAGGCTCACGAGGATCAGCCGCAGCCGCCCAGCGTCAGGCGGCGCCGCGCGATCCCTGCGACCAGCTGATCGACCCGGGCCGTGCGGTGGCGAGGCGTCCGCCCGGCTTGCTACGCTACCAAGCGAACATGCGTTCGCCCGACGACACACTGCTAGAATCCCAGGTGTTTCCGCTTGATCAAGCCACATCTGGGGGGTTCGTGCCGAGCGACGAGATCGTGATCCGGGGCGCCCGGGAGCACAATTTGAAGGACGTCACGGTCTCGCTGCCGCGCGATCGACTGGTCGTCATCACCGGACTCTCGGGATCCGGCAAGTCAAGCCTGGCGTTTGACACGCTCTACGCCGAGGGCCAGCGCCGCTACGTCGAGTCGCTGTCGGCGTACGCGCGCCAGTTCCTGGGCCAGATGGACAAGCCCGACGTCGATTCGATCGACGGCCTGTCGCCTGCCATCTCGATCGACCAGAAGACCACGACCCGCAACCCACGCTCGACGGTGGGCACGGTCACCGAGATCTACGACTACCTGCGGCTGCTGTACGCGCGGATCGGCATCCCGCACTGTCCCAAGTGCGGCAACGTCGTCACCGGCCAGTCGGCCGAGCAGATCGTCGACCAGGTGCTGGCGCTGCCCGAGGGCACCCGCTTCACGGTCGATGCCCCGATTGTGCGCGGCCGCAAGGGCGAGTTCAAGGACGTGCTGGAGGACCTGCGCAGCGACGGCTTCACCCGCGTCAAGATCGATGGCGAGCAGTACCTGCTGGACGAGCCGCCCACGCTGGACAAGCAGATCCGCCACACGATCGTGGTCGTGGTCGACCGGCTGGTGATGAAGCAGGGCCTGCGCACCCGCCTGAACGACTCGATCGAGACGGCCCTGCGCCTGGCCGAGGGCCTGGTCGAGGTGAGCGAGGTGGACGGCGCCACGCGCACCTACTCGGAGCGCTTCGCGTGCCCCGACGACGGCATCTCGCTGCCCGAGCTGGCGCCCCGCATCTTCTCGTTCAACTCGCCGCACGGCGCCTGCCCGCGCTGCACGGGGCTCGGCACCCAGCGCGAGATCGACCCCGAGCTGATCGTGCCGGATCCGTCGCTGTCGATCGCCGAGGGCGCGCTGGTGCCCTGGACGGTGATCAACAGCGCCTTCTACGAGCAGGTGATCCAGGCCATCGCCGACCGCTACGAGATCTCGCTGGAGACGCCGTGGCAGGACCTGCCCGACGAGCAGCAGAAGCTGTTCCTGTACGGCACCGACGGCGAGAAGGTCTACGTCACCTACCGCAACCGGATGGGCCGCAAGCGCAGCTACATGCTGGCCTTCGAGGGGATCGTGCCCGGCCTCGAGCGCCGCTACCGCGAGACCGACTCCAACTTCCAGAAGGAGCGGATTGAGGAGTACATGACGTTGAAGCCGTGTCCGCTCTGCCACGGCGCCCGGCTGAAGGAGACCAGCCTGGCGGTGACCGTAAACGACCGCAACATCTCGCAGTTCACCGAGCTGTCGGTGGAGCGCGCCATCGACTTCGTGGACGGCCTCGAGCTGACCGACACGGAGCGGGCGATCGGCGCCCGCATCCTGAAGGAGATCCGCGAGCGCCTCAGCTTCCTCGAGAACGTGGGCGTCGGCTACCTGACGCTGAACCGCGCGGCCGGGTCGCTCTCCGGCGGCGAGGCCCAGCGGATCCGGCTGGCCACCCAGATCGGGTCGAGCCTGATGGGCGTGCTCTACATCCTGGACGAGCCCTCGATCGGCCTGCACCAGCGCGACAACGCGCGGCTGCTGGCCACGTTGGTGCGCCTGCGCGACCTCGGCAACACCGTGATCGTGGTCGAACACGACGAGGAGACGATGCGCGCCGCCGACCACATCGTGGACATGGGCCCCGGCGCCGGCGAGCACGGCGGCCATGTCGTGGCCACTGGCACCGCCGCCCAGGTGATGTCGAGCAAGCAGTCGCTGACCGGGGCGTACCTGAGCGGCCGTCGCGCGATCCCGGTGCCCGACCGGCGGATCCACGACGCCGGCTGGTTCGGCGTGGACGGCGCGGCCGAGCACAACCTCAAGTCGATCGACGTCGAGTTGCCCGTGGGCAAGCTGATCTGCGTCACGGGCGTATCCGGCTCCGGCAAGAGCACGCTGGTCAACGAGGTCATCTACAAGGCGCTCGCCAACCGCGTCTCGCGCACCCGCGTGAAGCCGGGCGCCCACAAGTCGGTGCATGGCTTCGAGGCGTTCGACAAGGTGATCGACATCGACCAGTCCCCGATCGGCCGCACGCCGCGGTCGAACCCGGCC
>JAICYJ010000079.1 GCA_025934255.1 Thermoleophilia bacterium | reverse complement strand
CGTGCCGTCCGGCGTGACCGGGGTCGCGACGCGCGCCGTCGAGGAGGCCACGTAGTCGGCCGGCGCCCGCCAGGCCTACCTGAGCGAGGCGCCGATGGCGGCCGCGATCGGCGCCGGGCTGCCCGTGTCGGAGCCGACCGGTAACATGATCGTCGACATCGGCGGCGGCACCACCGAGGTGGCGGTGATCTCGCTGGGCGGGATCGTCGTCTCGCAGTCGATCCGGGTCGGCGGCGACGAGCTGGACGAGGCCATCATCGAGCACGTCAAGCGCGAGTACAAGCTGATGATCGGATCGCAGACGGCCGAAGAGGTGAAGCTCGAGATCGGCTCGGCGCACGAGCTGCCCGAGGAGGTCGAGGCCGAGATCCGCGGGCGCGACCTGGTCAGCGGCCTGCCCAAGACGGTGGTGCTGTCGAGCGCCGAGGTGCGCACCGCGCTGGAGGTGCCGCTCTCGCAGATCATCGACGCGGTCAAGCAGACGCTCGACAAGACGCCGCCGGAGCTGGCCTCCGACATCATGGATCGCGGCATCGTGCTGGCCGGCGGCGGCGCCCTGCTGCAGCGGCTGAACGAGCGGATCCGGGCCGAAACGCAGATGCCGGTGCACCTGGCCGAGTCGCCGCTGACCTGCGTCGCGGTCGGATCGGGGCGCTCGCTGGAGGAGTTCGACGCGATCCACCGCGCCAACCAGTCGTACGCCAACCGCCGCCGCAACGGCCGGCGCAGCTACACGTACTGACCCCACCACCGGCGCTCACGGCCGCACCCGCCGGTAACCTGGCCCGGTGCTGTTGCTGACCGCCGAGCCCATCACCTACTTCCAGGCGATCGTGCTGGGGCTGCTGCAGGGGTTCTCGGAGCTGTTCCCGATCTCGAGCCTCGGCCACAGCGTGATCCTGCCGCAGCTGCTGGGCTGGAACATCCACCAGAACGACGACTACTTCATCACGTTTCTGATCGCCACCCACCTGGCGACGGCGATCGTGCTGTTCATCTTCTTCTTCCGCGACTGGATGCGGATCTTCGCCGGCATGTGGCGCTCGCTGGCCGAGCGCCAGATCGCGCCCGACAACCATGACGCCAAGCTCGGCTGGCTGCTGGTGGTGGGCACGGTGCCGGCCGGACTGCTGGGCCTGCTGTTCCAGGACTCGCTGCGCACGGTGTTCGCATCGGCGCAGTCGGCGGCGTTCTTCCTGATGTTGAACGGCGTGATGCTGTACGGCGCGGAGCGGCTGCGGCGGCGGGCGCCGGTGGTGGAGACGTCCGACCCGGTCGCGTCCGACCAGCGCATCTCCGGCGAGACCAGCTATCGCGACGCGGTCGGCATCGGCGCTGCCCAGGCGATCGCGCTGATCCCCGGGTTCTCGCGCAGCGGCGCCTCGATGGCCGGCGGCCTGCTGACCGGCCTCTCCAACGAGGACGCGGCGCGCTTCTCGTTCCTGCTGGCGACGCCGATCATCGGCGCCGCGGCGCTGCTGAAGCTGCCCGACCTGTTCGGCGCAACCGGTGACGGCGTGCGCGGACAGGCGCTCGCGGCGTCGCTGTGCTCGGCGGTGACGGCCTGGTTCTCGGTGCGTTTCCTGGTCAAGTACTTCGAGACCAACCGGCTGACGCCGTTTGCGATCTACTGCTTCGTGGCCGGCCTGGCCTCGTCGATCTACCTCCTGGTCAAGTAGCGTCGGCGCTGCGGGGACCGGACTGGAACCAGGCGAACACGAAGCACCCGATGCCCACCAGCACCGCGGCGATACCGTGCTTGGTGTGGTGGTGGTTGGAGCCGGACTGGTGGCCGGGGAAGAAGGACGGCAGCGACTTCGCGGGCTCCACGAAGTAGACGATGCCGATGGCGATGAACACGATGCCGAGTACGACGGCGGCGATCGCGAGGTAACGCTTTTGCACGTGGTGCCTCCCGCTCGAGGGTCAGCACGAGCGTACCCGCGGAACCGGTCGCAGGCGACAGGGCGAAGCCCCTGCTAACGCCTACTTAACACGCCTCGCGTAGACTGTTCGTTCACCTGGCCGCCTTCTGAAATGCTGATCGGAAAGAACCGACATCTCCGGCGGCGGGCCGTGATCGGCCTGCTCCTAGCGGCCTCGCTCACGCTTCTCACGCTCTCGTTCCGACAGGGCTCGGAGGGCGCGATCGGAGCCATCCAGCGCGGTGCGCTGGCGGTCACCGCACCCTTCTCATCGGCCACCACCCGCGTCACCAAGCCGTTCGTGGACGCGTGGAACTGGACGAGCGGCCTGATCGACGCGCGCTCCGAGAACGCGAAGCTGAAGGACGAGCTGGCGCGGGCGAACGCCGCCAACGTCCAGCTGAACCAGGTCAATTCGCTGCTGACGCAGGACGACCGGCTGCTGCACTTCACCCAGAACTCGCAGATCGCAGCGCAGTATCCATTCGTGGGCGCCAGCGTGACGCGGCAGGTGCCGAACGCCTACAGCCAGACGATCACCGTCAACGTGGGCAGCAGCGGCGGCGTGGCGGTGGGCGATCCGGTGGTGGCGCCGGCCGGGAGCAGCGATCTGTTCGCCGGGCTGGTCGGGCGCGTCACCACCGTCACCCCCAACGCCAGCAGCGTGGAGCTGATCCTCGACCCGGACACGGCCGTGTCGGCCCGCGTCCAGGGCGGCACCGTGCGCGGCGTGGCGGTGCCCAACCCGGGCAACCCGGGCGTGCTCGACCTGCAGATGGTGCCGCAGGCCGAACAGGTGAAGCCGAATCAGGTCGTGGTCACGGCCGGCCTTCAGCCCAACAGCCAGGGCCTGCAGGCGCTGCTTCCGGCCGGCATCCCGATCGGCCTGGTGACGAGCGTCAGCCAGTCCGACCTGAACGACGTCTTCAAGGGCATCGAGGTCACGCCCTTCGTCGACTTCGGCAGCCTCGACCGGGTGCTGGTGCTGAAGGTGGTGAAGACGCCCTGATCCTGGACACGCTGAAGGCGATCGTGGCCGTGTTCGTGCTGGCCGTGTTGCAGCTGTCGGCGATGCCGCAGCTGATCCCCGGCAGCGTCACGCCCGACCTGCTGGTGATCCTGGTGGTCACGATCGCGCTCACGCGCGGCGCCGAGGCGGCTGCGCTGACCGGCTTTGCGGCGGGCGTGCTGCTGGACGCGATGCTGGTCGGCCGGCTGGGCCTGACGTCGCTGCTGTACATGGCCGCCGGGCTGTGGGTGGCCTACCGGGTGGAGCCGTCCGACAGCGTGGTCGTGTCGCCGCTCTCGCCGATGCCGCGCCCGGCCGTGCAGCTGCTGTACGTGGTGGTGGCGACCGCCATCGTCCAGGTCGGGCTGGCCGCCGCCCACGTGCTGCTGGGCGACGGCTACCCGGTCACGTACGAGCTGGTCAACGTGATCATCCCCACCATCGTCGAGACGGCGGTGCTGGCGCTGGTACTGCTACCTCTGCTGCGCCGCCTCTTCCCCTATCGAATGAGAGCCGATGGTTATCCAATCGCCGCCTAACCGGCCGGAGCCGCCGCCCGACAAGAACCAGATGATGATCCGCGCGGCCACGCTGGGCGTGATCGCGGTGGTGCTGTTCGGTGTGCTGGTGTTCCGGCTGTGGGCGCTGCAGGTGCTGCACTCGGATCACTACGTGGCGCAGGCGAACCAGAACGACGTGCGGCAGCTGCCGCTGCCGGCTCCGCGCGGCGAGATCGTGGACAGCTCGGGGAAGGTGCTGGTCAAGAACACCAGCCACGTGCTGGCCGAGGTGAACCCGGCCGGCCTCGCCACGCGGGTCGACTGCACCACGTTCCCGGCCGACCAGCGCGCGAAGTGCAACGCCGTTGTGGCGGCCACGCCGCCGGGGGCGGTGCCGCGCTGCGCGGCGCTGAAGGGCCAGACCCGCTGCCTGGTGCTGGCGCGGCTGGGCCAGGTGCTGGGCATGAAGACGCACGAGGTGTGGCGCGCGTACGAGAAGACGCTGTACGTGAACGCCGACGGCTCCGGCGGCTGCACGCCCAAGGCGCACGCGCCCTGCTACGTGGTCAACGCCGGGCCGCCGATCCCGCTGAAGCCGGCGTCGGAGCCGGAGGTGGCCTACGTGCTCGAGCGCCGCTCACAGTTCCCCGGCGTGCAGTTCCTGCAGACCACGCAGCGGCAGTATCCGTTCGGCGATCTCATGCCGAACGTGCTCGGCTACGTCAGCCAGATCTCGCAGGCGGAGCTGAAGGACTCGAACTTCGCCGGCCTCACCGGCGGCGCCATGGTCGGCCAGGCCGGCGCCGAGTACAGCTACGACCGGGAGCTGCGCGGCACCGACGGCCTGCTCGAGCAGAACTACGACGCAACCGGCCGCGCGGTCGGCCCGACCTACGTGCAGCGCGCCGCCCAGCCCGGCGACACGCTGCAGCTGACCATCAACTCGCGGCTGCAGAAGATCGCTCAGAAGGCGGTCGCCTACGGCATCCAGGTCGCTCACAACGACGGCGAGGTGACGGCGCACACCGGTGCGATCGTGGCCATGAACCCGCAGAACGGCCAGATCTACGCGATGGCGTCGTACCCCAGCTACAACCCGTCGGTGTTCCTGCCGCCGGCCAAGAACGCGGGCAAGCTCTACAAGGACAAGTACAACCAGCCGCTGATCGACAAGACGCTGGAGCCCAAGGCTCCCGGCTCCACCTTCAAGCCGATCACGGCCACCGCGGCCTGGAACTCGGGCGTGCTGGGGCCGGGCTCGACGCTCGACTGCCCGGGCGTCTTCTACCGGCCCGGCGACTTTTCGCACACGCCGTTTCCAAACTGGACAACGATCAACCTGGGCACCATGGACCTGCAGACGGCGCTGGAGCAGTCGTGCAACACGTTCTTCTTCCAGCTGGGCAGCAAGATGTACGACCTGCCGAACCAGGGCATCGCCTTCCAGAAGACGATCCGCCAGTACGGGTTCGGAAAGACGCCGCCGATGGACCTGCCGGTGTCGCCCTACTTCTCCGGGCTGGTGCCGGATCCGGCCTGGCGGCTGCAGACCTACTCGAAGCCGATCGATCAGGTCTGGCAGCCGGGCTACGACATCCAGATGGCGATCGGCCAGGGCGACCTGACCGTCTCGCCGATGCAGCTGGCCGTCGCCTACAGCGCCATCGCCAACGGCGGCAAGCTGGTCACGCCGCACATCGGCAAGGCGCTTTTGGACAGCCAGGGCAACGTGGTCAAGCGGTTCGACCCCGCCCCGCAGCGCGACCTGCACCTGTCGCCGACGCTGCTCTCCGAGATCCGACAGGGCCTGTATGAGGCCAGCCACAGCTCGCTGGGCACCTCCAGCTCGGTGTTCGGCAGCTACACGCCGGCGGTTGCCGGCAAGACCGGTACCGCGGAGCACCCGCCGGATCCGTCGCCGAACGCGTGGTTCGCCTCGTACGCGCCCGCCGACAACCCCAAGCTGGTGGTGGTGGCGCTGATCAACGACGGCGGGCACGGCGGCGTCTCGGCGGCGCCGGCGGCGCGCCAGGTCTACCAGGGCTTCTTCCACCAGAGGATCACGAACACCGTGGGAACGGACGCCTCCCGCTGATGCGCACCTACCTGCGACACCTCGACTACATGATGCTGGCCACCGCGCTTGCGATCACGACCTACGGGCTCTGGATCTTGCGCAACGCGACCCGCAACGACATCCCCGGCGACCCCACCTACTACTACAACCGCCAGCTGGCCTACGCGGTGGTCGGGGTGGTGGGCATGCTGCTGATCTCGCTGGTGCCGCCGCGGTTCCTGCGCCGGATCAACCCGCTGCTGTACCTGTTCGTGGTGCTGACGACGATGGTGGTGCTGGTGATCGGCACCAGCGTGCAGGGCGGGCAGCGCTGGATCAACCTGGGCGTGTTCCAGTTCCAGCCGTCGGAGCTGGGCAAGCTGCTGCTGATCGTGGGGCTGGCGGCGTGGCTGGGGAACCGCCGCAACGAGTGGAGCCCGGCCCGGCTGACGCTGGGCGCGCTGGCCTACATGGCGCTGCCGGCGCTGCTCGTGTTCGCGGAGCCCGACTTCGGCACGGCGCTCGTGTACGCGGCGGTGACGCTGGGCATGCTGTTCGTGCTGGGCGCGCCGTGGCGGCACTTCGCGTGGCTGGGGCTGGCCTTCGTGGTGACGCTGGCGATGGTGTTCTCGATCATGCCGGGGCTCGGCGTCCCGGTCATCAAGCAGTACCAGATGGATCGCCTGACCGCGTTCCTGCACCCGAGCTCATCGAACATCCAGGGCGACGGGTACCACATCACGCAGTCGATGATCGCGGTCGGCCACGGCGGAGTGGGGGGCACCGGGTACGCCGGCGCCACGCAGACGCGCCTCAACTACCTGCCCGAGCACGCGACCGACTTCATCTTCTCGGTGGTGGGCGAGGAGCGCGGCTTCGTGGGCGCGATCTGGCTGCTCGGGCTCTACGCGCTGCTGATCTGGCGGGGGCTGAAGGTGATCACGATCTCGAGGTCGACGTTCGGCAGCCTGGTGGCGGCGGGTATCGTCAGCATGCTCGTGTTCCAGATATTCATCAACATCGGGATGACCATCGGCGTGGCGCCGATCACCGGCATCCCCTTGCCGTTCATGAGCTTCGGCGGCACGCACACGATCACGAACCTGTTTGCGATCGGCGTGCTGCAGGCGATCCATGTGGATGCGTACCGGCGTGCCGAACCGCGGCTGGGCGGGCGAGGGCCAATGTATGGCTAGCGCCGCAGGGGCCGCGGCGAGCCAGGCCAGACGGATGTTCGGTGCCGTCAAGGACGTCCGCCAGGGGACCGGGACGGCGCCGTTGCTGCTGTGCGGGCGCAAGGAGCCGCTGGACGAGCTGATGCAGGCGCTGGGCGGCGGGTCATCGCCGGCCGCGCAGCTGTTCGCGGTGCGGCGGCTGGTTCGCGACGACGCGGCGCGGCTGTCGGAGGCGGCGGTGGTGGTCTACGGCGGCGAGGTGGTGTCGGGGCTGGATGCGCAGACGCGGTCAGACCTGGAGGTGATCGGCCGGGCGACCGTGCCCAAGCTGGCGATGCTGGAGGCGCTCGACCTGCCCAGCGCGGCGGTGACCGAGGCCGGCCGGGTGCGCGGTGTGATGCCGAGCGACCTGATGCCCTACCGGCGCGGCCGGTTCCCGGCAACGAGGGCGATGGAGCGGCTGGCGGAGAAGGCGGGGCCGAACGGGCCGTACCTGGCGTCGCAGCTGCCGGCGTTACGGCCGCATGTGGTCGACCGGCTGATCGAGAAGGCGGCGCGGACGAACGCGAAGACGGCGCTGATCATCTTCGTGCCGGGCGCGGACATGCCGATCCTGACGGCGCTGCAGATGCGGATGGTGCTCGGGATCGGCGCCTGCTACGGCGAGAAGGTGTCGACCGACCGGGCGGTGGAGCTGCTGTCGGTGCTGGGAGCCGGGTTCGGCTTCCGGGCGGTCGCACGCGAGCTGCTGGACCTGGTGCCGGTGGCGGGCTGGGCTGTGAAGAGCGCGATCGCGTACTCGGCCACGAAGGCGCTCGGGCGGGCCGCGGACGAGTACTTCGCCCACGGCGCGGTGGCCGACGTCTCGCACCTGCGCGCACTTGCCGAAGGCGTGCGCGCCGAGGTGCTGGCGCGGTTCAAGCGCAGCTAGCGCCGGGCGGCACAACCCTCAACTACTGGTCGAGACTGATAGAGAGGTGCCGGGCCCCGTCGTAACAGCCGTGACGTCGGCGTGACCGTCCCGTAACGCGACCTTCGCGGCACGCTCGGTGCAGCGGGAGCCGCCGGCTGGAACGCAGGTGCCGGGCACCGTCGTTCCACGCGTGACCGCGGCGTGACGGGCTCGTGACGCTTGGGATCGTCACGCCTGGGTCACGGCCGGGTTACGGGTGATGGAATGGTGCCCGGCACCTCTCTATCAGCCGCTTGTCGCAGGACGGTCACGAAGATGTGAACGGTGTAACGACGGTGCCCGGCACCTCCGTTCCACCCGCAACCGGTAGCATGGCCCCATGGCGCCTCTGCTTGACCAGAAGATCGAGGCGGTGCTGGAGACGGTGCAGAAGCCGTCCCGGTACATCGGCGGCGAGGCCAACCAGGTGCGAAAGCCGCAGGCCGCCCGCCTGGTCGCGCTCTGCTATCCCGATGCCTACGAGATCGGCATCTCCAACCAGGCCCTGCAGATCCTCTACGCCCAGGTCAACGCCCGCGAGTCGTTCGCCGCCGAGCGCGTCTACTGCCCGTGGCCGGACATGGCCGACGCGATGCGCGCCGAGGGCATCCCGCTGTTCACGCTCGAGACGTGGCGGCCCGTCGGCGAGGTCGACATGCTCGGCATCACGCTGCAGGCGGAGCTGACCTACTCGAACGTGCTCGAGGTGCTCGACCTGGCCGGCATCCCGATCCGCGCCGGCGAGCGTGGCGGCTCCGATCCGATCGTGATCGCCGGCGGCCCCAGCGCCTCCAACCCGGCACCGGTGGCGCCCTTCTTCGACGCCTTCTTCATGGGCGAGTCCGAGGAGGCGTTCGAGGCCGTGCTGGACGCCATCGACAGTGCCCCCGACCGGGCCGGCCGTATGCGCCTGCTGGAGCAGATCCCGTCCATCTACATCCCGTCCCTGGGCCGCCGCCCCGTCGAGCGCGCCATCTACACCGAGTTCGGCATCGAGACGCAGCCGACCGCGCCGGTCGTGCCCTACTCGTCGGCCATCTTCTCGCGCGCCTCGGTCGAGGTGATGCGCGGCTGCACCCGCGGCTGCCGCTTCTGCCACGCCGGCACCTGGTACCGCCCCGTCCGCGAGCGCCCCGCCGACCAGGTGATCGAGGCCGGCCTCGCCCAGCTCGGCTGCACCGGCTACGACGAGCTGTCGCTGACCAGCCTCGCCACCAGCGACTACACCGACGTCGTCGCCGCCATCGAGGGCATCAAGCAGCGCGCCCCCGACCTGCACCTGTCGCTGCCCTCAAACCGCGTCGACACCGGCCCGGTCGCCCTCACCGCCGCGGCCAACGCCCGCCAGTCGTCGATCACGCTCGCACCCGAGGCCGCCACCCAGCGCATGCGCGACATCATCTGCAAGACCATCACCGACGAGATGATCGAGAGCGCGATCGAGGCCGCCTTCCGGGCCGGCTACTCGAGCCTCAAGATGTACTTCATGATCGGCCTGCCGCGCGAGACCCACGACGAGGTGCAGGGCATCGTCGACCTCGGCATCCGCGCCCGCGAGATCGGCCGCGCCGTGGGCGGTCGCTTCTCGGTGCACATGAGCGCCTCCAACTTCGTGCCCAAGCCGCACACCCCGTTCCAGTGGGAGGGCATGGCACCGCGCGACCAGCTCGCCGCCAAGCAGGCCTACATGCGCCGCGCGATGCCGACCCGCCAGATCCGGTTGTCGCTGCACGACCTGCGCACCTCGATGCTAGAGGGCGCGCTGTCGCGCGGCGACGACCGCACCGCCGAGGTGATCGAGCTGGCATGGCGCGGCGGTGCGCGCTTCGACGCCTGGACGGAGATGTTCCAGGAGCAGGCCTGGCACGACGCGTTCGCCCGGATGGATACCACCATGGACGGGCAGGCCACCCACGAGTTCGGCGAGTGGGACGAGCTGCCGTGGGACCACGTCCGCAGCGGCGTCACCAAGGAGTTCCTGCTCGACGAGTGGTGGCAGAGCAAGGCCGAGGTGGCCACCGGCGACTGCCGCTGGGACGGCTGCGTCGACTGCGGAGCCTGCTTCGGCCCGGTGCGAAACCTGCTCGTGCACTGAAGCTCGGGGCCGCGCCCGCCGATGTACGGGAGAGGAGCGGCTACACTCCTAAGCACAGAGCGTTCCGCAGCCAGGGTCCAGTCGAGTCCCAGGCGCACGCTCCAAACGAAAGTTTTTTCTCAAGTGAGCTGGTTTTTTGACATATCGCATCACCTTCGCGGTCCGCGACCGAGCGCGTTTTCTGTCGCACCTCGAAACGGTTGACACACTCCTGTCGGCGCTCCGCCGCGCCGGCTATCAGGTTGCCCTCTCCCGCGCCATGCGGCCCCGCCCGGTAATCGCGCTGGCGCTGCCCCGGGCAGTGGGGGTACAGAGTGAGGCGGAGCTGGCAGACGTCGAGTTGACCAGCGACCCCGCCACGGCGGAGCTCTCGCAGCGGCTGTCGGAGCAGCTGCCGGCCGGGTTCGAGCTGATCGCGGCCGAGCCGGCCGTTGGCAAGCCGGCCGCGTCGCGCGTGCGCGGCGTGTCGTATCTGATCGAGGTCGCCGACGACCTCGACTGGGATCAGGCGGTCGAGCGCTACCTGGCCGCCGACGCGGCGGTCGTGACCCGCACTGCACCCAAGAAGGCGGACAAGCGCATCGACGTGCGCGCGTTCTGCACGCGCATCAGCCACGGCCCGGACGGGCTCGTGGCGGACATAGATCTGACCGAGGCCGGCACCGCCCGCCCCGAGGAAGTCGCAACCGCGGTCGCAGCCACCATCGGCGCGACCCCAACCATCATCCGGCTCGTGCGCACGGAGATCGTGCTGCGCGAAGCGCCGGTAGGAGCACCTACGTGACAGTTATCGCAAACACCACCAAGACCATCCTGATCTCGGTCGACCTCTCGGAGCTACGAGTGGCCGTGCTCGAGGAGGGACGCACCGTCGAGACCTACATCGAACGGCGCGGCGCCGGCTCCATCGCCGGCAACATCTACAAGGCCAAGATCGACAACATCCTGCCCGCCATCGACGCCGCATTCGTCGACTTCGGCGCGCCCAAGAACGGGTTCCTGCAGGTGCGCGACGTGGTCGTCCCCGGCCTGAGCGCGACCGCGCGCCGCCGCAAGAAGATCTCGGACATGCTCTCGAACGGCCAGGACATCCTGGTGCAGATCGAGAAGAACCCGATGAAGACCAAGGGCGCGCGCGTGACGATGGAGCTCTCCATCG
>JAICYJ010000017.1 GCA_025934255.1 Thermoleophilia bacterium | reverse complement strand
TACCCGACGGCAGCGAGCACGACCACGAGATCACGGCGGGGACCTACGACGGTGGCAGACTGATCGCGGACCGTCTCGCTCATAGCAGCCACGGAATCGTGTCGGGCTTCCGCCGCGCCGCGCGCTGAGGGCCTAGGTGTTCGTCCCAGATAGGTCGTTGACGCGCTGAAGTGGCGTCCGCCCGCCGAGGGCGCGGTGTGGTCGGTTGTGATTGTAGGTGTGGATCGCGTGCGGTAGGGCGCGTGCTCGGTCGTGCTCGGTCGGGTAGACCTCGGCGTATGCCCAGCGGTCGAGCAGGGTGCGGATGAAGCGCTCGGCTTTGCCAGTGGTCTGTGGTCTGTAGGGCCGCGTTCGTTTGGCCGTGATCTGGCGCTCGGCGCAGGCCTGACTCCAGCGCTGTTTGAAGCAGGTGCCGTTGTCGGTGAGGACGCGTTCGATAGTGATGCCGTGCTCCTGGTAGAAACGCTGAGCGGCGGCCAGGAAGCTGATCGCCGATAGATTGGTCTCGTCCGGGTAAAGCTCGGCGTAGGCCAGTCTGGTGGCATCGTCGATGGCGACGAACAGGTGCTGCCAGCCGGCTGTGCCACGGGCGCGTTGACGGCGGTCGCCGGTCACTCGATGCCCAGGCTGGATGATACGCCCAAGCTTCTTCGCGTCGATGTGCACCAGCTCGCCAGGCCGGTCTCGCTGGTAACGGATGATCTCCTCCCGAGCAGGACGAGGCGCCAATCGAGAGCAGCCGTGACGGCGCAAAATTGCATGCACGGTCGAGGCCGGCACGCCGGTCGCCCAGCCGATCACATGCGGCCCCTCGCGAAGCTCGCTGCGTGCCCGAAGCACCGCCTGCTCGACCACCGCGGACACCCGTCGCGGCGAGCGATGCGGCCGCGACGAGCGATCCTCCAAGCCTTCACCACGACGCGCCCGATTCACCCACTTCGAACCGGTCTGACGAGAACACCCCACGATCACAGCCGCAGCCGTGACCGTCATCCCGCCAGCCACCAGCCCAACCAACCGTCGCCGCCCACGCCGACTCAACGCGGCACTACCATGCAAATCCATCGAGCCCTCCCGGATCGCTGCCTTCGACAGCCGCGACCCTAGGAGGGCTCGTGGACGTTACGACCCCAGACCGTCAACGACGTGTCTGGGAACTACACCTAGACCTGGCCGCCCAGCAGCGCCAGCAGCGGCCGCGCCTTGACCAGCGACTCCTCCACCTCGGCGGCCGGGTCGGAGTCCCAGACGATGCCGCCGCCCGCCCACAGGTGGATCTCGCCGGCGGCGATCGCGAACGTGCGGATGGTCAGCCCCAGCTCCAGGTCGCCGTTGGGGTAGACCCGCCCGAGCGCGCCCATCGAGGCGCCGCGGCCGACCGGCTCGAGCCGCGCGATGTGGTTGATCGCCGACACCTTCGGTGCGCCCGTGATCGAGCCGCCCGGGAACGTCGCCCGCAGCAGCTCCGCCAGCCCCACGCCCAGCGCCAGCCGGCCCTGCACCCGCGACACCAGGTGCCGCACCCCGGCCATCGGCCGCTCCACCAGGTAGTCCGGCACGTGCACGCTGTGCGGCACGCAGATCCTCGCCAGGTCGTTCCGTTCCAGGTCGACGATCATCACGTGCTCGGCCCGGTCCTTGGGGTTGTCGGCGATCCGCTCCGGGTCGTTGGCCGGCCGCGTGCCCTTGATCGGCATCGTCTCGACCACGTCGCCGCGGCGCCGCAGGAACAGCTCCGGAGTCGCCGACACCACCGACCAGCCGTCTCCGTGCATCGCCATCGCGTGCTCGGCCCCGAGCGGCGCCAGCGCCGCCTCCACGCCGCTGGGATCACCCGCGAACGGGGCCCGGTGATGGCCGACGATGTTGACCTGGTAGACGTCGCCGCGCGCGATCGCCTCGCGCACGGCCGCCACGGCCTCGCGGTGCTGCCGCGCCGTCCAGGTCGGCTGGAAGCGGCCGATCCGGAAGTCGCCCGCCACCGCCTCGCGGCCACCGGACGCCGAGCGCACGTGGCAGGCCAGCGCCGGCAGCGGACACGGCTCCGGCGGCATCGGCTCGTGCACGCCCGGCAGCGCCGCGGCCAGCCCGTAGCCCAGGTAGAGATCGGCGACCAGGCCGTCCGCCGCCGGCACGAACGGCTCGCTCCAGACCCCGAACCCGTGCCAGGCCAGGAACTCGTCCAGCTGCCCAAACGGGTCGCCCTGGGCGGAGTCGAGCAGCAGCCACTGGTCGGTGAGGGCGACGGTTCCCATGCCCGAAGTCTATGCCGCAGGCGCTACGGCCGGTCGATCTCGGCCAGCGCCGCGGCGTCCACCGCCAGCGACCCGGCGGCGGCGTTGGCCGCCGCGTGCACCGGGTTGCGGCTGCCCGCGATCACGGCCGTGACGCCGGTCTGGTCGAGCGCCCAGCGAAGCGCCAGCTGGGCGACCGTCGCGCCCTCGCCCTCGGCCAGCGGCCGCATGCGGTCGACCAGGGCGGCGCCCCGCGCCATCGGCTCCGGGTCGAACGGCCACTCGCCACCCTCCTCGTCCCGCCACGACGCGTACTTGCCGCGGCCGCTCCGCCAGTCGCCGTCGGAGAACGCGTGGTCGTGCGCGAGCGCGCCGCTCAGCCGGCCGGCAGCCAGCGGGCTGTACGCGAGGTAGCCGATGCCCTGCTCTGCCAGCCACGGCAGCAGCTCGTCGCGGTCGCCCCGGTGCAGCCGCGAGAACTCGTTCTGCACCGATGCCACCTGATGGATCGCCTGGCATCGCTCGATCAGCGCCCGGTCGAAGTTCGACACGCCGATCATGCGCGCCTTGCCGGCGGACACCAGCTCGGCCATCGCGCCCCACGTCTCCTCGATCGGCACGTCCTCGGACGGCCAGTGCACCTGGTAGAGGTCGATGTGATCCCGACCCAGCCGCCCCAGCGACGCGTCGATCGCGCCCCGCACCTGGTCGGCCGCGAGGCCGCTGCCCTCGTCGGGCGCCACCTTGGTGAACACCAACACGTCGTCCCGTCCGGCAACGGCACGGCCGACGATCCCCTCCGACACGCCGTCCCCGTACACCTCGGCCGTGTCCACCCACGTCATGCCCGCGTCGAGCCCCGCGTGGATGGCCGCAATCACCTCCTGCTCGGAGCTGTTCGGGCCCCAGTGCATGCCGCCGGCCTCCCACGAGCCGAACCCGACCACAGAGATCTCCGGGCCGCCCGCTCCCAGTTGTCGCATCTGCATGCCCGGCACCCTACCCGGCGCGTCAGGCGCGCGCGCCCGGGCCGTAGGCAAGCCTCAGCAGGTCGCCCTCGGCGAAGCGCTCGAATCGGAGCGGGCGCAGATCGATCCGCGGCTCGCGGCCCGCGATCATGGCGGCGGCCGACTCCGCGATGGCCGGCGCCAGCTTCAACCCGTGACCCGACAGCCCGGCCACGGCGTACACGCCCTCGCGCACCCAGCCCACGACCGGGTTCCAGTCGGGCGTGACGTCGTACGCCCCCGACCAGCCACCGGTGTAGGGGGCGCCGGCGATGCTCGGATAGCGCGACGCCAGCGACGAGCGCACCGCGTCCCGGTAGTCCGGGTCGGGCTCACCGTCGCAGTCGTCACGCTGCGCGTACTGCGTCGACCCGCCGTAGGTGACGACCCAGGCGCCGCCACCGGCCACCGGCCGCGTCACCACGTTCGTGACCGCGTCCGAGACGACGGCCCGTACCGGCGCGTCGCGGAGCACGGCGATCTCGATGCGGTGCAGCTCCACCGGCAGCTCCGGCAGCAGCTGCTTCGACCAGCACCCGGCCGCGACCACCACGATCGATCCGTCGTCGGGCAGCTCGGCCTCAGCGCCCATCGACACATCGACGCCCAGCGACACCGCCTCGGCGAACCGCGCCAGCGTGTAGCGGGAGGCATCGACCAGGCCCCCGTCCGGCTCGTAGGCTCCGCAGCCGACGCCGGCCGCGTCGATCAGCGGCTCCACCGCCGCCAGCTCGTCGGGCTCGAGCAGCCGCGTGTCGACCCCCAGGCTCTGGCCCAGCGCCACGTTGCCCTCGCAGGCAGCACGCTGCGCCGGCGACACCGTCAGCAGGTAGCCGGTGGGCACGTACGCGGACTCGCGGTCGGACATCAGCAGCTCGCAGCCGCGCTTCGCGAGCGAGACGGTGACGGCGTTCGAGTAGTGCCGGCGCACCATCCCGAACGAGCGGCCGGTGTCGCCGGCGGTGGGCGACCGCCGCTCGCAGAGCCGCACGCTCATGCCCTCGCGGGCGAGCGCACAGGCCAGGGAGCTGCCGTACAGGCCCGCTCCCACCACGGTCACATCGGTGCCGGCCATTCGGCGTTGACTGTACACTCGCGCCGGCCATGAGACCGGCAGCCGTGATATTCGACTTCAACGGCACCATCTCCGACGACGAAGGCCTGCTCGCGGAGCTGTTCGAGCGCATCTTCGGCGAGGTCGGGATCGAGGTGCCGGCATCGCTCTACTTCGAGCAGTTCGCCGGCTACGCCGACGACGAGATCTGCCGGCTGGTGCTGGAACGGTTCGGCCGAAGCGGCGAGCCGGGGCTCCTGGAGCACCTGGTCGAGCGCCGCGCACAGCTCTACATGGAGGCGCAGCAGACGCGCTCGACCGTGCACCCGCAGGCGGCGGACTGCGTGCGCCGGATCGCCGCGCTGGTGCCGGTCGCGATCGCCTCCGGCGCCGCCCGCGTCGAGATCGAGGGCGTGCTCGAATCGAGCGGCCTGCGCGAGCTGTTCCCCGTGCTGGTCTGCCTCGAGGACGTGCAGCGCGGCAAGCCCGACCCGCAGGGCTACCTGATGGCCCGGGACGAGCTGGCCGACCGGGCCGGACGCCCGCTGCCGGCCGACCAGGTGCTGGTCTTCGAGGACTCCGAGCAGGGCCTGCGCGCGGCGCTGGCCGCCGGGATGCAGTGCATCGTGATCGAGGGCACCGCGCCGGCCGAGCGGCTCACCGGCGCAGCGGGTATCGTACGGGCCTTGGATTGGTCTATACCACTGATCAGGGAGCGGTTCGGTGAGGACTGAGGCACGGGCGGTGGTGATCGGCGGCGGAGTCGGCGGCTGCAGCATCCTCTACCACCTCGCCAAGCTGGGCTGGAGCGACGTCGTGCTGGTCGAGCAGTACGGCCTCACGCACGGCTCCACCTGGCACTCGGCCGGCCTGGTCGGCCAGCTGCGCTCCACGGTCAGCCTGACCAAGATGATGCAGTACTCGGTGGGCCTGTACGCCGACCTCAAGGACGAGACCGGCAAGGACCCGGGCTGGCACGAGCTGGGCGGCCTGCGGCTGGCGTCGTCGAAGCCCCGCATGGAGGAGCTGCAGCGCCAGGCCGGCTGGGCCAAGAGCTTCGGGCTGCCGGTCGAGCTGATCTCGGCGAGCGAGGCGCAGCAGCTGTTCCCGCCGATGAGCACCGACGGGGTGCTGGGCGCGGCCTTCCTCCCGCAGGACGGCTACCTCGATCCCAGCCAGCTGACCTTCGCGCTGGCCGACGGCGCCCGCCTGCTGGGCGCCGACATCGAGCAGCGCACGCGCGTCGAGGCGATCACGCTCAAGGACGGGCGCGTGCACGATGTCGTCACGGACAAGGGCACGATCCGCACCGACGTCGTGATCAACGCCGGCGGCATGTACGCGCCGCAGATCGCGCGGATGGTGGGCGTCGACGTCCCGATCATCCCCTATGCCCACGAGTTCCTGGTCACCGAGGCCTTCGATCCGCCGTTGCCGGCGTTGCCAACGCTTCGTGACCCCGACAACCTGGTCTACTGGCGCACCGAGGTGGGCGGGCTGATCATGGGCGGCTACGAGCGCGATCCGGCGCCGTGGGCGCTGGACGGCGTCCCCGACGGCTTCGAGGCGCAGCTGCTGCCGGAGGACTGGGAGCGGTTCGACGAGCTGCTGGGCAACTCGATCAGGCGCGTCCCGGCCATGGAGCAGGCCGAGGTCAGGAAGCTGTTCAACGGGCCGGAGGCGTTCACGCCCGACGGCGAGTTCATCCTCGGCGAGTCGGACGTGCCCGGGTTCTGGGTCGCGGCCGGCTTCTGCGCGCACGGGCTGGCCGGCGCCGGCGGCATGGGCTGGCAGATGGCCGAGTGGGTCGTGAACGGCGAGCCCAGCCTCGACCTGTGGCACATGGACATCCGCCGCTTCGGCCGCCAGTACCGCAGCCAGGCCTACACGCTGGCCCGCGCGACCGAGGTCTACGCCACCTACTACGACATCAAGTACCCGAACCACGAGCGCCAGGCCGGCCGGCCGCTGCGGCTGTCGCCGGCCTACCAGCGCCTGATCGAGCTGGGCGCATCGTTCGGCGAGAAGTCGGCCTGGGAGCGGGCCAACTGGCTCGATCCGAACGCGGCCGAGGGCGATGAGTCGCTGCGCCCGCGCGGCTGGGCCGGCGAGAACTGGTCGCCGGCGATCCACGCTGAGGCGATGGCCACGCGCGAGCGCGTCGGCCTGTTCGACGAGAGCTCGTTCGCCAAGTTCGAGGTGCACGGCCCCGGGTCGCCGCAGCTGCTCGACTACCTCTGCGGCAACGACGTGTCGCGCCCGCCCGGCTCGGTCACCTACACCCAGATGCTGAACGCACGCGGTGGCATCGAGTGTGACTTCACCGTCACCCGGCTGGAGCAGCACCGCTTCCGGATCGTGACCGGCACCGCCTTCGGCAACCACGACATGGCCTGGGTGCGCAAGCACCTGCCGGCCGACGGCAGCGCCCAGGTCAGCGACGTGACGTCGGCGTACGCCTGCTTCGGCATCTGGGGGCCGCGCGCCCGCGAGGTGCTGGCGCCGCTGACCAGGAGCGACCTCTCCAACGAGGCCTTCCGCTACATGACGGCGCAGGAGATCTCGATCGGCTCGGTGCCGTGCCTGGCGGTGCGGGTCACCTACGTCGGCGAGCTGGGCTGGGAGCTGTACTGCCCCAGCGAGTACGGCCAGGCGCTGTGGGACTCGCTCTGGGCCGCGGGCCAGGAGCACGGCATCCGTGCCTGCGGCTATCGCGCGATCGACGCCCTGCGGATCGAGAAGGGCTACCGCGTCTGGGGCGCCGACATGACGCCGGAGGAGACGCCCGACCAGGCCGGACTGGCGTTCGCGGTGAAACCCGACAAGGGCGACTTCAAGGGCCGCGCGGCGCTGCTCGAGTCGCGCACGCGCGAGCCGGGGCCGAGGCTCTGCTGCCTGCTGCTGGCGGATGCGCGATCGGTGTGCCTGGGCTCGGAGCCGGTGCGGATCGGCGATCAGGTGGTGGGACGCGTCACCACCGGCAGCTACGGCTACGCCGTCGAGCGCTCGATCGCCTACGCCTACCTGCCCGCGGCATCGGCCGAGGCCGGCACCGCCGTCGAGGTCGAGGTGTTCGGCGAGTGGGTGGCGGCCGAGGTCGCCGCCGAGCCGCTGTGGGATCCCCCCGGCGCCCGCATCCGCGCCTGAGCCGGGCACGACAATCGTGTAACAACCTCTCGCAGGAAGCCGTGCCGGGTGACCCATCTCGTACGCTTGGACGGTGGAACAGCACACGATCCTGCTGGTCGAGGACGACGCCACCATCCGCGAGATGACGCAGCTGTCGCTCGAGCGCGACGGCTTCGTGGTCGACACCGCCGCCGACGGCCCGGCCGGGCTCGAGGCGTTCCGTGCCGGCAGCCCCGACCTGGTGCTGCTGGACGTGATGCTGCCGGGGCTGGACGGCGTCTCCGTGTGCCGCGCGATCCGCGAGTCGAGCGTGGTGCCGGTGGTGATGCTGACGGCCCGCACCGATGCCGTGGACGTGGTGCTGGGCCTGGAGGCGGGCGCCGACGACTACGTCACCAAGCCGTTCGAGCCGTCGGTGCTGGCGGCCCGGCTGCGGGCGGTGCTGCGGCGCACCACCCGCGCCGCGCCCCAGCAGCCGCTGCGGTTCGGCGAGCTCGAGATCGACCCGCTGGGCATGGTGGTCACCCGCGGCGGCGAGGAGCTGTCGCTGACCCCGACCGAGTACCGGCTGCTGCTGATGCTGGCCGAGAACGCCGGCGTCGTGCTCGGCCGCGAGCGGCTGCTGGAGGAGGTGTGGGGATACGTGTGGGCCGGCGACACGCGCCTGGTCGACATGCATGTGCGGCGGCTGCGCGGCAAGGTCGGGCCCGAGGCGATCGAGACCGTGCGCGGCGCCGGCTACAAGATGGTGCGGCCGTGAGGTCGCTGCGGGTACGGCTGGCGCTGGCCTTCGCGCTGGTGGCGGCGCTGGTAGCGACGTTCGTGGGCGTGGCCGTGTACCAGCTGTCGGCGCAGGACCTGCTCGACCGGGCCCGCGCCAAGTCGGTGGCCAACGTACGGTCCGCGGCCCGGCTGTACCCGCTGACCAAGCCGCTCACCCCCTACCCGGCCCTGCCCGTGAACGACCGCTCCGTGCCCGCGCCGCTGCGCGCCGCCGTTGCCTCGCGCCACGTCGCCACCTACCGCGGCGACTGGAACGGCAAGCCCGTGATCTGGGCCGGGCGGCCGGCCGCCGACGGCACGCCGCTGTTCGTGCGCGCCTCGTTCCAGGCCGAGCAGCAGTCGCTGAACGACCTGCGCACCAAGCTGATCGGCGCGGCGCTGGCGGCGGCGCTGGCCGGTGCGGTGGTGGGCGTGGCCCTGGCCGGCCGCCTGTCACTGCGTCTCAGGCGCGCGGCGGCGACGGCCGAGCGCGTGGCCGGCGGTGACCTGGACGCACGCATCGGCGCGACCGGCGGCGACGAGGTGGCCGCCATGAGCGACGCGGTCGACCGGATGGCCGAGGCGCTGCAGCAACGGCTGGAGCGCGAGCAGCGGTTCGTGGCCGACGTCGCCCACGACCTGCGCACGCCCCTGACCGGCCTGACCGCCGCCGCCAGCCTGCTCGACGACGACCAGGTGGGCGGCGCCATCAAGGAGCGCGTGTCGCACCTGAGCGGCCTGGTCGAGGACCTGCTCGAGATCGCACGGCTGGACAGCGGCTCGGCCACGCCCGACCTGCGGTGGGTGGACGTCGGCGCGCTGGCCGCCGACGTGGCCTCGCGGCACCGGGGCACGCGCAGCGGGACGTCGCAGCCGTGCCGCGCGCTGGTCGACCCGCGGCGGCTGGAGCGGGTGCTCGAGAACGTGATCGGGAACGCCGAGCGGCACGGCCGCCCGCCGATCGTGGTGGACGTGGGCGAGACGCGGGTGCGTGTCACCGACAGCGGTCCCGGCTTCTCGCCGGAGATGCTCGAGCGCGCCACCGAGCGGTTCTCGTCGGGCGACCCGGCCCGCGGCGGCGGCATCGGGCTGGGCCTGGCGATCGCGGCGGCGCAAGCGCGGGTGCTGGGCGGGCGCCTGGTGCTGGCGAACGTGCCGGCCGGGGGCGCCGCCGTCACGATCGAGCTGCCGGAGATCTCGGCATGAGGCGGCTGGCGGCGATCTCGCTGCTGGCGGTGCTGGTCGCCGGATGCGGCAGCCAGTCCGGCCTGCACGTCGAGAACGGCGGGCACACGGTCGTGGTGGTGCCCGCGGGCAGCTCCGGCGGCGGCCACAGCACCACCCCCGCGCTGCCGCGGCGGGTGACGGCGCGGATCCCGCTGGGCGGGGTGCCGGCGATCGCGTGGAACGGGACGACCACAATGTGGGCAGCGGTCTGGGCGGGCGGCCCGCACCTGCTCGGCTCGCTGATCGCGGTGGACACGGCGACTGGCAGCGCCGCCCCGCCCACCGTGCTGCCGGCCTCGCATACGCCCTACCTGATCGCGGCCACGGCCTCGTCGGTGTACGTGGCCGGCGGCGGCGCCGTGATGCGGCTCGACCCGAGCAGCGGCAAGGTGATCGAGCGCCGCGACCTCGGCGCGAGGCTGCGCGCGCTGCTGGCGGCGCAGGGCGGGCTGTGGGTGACCGCCGACGGCGGCCGGCTGCTGCAGCTCAACCCGGGCACGCTGGCCGTGGTCGCGACGCGGCACGTCACCGGACATCCCGACGCGATCACGACCGACGCCGGCTCCGTGCTGGTGACCGACGACCGCGACCGCACGCTGACGCGGATGGACATCGCCAGCGGCAAGGTGGCCGGCAGCACCAGCATCGGGGCGAACGGCGCCGGCCGGCCGTCGCAGATCACGGTCTACGCCGGGTCGATCTGGGTCTACGAGGGCACCACCGTGCTGCGGGTGGCGACCGGCGCGCTGCAGCTGCTCGACCGGGTCACGGTGCCGGGCGGGGGCGGCTCGATCGCGGCCGGCACCGGCGGCGTCTGGGTCAGCGGCGACTTCGGCGTGGCCCGCATCGACCCCGCCACCGGGGCGCTCGACACGCCGGTCGCCGTCGGCCAGGCGGGCGCCGCGATCGCGACCACGGGCGATGCGGTGTGGGTGGTGCAGCGGCCGACCGGCACGCTGCTGCGGCTGGTGCCGTAGTCGGGTCTAGCGCATTCGCGGGAAGCGGCCGGCACGGTCGCGTGCCAGCCAGCCGGCCGGCTGCGCGTTCAGCCACGACACCAGCGTCGAGTAGGTCACGCAGCGCACCTCGGGGCGGCGGCAGACCGTGTCCACGAACCGCGTCAGCGCGTCCACGTAGGCGCCGTGGTTCCAGGTGGCGAAGTGGTTTCCGACGTCGATCGGGGCGCGGTCGCCGTGGTAGTTGGCGCGAAAGTAGCGCATGTAGCTGGCGAAGACGTCGTCGGCAAGGACGCGGGAGCGGCGGCGCGACACGGTCCGCGCCCGGGACTGGTTGACGTAGAAGTTGTAGTCCATCGAGAGCGACCGCCAGGGCGTGCCGACCAGCCTGATCAGCGCCAGCGGAAAGCTCCAGATGCCGTCCCGGCGGCGCGGCCAGTCGCCCGGCAGGTCGGCCTGGCTGGTGTCGTAGGTCATGCCCTCCGACCGCAGCACCGGGTAGAGCCGGCCGAGGTGGCCCTGGAGGCAGGGCGTGCGCCCTCCCCGGATGTCGCCGTCGGGGACGGCCAGCCCGGCGTGGTGCATCAGCTTGTGGAACTGGCCGATCTCGTGCCGCCAGTCGCGCCTGCTCCAGGTGCTGATGTTGCCGGGATAGGGCTCGCAGAAGTGGCCGTTGTAGTGCGTGCCGATCTCGTGGCCCTCGGCGTAGCCGAGGTCGATCTGCCGCACCAGCGCACGCACGGCCGCCGCACTCGGGCTGAAGCCGATGTCGGAGCTGCCGGCCGGGTGGCGGGGCGGGTGGTAGAGCCGCCGCTGAACGGGGTCGAGCAGGTAGACGCCGGACAGGAAGAAGCTGAAGCGCGCGCCGGTGCGGGCGCCGACAGCACGCCAGTGCCGCCAGAGCTTCGGGTCGCCCGAGCCGTCGAACGAGACCATCACGAACTGGGGCGGGCGCCGATAGCGCGGGGCCGGCGGCGGCAGCACCACCGTGGAGGGCCGCGGCGCACTGGTGGCCGACGACGGGCCCGTGCCGGAGTCACCTGCCCGGGACCCGCTGCACGCCGTCGCCGCCACCAGCAGCACCGCCATCGCCACACACCTCACGGGCGCACACTAGAGCGGGGCGGTCACGCCAGCCGCTCGGACGGGTAACAGCTCGGTAACGCCGGGCCTACGCGGCGGCCAGCACGTCGCGCAGCGTAATGATCTGGTCGCGGCGCTGGCCGATGCCTACGATCGCAACCGGCACCCCCACCTGCTGCTCGATGAAGTCGAGGTAGTCGCGCGCGGCCGCCGGCAGCTGGCCGGCGTCGCGCACCTGCGAGATGTCGGTGTTCCAGCCCGGCAGATCGGAGTACACCGGCTGGGCATGGTGGAAGTCGCTCTGGTGGCCGGGGAAGTCCTCCGTGACCGTGCCGTCGGGCAGCGTGTAGTGGGTGCAGACCGGGATCGACTCGAAGATCGAGAGCACGTCCAGCTTGGTCACGGCCAGCTGGGTGAAGCCGTTCAGCCGGGTGGCGTAGCGCAGGGCCACCAGGTCGAGCCAGCCGCAGCGGCGCTCGCGGCCGGTGACGGTGCCGTACTCGGCGCCCTGGTCGCGGATCCGCTCGCCCCGCTCGGGGTCGGCCTCGCTGGGGAATCCGCCCGCGCCCACGCGCGTCACGTACGCCTTGGCGACGCCCAGCACGGCGTCGATGCGGGTCGGCCCGAAGCCGAGGCCGACGCAGGCGCCGGCGGCGATCGGGTTCGAGCTGGTCACGAACGGATAGGTGCCGTGGTCGAGGTCGAGCAGCGTCGCCTGCGCCCCCTCGCACAGCACCACCTTGCCGTCGTCCAGCGCGCGGTTCACGATCAGCGAGGTGTCGGCGATGAACGGCCGGATCCGCTCCGCGTAGCGCAGCGTGGCCTCGGTCATCACGTCCTTGTCGATCGGGCGCTGGTGGTAGATCTTGCGCAGCAGCACGTTCTTGACCGAGAGCGCGGTCTGGATCTTCTGGCGCAGGATCTTCTCGTCGAGCAGGTCCTGCACGCGGATGCCGACCCGCGAGGCCTTGTCGGCGTAGGCGGGGCCGATGCCGCGGCGGGTGGTGCCGATCTGCAGCCGGCCCAGCATCAGCTCCGAGTCGGCGTCGATGATGCGGTGCCAGGGCATGATCAGGTGCGCGTTTCCGGAGATGCGGAAGCCGGCCAGGTCGATGCCGCGCTGCTCGAGGCCGTCCAGCTCCTCCATCAGCACCTCGGGGTCGATCACGCAGCCGTTGCCGATCACGCACAGGGTGCCCGGCCAGAGGATGCCGCTCGGCACCAGCCGCAGCTTGTAGGTGTCGTCGCCCAGCACCAGCGTGTGCCCGGCGTTGTTGCCGCCCTGGTAGCGGGCGACCACGTCGGCCCGCTCGGCCAGCGTGTCGACGATCTTGCCCTTGCCCTCGTCGCCCCACTGGGCGCCCACGACGACGCTACACGGCACTAGGACGGGCCCTGGGCGAGGTTGGCGAAGCGCGTGTAGCGGCCCTGGTAGGCCAGCTGCACGGTGTCCAGGGGGCCGTTGCGGTGCTTGCTCACGATCAGCTCGGCCTCGCCCTTGTGCTCGCTCTCGGGGTCGTAGTAGTCGTCGCGGTAGATGAACATGACCAGGTCGGCGTCCTGCTCGATCGATCCGGACTCGCGCAGGTCGGACAGCTGCGGCCGCCGGTCCTTGGCGCCGCGCTGCTCGACGGCACGGGACAGCTGCGACAGCGCCAGCACCGGCACCTCGAGGTCGCGCGCGATCAGCTTCAGCTGGCGTGAGATGTGCGAGATCTCGTTCACCCGGTTCTCGAACCGGGCGCCGCCGCTCATCAGCTGCAGGTAGTCGATCACGACCAGCGCCAGGTTCGGGTGGCGCGCCTTCAGCCGCCGGGTCTTGGCCTTGATCTCGAGCGCGGTGATGCCGGCCGTGTCGTCGATGTAGATCGGCGCCTCCTGCAGGTGCGAGCAGGCGGCGGTCAGCTTCGGCCACTCCTCGGGCGCGAGCTTGCCGGTGCGCAGCCGGCTGGAGTCGACCTTGCCCTCCGAGCACATCAGGCGCTGCGTGACCTCGTCGCGCGACATCTCGATCGTGAAGATCGCGACCGGCAGCTGCTCGCGGATGCCCACGTGGGCGGCCACGTTCAGCGCCAGCGACGTCTTGCCCATGCCCGGGCGGGCGGCCAGGATCACCAGGTTGGACGGCTGCAGCCCGGCCGTGATCTTGTCCAGCTTGCGGAACCCGGTGCCGACGCCGGTGATCTCCCGGCCCGACTCGTGCAGCTGGCTGATCCGCTCGAAGGAGTCGTTCAGCAGGCCTGCGATCGGGAAGAAGTCGCTGGTGATGCGCTGGTCGGCGATCCCGAACACGACCTGCTCGGCCTGGTCGACCAGCTCCTGCGGCTCGCCCAGCCGCTCGTAGCCGAGCTGGGCGATCTGGGTGCCGGCCCGGATCAGGTTGCGGTAGGTGCTGGCGTCGCGCACGATCTCGGCGTAGCGGTGCGCGTTGGCCACGGCCGGCACCGTCGATGCCAGCGTGTGCACGGCCGCCTTGCCGCCGACCTCGTCCAGCTGCCCCTGGTTCTGCAGGGAGTTGATCAGCGTGATCGAGTCGACGGTGCCGCCCTCGGCGTAGACCCGCAGGATCGTCTCGTAGATGGTGGCGTGCGATCGCCGGTAGAAGTCCTCCGGCTGCAGCACCTCGGACACGATCGCGATCGCGTTCGCGGATACCAGCATCGCGCCCAGCACCGACTCCTCGGCATCGAGGTCGTGCGGCGGGACGGTGGGTGCGCGCTGCTGCTGCTGGTCGACGGCCATCAGGCGGGGCGGATCAGTAGTCGTCCGGCTCGGCTTCGAAGGCTTCCACGTTGCCCTCTTCGCCGGCTTCGCCCGGCACCACCATCACCTTGACGGTGGCCTCGACATCGCCCCACACCGCGATCGAGACGCGGTAGGAGCCGAGCGCCTTGATCGCGTCGTCCAGCGATACCTTGCGGCGGTCGACCCGGATCTTGCGGGCTTTCCAGATCGCGTCGGCGATATCGCTTGACGTGACCGAACCGTACAGCCGGTCCTCGACCCCGGCGCGGGCCTTGATCGTGAGCACGGTGCGGTTGAGGGTGTGGGCGATGTCGCGCGCCTGCTCCTCGCTCTGCGCCTCGTGCCGCTTGCGCATCTCCTCCTGGCGCTGCACCTGCGCGACCATGCCGTCGCCGGCGGCCAGCGCCAGCTTGCGCGGCTCCAGGAAGTTGCGCATGTAGCCGGCGGCGACGTTCACGACGTCGCCCTTGCGGCCCAGTTTGTCGACGTCCTGCAGCAGGATCGCCTGTGTTCCTTTGTGTGCCATCACGTCCTCGTCGTCACGCGGCCGGGGCCGCGATCATCGTCCCACGCGCCGGCGGATGCCAGCCCGGCGCGTCCGATTTCACCGCTGCTTGCGGAGATTCAGTTGACCGCGTACGGCAGCAGAGCCACCTCACGCGCGCGCTTCACTGCCACCGCCACCTGGCGCTGGTGCCGCCGGCAGGCGCCGGTGATGCGTCGCGACCGGATCTTCCCCTTCTCCGACACGTAGCGCCGGAGCTGGTTGTAGTTCTTGTAGTCGATCTCCTCGACCTTGTCCTTGCAGAAGTAGCAGGACTTGCGTCGAGTCGATGCGCCGGCGCCGGCACGCGTCTTGGCCGGTCGCCGCTTGGGCTTTGATGCCATGTACTGCTCCTTCTAGAACGGAATGTCGTCGTCGCCGCCGCTGGGGCCGAACGCCGCCGGCACCGGGTCGGGCTTGAGCTCGCCGCCGCGCGGCTCGAAGCTGCGGCCCTGGCCGCCACCCTCGCCACCGCCGCCACCGTCACGCGAGCCCAGGAACTGGACCGTGTCGGCCACGACCTCGACCGCCTGGCGCTTGGAGCCGTCCTGCGACTCCCACTCACGCCACTCGAGCCGGCCGTCGACCGCGATCGCGCGGCCCTTCGACAGGTAGTTGGCGCAGTTCTCGCCCTGCGCGCCCCAGACCTTGATGTCGAAGTAGTTCGGCTTCTCGACCCACTCGCCGCTGGACTGATCCTTGTAGCGCCTGTTCACGGCCAGCCGCAGCTTGCACACCTGGGTGCCGCTGGGCAGGCTGGACAGCTCGGGATCGCTGGTCAGGTTTCCCGTCAGGATGACTCTGTTGATGTTTGCCACGTGTTCCTCCAGTGCCTTTTCACCACGAACGTGTGTTCGGGTATGATAGGCGGGGTTGCGGACGGCGTCAGGCGCCGGCCTCGACCGGCTCTGGCTCCGTCTCGGGCTCCTCGGTATGCGTCTCGGCACGGTCGGCCGGCTTGGCCGGCGAGCTGCCGGGAATGCGGTTGGTGGCCATGAAGCGCATCACGCCATCGGTGATGGCGAGCACGCGGGTGGCCTCGTGCAGCACCGGCGCGGGCGCGTCGAACGTGAGCACGTAGTACCACGCCTCGCCCATGTGCTTGATCGCGTAGGCGAGCTTGCGACGGCCCCACGGCTCGACGCCGCCCCAGCTACCCTTGCCCTTCTCAACGATCTGCTGGACACGCTCGATCACCTCGCGGTGCCGTTCCTCCGGCACATCGGGCTCGATCAGCAGCATGATCTCGTATGGGTTGATCCTGATCACCTCCTCTGGTCTCGTGCAGCCCCGGCGGGAGATGCGCGACCATCAGGATCAGGGTCGCGCCGCACCGGAGCAGGAAGCTCTCGATTGTCGAGGCGTCAGTATACTTGCGCCCTTCGAACGGGAGGCCCGGTGGGACGAGCAAGATGGTTCATCGTAGGGGCGGCCGCAACGGCCGGCGCGCTGGTGGCTGCACCCGGCGCATACCAGCGGCTGCGCGGCCTGGTGGCGGCCGGCGAGCCACAGATGCTCGACCCGGGGCCGGCCCCGGAGCCGGCCTACCAGCCACCGCCGGCGCCCGCCGCAGCCTTCGCCACGTACGACCCGCCGGAGCCGGAAGCGTCGGTTGCCGACGAGGACACCGCGGAGCTGCGGCTGCGGATCGACGAGACCCGCGACCGCATCCGCCGCCGCGCCAAGGACGGCGTGGAGGCCGACGCGGAGGCGGAGTAGGGCAGCGTTGGACGCACCGGGGCCATAGACTGCGCGCCTTGGGGCGGCAGGGGCCCGGTGGCCCATCCGGTCTTCAAAACCGGCAGGCCGATGTAGCCCATCGGTTGGTAGGTTCGACTCCTGCGCCGCCTCGCTGGTGCCGAAAGGTGCATGGTTGGGCGGTTCATGGCCTTCGACGGTGGACCTGGTCGAGTTACCAGAATCGTTACGCTAACACCCCGGAGCACCTGCAGTACAGCTATGCGGCGATCCGAGACCTGTTCGAAGACATCGATTCACGCGGTCGGCGAGTCGGGCGGCGACTGAAGTCAGTCCGGGCTGAGCGGCGGCCCGAGCAGCGACATGCCGTGCCTCTCGAAGCATGCTGCGACCGCCGCCCGGTCGGGCGTCCCGTTGCGGGTGAGCGGACCGAGCTCCTCGTAGAACCGGTGTCCCCCACCGGGCACGTACGTCACGAGCACCTCGGCGGGCTCTGCGGTCAGGTTCAGGAAGGCATGCGGCAATCCCTTGGGCAGGAAGGCGAACGCGCCCTGCTCCAAGTGGTGGCAATCGTCGCCGATCCGTACCTTGAACGTGCCGTGGATCACATGGATCGTCTCGTGCTGGAAGTGGTGCACGTGAAGCGGCGGCCCGCCGTGCGGGGCGACCTCGACGATGAAGTACTCGAGCAGCCCGTCTGTCTCGTCGCCCGTCAGCTTGAAGACCAGATCGCGGCCCGGCCCGGACTGCAGACGCATCCCCTCGTCGGGCTCGAGCACGCGGGGCGAGAGCAGCTCGTCGTCAGTGGCGGGTGTCTGAGCGGTCGTGTGCACGTCGGCCTCCACGGATAGGATACTTGCTACCAGAAGCAAACATTTTAGTACCACATGAAAGGATCGACTGTCAAGTGCCTGCTTCACATCGTCAGGGCGAGCTTCCCGAGCCCGATGCCTTCGACGAGGACGAGTTCCGGGTCTGGCGTAGCTTTCTGCGAACGCATCGGCGAATCTCCGATGAGCTGAACCGCAGGCTCGAACGCGAGCACGGGCTGCCGTTGCTGCACTACGGCGTCCTCATCACCCTGATCACCGAGCCGGATCGCCGGCTGCGGATGACCGATCTGGCCGACCGCGTGCTCACCAGCCCGAGCGGGATGACGCGCGCAGTCGCGCGCCTGGCCGACCTCGGCCTGGTCGAGCGCGAGCAGTCAAGCGGCGACCGGCGCAGCTTCGTCGTCCACCTGACGCCGCTCGGCGTGAGGCGCCTGCGAGAGGCGCAGCGGACGCATCACGCCTGCGTGCGCGAGCTGCTGTTCGCCGGCCTCCGGCCGGCTGAGGTCAAGCGGCTGGCGGCGATCTACGACCGCGTGCCGGCGGCGGTCAGCGACCGCTCTACCTGAGCGCGGAAGGTAACAACGGGACTGCGCGCCCTCTGATCGGACGTGACCAGTACCTTCCAACATCAGGAACGCCCGGGTAAGCTCGCCCAGTGGCCCACCGAGGGGCCACTGAGGGGCCAACTGGGCCACGACCCGGCTTGGGGTCATCTCGACCTGCGCCTCGCGGTTCCTAGAGTTAGGCGGGTGACCGCCGAGGACGACCTGGCCGCCTACGACGCACAGCTCCGCACCGAGGCAGAGACACCGAGCGCGATCTCGGTGACGGAGCTCGGCCCCCTGAGGCTGGCGACGTTCGCGGGAGGGAGAGGCCGGAACGCGCCCGCTCGGCGCTGCGGCTCGGCAAGCAGCTCATGAACAGCGACTCGACCGAGTTCTCGCGGCCGATCCTCGAACGAGCCGGCTTCGTCAAGGTCTCCACCACGACGCCCTACACACGCACCCCGCCGTAGGCCACGCCGGCAACGCCGATGGCAGCGCGGGCCACGAGTCGTCATGATCGTGCGATGCGGGGACCGCCTCACAGCGGCAGCAGATGTTGTCTGTGGTGACAATGTGGGAGGCACCGCCCGGTGCTGATCACCCGAGTCCCGAGGAGGACACGATGGCCAGCCTTCTGCGGGAGAGCGCGTAACCGTCGGGGTGGTCACTCGGATGGTCACGCATCGCCTCGGATCGCCGGTTGGTCTGCACGACGCAAGCCATGCGACTGCGAGCGTACTCATCGCGGCAGGAGCCACGTAAAAGGCGCCGGAGGCAGCATTTCGGCAGGCGACTACCAGTCGTGGCCGATCGACCGCGGTGCATGCAGTCGCGTTACCGGTCGACGCGGGCGCAGCTGGGAACCCCCGCGGCCTTGGCGGCCTCGAGGAGCTTGGATTGGGTGTCCACCCCTTGCTGGTAGTCGTCGGCAAATCGCTTGGTGTCGCCGTCGTGTGCCGCTGTGATCTGGTCGCGCGTCAGTTGCGCGTGTGTTGCGATAGCGGCGAGGAGGTCGTGCCATGCATCCCGGCCGCGCCGCGGCTCGCCGAGGTGCTGCATTTGAGCGTGCCAGTTGGTGAATGTGGTAGCCGTCTCTTCCAGGAAGGACGCCACCAGCGGGAGCTTCTGTGTGTCTGGTTGGGTCGGATTGAAGGTCGGATAGGGAAACGGGCCCTGGGCGCGTTTTGCGTCCAACGCTTCCGCGCATACAGCGGCGGCACGAGTGGCGAAGGCTGTTTCGACGGCGTCTGGGTGCGCGTGGCCGGAGCCACCGCATGAGGCGGCAAGGAGCGACATCGCGAGGGCTGCGGGTCGGAAAACCATCCTCATGCAGCGCCCGCGTCGGCACAGATTTGGTCAGCGATGTAGTCGGCGTCGCGGCCGACGCCGGCTAGAAGCCCGGATTTGAACGTGTGCATCCAGTGCAGGCCGAGGAAGTAGAGGCCCGGTACGGCGGTGACTCCGCGCTGCTGGATTGGGCGTCCCTCCGCGTCGAAGACAGGGAGCCGCAGCCATTCATAAGCGTAGTCGTATCCGGTCGCCCACAGGATCGACGTGACGTTCTGCCGCCGTAGATCCAGGGATTCGATTTCCGGGACGCTCGGCGGAGCGACTGGCGACTCGGCTGGTTCCTCGTTGTCGATGTCAAGGTTGGGATTCTCCGCCGCGAACTGGCGGGCCGTATCAAGGAAAACCGTATACGCGGCGTCGGCCCGGTCGAGGGTCTGGTTGGCGTCCGACGCGATGGCGAATCTGCCGTCGGATGCACCGACGACGCGCCCGAGCACTTGGATGCCGTCGACGGCCATTTGCCGCACGTCGATGTCGTAGCCACCGTTGACGCCGGTCACCGCTGTGTGTGGAGGCCAGCGGCGCTCGGGGAAGCTGTCGATCGTCTGGTCGAAGCGCCCCATCTCCTCCAGCCACCAGTACACGTCTTTGCCGCGAAACCGCCTCGGGATACGTCGATGCCGCGAGACGGACAAGAAGACGCTCCGACCGGCCGCGAACAGTTCATCGGCGATCTGGATGCCGGATGCTCCCGCGCCGACCACCAAGACGGCACCGTCGGTTAGGTCTTCGGGGCTTCGATATCGCGTGGGATCGGTCTGCAGGATGGACGAGGGCACTTCCGTGGCCAGCTGCGGGATCCGCGGCCGCTGGAACGGGCCGGTGGCGACAACCACGCGCCGCGCCGTGATCGCCTGGTCGCTGCCAGACACGATGAATCCATTCTCGCGGGGGCGAAGCGCGGTCACCTCGAAGCCCTCCACTACCGGCGCTCGAATGCCGGCCGCGTAGTCCTCGAGCAACTGCACTATCTCGCTCCAGTGGGCATATCCGTCTGGATCGTCCCTCGCGTAGCTGTGACCCGGGAGTTCGATCGACCAGTTCGGGAACTGGAACCGCAGCGACAGCCAACGCTCAGTCCGCCAGCGCTCTCCGACACGACCCCGCTCCAGCACCACATGGTCGCGACCCCGTCGCTGCAGCACAGCGCTCATCGCCAGCCCAGCTTGGCCACCGCCGATCACGACAATCTCGTGCTGCTCCTCAGTCCTCATCTCAACAGCGCCGTGCGGACATCGCCACTCCTCGCATATCGCGTCTCCACGTCCGACACACCGCCAGTCTCGCAAATCGGACGCCGAAGCGAAATGCCCTGAACGCATCAGCGGCGAACCTCGCACGAGGTGCGCCGAAATAGGCTGATTCAGCCGTTCTACAGCAGTGGTCCGACAGACCGTGGCCATGCAATCTCGGTGCTGCGGACGGTTCAGGCGTAGGATGGCCAGGCGATGAGCTCCAATCGGACAAAGGGGGTAACGATGCGGCTCAATCTGGCCATCGTGGTAGTGCTGATGTGTGTGGCCGTTCTCGCTTCGGCCGGTTCGGCCGGCGGTGCTGTGGTCGGACCTGTGGGGTGCACGATTACCGGTACCACCGGTGATGACACGTTGACAGGCACGGCCGGCGCGGACGTGATCTGTGGCCTGGGCGGCAAGGATGTCATCAGAGGCCTGGGCGGCAACGATGTGATCGTGGCCGGCGAGGGAAGTGACACGGTATCCGGCGGGACAGGTTCGGACGTTGTCTCCCTCGGCGCAGGCGCGGACAAGGGAACCGGTGGGCGCGGTAGCGACGTGCTCTGGGACGGGCGCGGCGATGACACGATCACGGGTGGGATTGGCGCCGACACGTTGTTCGCCGGGGACGGGACGGATTCGCTGAACGGCGGGCGCGGTCGCGATCACCTCGAGGCGAAGGACGACGTGCGGGGCAACGACTCGCTCAACGGCGGGCCTGGAAGGGACCTGTGTGCGTCCGATAAGCACGATTCCCGGGTCAGTTGCCCGCGGAAGCCATGCACGATCACCGGTACCGCCGGCGCAGACGTTCTGGTCGGCACCTCCGGCGCCGATGTGATCTGCGGCTTCGGCGGGAACGATGTCATCAAGGGCCGGGGCGGGAACGACATCCTGATCGGTGGCGGCGGGAACGACACGGTCACCGGCGGTGCCGGTGCGGATACCCTGTCCGGGGGAACCGGCGATGACATCTTGCGCGGCGGCAGTGGACACGATGCCCTGGCCGACGGCGCAGGCGACGATGTCTTGCAGGGTGGCAGGCAAGGCGACGTCCTGCTCGCGGGCCTTGGCCAAGACGCCCTCCTGGGCGGCTCGGGCAACGACACACTCGTCTCGCGTGACAACATCGGCGCCAACGACACCCTCGACGGCGGCATCGACACGAACGTATGCGTTGCCGACGTGGGCGACACACTCACCAACTGCTGAGGCTCAACATCGAACCGAGACACCCTGGGGGCCACCTGGCTCCCAGGGTGGGTCTCACGGATGTGAGTTGGATGACGACTGCACCACGGGTTGACCGTGGACCGTCACGCTGGTTTATTGCACGAGCGGGCGATCTAGGGAGGGGACTTCGATGACAACGCATCTTCGCCGGCTGTCGGCGTGCGCCGCGTCCGCAGCGCTGCTCACGATCGGAGGCGGCAGCAGCGCGAACGCGGCCACCGCGCTGCCGGCACACGTCTACGCCCCGTACTTCGAGACGTGGACGACCGACGGCATCGCCGCGACCGCTCAGCAGTCGGGGAGCAAGTACCTCACGCTGGCGTTCCTCGAGACCCTGAACAAGCGCTCGTGCACGCTGGCCTGGACTGGGAGCAGCTCACAGACCGTCGCCTCGGGCCGGTATCTCTCGGACATCGCCGCGCTGCGGAAAACCGGCGGTGACGTGATCCTCTCGCTCGGTGGCTGGAGCGCCGACCAGGCCGGCACCGAGATTGCCGACTCGTGCACCAGCGTGCCGCAGATCGCCGCCGCGTATGAGCAGGCGATCACGACGTACGACGTGTCGCGTCTGGACATGGACGTCGAAGGCCGCTCGCTGACCAACACGGCCGGCATCAACCGCCGCAACCAGGCGATCGCGATGGTCGAGTCCTGGGCCGCCGCCAACCGGCGCCCGCTCCAGTTCAACTACACGATCCCGACCTCCGCGTCGGGGCTGGAGTCGACCGGCGTCGCGATCCTGCAGAACGCGGTCGCCGACGGTGCCCGCATCGACACCGTGAACATCATGGCGTTCGACTACTACGACCACGTGACGACGCAGATGGGCGCCGCGGCGGAGAGCGCCGCCACCGGCGCCGTATCGCAGCTCCACTCGATCTACGGGTCGTCCAAGACGACCGCCCAGCTGTGGGGGATGATGGGCATCACGCTGATGAACGGCATCGACGACTACCCGAAGAAGACCGAGGTCACCACGGTCGCCGACGCGCAGAACGTCGAGGCGTTTGCCCAATCCAAGGGCATGAACACGCTGTCGATCTGGGCGATCCAGCGCGACAACGGCGGCTGTCCGGGCAACGGCGGCGCCAACAACTGCTCCGGGATCGCTCAGAACCCGTGGGACTTCAGCCACGCCCTGGAGCCATTCACCGGATAGGGCATACGTTCGGCCGCTAGGCGGCGCGTGGGCTTCGGCGCTCGTGGAGAATCTCGAAGATGGCGCCGTCGAGAAACATGGTGCCGTCGGCGCCCTGCACCGCTCGGCCGCGCTCCCAGAGGTGTCGCATGTCGCCGTCGCGATGCACGATCCGGTACTCGATCAGGAACGATTGATCGCGCTCGATCGCCTCGCTGACGGCCCGTTCGACGTGTGCGCGGTCGTCCGGATGGATGATGCTCGCGAATTCCCGTTCCGCGTTGTCGATGAAGTCGGTGGCCGGGTATCCGGTGATCTGTTCGATCTGGTTGCTGATGAAGTGCGTGCGCCAGTCGCTGCTGGCGGCGCAGCGGTAGACCGCACCGGGGAGGTTCTCGATCAGCGCTCGCAGCCTGTGGGCGTCCCAATGGTCGTCTCGGCCATACGCGAGGTGCTCGCGGCCGACAGCCATGACTGCCTGAACGTCGCCGTTGTGATCGGGGAGCGGGACGACGTCGATGCTGTAGCTGACGCCGTCGGCTCCGTGGTTCACGAACTCGTGTCGATCGCCGGCGAGGCCGGCCTGATAGTGGGCTCGTAGCTCAGCGACCTTCCCGCCGGGCTGGGCGATCTCCTCGAGGCTGCGGCCGATCAGCTGGTCCGGCTGATGCCCGTTCCGCAGGATCGCCGAGCCAGATGCGACCTGTACCCGCAGATCCCGGTCGAACACGAGGATGACCGTCTCGGGCAAGCTGTCGAGCAGCAGCCGGTACCGCTCAGCGGCGTCGCGGTGGCGCCGGCCGACGGCGCCGATCTCGATCTGGGATTCGGCCGCGGCGGCCACGCTGCTGAGCATCCGGATATCGGTCTCGGTCCAGCGCCGCGGGCGGGTGTCGGCGACGCAGAGGCTTCCGATCGCCGTGCCGTCGTCCCGGCGCAGCGCCAGCCCGGCGTAGGCGCTCAGGCCGTACCTGGTCACGGCCACGTTGTCGCGAACGAGCGGGTCATCCGCGGCGTCGAAGATCACAAGCGGGTCGCCGGAGGCGACGACATGCTGGCAGATCGACTGGTCGAGTGGCAGCTCGCGACCGAGCAGCTGATCCGGGACGCCGACGGCGCTCGTGATCACCTCGATGTCGTCTGAGACGAGGGAGACGAAGCTGATTGGCGCGTGCAGGAGCCATCCCGCGAGCGTCGTCAGCCGGTCGAGGCCGTGGTAGGAATCGGCGGCGGCGGCCGGTGGCGGCCCCGCGTCCGGTGATTCGCCCTCCTCCGGGGTCTTCCAGGCCACGAGGCCCGAGAGCAACGAGCCGACCGGCTGGTGAAGGGCCGGGTGGGGGAACGGCTTTTCGGGATCGACGGTGTAGGTGTTGCGCCGCCCGACACGGGTCCGTTCCACATACCCAGCGCCGACCAGGTCGTTCAGGATGGTCTGCGTCGCGCGCTCGGTGATGCCGACGCGATCGGCGATCTCGCGGATCCGCACGTCCGGCTTCTCGGCGACAGCGAGCAGCACCTGACCGTGGTTGGTCAGCAGGAAGAACGACGGAGCGGCGTCTGAGTCGTGATGCATGAAGCAGAGATCACCTTTTTTGGGGGTGGTCGAAAGCGGTCGGCGCTCCGACGATGCGAGGAAGACCGAATACCTGAAGCCTTATTCGGCAGTCCCGCTTCATCTTTCCACCCCCAGTTGAAAGGACCTCTCTTGATCGCTCGCTCTGCACTGTCCGGCGTGTCCCGGAAGTTGCTGCTTTCCATCGCCGCCATCGGCGCAACCGCGGCCATCGCCGGCCTTGGCACCTACGCCACTTTTACCAGTTCTACTTCGGCCAGCCAGTCGGTCGCCTCCGGCACCGTCACGATCGCGCTCGGCGCAACCGGCGCATCGACAAACCGTCTCACGGTCGGCGCCTCGAACATCGCGGCCGGCGACACCATCCAGCGGAGCGTCGACCTCATCAACCAGGGCACGCTCAACCTGGCATCCGTCTCGCTGACGACGAGCGCGACGACCAGCTCGCTGCTGAACACCGACACCAGCAACGGCCTGCAGATGGCGATCGACAAGTGCTCCGTCGCGTGGACGGAGGGCGGCTCGGCGCCGGCCTACACCTACACCTGCTCGGGCAGCACTTCCTCGGTGCTCGCCTCGACGCCGGTGGTCGGCTCCAACCTGGCGCTCTCGAACCTGAGCGCGCTGACGGCCGGCTCGACCGATCATCTGCGAGTCACCTTGACGCTTCCCAGCGGCGCCGGCAACACGCTGCAGAACCAGTCGTCGGTGATCCAGTACGCCTTCACCGGCACCCAGCGGGCGGCCACCAACCAGTAGGTGATGGTTCGTGGCAACGGCCGGAGCGCTTGAACATACGGAGCTGCCGCCCCCCGCGGCACCTCCCGCACCGGTGCTCCGGCGCAGCGGCGAGGCATGGGTCGCACGCGTCGGCCTCCTCCTCCGCCTCGTGGCTTCGCTGCTCACGTTGGCGGCCGTGGCCGTGCTGGCCGCGGTCGCCGTCGGCCCCAGGCTCGGCCTCTACCGCATGGAGACCGTGCTGTCGGGAAGCATGCAGCCGACGTTCAACCCCGGCGACGTGATCATCGTGACGCCCGAGCCCGTCACGGCCGTGCGGCCGGGCCAGGTCATCAGCTACCAGATCCCGATCGGCGACCACCACGTCGAAAGCCACCGCGTCGTCCGTGTACTGCAAGGTGGCACCCACCCGGTGATCATCACCAAGGGCGACAACAACGCCGAGGCCGACCCGTGGCGGGCGCAGCTCACATCGGGCACCGCCTGGCAGGAGCGGCTGGTCATCCCCGCGGTCGGACGCGTGATCATCTGGATGCGCCAGCCACTCCTGCAGAGAGTCTGCGTCCTTGGCATCCCGATCCTGCTCGCGGTCTGGTGGCTGATCGGCATCTGGCGGCCGCGTCCGGCCAAGACGGATCCGGCGTGACCCGGCCGCTGCCGCTGGTGGCGCTGGCGCTGCTGGCGGCGATCGCGAGCTCGGCCGCCGTCGCAACCGTCGCCTACGCCTCGTTCACCAGCACCGGGACGGCGACCGGCGGCGCCATCTCCACCCGCAACCTGGTGGCGCCCGGCAGCCTCACAGCCACCCCCTCCGGCCACGACGTCGCCGTGTCCTGGACCGCCGGAAGCAACGGCAACGGGTACAAGCTGCTCGCCGTCGCGAACGGGACGTCCAGCAACTGCTCGGCCGCCAGCTTCGCAAACCTCACCACCACCGCCGCGCTCGCCTACACCGATACCGGCCGCTACACGCCGCAGGGAACGTATGAGTGCTACCAGGTCGAGACCACCTACAACACCTGGAACTCGGTCAGCGGCAACCCCACCGCCGCTGCCCAGCTCGGGTTCGTCGCCGCCGGGGTCGCCATTACCAACGGGGGCGTCGCAGGCAAGCTCGACACCGGGGACACCATCGTCGTCACCTACAACCAGGCCGTGAACACGGCGACCGGGCCCGCCTCCACCGACAACGTCTGTACCGACACCGGCACAAACACCATCGTGCTCGGAAGCACGGGCGCAGGAACCACCTGCGCCACCAGCCCCGCCACGCTCGGCACCATCACCGGCACGACCGTCAGCAAGAAGAGCCGCTACGCCGCCACCTGGACGTGGAACGCCGCCCACACCACTCTCACCGTCACCATCGGCGCCAACACCGCCGGAAGCGCCGCCAACATCACCGGCGCCGGCACCTTCAACCCGACCACAACCGCCACCGGCATGCTCTCGACTAGCGGCGCCTTCCACAACTGCGACACCAACACCGGCGGCGCGAACTGCCTGCCCACACCCGCCGGCGGGTTCTGAGCGACAGCCGCGGCCTACGGCGACGCCCGCTCGATCGGGCGAGCGTCGCCGTAGCCGGAGTGCGTCTACCCGGTCACGCTCTGTGCCGCTTCCTCGATCACCTTCGTGACCGCGTGAGGCCGGGAGATCATCGAGAGATGCCCGGCCTTGACCTCGGTGATGTGGGCGTGGGCGCGGTTCGCCATGAACAGCTGGATCGACTCCGGAATCGCGTTGTCGATCGTGCCAACCAGATCCCAGCTCGGAATCGTCTTCCAGGCCGGCGGTCCTGACGGCGCCGTCAACGCACTGAACACTGCGGGCCCCTGTGTCGCCTCGAGCACCGCGCCCTCCTTCGCCGGCAGATCGTTGGCGAACCCCTTGGGTGCGAGACCATGGGGATGTGGCTGGAAGGGATTTCGACGCTGGTCGCGCCCATGCGTGCCGCGAACTGCCGTTTGACTTCGGGCGGCAGGGCTTCGTGGTTCTGGGCAACCAGGTACCAGGAAGGCAATGACTTCCATGCCGGAGTACCCATCACCTCGCCTAACGCGGAGCCTGTGAGAGGCTGCTGTACGGCGTAGAGCACCCTTGACCGGGTCGGGTCGACGTCGGCGGCGAAGTGATTGACGAAGTCGTCCTCTGCGAACCAATTGAAGCCGTGAGCGTCGGTCAACAGATGCTCGAGCGCCGGCGTTACGGGTCCCTGGGAGAGAAGCTCGCCGAGGGATTCGCCCTCGTCGAGGCCGAAAGCCGCGACGTAGACGAGGCCGACGACGTTCGGCGTCTCGGCGCCGAGGGCGGTCATGATCTGACCCCCGTAGGAGTGTCCGACGACGATCGTGGGCCCGTCCTGGAACTCGAGCACCTGGCGCAGCCGCGCGACGTCGTCGGCGAGCGAGTTGAGCGGGAACTGCGGCGCCCGCACCTGGAAACCCTCAGCCTGCAGGCGTTCGATGACGCCGCTCCAGCTGGACCCATCGGCCCACGCACCGTGGACGAGAAGGATGTTCGGTCGGTCGTTCATGTAGGTGGCTACCCCTGATCCGGTCAGTTGACGGTCGATGAAGACGGTGCGCTGGTGCTCCTCCCTTCGTGGGGCGCGCCGTTCCTAACGATGACAGTCGTCATCGGTGAGGGACGACCATAGCAGAATCGATGACAATCGTCATCGACGGCGCTATGATGGTGCGATGAAGGCAAAGAGCGAGGACGCTGAGGTGAAGACACACCGCCGCCGCTCACCGGCCCGCGGGCGCATGGTGGAGAGCGCCGCGATTCTCATCCGCGAGCGCGGCATCCACGGAGTCGGACTCCGCGAGGTGGTCGCGCACTCCGGCGGCCCTCGAGGCTCGCTCGGCCGCTACTTCCCCGGCGGCAAGACACAGCTCGTGACCGAGGCGATCGATCTCGCCATCGCCGCGCTCTTCGTCGAGCTCGAGCGGACGCTGAGCGAGGCGGAGACGTTCGCAGAGGCCATCGGCGGGATCGTGGCAACGTGGCGGTATCTGGTTGTCGAAGACGATTTCGCGCTGGGTTGTCCACTCGCTGCGACCGTCGTAGACGCCGCCGCGAACCCCGACCTCCGCGTCCACGTCAGTGAGCTGCTCGCGCGCTATCAGGCCGCCGTCGCCGGCGTCTACGTCAAGTTCGGAGAGCCGCCCGCGCACGCGGCCGAGCAGGCAACGGTGCTGCTTGCGGCGCTGGAGGGCGCCCTCATCCTCGCCCGCGCCCGTCGGGACACCGGGCCGCTCGACATGGTCGAACGCCACTTCGCGTCTCGAGCTCCAACCCCGGCATAGACGCCCGGCCTACCCGCGGAGGTACCTGGGTGCCGTCATCGCGCATCCAGAGACGGCCGCCGATTCTGTCTGCTCGAGCTGCCGGCTCAGGCCGGATCACGGTCGTCCCACGTGGCGACGAGCCCCGATTCGTAGGCGAGCACGACCGCCTGGACTCGGTCGCGTAGCCCAAGCTTTGCAAGCAGATGGGCGACGTGCGTCTTCACGGTGTGCTCACTCATCCAGAGCTCGCGGGCGATCTCGGCGCTCGATTGGCCGCGAGCGACGAGGCTGCGGAATACGTCGGTCTCGCGGGCGGTCAGCTGAGCGAGTACGTCGTTTGCCGAGGCCGATGCCGTGGGCGAGTGGCGGGCATAGTGGTCGAGCAGGCGGGTGGTGGCGTCGATGCCATTGAGGCCGGGCATGCGGATGTCCATCAGCACGACGTCCGGGCGCAGGCGGCGCGCCGCGGCCACGGCCTCGTGCCCGTCGGCGGCCTCGCCGACGATTTCGATGTCGGGCTCGGCGTTCAGGATCATGCGAAAGCCGGCGCGGACGAGGCGCTCGTCGTCGGCGAGCAGCACCCGGACGCTCATGGGCTGTCGAGCGGGAGTCGGGCGTGCGATCACCTCGTAGCCACCGCCAAGGCGCGGGCCGGTGCGAAGCTCTCCGCCGTAGAGCGACACGCGCTCACGGATCCCGGGCGGGCCGTGGCCGGGGCCTGTCCCGTTGGCACCGCTGCCCCCCGTCCCATCGTCGCAGACGCTGATGTCGACATGGCGCTCGGCGCAGCGCACCACCACGCGGGCATGGGCCGGGCCGGCGTGGCGTAACGTGTTGGTGAGCGCCTCCTGAACGATCCGGTAGCCGGAGAGGTCGACGCCGGCCGGTAGCCGGGCCGGGTCACCTTCGACCTTCGAGGTCGACCGGCAGCCCGGCCTGGCGGACCTGCTCGGCCAGCGCATCCAGCCGTCGCATGCTCGCCCGCGGTGTCAGCGCAAGCTCCTCGTCCGTCCGGCGCAGGAGGCCGAGCAGCCGACGCATCTCCGAGAGCGCGGTCCTCGATCCGCACCGGACGCTGGGGCCCGGGCCGGATGCGATACTCGGTCGCGACTGTGCCGGAACGAGATCATGTGACTCCAGCGCCGCCTCGCTCACGCACCGGGGTCAACATCCTGCCGATGCTCAGATCCAGGGCCGCGTTCCTCGAACAGGCGCTGCTGGTGATATTGGCGGCGCTTGCGACGATGTACGTGGAGCGGATCATCCTGTTCACGCCACACGTCTCCGCGACGGACACCATGCTCCTGGAGTACTGGATGCGGCGCTTTCAGGATCCGGGCCTGTTTCAGGATCCGCTCACCCATGCGCTGGTCGAGACCGGCTATGTCCCGCTCGGCTCACAGGCGGTGTACTGGCTGGCGAGCAACGTGGTCGACCCGATCCGGTTCGGAGCCTGGGGCGTGCTGGTGCTGGCCCCGCTGTCCACATGGCTCGTGTTCCGGATCGTTCGCGAGCACACCGCGTGGATCCCGGCGGCCTGGTTCGCAGCGGCGCTCTACATCCTGTCCTGGCAGAGCCAGCGGTTCAGCGGGACGCACCCACGCGCGTTCGCCCAGCCGATCGTGCTGCTGACGGTGCTCCTGCTCATGCGAGGGCGGACTCGCTGGGCGGCGGTGGTGCCGGCGGCCGGGGCGCTCTTCTACCCCCCGGCGGCGCTGGGGGCGCTCGGCGTCCTGTTCCTGTGCGCGTTCGGCGCCCGTGGTCGCCGCCTGACCGTTGACCGCGGCACCCTGATAGCGGGTGTAGCGTCCGCCGCGGTCGTGCTGCTGGCCTACGAACTGCCACGGATCGCCGGACTGTCGGCGGGCAACCTGATCACGGAGTCGGTCGCCCGGCACTACCCCGAGTTCGGGCCGAACGGCCAGGTGCCGTTCTTCCGAGGGTCGGGCTCGATCCTGAAAGAGCTACGGGCGAACTATTCGGGGTTCGCCGTCACCCTGGGCGGAAGCATCCTCATGGTGATGGCGGCGGTCGTGCTCGTGCTTCGCCCGGCCAACTGCCGGTTGATACGGACGGAGGTCTGGGCGATGGGGGCCGCGAGCTTGCTGCTGTTCGGCCTGAGCTACGCGGTGTTGTTTCACCTGTACCTTCCAAACCGGTACACCTATCCGCTGTTACCGTTCTTCTGCATCGTGATCGCGGTGTCGTGGTATCCGCTCTGGAACGCGTACGGTGCACGGCTGCGGTGGCTGCTTCCGATCCTCGCCGTTGGCATGCCGGCCGCCGTGATCTGGTACGCCGGCTCGAAGTTCGACCTGGGCCTGTTGATCCCGTCGGCCACGTTGTGGGACACCGTCGTCGACGGGTGGCTGACCATCGCCTGCTCGCTTGCCGCGGGGGCGGTGCTGGCCGCGGTCGTGTACTTCAACCGGAAGGACCGGGCGTTGGGCGCGCTGATCGTGCTGCTCTGCGCCGTGCTCGCGGGAGCCCTGCTGACGGGAGTCGTGACCGTGGCGGGATGGCAGACCAGCAAGGGCCACGACTGCAGCAAGGATCAGCCGTTGTACAGCTACCTGCGGACCTTGCCGAAGGGGGCGATCATCGCGGGCGATCCGAAGGGGATCGACTGCGTACCGATCGAGGCCCAGCGCGGGGTGGTCATCTCACGAAAGCTGTACCAGCCGTTCGACTACACGTTTCTGAAGTTCGTGCGGCCCCGGATGGCCAACATGCTGCGAGCGTATTACGGCTCCTCGCGTAGAGCAATTGCCGATCTCGGCACCCGCTATGGCGCAACCGACCTGGTGATCGATCGCAAGTTGTTGAACCTCAAGCGGCCGTTTCTCCGATTCACCAAGATGGCGCCGTTCGCGACGGTCGTGCGCCAGACCGCGTCCAAGCCCTCGCAGCGTGCCGCTCTGCACCTGCCGAGGTCGTGCGAAGTCTGGAGCGAGGGTGACCTCGCGGTCTACGACATCTCGTGCGTGGGCGGCTCCCTGTCGAGCGGTTAGCTGGAAGGCCTCGACCGCGGGATCCAGGGACGGCGCGTGCGCGTACCTGCCCGAAGAAACCTCCGTGATAGATTCGTGCCAAGACTGGGGGGCGTCATCTCGCCGATGGTCGACGATCAAGGAACCGCACACGCGTTCTGGCTGCGCGCGCCCGGCCGTGGAGAGATCAGGCCGGTCACGCTGCCTCGGCCCGGGCGCGGCGATGTGGTGGTGCGCACGGTCCGCTCCGGCGTCAGCCGCGGCACCGAGACGCTCGTGTTCAGGGGCGGCGTCCCGCCCGACCAGTACGCGGCGATGCGGGCGCCGTTCCAGGAGGGTGACTTCCCGGGGCCGGTCAAGTACGGCTATCTGAGCGTCGGAGCCGTCGAGCAGGGGCCCGCCGAGCTGCGCGGCCGCACCGTCTTCTGCCTGTACCCGCACCAGACCGCCTACGTCGTGCCGTCCAGCGCCGTATCCATCGTGCCGGAGGACGTGCCGCCCTCCCGCGCCGTGCTCGCGGGCACCGTCGAGACCGCCATCAACGCCCTGTGGGACGCCGCGCCGCTGGTCGGCGACCGCGTCACGGTCGTCGGCGCCGGGATGGTCGGCTGCTGCGTCGCGCGCCTGCTGAGCCGGATCCCGGCCGTCCAGGTCACGCTCGTGGACGTCGATGCCGGGCGGGCCGGCGTGGCCGCCGCCCTCGGCGCGGATTTCGCGCTGCCCCCCGGCGCGGAGGACGGCCGCGACCTGGTCGTGCACACCAGCGCGACGTCGGCCGGGCTGCAGCTGTCGCTCGACCTGCTCGCGCCCGAGGGCACCGTCATCGACCTCAGCTGGTACGGCGACGCGGAGGTCAGCCTCTCGCTGGGTGGGGCGTTCCACGTCGGCCGGCTCGGCATCCGCTCGAGCCAGGTCGGCACCGTCTCCCCGGCGCGCAGCGGCCGCCGCACGACCGCCGAGCGGATGGCGCTCGCGCTCGACCTGCTGCGCGACCCTGCCTTCGACGCGCTCGTCACCGAACAGTCGCAGTTCCAGGAGCTGCCCGAAGTCATGGCCCGGTTGGCCGCAGGAAGCCTGCCGGCGCTCTGCCACACCATCACCTACGGCGAGGGGTAGACGTGTACAGCGTGACCGTCCGCGATCACATGATGATCGCCCACAGCCTGCGTGGCGAGGTGTTCGGGCCGGCCCAGCGGCTGCACGGCGCGACCTACGTGATCGATGCCACGTTCCGGCGCGAGGCCCTCGACCGAGACGGCGTCGTGGTCGACATCGGCCGAGCGGCCGCGGAGCTGCGGGCCGTGGTAGCCGACCTCACCTACCGCAACCTGGACGACGATCCAGACTTCGCCGGCGTCAACACCTCCACCGAGACGCTTGCCCGGGTGATCGCCGACCGGCTCGCAGAGCGCGTGCGCGGCGGCGCACTGGGAGACGCCGCGCGGGAGATCGACGGGCTGGGCGTGACGCTGCGCGAATCGCACGTTGCCTGGGCGAGCTACGAGCGGGCGCTGTGACGACGGTGCACGTCCTGGTACCCGAAGGCATCGACGATCCGGCCCGGCCGAGCGGAGGCAACGCCTATGACCGCCGCGTCTGCCGGGGCCTCGCCGAGGCCGGCTGGTCGGTGCGCCTGCACGTCGTCCCCGGGTCGTGGCCGCGACCGGACGCCCGGTCGTACGCCGCCCTGGCCGGCGTCATCCAGGCGCTCCCCGACGACGCCTTGGTGCTGCTCGACGGCCTGATCGCCTCGACCGCCCCGGAGCTGCTGGTGCCCGAGGCGACCCGGTTGCGGCTGGTCACGCTGGTGCACATGCCGCTGGGCCACGACCCGGCCGATGACGAGGCCCGCACGCGGGAGGGCGCCGTGCTCTCGGCCGCCGCCTCCGTCGTCACGACCAGCCGGTGGGCCCGGCGAACGCTGCTGGAGCTGTACGGGTTGCCCGCCGAGCTCGTGCACGTCGCCGAGCCCGGAGTCGATGCCGCCGGCCTCGCACCCGGCACCGCGGGCGCCGGGGCGCTGCTCTGCGTCGCAGCGGTGATCCCCGGCAAGGGTCACGACGTGCTGCTCGACGCGCTCGCGACGGTGCCGGACCTGCCCTGGCGGTGCCTGTGCGCGGGCCGCCTGGACTGCGACCCGGCGTTCGCGGAGGGGCTGCGCCGCCATGTGCTTGACCTCGGGCTGGCCGACCGCGTGAGCTTCCCGGGACCGCTGGCCGGGGCCGACCTGGCGCGCAGCTACGGGGCCGCCGACCTGCTGGTGCTGGCGTCGCGAGCCGAGACGTACGGGATGGTCGTGACGGAGGCGCTCGCCCACGGCCTGCCGGTGCTCGCGACCGAGGTCGGGGGTGTCCCGGAGGCCCTGGGTCACGCCGCCGCCGGCGACCGGCCGGGGCTGCTGGTGCCGCCCGGTGACCCGGCCGCGCTCGCGGCCGCGCTGCGGGCGTGGCTGAGCGACGCCGACCTGCGAGAACGGTTACGCCGGGCCGCGGGCCAACGGCGGAGGTCGCTCTCCGGGTGGTCGACCACCGCGTCGGTCGTGTCGGGCGTCCTGGCGGAGGCGGCGGCATGACCATCGAGCAGATCCGGGTCAGCTCCGAATGGCTCGACCTGCGCGAACCTGCCGATGCCGCCGCCCGGTCGCGCGACCTGGTCGAGCACGTCCGGCGGCGGCTGCCGGCGGCCGGCCGCCTGGTGATCCACGACCTCGCCTCCGGCAGCGGATCGATGGGCCGGTGGCTCGCGCCGCTGCTGCCGGGGCGGCAGCACTGGGTCATGCACGACCGCGACGCCGACCTGCTGGAGGTCGCCGCCGCGAACCCTCCCGGGCCGGCCGCCGACGGCGCCCCGGTCGTCGTCGAGACGCGGCTCTCGGACATCACCCAGCTGCGGCCGGACGACCTCGCCGGCGCGGCGCTGATCACCGCCTCGGCGCTGCTCGACCTGATCACGGACGATGAGCTGGCCGGCCTGGTCGACCTCTGCGCCGCGGTTGGATGCCCGGCGCTGCTGACGCTGTCGGTCGCCGGGCGCGTCGACCTGACGCCAGCCGACTCGCTCGACCGGTGCCTGGCGGCCGCGTTCGACGCGCACCAGCGCCGCATGACGGCGCGTGGGCACCTGCTCGGTCCGGATGCTGTTGCGGCCGCCGCCGAGCGCTTCCGCCGGCTGGGGGCCGATGTCGTCGTCCGGCCCAGCCCGTGGCGGCTCGGCGCCGCGGACGCTGACCTCGCAGCGGAGTGGCTGGCCGGATGGCTCGATGCCGCCTGCGAGCAGCGGGCCGAGCTGGCCGCCGGCGTCGACGCCTACGCAGCCCGCCGTCTGGCGCAGGCGCGGGCCGGGCAGCTCGCCGTCACCGTGCACCACGCCGACCTGCTGGTGCTGCCGTGACCACCATGGCCCTGAGCAACCCGGTCGCCGCCGGTGTGCGTATCGCTAGACGAAGCGACCAGCCGGGAGGAGCCTCGAGCATTTCGGGAACAGCATGGAGCAGGTCACTGTGGCGCTGGGCGCGCCCTGCGGGCGCGGCCATGACCCTCGCCGTCGTCGTCTGGCGGCTGGGCGCGGGACCGTTCCTCGACGGCGTCCGCGCGGTGGACGGCCGGGCGCTGGCTGCCGCGGCGGCCATCGGCCTGGTGACCACACTCTGCTGTGCCTGGCGGTGGACGATCGTGGCGCGCGGCCTCGGCGTCCGCCTGTCGCTGCCGGCCGCCGTCGCCGCGTACTACCGGTCGCTGTTCCTCAACCTCACGCTCCCGGGCGGGGTCGTCGGCGACGTTCACCGCGGCGTCAGCCACGGGCGCGACGTGGACGACGTCGGCCGCGGGCTGCGGGCCGTCGCATGGGAGCGCGCCGCCGGGCAGGTCGTGCAGGTCGTCATCACCGTCGCCGTGCTGCTGGCGCTGCCGTCGCCCGTGCGGTCGTCGATGCCGCTGGTGGCGGTCGTGCTGGCGGCGACGGTGATCGGCGTGGTGCTCGCGGGCCGGGTGCGACCTCGTGGCGGCAGCTCGCGCTGGGCGCGCCTGCGCGGCGCGGTGGCCGGCGACGTCCGCGACGGGCTGCTGACACGGCGGGCGCTGCCGGCGATCGTGCTCGCCTCCGCGGTCGTCGTCATCGGCCACGCGGTCACGCTCGTGATCGCCGCGCGCACCGCCGGCACCGCCGCGCCGCTCTCGCGGATGCTGCCGCTGGCGCTGCTCGCGATGATGGCCATGGTGCTGCCCAGCGTCGCCGGCTGGGGGCCGCGCGAGGGGGCGACGGCGTGGGTGTTCGGCGCTGCCGGCCTGGGTGCCGGACAGGGCGTCGCAACCGCGGTCGTGTACGGCGTGATGGTGCTGGTCGCCAGCCTGCCGGGGGCGGTCGTCCTGGTCGCGGTGTGGCTCCGTCGCGGCCGCCCTGCTGTTCTGGGCGAGCCGCTCCCCGCTCGGATCAGGGTCGTCAACCGATCGGGGGGAGCCGCGGATGCCTGACCGCCCGTACACCCTGCTCAGCTGCAGCGTGTCGATCGACGGCTACATCGGCAGCCCGGTGTCGCGCCTGCTGCTGTCGAACGACGCCGACTTCGACCGGGTCGACGCCGTCCGCGCGTCCTGCGACGCGATCCTGGTCGGTGCAAACACCGTCAGGCTCGACAACCCGCGGCTGCTGGTGCGTTCGCAGGCCCGCCGGGACGAGCGGACGGCCCGCGGGCTGGCGCCGTCTCCCATGAAGGTGACGGTGACCCGGCGCGCCGAGCTCGACGCCGGGGCCGCCTTCTTCACCACCGGCGACGCCGAGAAGATCGTCTACTGCGCCAGCCCGCGCGTGACCGATGCCCGGGCACGGCTGGAGCCGCGCGCGACCGTCGTCGACGGCGGCAACACCGTGGAGATGCGCAAGCTCAGCACCGACCTCGCGGCGCGGGGCGTGGAGCGGCTGATGGTCGAGGGCGGCGGCAAGGTGCACACGCAGTTTCTGACCGACGACCTCGTCGACGAGCTGCAGCTTGTCATCGCCCCGATGTTCGTGGGCGACTCACAGGCTCCCAGATTCGTGCGCGACGGCCACTTCCCCTGGAACCCCGGCCAGCGGGCGAAGCTCGCCGACGTCCGCCAGATCGGCGACGTGGTGCTGCTGCGCTACGCCCTCTCGCCGCGGTTCCGCGACGACTGACCGGTCAGGCCGGCGCCGCAGCGACGCCCAGCTGCGGTGCCGCCGGAACGGGGTCTCGAAGACCGCGGCGAAGGCGCGCGCGAACACGATCGTCAGCGGCAGCGCCAGGGCAAGCGTGACGAGGAAGGCCGGAGCACCCTGGCGGATGCGGCCGGCCACGATCAGCTCGTACACGACCACCACGATCGGGCCGTGGGTCAGGTACAGGCTGTAGGACGACAGGCCCAGGTTGCGCATCGGCCGCGCGTCCAGCAGGCGCAGCAGCGGGGCCGGATGACCCGTGGCGAGGGCCGCCAGCAGGCAGGCGACGGCGGGGCCCAGCGTGAGGTCGACCCAGAACAGGTGGTCGAGCGTCCATACCGAGCCCTGCCACCAGATCGTCACGAGCACGGGCGCCGCCGCGGCCAGCGCGAGCCACGCCCACGGCCACGACCTGTGAGCCGCACTCGCGCCCACGATGCCTGCCGCCAGGATGCCGACCGCGAACAACGCGGCCAGGTCGGGCGCCGACTGGACCACCAACACGTCGAGGTGGGAGACGTGCGGGCCGACGATCCCCACCATCGCCACGGCCAGCGTCACCGCGGCGACCATGACCACCGCGCCGCGGCGGCGCACCATCAGCAGCAGCAGCGGGAACAGGATGTACAGCTGGGCCTCGACGGCGATCGACCAGAACGCTCGGTTGGGGCTGGGGGCCGCGACCAGGTTCTGCACCAGCAGGCCGTTGACGATGACCGAGCTGGAGCCGGGCACGCCCTGGCCCGGCGGCCGGACGAGCAGCCAGGCAACCGCCAGGCTGAACAGGAGGGCGGCCCAGTACGGCGGCAGGATGCGCCAGGCCCGCCGGCGGGCAAACCGGGACACCCCGTCCAGCCGCCAGCCGTGGCGGGCCGGCGACAGGGCCAGCGAGAAGCCGGACAGCACGATGAACACGACCACCGCGAACCGCCCGTAGATGAACCAGGCGGCCCAGAACGGCGCCTTGTCCACGGGGTAGCCGGGGAACGCCCGCAGGAACACGTGATTCACCACCACGAACAGCGCGGCCAGGCCGCGGACGCCGTCCAGCCCCGCCAGCCGCCGCGGCGGGGCATCGGCAACCTCGGGCGCCGGGGCGGCGGCGGGCAGCTGCTCGAGCACCGCGGACGCGGTCACGACGATCCCGGGGTCGCCGGTTGCGGGCCGAAGGCGCCCAGGAAGCGGTCGCGGAACGCGCTCATGGGCCACACCGGCGCCTGCGGGCTGGGGCGCATGCCGTCCACCCAGCCCCACCCGCGGATCCGCTGCAGCACCGACGGGTCGTGGGCGATGATCGAGATCGGCACGTCGTGGCTGGCGTCCAGCCCGCTGACCGTCGTGGCCGGCTGGTGGTCGCCCAGCACGACCATCACCAGGTTCTTGCGCGCGTAGTGCTGCACGAACGAGAACAGCGTGCTCATCGTGTACTCGACCGAGTGCCCATACCCAGCCCAGGGGCCGTCGGTTTGACCGCTCATGTCGACCGGCAGCTTGTAGAAGACCGAGCCGTCGCCGACGCGGTTCCAGCCGATCAGCGGCGGCACCTGCGTCCATGGCTCATGGCTTGACACCAGGTCGACCTCGGCGAACAGCGGCGGACGGCCGGTCCTGCCCAGCTCGAGCCGCTGCAGGGCCAGGTAGACGAACTGATCGGGCATCGAGGCATAGGCGTAGGTGGGACCGTGGTATCCGACGTTCAGCCGGTTGTAGACCTTGTCGTAGTGGTAGAACGACGATCCCTGCGGCCAGTAGCGGTTGTCCGACGGCACGTCGGCGACGGTCCGCCACCCGGCGCGTTTGAAGGCGGTGCTGAGCGTCATGCGGTTGCTCGCCACGAGCTGGTCGTAGCGGCTCGGGTTGTCGATCCAGAGCCCCGACTGCATCGTGGAGTGGGCCAGCCAGCTGATGCCGCCGAACGTCGATGAGGTCAGCCAGCCGCTGCGGGCGCCGAAGCCCGCGGACTGCAGCTGCTTCGTCCCCTCGGCGAGCACGCTGTCGACCTTCGGGGAGAAGGAGGATCCCTGCACCGCGACCTGGCCGTAGCTCTCGACGAACACGAGCAGGACGTCCTTACCGCGCAGGCCGGTCAGCAGCCGGTCGCCCGGCGTATTGCCATAGGGGTCGCGGCGGAGCTCGGCGGCGAAGACCGCTCGATCGTGGATGTCGGCCTGCACCGTGCGCACCTCGGTGACGGCCAGGTCGGCTGCGCTCGTGGAGGCGATGTGCGCGCCGGAGACGAGCTGCGCACCCAGCGCCCAGAACAGCACCCAGATCAGGCTGAGCGCCGTGACGGCCTTGAGCGATACCCGTCGATGGCTGGAGACGACCCGGTTCAGGCGAAGCATCGCGAGCGTCGGCAGCACGAACGCGGCGACCACCGCCAGCGCCGCCCCGGCGAGGACCAGGTTCGCGCTGGTGCGGCCGATCGACTGGCGCAGCGTCTCGATCCCGATGTGGCGGTAGCTCCAGTCCTCGGCGGGGTTGAACGGCCGGTCGAAGGCGGTGAAGAAGCCGTAGTCGAGCACCTTCACGACGATCAGCAGGCCGATCGCCGGCCCCACCACCCAGGCCAGGAGGCGCCGGGCGGGAGCGGGCAGCAGCAGCGCCAGGGCGATCACGATCACTCCCTCCAGCGGGAGCCTCACAAACGCACGGGGTGTGAAGTGGCCCGGCTGGTCAGGCGCGACAAGTGCGGCCCAGACGAACAGGAGCGCAAGCAGCGTGAGCACGACGGAGATCGCCACGCGGACGCGTCCGTGTCCGGCATCCCCAGCGGCATTCCGCTCGGGCACCGCCGTCTGGGGGCCGGACGCCGACCGGTGGCTCCACAGCCACCAGACGTCGCGGCCGAACGACTCGGCCAGCAGGGCGAGCGCGGCGGCGAGGCCGGCGCGGGTGAGGGCGATCGGGAGCACGCCGGCTGCCGCGATCGTCAACGTGACGCCCTGCGTCGCCGCGACCACCTTGCGCCAGTCGCGCCGGGGCAGCGGCGCGCGCATCCACCCGACCAGCCACCCGGCGACCAGGAACGCATAGCGTGCGACACCGATCAGGAGCACCCACACGCCGGCTGAGGGAGCGACGTAGACGGCGAGCACGAGGATCAGGAACGCGTCGACCTCGCCGTCCCAGCGCGCGCCAAGCGTCGACTCCGTACCGGTGCGCCGCGCGACGTATCCGTCGACGTAGTCGAGCGCCAGCGCGGCGGCCGCGAGCGCCACCAGGGGCGCGGTCTGCGCGGAGCTGCCGAGCGAGTCTGCGGCCAGCGCCGCGACGCCGACGGCCAGCGTCGCCCGCACGAGCGTCACCCACCCGGCCGGGCCGATCCGTTCCGAGCGGTTGCGGAGCAGGTTGTGCGCCAGCGCGGCGTCCATGGCCAGGCCGCAGGCCAGTCCCACGAGCCACCCGGCGGGACCGAGGCCGACGGTCGCCGCGAGCGCCGTCAGCAGCAGCACCTGGGCGGCCAGCCCGATCAGCGGGCCACCCTGAGCCGACCGCAGCGTGCCTCGGTACTCGAACATACGAAAGGAAGGTACCGTGGATGGGGTGAATCGGTTCTTTCGGACGGCCGACCGTGGGGAGCTGTCGTGAGGCAGGACGAGCGCGTTCCGTTCGTCGAAGCCCTGCTGCGAGCCAGGCAGTCGGCCTACGCCCCGGGCGAGTACGTCGAGCAGGAGAGCTTCATGCGCGCCGGGGAGATCCGCACGCTGGCGGAGCGGGCCGGCATCTCCGGCGGGGTGTCCGTGCTCGACCTCTGCTGCGGAGTGGCCGGGCCGGGGCGGCTCATCACGCGGGAGCTGGGCTGCCGCTATCTGGGAGTCGACTACAGCGCGAGCGCGATCGACATCGCACGCGCCCGCTGCGACGGCCTGCCCTGCCGCTTCGAGGTGGCGAGGGTGCCGCCGCTCCCTCGTGGCAGGTTCGAGGTGGTGCTCCTGTTCGAGACGATGCTCGCCTTCGCCGACAAGCGGCCACTGCTCGATGCGATCTCGGGAGCGCTCGCGTCCGGCGGGCGGTTCGCGTTCACCATCGAGGAGGGGCAGCCGCTGACCGGCCCGGAGCGCGCACGCATGCCCGACGCCGACACCGTCTGGCTGACCCCGCTGGAGGAGATGCGCGCGCTGCTGCAGCGGGCCGGGCTGGTGGTGCGCTGGCAGGAGGACTGGAGCCTGTCCCACCGCGCCACGGCGGACTCGCTGATCGACGCGTTCCCGGCCGACGCGACGGCCGTCGCCGCGCAGATCGGGCGCCAGGCGCTGGACGATCTGATCGCCGCCCACCGGCTGTGGAGCGAGTGGCTGGAGACGGGACGCGTCCGCAAGTTCGCGATCGTGGCTGAGAGGCCTTCGATCGGGAGCGCGGCCGGCGTGTAAACGCAGGCGGCCCCCGACTAACGCACGAGCCGCACCAGGCCATCCACAACCAGCACGAGGCCGATCCCCGTGGAGAGCCACACGCGCAGCCACAGCTCGTGCCCGGTCAGCCAGGAGTGGCCACGGGCGAGCAGCCCGGCGGCACGCTCGCCCGCGACGATCACGATGCCGACAGGCACGGACGCGAGCGCGGTGGCGACCGCGATGTAGACGACGACCAGCGTCACGTCCGCGACGTCGCCGAGGCCCGCATCGCTGACCGATGCCATGGCGAGGAATGTGAGCACGAGCCGCTTCGGCCCCCCGAAGCCGAGCAGCCCCGCCATCGAGAACGCGGCGGCCGGCCGGACGTTCGCGAGCCCCGCCAGGATCGCACTCGCACGGCCTCCCTGAGGCTGCGGTCGCGGTGACGCGTGCTGCGCCCGCAGCCCGACCACCAGCAGCGCGGCACCCAGCAGAAGCGTTACAACCTCTTCGAACGTCTCGTGCGAGTCGAGGCGGTCGACGGCGGCCTGACCGATGGCGAGGCCGAGACCGCAGGCGATCGTCGTTCCCAGCAGGAACCCGCTGAGGAAGGCGATGCCGTTCGCACGCGGGTGCCTGCTCCGCAGGACGACCAGCGTCGCGGTCAGCGTGAGCGGGCTGGCAGCCGCGGCGAGCGCGAAGAACAGGACGTGACCAACAGCGTCGATCACGTGGTGGCAGCCATGCGGCGGATACTAGGGCCCGGGCGGGCGACGTGATACAACCAGCCGCCATGCCCGACGACGCCCGCATCCAGGCCGCGATCAGCGGCGCAGAGCGTTTTGTGAACGCCTGGCACGGCCGTTCGATGCGAGAGCGGCTATCGGAGCTCGCAGACGCGACGGGCGCGGACGAGCGGGCGGACGTCTACGGCTCCGGCCAGCGCATCGAGCGGCTGGAAGCCCGCATCGCCGAGATGCTGGGCGCGGAGGCCGCGGTGTTCATGCCCAGCGGCACGATGGCGCAGCAGATCGCGCTGCGCATCTGGAGCGATCGCCGGGGCACCCGCACGGTCGCCTTCCATCCCACCTGCCACCTCGAGATCCACGAGCAGAAGGGCTACCAGATGCTGCACGGGCTGCACGGCCGACTGGTCGGCGACCCCAACCGCCTGATCACGCTCGGCGACCTGGAGGGGATCCACGAGCCGGTCGCGGCGCTGCTGCTCGAGCTGCCCCAGCGCGAGATCGGCGGCCTGCTGCCGCCGTGGGACGATCTCGTGGCGCAGACCGGCTGGGCGCGGGCGCGCGGGATCGCGTTGCATCTCGACGGCGCCCGCCTCTGGCAGACTGGGCCGTTCTACGAGCGTGGCCACGCGGAGATCGCCGGCCTGTTCGACAGCGTCTACGTCTCGTTCTACAAGGATCTCGACGCGCTGGCCGGGGCGGCGCTGGCGGGCGACGCCGAGTTCGTGGCCGAGGCCCGCGTGTGGCAGCGCCGGCACGGCGGAAACCTGGTGACGATGCACCCCTTCGTCGTCTCCGCGGAGCTGTCGCTCGACCAGCGTCTCGAGCGGATTCCGGCGTACGTCGAGCACGCGCGCGCCCTGGCGGGCGCGCTGGGCTCGGTCGAGGGCATCGAGGTCGTGCCCGACCCTCCTCAGACGCCGATGTTCCACATCCTCCTGCGAGGCGACCGCGAGCGCCCTGCCGACGCCGCCCTCGAGGTCGCGGAGGAGCGGAAGGTGTTCCTGTTCGGCGATCCCGATCCCACCACGTCGCCCTCCGTGCAGCGCCATGAGGTGACGGTCGGCGACGCCACGCTGCGGCTCGCCCCGGAGGAGGTGGCAGCGCTCTACGCGGACGTGCTGTCGCGGGCGAACCCGCGGTGATGGCTATGCCCTGTCGGGCCGGTGGGCCTCCGTGAAGAGATCGCCCTGCGCGGCACCGGATCCTGCCAGTCCGCCGCCCGGGCCTCGCAGCACGTACGCGGCGGCGACGGCCAGACCGGCCCCCACCAGCGGCCCCGCGACGTACACCCAGTAGTCGGTGAAGTTCCCGCCCACCAGGTCCGGCCCAAACGTTCTGGCCGGGTTCATGGACGCGCCCGAGATGGGGCTGCCCCACAGCCCGGCCAGGATGATGTACCCGCCGACACCGAGCGCGCCGAACACGCCCAGGTTCTGGGCCCCGGAAGCCGTCCCCAGGATCACGCTGACCAGGCCCAGCGTCAGCACCGCCTCCATCAGGAACGCGTCGGTGGACGTGTACCCGGATGCCGGATAGTTGGAGCCGACGACGGCCGAGGCGTTGATCACGCTCTGCGCGAACCACGCCGCAAGCGAGGCGCCGACCAGCTGGGCGACGATGTAGCCGGGGACGCGCCGCCACGGGAAGTCGCCGCGCAGCGAGAAGGCCACGCTCACCGCCGGATTGAGATGGGCACCGGACACCTTGCCCATGAACAGGATGATTCCGAGCACCATCAACCCGGGCGCGGAGACGGCAGCGGTGCGGCTGATCGTGTTTGGGAAGGCCTCGCCCATCACGCCCCCGCCACACGCCACCAGCACAAGAAAGAAGGTCCCGAGCAGCTCCGAGAACAACCGCCTCCACTCCTGCGAGGGATCCTGGAAGTCGTCCAGCGGCCCGATCACGTCGCGCTGCCACATCGCCTCCAGCCGCGCGCTCGGCCGCCACGGCGCGGCGGCCTCCTGCTGCATCTGTTCGTCGTCCGGCACAGCCCCTCCCGTGTTCGTTCTTCGAGACCCACGAGAATGCCCGAAAGCGGTCCTGGCGCATCGTTCGAACGGGGTGAGATGCAGGTCGCCGGGGTCAGCGCACCACGTAGGGCTCCCAGACGTACTTGGGGACGCACATGCTCCACGCGTAGATGACGAGGTCGCGCATCTCCTCGAACTCGAGCTTCGCCATCCGCGCCTCGGCCCACTGGAACCGCAGGTCGCTCTCGCGGGGCATCATGAACGTCTCGGGATCGCTGGCGACCAGGTACTCCCGCTCCTCCTTGGGGAAGCCGAAGCCGATCTCGCTCTCGTCCTTCGAGAAGGCGACGTAGACGATCTGGCCGACGCGGAACTTGATGCGGCCGCGCACGACCACCTCGTAGGAGCGAGGCAGGTCGGCCAGCACCGATCGCACGTCGTCAACCGTCACCATCGCAGATACCTCGCCTATCGTATCGGCGGTCACGCGGAAGGAGCGGCTCGTGAGCCTCACGCAGTACTACACGGCGACCACGCTGGATGGTTTCATCGCCGACCCGGACAACTCGCTGGACTGGCTGTTCACGCGCGAGCAGGACGAGGACGGGCCGATGAACTACGGCGCGTTCATCGCCCACGTGGGCGCGCTGGCGATGGGGTCGACGACGTATCAGTGGATCCTCGGCCACGAGTTCGCCGACAAGCCGCCGGAGCAGTGGAAGTGGCCGTACGACATCCCCGGGTGGGTGTTCACCCACCGGCAGCTGCAGGTCGTCCCCGGCGCGCCGATCGAGTTCACGAGCGCAGCCGTCACGGAGGTGCATCAGCAGATGGCCGCCGCCGCCGGCGACCGGAACATCTGGATCGTGGGCGGCGGCGACCTGGCCGGCCTCGGCGAGGCCGGGCTGCTGGACGAGGTGATCGTGTCGATCGCGCCCGTCACGCTGGGCGCGGGGGCGCCGCTGTTGCCGCGGCGGATCGAGCTGCGACTGGACGAGACGGCGCGCAACGGCGACCTGGTCTGCGCCCGGTACGCCGTCGTGCGCGCACCCGGCTGAGTACTGAGTAGGGTGTCGGCATGCCCGACGCGCCCGACCGCCAGCCGGTGATCGTCCACCTGATCGACGGCACCTACGAGCTGTTCCGCCACTTTTACGGGAGCATGCGGGGACGCAAGCCGAAGGATCCGCAGTTCGCCGCCGTCCGCGGCGTGCTGGGCACCGTGCTGGGCATGATCGAGGGCGACGCGACGCACATCGGCGTCGCAACCGACCATGTGATCGAGTCGTTTCGAAACGATCTGTGGCCGGGCTACAAGACCGGGGCCGGCGTCGATCCGGCGCTGAAGGCCCAGTTCGAGCCGCTGGAGCAGGCGCTGGCGGCGATGGGTGTCGCCGTCTGGCCGATGGTGGAGCGGGAGGCGGACGACGCGATGGCATCGGCCGTGCACCTCGCCGCAGCGGATGCGAGCGTGCACAAGGTCTGCATCTGGACGCCGGACAAGGATCTGGCCCAGTGCGTGTCGGGGGAGCGGGTCGTCCAGGTCGATCGCCGAAGCGGCATGATCCGCGATGCCGCGGGCGTGGTCGAGAAGTTCGGCGTCTCGCCCGAGCACATCCCGGACTACCTGGCGCTGGTCGGCGATTCGGCCGACGGCTATCCCGGGATCAAGGGCATCGGGGCGGTGACCGCGGCCGGGCTGATCCGAAGCCACGGCGCCATCGAGCAGTTTCCCGACAACGTCCTGGGCGACCGCCGGGAGCTGGCCCTGCTGTTCAAGACGATCGCCACCCTGCGCACCGACGCGCCGCTGTTCGGCGACGTCGACGAGCTGCGCTGGGACGGCCCGACGGACGCGTTCGGCTCGCTGCCGGCCGGCATCGTGGACGACGCCCTGGCCGGCCGGGTGGCGGCGCTCGTCAGCCGAGCCTCGCGGTGACCACCATCTCGGGGATCCCGGCCAGCGCGCGCGACACGGGACAGTCTTTGACGGCCTGGTCGGCGTAGCCCTGGAACCCATCCTGGTCGAGGCCCGGCACCTGGCCGGTGGTCTCCAGGTCGACGCGGGCCAGCGTGGGCGCGCCGTCGATGTTGCGCAGCGTCACCCGCGCCGCGGTGGAGACGCGGTCGGGCGTGTGGCCGGCCTGACTGAGGATGTTCGCGAGCGCCATGCTGAAGCAGGCTGCGTGCGCCGCCGCGATCAGCTCCTCCGGGTTCGTGCCCGGGCCCTCCTCGAATCGTGACGCGAACGAGTACGCGCCTGCGAACACGCCGTCTCCCACGACGAGCGAGCCCGAGCCGGCCTTGAGATCGCCGCGCCACTCCGCGGTTCCGTTTCGTTCAGGCATCTCGCCCACCTCCTCATGTTTCGAATCTGGACCCGGGCACGATAGGCGCGACGATCGCGCCGCACAACGAGGCGTAACGCGTTCTATCCTGCGCACGTGGCCACCGATCACCACCCGCATGGATCCGAGGCCGGCAACGCCGCCTGGCACCGGCAGCTGCACCACACCGGCAGCAACGAGCTGAGCGAGGACACGGCGCAGACCCCGGGCATGCGCAGGTACGAGGCGATCTCGGGGAAGCGGCACGGGTCGCGCAAGCTCTGGATGGGCAAGGCGATCGTCGCGCCGGGGATGATCTCGGGTGACCACCACCACGGCGAGGCCGAGACCGGCATCTACGTGGTGTCCGGTCACCCCGTCTTCGTGTTCCTCGAGAACGACGAGGAGCGGCGGATCGAGGCGGGCCCGGGCGACTACGTCTACGTGCCGCCGTACGTCCCGCACCGCGAGGAGAACCCCTCCCCGGACGAGGAGACGATCGTGGTGCTGGCTCGAACGACGCAGGAGGGGATCGTGGTGAACCTGCCCAGCCTGCGCGCCGAGGTGCCCGAGCTCGACCGCCTGTTCGCGGAGCTGAAGGCCGAGGCGGACGGCTAGCGCCGGCCTTCCTTAGAGCGAGATCCCGTCCAGCGCCTGGGCCCGCGCCGGCACGTCTCGGCCGAAGCTGTCGGGGTTCGTGCCCAGCGTCTCTGCGGCCTCGAGCGCGATCTTCTGGACAACCGCCGTCAGCGGAAACACGGACAGCAGCTCGTTCGGCGCGTTGGCGGCGATCGTCCGCACCGGCACGCCGGCGGATTCCGCCGAGTTCGCGACCTGTGACAGCCGCTCGCGGCCGGGCCCGCCGCCATCCAGGCAGACCAGCGTGTCGTCAGTGCCGACGGCCACCGATGGGCCGTGCAGGAACTGCTCCACGCCCATCCCCGCGGACGCGACGTAGGCGGTCTCCCTCACCTTCAGCGCGCCCTCGGCCGCCGTCCACTGGTTGGGGCCGGCACCCACGAACTCCATCGCCCGGCGCGGGGGAACCACGCCGACCGCCGGCCCCTCTACCACTTCCGCCACCGCATCCGGGACACCGTTCAGCGGGCCAAGGTCGGCGCCCAGCGCCGTCGCCAGCTGTGCCAGGCGCAGCATCGCGCCGGTGTGGCTGGCGGTGTACGCGGCCGAGCGCTCCACCACCGAGGTCTCGATCTCGGCGCCGGGAGCACCCTGGCCCGAGATCACCGCGGTCGGCAAGCCCTCCGCCCGGGCCTGCTCCAGCATCTTCAGCGTGTAGGTCTTCGTGCCCTTGTGGCTGAGCAGGATCAGCCCCTCGCCGCCGGCCGGGCGCGGGCCGTACAGCACCGCATCCATCGCCTGCACCGGCCACGCGTCCACGCCGGCGGCCCGCAGGAACCAGGCGCCGATGTTGGCCGCGTGCCAGCTGGTGCCCGTGCCGACGAGGTACAGGCGCCGGCCCCGCAGCCGCTCGGCGGCCGCGTCGACGCCGGTGGTATCCGCCAGCATGTCGCGCAGCTGCTCGGGCTGGGACTGCATCGTCTCGCTCATGAGGCTCATGGCACGCTCCCGTCCAGAGGTTCACGGCAGTATCGCGCGATACTGGAGGCGTGGCTGCCAGCCTGCGAGCCGTGTGCGTCGTGATCGTGCTGCTCGGCGCCGCCTGCGCGGGGCAGAGCGCGAGCACGACCGCGTCCGGGCCGCCCGCATCGTCCGCGCTGTCGTCACAGCCGTCCCAGCCCCCGGCGGCGGGCGTGCGGCTGGTGACCGTCGCGACCGGGCTTGACCAGCCGGTGGACGTGGCGGGGATCCCCGGCACCGCGAAGCTGGCGGTGGTGGAGAAGACCGGTCGCGTGCTGGCGCTGACGGACGGCCACCCGGCGAAGAAGCCGCTGCTCGACCTGCGTGGCCAGGTCTCCGACGGCTCCGAGCAGGGGCTGCTGTCGATCGTCTTCAGCCCGCGCTACGCCGGCAACGGCCTCGCCTACGTCGACTACACCGACCTGAACGGGAACACCCACGTCGCCCAGCTGGACACCCGCAGCGGCAGCCTGCGGACGATCCTGTCCGTGCACCAGCCGTTTGCGAACCACAACGGCGGGGCGCTGGCGTTCGGCCCCGACGGCATGCTGTACGTGGGCATGGGCGACGGCGGCAGCGAGGGCGACCCCGAGGGCAACGGACAGAACCGGGCGTCGCTGCTCGGGAAGATCCTGCGGCTGGACGTCGCCCAGCCCAACCCGCGCCCCCAGATGTATGCATACGGTTTGCGCAACCCGTGGCGATTCTCGTTCGACCCGGCCACCGGCGACCTCTGGATCGGCGACGTCGGGCAGAACCGCTACGAGGAGGTCGACCACCTGCCGGCCGGGACGCGGCCCGGCGCGAACCTGGGGTGGAACGCCTACGAGGGCCGCGCGGTCTACAAGCGCCAGCCGATCGACCGCTCGCGGCTGGTGTGGCCGGTCGCCGTCTACCCGCACACCGAAGGCTGCTCGATCACCGGCGGCTACGTCTACCGCGGCAGCGAGGTGCCGGCGCTGCGCGGCCGCTACGTCTACGGCGACTTCTGCAGCGGCCGGATCTGGTCGCTTCCCGCACGCGGCGGCACGCAGCGGCTGCTGGCGCTGCCCAGGCTGGAGGGCCTGTCCTCGTTCGGCCTGGACGCGCGCGGCGAGCTGTACGCGACCACCCTGGGCGGCCGCGTCCTTCGCTTCGCGCCGTCCGCCTAGGCTACCGCCGTGCCCCCGCCGAACACTCCCAGCGAGCCACGGCTGCCGGCATCGCTGGAGGCGCTCTCAGCCGACGATCCCGACCTCCGCGAGCCACGCGAGCTGGCCGGCGTCGTGCTGCACGGGGCCGGCTGGGCCGGCCTGGAGGCCTCAGGGTTGCGGATTGACGAGGCGCGGCTTTGGAGCTGCGACCTCAGCGGCGCGTCGCTGGCCGACCTGGAACTGACCGACGCGGTGCTGGACGAGCCGAACCTCGCGAACGCGGTGATCCGCGGCGGGTCGCTGACGCGGGTGCGGGTGTCAGGCGGCCGCCTGACCGGCGCCCAGTGGGCCGAGACCCGGATCCACGACACCCTCTGGCGTAACGCCGCCGCCGATCTGTCGGCGTTTCGCCTGTCCCAGCTGGTGCGGGTCACGTTCGACTCGTGCAACCTGCGGGAGGCCGACTTCACCGGGGCGAGCGGCAGCTGGGTGCGGTTCCATGACTGCGACCTGACCGGCGCCGTGTTCTCGAAGGCGCGCTTCGCGAACTCCGAACTGCGGCGCTGCCGGCTCGAGGCGATCGAGGGCGTAGCCGGCCTCGCGGGCACGTCGATGGAGTTCGACGCGGTGCTGGGGCTGGCCCCGCAACTGGCGGACGCGCTCGGCATCCACCTGCTGGATTGAGCTAGACCAAGGAGGCCAGCCACGCGCGCACGGCTGCGAGCCTGCCAACCGGCCGCCCCCGCTTCAGCTGCGGCGGCCCTGCCGCCCGGCGTAGGTCGGCCGCCACACGGGCGGCGTGGTCAAACGATCACCAGTGGGAGCTGACCTGGGGCGGGTAGAAGTGATCCACCGCGGCATCGTAGTGCCGGAGAACCCGCGGGCCCGGGCGGCATGTGACCACCGCCGGGCCCGCAGATGTGTCCCGTCAGGCAGCCAGGCCCGCGCCGTCGCCGCCGATCAGGCGGGCGAGCTCCGCCCGCAGGCGGTCGGCCTCACGCGCATGAACCTCGACCTCGTCGGCCGATGCGCCCCGCTGCTCCAGCAGGCCGCCCACCAGCAGCAGCCCACGGAGGCGCAGCAGCAGGTCGTCGATCGTGCGGTCGAGCAGGGCGTTTTGGGCCTCGAAGCGGCTGGGGGTTTGCATCGTCATCGTCATCAGGCAGCCTCCTCGAGGCGAGTTGTGGAAGGGGACATGAGCGGCTCGACCACCGCGCCCTCGGGGCGGGGCCGGAGCATCGCAGCGGAGATCACGGCGCCGAGCACCGCCGCGCCGGCCAGGACGGCGAACCCGACCTGGAACCCGCGGGTGAGCCCGCCGTCGACGGCTGCTGCGCGCGCCAGGCCGGTTGCACCGGCGCCGGTGGACGCGTAGGACGCGGCGATCGTGGTGACCGCCGCCAGGCCGACGGCACCGCCCACTTGGCGGGTGGTGTTGATCAGGCCGGAGGCGATGCCCGCGTCCGCGCGGTGCACGCCGGCCAGGCCGGCGATCGTCACCGGCACGAACGAGAGCGCCAGGCCCACGCCGCTGATCAGGAACGCCGGGAACAGGTTCCAGAAGTAGTGACCCGAGACCGGCAGCTGCGTGAACCACACCAGCGCGACCGCGTCCAGCGTGAGGCCGGTGGCGAGCACCGAGCGCACGCCCAGCCGCGTGACCAGCGTCTGCGCCACGTTCGAGAACACGATGATCGTGAACGTGACAGCGGCGAAGCCGACGCCCGTCTCGATCGCGGAGTAGCCCAGCACCTGCTGCATGTAGAGCGTCAGCAGGAAGAACTCCGAGAACGCGATCGCGCCGATCACAGCAGCCGTCGCGTTCGCGGCCGAGAGCATCCGGTTGCGGAAGATCTGCATCGGCAGCAGCGGGGCCGGCGAGCGCAGCTCGATGGCGACGAAGCCGGCCAGCAGCACGAGCGACGCGCCCAGCAGCGAGACGGTGGCGAAGCTGCCCCAGCCCTCCTGCGTGGCCCGCGTCATGGCGTATACGAGCAGCATCACACCTGCCGTGACGGAGGTGGCGCCGGCCACGTCGAAGTGGCGGTGCCCCTGCCCGCGGCTCTCAGCCAGCACCAGCGGCGCGGCTGCGATCACGGCGATCCCGACCGGCACGTTGATGAAGAACACCCACGACCAGTTCAGGTACGAGGTGAGGAAGCCGCCCAGCAGCACGCCCGCCGCTCCACCCGAGCCGGACGCTGCGCCCCAGATGCCCAGCGCGCGGTTGCGCTCGGCTCCCTCGGCGAAGGTGGTCATCAGGATCGAGAGACCGGCCGGCGCGAACAGCGCCCCGCCCAGCCCCTGCAGCGCGCGAAACGCGATCAGCGACCCCTCCGACCAGGACAGGCCGCACAGCAGCGAGCTGATCGAGAACACCGCCAGGCCGATCATGAACACGCGCCGGCGGCCGAACACGTCTGCCAGCCGGCCGCCCAGCAGGAGCACGCCGCCGAACAGGATCGCGTAGGCGCTGATCACCCACTGCAGGTTTCCCTCGGCGAAGTGCAGGTCGCCCTTGATCGCGGGCAGGGCGACGTTCACGATCGCGATGTCGAGCACAACCATGAACTGCGCCGCCACGATCACTGCCAGGGCAAGCCCCTTGCGACGCGGCCGGCTTCCGATAATCGATGACTGCAGCATTCATTGACTCCTAAAATCGTTGATGAATGCCACGATAGCACGGATCGACTATCGGATGCGCTACACTTCGGTGGTGATGAATGTGACCGACACCCAAAGCCTTCCCACAGGGCAGCTCCCGGGCCCGCCCAAGGAGCTGTTGTCGAGTGATGTGTTCCTGCTCAAGCGGCTCGGGTTCGCGGCCAAGGACAGCTCCCACGCGGCGTTCGTAGGCACCGGCCTCTCGGCGTTTCACTTCGCGGTGCTGGCGCTGCTGGAGGAGGACCCGCGCGAGACGCAGGCGATGATCGCCGACGCGCTCGGCTACGACCGCAGCCACATCGTGCGGCTGCTGGACGAGCTGGAGGAGCGC
>JAICYJ010000140.1 GCA_025934255.1 Thermoleophilia bacterium | reverse complement strand
CGGGCAGCCGGGCCGCCCACGGCCCCCGGGCGCCGCTGTCGACGCTCGAGCGCACGCTGGGCGTCTTCGCGTACTTCCTCACCGTCTACAAGCGCACCTGGCGGGGCAGCGTCATCGCGCGGTTCCTGTCGCCACTGTTCTTCATGCTGTCGCTGGGCATCGGCCTGGGATCGCTCGTCAACGCGCGGGCGGGAGGGGTCGACGGGCTGCCCTACCTGCAGTTCGTGGTGCCCGCCATCGTCGCGACGCAGACGATGTGGGTGGCGATGGGCGAGTCGACCTATGCAGTCCTCGGCTACATCAAGTGGAACATGGGCTACCACGCGATGCTGGCCTCGCCGATGGGCGTGCGCGACGTCCTGCGCGGCCACTTCCTCTCGATCGCGGCGCAGCTGGTGCTCGCCACCTCGATCTTCATGGCGATCGCGGCGCTCTTCGGGGGCTTCTCCTCGTGGGCCGCCTTGTGGTGCCTGCCGATCGCGGTGCTGACGGGGATGGCGTTCGTGACGCCGATCTTCGCGTTCACCGCCAGGCAGGAGGGTGACGACGGGTTCAACATCCTGTTCCGGTGGGTGATGACGCCGCTGATGCTGTTCTCCGGCACGTTCTTCCCCATCACCCAGCTGCCGGGGTGGATGCAGCCGATCGCCTGGGTGACCCCGCTGTGGCACGGCGTCGAGTCGTGCCGCATGGCGGCGACCGGGGCGGTGGCGTGGTCCTCGCTGGTGGCGCACCTGGCGGTGCTGCTCGTCTTCGCCGTGGTGGGCTGGTGGCTCGCGGAGCGCGCCTTCACCAAGAGGCTGGTCCCGTGAGCACGGCCACGACGACGTCGCGACCGGGCGCCGCCTCGCGGCTGGCCCGGCTCGTCCCGGTGCCCGCGGGGGCGGGCCTGGCCCGGATGATGGTCGAGCGCAACGTCACCGCGTTCCGGCACGGATGGATCGCGCTGGTGACCGGGTTCGCCGAGCCGGTCTTCTACCTCTTCTCCCTCGGGATCGGGATCGGCGCCCTCGTGCGCACGGTGGTGACGGACTCGGGGCTGGAGGTCACCTACCCACAGTTCGTGGCACCGGCGCTGCTTGCCGCCTCGGCGATGAACGGCGCGATCTTCGACTCGACGTTCAACGTCTTCTTCAAGCTCAAGTACGCCAAGCTCTACGACGCCGTGCTCGCCACCCCGATGGGGCCGCGGGACATCGCGGTGGGTGAGGTGTCCTGGTCGCTGATCAGGGGTGGCCTCTACTCGGCGGCGTTCCTCGTGGTGGCCGTCCTCACGGGGGCGGTGAAGTCGTGGTGGGCGGTCCTGGGCGTGCCGGCGGCGATCTTCATCGGGTTCGCGTTCGCGGCGCTCGGGATGTTCGCGACCACGTTCATGCGCTCGTGGGTGGACTTCGACTACGTCACGCTGGCGATCCAGCCGATGTTCCTGTTCTCCGCGACGTTCTTCCCGCTGTCGACCTACCCCGACGTGCTCCAGTGGCTGGTCCGGTGCACCCCGCTCTACCACGGGGTGGCGCTCGAGCGGGCGCTGCTGCTCGGCGACATGGGGTGGGGCGTGCTGTGGCACGTGCTGTACCTGCTCGTCCTCGGCCTGGTCGGGGTGGTCGGTGCGGCGCGCCGGCTGGAGAAGCTGCTGCTCTCCTGACCCCGGGAGGACGGCCCGGGGCACGGCCGAAGATTTCCCCCGCGTGTCGCGGCGCGCCTGCCCCATCTCGAACACGTGTTCGGTACTGTCGTCCACAGGTGGAGTCTCGACAGACCCACCGTCCACAGGCTGACGAACTGGCCCTGGGCGGCTGTCGGTGGCGGCACCTAGCGTCTGACCCGACGGCGGAACCACCAGGTGAAGCGCGGGTCGAAGGCAGGCGCGCCCGACACGAGACGAAAGAAGGAAGCGTGGCAAAGATGGCCGCTCCGACCGGTGCCACCCCAACCAGCACCGACCAGAAGCTCAAGGCCCTCGAGACGACGATGGGTCAGATCGACAAGAACTTCGGCAAGGGCGCGGTCATGCGT
>JAICYJ010000082.1 GCA_025934255.1 Thermoleophilia bacterium | reverse complement strand
CTTGCTCGCAAACAAGCCGAAGGCATGAACCGGATGGAAGCCCTCCGCTGCCTCAAACGCTACCTCGCCAGACGCGTCTGGCACCTCCTCACCGACCCGGCCAGGACGCCCCAAACCGTCCTCGGCTTGACATAGGAGCAACGCGTGTTCAGTGACGACGACGCCGGCCGGATCGCTCGCACCTTCGGGCTGGGCGACGGCGCGGCGTTCACGGGCACGGTCTCGCGCGGCGAGCAGGGCCAGGTGGCACAGCTCGAGACATCGCGCGGCGTGTGGGCGGTGAAGACGTCGTTCCGGCCGCCCGAGCTGGACGGGGAGGACGGTACCTTCCAGGCGGCGGCGGTGGCGGCCGGCGTGCCGGCGCCCGCCGTGGTCTTCACAGCCGGCGGGGAGCTGTTCACCGACGTCGGCGGCCTGCCGGTGCGCGTATACGGATGGGTCGACGTGCTGCCCGCTGACAGCGGCCTCGACCCCGGCCGGGTGGGGCACCTGATGGCGGCCATCCACCAGGTGCCGTTCCGCGGCCGGCGGCCGGAGGACGCCTGGTATGCCGAGCCGGTTGGGGCCGCCGGCTGGGACAGGCTGGTGGAGCGGCTGACCGCAGCCGGAGCCCCGTTCGCCGGTGACCTGGCGGCTATGCGCAACGGGCTGGTGGCGCTGGAAGGGCTGCTGGTGCCCGCCCGCGGGCTTCGCACCTGCCACCGCGACCTGTGGTCGGACAACGTCCGCGCGACGTCCCAGGGCGGGCTGTGCGTGATCGACTGGGATAACTGCGGGCTGGCCGACCCGGGCCAGGAGCTGGCCGGCGTCCTGTTCGAGTTCGGTAACGGCGACGCCGACCGGGCACGGGCGCTCTACGGCGAGTACCGGCGCTGCGGCGGCCCCGGGCGGATCGAGCGGCGCGGCGACTTCTCGATGACGATCGCCCAGCTTGGCCACATCAACGAGATGTCCTGCCTGATCTGGCTCGACCCGGCGGTATCCGACGCGGAGCGGAAACGCCAGGCGGCTCGGTTCCACGAGAGCGTGGAGATGCCGCTGACGGTCGCGGTGATCGACGAGCTGCTGGAGGCCGTGGCGTAGCCAACCCAGCGGCTTTTCGTCACGGCCGCCGTGACGCTGCCGTGACGCCCGCGCGGGCCTAAACGGTGTCAAACACCGCCTCGGCTGCCGTTGGATTGCCGTGACAGGTCTGTGACGGGCCGTTACAGGGGCCCCGGATGGTTGAGCCAACCGAATTGTAAAGGGGTCAGAGCCCGACTCGGCGGCCGTGAGCGCTCCGTGCGCCGGGCGTGACGGATGGTGACCGTATCGATTCGATCCGGGGGTCGACCGGGAACTCCGTGACGTTTCAGGGCTGTGACGGAGCCGTGACCGTACGACCGTCTCAGCCGGGCGTCACGGCCGCCGAGCTGTCCGCGTTGGCGCGGTCGCGGGCCGCCAGCATCGGGCCCGTGGCCGGACGCGTGGGTGCGAACCGGCCCATGCCCACGGCCGTATCGGTGTCGACGTACATCGACTCGAATCCGCCGCGGCGGAAGTAGGTCTCGTGCCAGAACGACGTTCCGTCTCGGTCGCGCAGGCTCGGCTGCGACGCGCGCCGGGCGAGCTGCGGCCGGGTCGCCAACCGCTCGGGCTGGGACGACGGGCTGATCTACTACGACCGCGACTACCGCTCCGACGGCAGCACCCGGCTCGTGCTGACGAAGCGCTACTGGGCCTACGCGCAGTACAGCCGCTGGGTGCGGCCGGGGATGAGGCCGCACCAGGTGACCGGCGACACGGGCGGCGCGAAGGTGTTGGTGTTCGCCGGGCGAGGCCACACGGTGGTGCTCGCCGTGGCACCACGCAGGCGGCCGGCCCGGTTCGCGCTGCAACTGCCTGGATCTGATCGACGACCGCAGCGGTCTCGCAGACGTCCACGGACCGCAACGACGCGTGCCAGGGGTCGGTGGACGTGCACGCGAGCGTGCTTCGGCCGGCCTGCCCAAGGGGAGCGTCACGACCTACGTGCCGCCGGGCTGAGCTCAGCCGGCGGCTGCGCTCTGCTCTCCTATGATCCGGCGATGGCCGGCAGAGACGCAGCCTGTAGCTGTGGGCAGCTTCGGGTGACAACGGAGGGAGACCCGTTCGTAGTCTCGATCTGCCACTGCCTCGCGTGCCAGCGGCGGACGGGCAGCGCCTTCGGCATGCAGGCGGGGTTCCGGGCCGACCAGGTGCAGGTGGCGGGTCGCTACGTCGACTACGCCCGCACGTCGGACGAGCAGGACCGCAAGATGCACGTGTTCCACTTCTGCCCGGAGTGCGGCGGGACGGTGTTCTACACGGAGCCCGACGAGGACGACCTGGTCGTGGTCGCGGTCGGGGCCTTCGCCGACCCGCAGTTCCCGCCGCCGACCGAGTCTGGCTACGGGTCGCGGCGCCACCGCTGGTTCGACCTGCCCGCGGGCATCGCCAGCGACGAGGTGTGGGCACCGCTGCAGCCGCTCTACGAGGCCGGCGAGTACGCCGAGGTGGCCGACCGCGGACGTGCGCTGGTGGCCGCACATCCCGAGCATCCCACCCTGCTGTACAACCTCGCGTGCTGCGAGAGCCTGGCCGGGCGGCCGGGCGATGCCATCGAGCATCTGCGAGCCGCGATCCGCGTCAACGAGGAGTTCCGGCCGATGGCGGCCGAGGACTCCGACTTCGAGCCGATCCGCGGCCAGCCCGCGTTCAGCGATCTGGTCGGCTAGTCCCGGCTCCACCAGGAGGACACTCATGAGCGATTACACCGTGGCGCGAATCGACGAGATCGACGAGCTCAGCGACGGCCGCTGTCCGTTCCGGCCCGTCCGGATGCACTTCGGCATCCTGTCGTTCGGCGTCAACACGTGGACGGGGAAGAGCGCGGGCGACCGCATCATCAACGAGCACGACGAGGCCGATGAGAACGAGGAGCTCTACCTCGTCCAGCAGGGCCGGGCGACCTTCGAGCTCGACGGCGAGCGGGTGGACGCGCCCGCGGGGACGATGGTGTTCGCGCGCCCGGGCGTCAAGCGGACGGCGTTCGCCGAGGACGCGGGCACCACGATCGTCGCGATCGGGGGCACGCCGGGCGAGGTCTACGAGCCTTCCGGCTTCGAGGTCTGGCTGCCGATCACCCCGCTCTATGAGGCCGGGAAGTACGCCGAGGCGGCTGATCGCGGCCGCGAGCTGATCGAGGAGCATCCCGAGTACGCCGGCCTGCTCTACAACGTCGCGTGCTGCGAGAGCCTCGCCGGGCGGTCGGCCGACGCGATCGAGCACCTGCGCGGCGCGATCGAGCGATCCGAGCGCTTCCGGTCGTTCGCGGCCGGGGACTCGGACTTCGATCCGATCCGCGAGCAGCCGGAGTTCAAGGAGCTGGTGGGCTAGCCGCCTCGGGTCGAGAGGACAGCTGCGGGCGTGCGCGGTGGGCCGACGAGTAGACGGCGTTCCGGCAGATCCGGCCGCCGCGCACCTGGATCAGGTCGATCCCGTCCCATTCGATCTCATTGTCGGTGTCCGGGTGCGTCGCCAGCGCCGCCCATTCCGCAACCGCATGATGATCACCGGACATGATCCCCTCATCGCGCTCCACGAACCGCATGTCCGGCCACCGGGTGTGGATTGACGCGATGTGGCTGCGCACGGCGTCGACCCCCTCGACACGCTCGCCGGCGGTCACGTTCTCGAAGACGAAGTCCGGGGTGACCAGCGCGAGGATCGCCTCCACGTCGCGCGCAAAGAACGCGTCACGGTACCGGCGGCACAGCTCGAGCGGCGAGTCGGAATCAGACACGGCCGCAGGATACGTGACGCCGCGCCTTACGCAATCAAGTGAAGGGCGTCGTCGACGGCTCGCTCGAGGCTGAGCAGCCTGCCCTCTGCGAGTGCGCCGTCGTCGATGCTGTTCGGCGCCACGTCGGTCATCGACCAGGCCGAGATCGGCCGCCGTGAAAGCTCGGCTTCGACCGCTCCCCGCAGCCGCCCGCAGCGCTCACCGTCACCGCGGTCTGCGGCGAGCACCGACAACAGGTCGAGCAGCTGCACCGTCCTTCGCCGGTCGTCGAGCGCGGCGGCCAACCGAAGGCCTACGAGCGCCGACTCCTCCGCCGCGCCCGTCCGTCCGACCATTCGGCGGCGCTTGCCGATTCGAAACAGCATGCGCGCCTGCCACCAGTAGAACTCGCACCCGGCCGCGGTCGCCGCGCTCTGCTCCATCAAGTCCAGCCCGGCATCATGATTGCCGAGCTCAAACTCGACCTCCCCGAGCAGGCCGAGCGCCTGAGCTTCTTCGCGCGCGATTCCGCTTCGCCGGGTGCCCACCAGCCCTTCTTCGCCGAGCGCGACCGCCCGCTCGAGGTCCCCCCGGTACCAGGCGCTGTGCCCGAGTCGCACCAGGGCTCCGGCGGCGCCGGCCTCGTCGCCGTGAGCCCGATACTCGTCCACACTTCGCTCGTACAGAGCCTCGGCGAGGTCGTCCTCGCCGATCGGATTGGCCACGCCGCCGTAGGCCTTCAGCGCGGGCGCAAGCACGGTGTGGGGAACCTGAGACGCCTCGGCGAGCAACTGCTCGAACCAGCGCATGCCCTCGAACGGGTCGTTCAGCACCCAGAAGTTCTCCAGCGCGGTGGCCATTCGCAGGCCGAGCTCGGCCCGCCCGCTGGCGACCGCCCATCCCAGGGCGGCTCGGAAGTTCGCCTGCTCGGCCGCGGCCAGCGCGTATCTGGGCGCACCGGCCGCGCCGTCCCACAGGTTCGTCGCCTCGGCCACAGTCAGGTAGTGGCGGGCATGGCGTTCCCGCAGATCCTCGACATCCGGTGCCCTCTCGAGCTGCTCCAGCGCGAACTCCCGGATCGTCTCCAGCATCCACAGCCGTTCGTCGATGCGGCGGATCAGGCTCTTTTCAACCAGCGACTGGCAGGTGTCGGGCTCGGCGCCGGCGACCGTTTCGAGCGCGTCAAACGGTGCCCCGCCCGCGAACAAGGCGAAGCGGGCGAACAGTCGCCGCTCGGCCGGGTCGAGCAGCTCATGGCTCCACGTGATGGTCGCCCGCAGGGTGGCGTGCCGGGCGTCGACATCCCGGTTGCCGGAGAACAGGTCGAGACGCTGTGACAGCCGCTCAAGAATCTGCTCGGCCGTTAGCAGCGTCGCCCGTGCGGCAGCCAGCTCGATTGCGAGCGGCAGCCCCTCGAGCCGCGCGCACAGCTCCGCCACCGGCTCGTTCGGCTCCAGGCGGGCGCGCTCGCAGAACAGGTCGACGCTCTCCGAGCCGGACAGGGGCGCCAGCTCGTATCCCTGCTCGCCATCCAATCGAAGCAGCGCCCGGCTGGTGACCAGGAGCGCCAGATTCGGACACATGGCCAGCACTGGCGCCAACGCTGGGGCGGCAGCGATCACCTGCTCGAAGTTGTCGAGCACGATCAGCATCCGCCTCGGACCCACGAACTCGGCCAGGGCGACGGTGGCGCCAATCGCGCGCTCGACCTCGCCGACCACCAGCTCGGGGTCGTGCACCACCGCCAGCGGTACCCACCACACACCGTCCGGGTAAGCATTCAGCTGGGCGCGCGCGAGCGCGATCGCAAACCGTGTCTTGCCGACGCCGCCGGCTCCGGTGACGGTGAGCAGCCGGGAACCGCGGAGCAGCTCCGCCGCCTCGGCCAGCTCGCGACCGCGGCCGAGGAAGGAGCTGACCGGCTCCGGAAGGTTGGTGGCGTTCAGGCTGTGCAGCGGCGGGAACGCCGTGGCGCCGAGCTGGTACAGGTGCAGCGGCTGCTCGAGATCTTTCAGCCGGTGCTCGCCGAGATCGGTCAGCTCGACGCCTGTGCCGGCCAGCTCGCGCGTGCGGCTCGACATCACCACCTGGCCCCCGTGAGCGCACGCGGCGATGCGCGCGCCGGTGTGGACATCCAGCCCCACGTAGCCCTCTGTGGTCGTGTGTGGCTCGCCGGTGTGGATGCCCATCCGCACCTGGACGGGGCCTCCGGTCAGCGCCGCCTGGGCGGCGGCGGCCGCCGCCAGCGCGTCCGAGGCGCGCGCGAAGGCGTAGAAGAAGGCGTCACCCTGGGTGTCCACCTCGACGCCACCGCTGCCGGCGAACGCCGCGCGCAGGACGCGGCGATGCGCGGCAAGCGCCTCGGCGTATTCGTCCCCGAGCCTGTGCAGGAGCTTGGTCGAGCCCTCGATGTCGGTGAACAGGAAAGTGACAGTCCCAGCGGGGAGATCCGCCATCGCCGAAGGAGTGTCTCATGCCGCGACGGGGCGACGGCCTTATCCTCGCTCGATGATCTCCACCCGGTAGTCATCCGGGTCGCGCACGAAGCACAGCCGCGAGCCGCCGTCGCTGACCGTGTAGGGCGGGCGCTCCGGCTCGATGCCCTGCTGCTTGAGCTCCGCCAGCGTGGCGTCGAGGTCGGGCACGCCGATCGCGATGTGGCCGTAGCCGGTGCCGTTGTCGTACGTGCGGCCGTCGTGGTTCAGCGTCAGCTCCAGCACGTCGGGCATGCCGCCCACGCCGAAGAAGTAGTTGGTGGCCTCGAGCTCGCCGTTGCGCACGATCGGCGACTCCTTGCCGGGCTCGAAGCCGAGCGCGGTGTAGAAGGCGCGGCTGCGCTCGGGGTCGGTGATCCGCACCATGGTGTGAAGGAAGGTGGTCATGGCCGCATGCTATCCGCTGGCCGGACGCCGCTCGATCGTGGACGCGTCTGATCCCGATCCGCCGACATGGCGCATCGGATCGCCGGAGCCGAGGTCGTCGATTCCGGCGCTCGTGAGCGCTCCGATTGCGAGCGTGCGGCGCACGGCTGCGAAGGTCAGCACGTGCGCGACGATGCCGCCGTAGGTGAACGTCTCCGGCGGGTCGCAGACGGCGTCGACGAACGTCTCGTCGGAGCGGCCCTCCGCCACGGGCGTCATCACCAACCGACGGAAGCTCGGGGCGGCCACGCCAAGCCGGTCGCGCATGCCCTGGCTGCTGGTGTCGCCCTGCGGCGGCATCGACGTGCCGCCCTCGACGGCGGTGTTCCACATCTCCAGCTGCGACACCAACCGGTCGGTCACGCTGCGCAGCGTTGGGTCGCAATCGATCGACTCGACCGACAGCTCGATCCGCCGGTCGAGTGTGGCGTCGTCGACTCGAGCGGTACGGTCGACGATCTCGCCGACCAGCCACAGGTGGTGGTCGACCATGCGGGTCAGGACGTCCATGGTGGTGCTCCTCGTGGTTGGTGGCAGGCGCAGCCCGCCCGGTGGGTGGAAGTGCACGCCGCTCGCGCCGAGCAGCTCGTGGCTCGGCGCCGGGTGGCGGCGGTAGGCCGACGGCGCCACGCCGTAGGCTCTCGAGAAGGCGCGGGCAAAGGCCTCCGGCGACCCGTACCCGGCATCCAGCGCGACCGCGATCACCTGATCGTCACCGGTGGCGAGCTGGTGTGCGGCGCGCTCCATCAACAGCCGCCGGCGCAGCGTCCCCGGCGACTCGCCCAGCGCCGCCGCCACCAGCCGGTCGAAGTGGAACCGCGAGAGATGCGCCTCGCCGGCCAGCTGCTCGCCGTTCAGATTGGGCTGGGCGAGGCTCCGCTCAACGATGTCGAGCAGCAACTGCAGCCGGTCGGAAGTGATCATGTCCGACATCCTGCCACCGGTGCCACGCAAGCGCCTGACCGAATTTGCTGGATTTGGCGGTGCCGACGGCTACCAGTCGGCCAGCGTGTTCTCCTCGATCGACCCGGCGTCGACCGCGTTCTGGAACGCCTCCAGCTCCTCGGGCGGAATCGTGTAGGTGTGCTCCTCGGCTGGGTACACGTGGTTTCGCACTTCGGTGGCGTAGGCGGCGACCGCCGCTCCCATCAGCTCGCCGATCTCGGCATACCGCTTGACGAAGCGCGGCTCGGGGCCGTCACCAGGGATGCCGAGCATGTCGTGCAGCACCAGCACCTGGCCGTCGGTGCCGGGGCCGGACCCGATGCCGATGGTGGGGATCGTGAGCCGCCGGCTGATGGTGGTCGCCACCGGCGCGGGCACCGCCTCCAGCACCAGCGCGAAGCAGCCCGCTCGTTCCAGCGAGATCGCGTCCAGGAACAGCCGGCGGGCGGCATCGGCCTGGCGGCCCTGGGCCTTGTGGCCGCCCAGCGCCGTCGCCGTCTGCGGCGTCAGGCCGACGTGGCCCATCACGCCGATGCCGGCCGAGACCAGGGCACGCACGCGCTCCAGCGAAGGCCCGGCACCCTCGAGCTTGACCACGTCGGCGCCGCCATCCTTGATCAGCCGCCCGGCGTTGGCCACCGCCTCGGCGTCGGACACCTGGTAGCTCATGAAGGGCAGATCGCCGACCACCAGCGCGTTCTCGACGCCGCGGTTGACGGCCGCGGTCAGCATCGTCATCTCGTCCATCGTGGCGGGCACGGTCGACTGGTGGCCGAGCACGACGTTGGCCGCCGAGTCGCCGACCAGCACCAGGTCGACCCCTGTGGCGTCGACGATGCGGCCGCTGGGGTGGTCGTAGGCCGTGATCATCACGATCGGCCGGCCGTCGCGCTTCATCTCACGAAGCGCTGGGAGCGAGAGTTTCACGGAGCCTCCAGGACGATGTTGTCGATCAGTCGGGTTCCGCCGAAGCGCGCGGCTGCGACCAGCAGCGCGCCGGCGCGGGCCGCGCAGGGCTCGAACGTGTCCGGGTCGACCACCTCGAAGTAGTCGACCTCGCCCTCCACTTCCTGCGGGTTGCGCAGCTCCAGCGCTCGATACAGGCTGGCCGCCCGGCTGCGCTGGTCGGCGTCGAGGTAGACGTTGCGGGAGGACATGGCGAGGCCGTCCGGCTCGCGCTGGGTGGCGACAGCGCGCACGTACACCGGAACGTCCAGGTCGCGCACCATGCGCCGGATCACCGCCAGCTGCTGAGCGTCCTTCTGCCCGAGGTAGACGTGGTCCGGCTCGACCCGCAGCAACAGCTTCAGGACGACCGTCGCGACGCCCAGGAAGTGGCCGGGGCGGTAGGCGCCCTCGAACACGTCGCCCAGCTCGCCCACGCTGACGGACGTCGAGAAGCCGGGCGGGTACATCTCCTCGACCGTCGGCACGAACACCTCGTCGACGCCCTCCTCGGCTGCGATGCGCCGGTCGCGTTGCTCGTCGCGGGGATAGCTGCGGTAGTCCTCGCCGGGGCCGAACTGGGTGGGATTCACGAACAGGCTCATGACCACGCGCCCGTTCTCGGCGCGGGCGGTGCGCAGCAGGGCGCGATGGCCTTCGTGGAGCGCGCCCATGGTGGGGACGAGGCCGGTGCTCACAGCAGCTCGCGAACGGCGTCGGCGGCGTCGGGATCGACCAGCGGCAGCGTGGCTCGGCCGAGCGCACGGTAGAGGGGCTGGAGTTCGGGGCCGATCGCCTCCAGGTGCGCGGCGACGGTGGCCGCGTCGCCTCGTGCGATCGGGCCGGTGGGGCGGCGGCCGGCCACGTCCAGCGTGCGGTCCTGCAGCGGGCGCAGGGCGCGCAGCGCCAGCTCGCGATCGAGGCCGGCCCGCTCCAGCAGGCCGACCGCGACCAGCGTGGTCGTGACCACGTAGTTGGAGGCGAAGGTCGAGGCCGCGTGGTAGAGCGCCTTTCGGTCGTCGGCCAGCGGGAACGGAATCATCCCCAGCTGCACGGCCAGCGCATCGCCGACGGCCGCATCGCCGGTGACGGCGGCGTAGGCGCCCTCGAGCTGGTCGCGTCCCAGCTCGGGCCAGACCGTCTGCATCGGGTGGACGCAGGCGGTCGGACCGGGGGCGGCGTCGAGCGCGTGCACCGAGGTGGCGCCGGAGAAGTGGACCACCGACGCCTCAGCGTCGAGGCCGGGCGCCAGCGCCTGGCAGGCCCGCTCGATCTCGGCGTCGGGGGTCGCGATCAGCAGGCGCCGGCAGTCGTCCAGGTCGGGCTGCTGCCCACGTCCGTAGAGCCGCGCGCCGCTGAGACGGGCTGCGACGGTGCGGCCCACCCTGCCGGCCCCGATGACAACGGTTGTTGTGTGCATGGTCGCAAGCTCCCGGGGCTGGCACTCTACCCAGCGGCGCGCCACGGCGGTTCGGTAACGGCCGCGGCGGACATCG
>JAICYJ010000007.1 GCA_025934255.1 Thermoleophilia bacterium | reverse complement strand
GTGGTGGCCGTGGTAGATGCGAAGCGGGCCGGGGATGCTCGCCAGGTCGAAGCCCCACGGGTGCATGAAGGCCAGGTCGTCGCCGCGCATGCCCTCGACGCCCGGCTTCGTCGCCGCCAGGTGGGACGCCGTCATGAACGCGGCCAGCCGATCGGTCAGCTCGGCCCGGTCGACCTCCGAGAGCAGCGTCTTCAGGGCCTCCATCACGGCCGCCGTGTCGGCGCCCAGTAGCTCGACGCGCAGCTCCTGGAGCCGGGCCTCGTAGGCGTCGCCACCGGCTACGGCGAGCGCGAAATCCTCGACGTTGCTCTCCCCCATGCCGGCCGTCCAGTCCAGGCCCTCGGCGTCGTAGGGAGCGGGACCGGCGAGCGCGGCTGTTCCAACCAGGCGATCCCCCGCCAGCGCCGCACAGGCCAGCGCGTGCGGCCCACCGCCGGAGTGGCCCCAGACGACGAAGCGGTCGAGTCCGAGGTGGTCGGCGATCGCGCCCACGTCGGCCGCGGCGTCGCCCACCGTGCGGCCGGGATGCGGCGTCGAGCCGCCGTAGCCGGGACGGTCGTAGGAGACCAGCCGCAGGCCGTGGGCGGCGGCGTCTTCGACGTTGGGCGGATACAGCATGCCGCTGGAAGGAGTTCCGTGAAGGACGAACACGGTCGGGGCGGCCGGATCGCCCGCAGTGTGAACCCGCAGCGCGCGGCCGGAGGGCGTCGTGACGGTGAGCTGGTCGCTCATGCGGGTGACTGTACTCGCCGCTGCTACACGCAGGGCGTGAGATCGCCCGGATCGCGCACGCAGATCCGCTGCACCTGCGCCTTGCTGGTATCCGCCTGCCCGTCCAGGTCGATCGCCCAGGCCGCGATCCGGTACTTGTGCGGGTGGTCGTAGGTCGGGAACGTCGTCGTCCAGGTGGTGGAGGTCGCGTTGGGGCCGGCCAGCGTGGCCGGGAAGCTGATGAACTTGGCCCTCCAGAACACGCCCGGCAGGCCCGGGCAGCCGGCCGGCCCGCAGTAGTACTCGGCGTGCTCGATGTTCAGCACCGTCAGCAGCACCTTCCTGACCCCCGGGTGCGCGCCTGTCGTGTCGGTGGCGGTGCCGGCGATCGTGATCGGAAAGCTGTTGCGACCATTCGGGAAGAAGAACACCTGCGCGAGGGTGGGCGTGGTGATGGTCGTGTCAGGCGGGTTGCCCAGCGAGGTCAGCGTGAACGGCACCAGCTTCGGCTGGGGATCGGTCTGGCCGTCGGTGTCCACCGCGTCGGCCTGCGCCACCACCGGCCCGCCCGCCGCCGGCACCGGCACGCTGAACGTCCAGCCGGTGGATGGCTTGCCGGGGGCGGCCAGCTTGGCCGGGTTGGGCGTGAAGGCCGGCACCCACGTCTTGGTGGCGGCGTTCCACCACTTGCCGTTCATCTTCACGCCCACATCCACCCGCGCCACGCCCTCGTCGTCGCTGGCGCTGCCGCTGATCAGCAGCGTGCCGGTGTTGCTGACCACCGCGTTTCGGGCCGGGCTGGAGAGCACCGTCGACGGCCGTCCGCTGGCCGGCCCGCCCGGCACGAACGAGTACAGGAAGCCGTTGGCGCTGGCCACGTAGACGGCGCCGTCGGCGAAGCTGGGCGATGCGTAGATGAGCGTGTTCGTGTCATACGACCACAGCTTGGCGCCGGTGGCCGCGCTGAACGCGTAGAACACGCCGCTGGTGTCGCCCGCCATCACCACCTGCTGGCCGGCCGGCCCGGACAGCCCCGGCGACGACACGAACTCGGCCGTCGCCAGGCCCGCATCCTGCGTGCTCCAGACCTTCGCCCCGGTGACCGCGTCCAGCGCCAGGATGCCGGCCCCGTAGCCGACGAACAGCGTGCGGCCCTGCAGCGCGGCGGTCGAGCGCATCCAGGTGTTGGCCGGATCCAGGCTGCGGGTCGAGGCCTCCCACAGCTCGGCGCCGGTGCGCAGGTTGAGGGCGTAGAAGATGTTGTCCTTGCCGGCCACGTAGACGGCGCCGTCGGCCAGGCCGTTCACGCCCGGCGCGGAGACGGTCGGTCCCGCCCCCACGTCCTCGTCCAGGTCGAAATGCTGCGTCGCAAACCGCCACACCAGCGCGCCGGTGCTCGCGTCCAGCGCGTACACGGCCCCCTCCGGGCTGGACGACCCGAAGATCACCAGCGCCCGGCCGTTCACGTCGCTGGCGGTGGCGGGCGGCGACCACGAGCCCACCAGCGGCTGGCTGCCGACCGGGTTGCCGAAGCCCGTGAACTTCCACTTGAGCGTGCAGTTGGAGGCGTTGATCGCCCAGAAGCTGCCGCCGTCGTCGCCGCCGGTGAGGCCGTTATCGCCGAAGTAGACGACGCCGCCGGTGACCACCGGTGAGGCCGAGATCACGCCGCCCGTGTAGTACCGGCAGAGCTGCGTCCCGGTGTTGGCGTTGAGCGCGTACAGGTACTTGTCGGATGACCCGAACCAGAGCTTGGTGCCCGACACCGCCGGGGTCGAGTTGACGGTCGCCCCCACCTTGTGCCACCACACGCGGGCGCCGGTGTGGGCGTCGTAGGCCGAGACGACGCCGTTGTCGGAGCCCTCGTAGACGAGATCGCGGTTGAGCGCCGTGCTGTGGGCGATGATCGGCGAGGTGCGGGCCTGCGAGCCGGTGTTGACCTGCCAGTTCACCCCCAGCGAGGCGGCCGTCGCGGTGTTGACGGCGGTCTCGGACGAGACGCCGGAGTGGCCGGCGTCGTGGTGGAACATCGGCCAGGTGTCGGCGGACGCGGCCGCCGGCGCGGCCAGCGCCAGCAGCGCCAGCGCGGCCAGCGCCGCGAACCGCGTGGATCGTGCGCGATCAAGGAGCGTTGCCAAGCCGCTGGCAGCTTACGGGCGGTACCGGCGGCTGTCCATCTCCCGGCCATCCCCGCATGCAGGAGCTGGCAGCTCCGCCGGTCACAGCGGGAGGCAGAGCCACCGGGATTCGCGCGCACGCGCGGCGGCCCCCGATGGGTCTGCCCCACTCTGCCTCCCGACTGTTTACCCCGACGGAGCCACCTTTACAATCCCATTACATGTGCGAACCGTCAATCCCCAAATCCGACTCGTGTACCGTTTATCTGTGCCCCGGCGTTCAGCTCTGACTCGGCGAGCGCTGTGGTACGCCGCAGCGTTCGTGGTGCTGGCCGCACTCGTGGACATCACCGACTTCGACCGGGTGAACTCGTTCGCGGTGGACAACCTGCAGCCGCTCGCGGGCGGAAACGGCCACCCGCAGATGCGCGCGTGGACGGAGGTGCTGATCAGCCCGGCCGGCCCGATGATCACGGCGCTCGTGATCGCAGTCGCGGCCATCTGTCTGCTGGCGGAGGGCCGCACCCGGGCGGCGGCGGCCTGGCCGGTGGCGCTGGGGATGGCGCTGATGGTCGAGATCGTCTCCAAGCTTGTGGTGGGACAGCACCGCAGCGGCATCTGGCACGGCTTCGGGCTGACCTTCGACTCGTCGTTTCCGAGCGGCCACATGCTGCGCGCGATCCTGATCACGGGCGCGGTGGCCGCGGTGATCCCGGCGCTGCGGGCCGCGCTGGCGGTGTGGTGCGTGGCCGTCGCGGTCTGCCTGCTGATCAACGGCTGGCACCTGCCCACCGACATCGCCGGCGGCATCCTGGCCGGGATGGCGCTCTACTACTTCGCCCACGCCCTCAGCCTCACGCCGAGGACTGCTGCTTCGCCTTCTTCTTCTTCTTCTTCTTCGCCGTATCCCGGAACAGTGGCGCCAGTGCCGGATCGCCCTGGCACTTATGGAAGCCGTTGACGATGGTGACCGAGCCCCACGGCCGGACGTGTGCCTTGACGCACTTCTCGGGCTGACTGGCGACCGAGACGGCGCACAGCCAGTGCGCGGCGTTCGAGTCCTTCTTGACGCAGGTGGCCTTGGAGCCGCCCTCCGTCGCCAGCACCTTGGACTGGAGCGAGGCCTGGCTGATGCGGGTGCGGTCCTTCACGTACCAGTAGCCGCCGATCAGGATCACGATCACGACCACCGCGACCAGGCCGATCAGAGCTCCGACGCGCACTTTCATGCGCCAAACATCCGTGAAAGCCGCCATCTCGTCAAGTGAAGGACTGGTGTACGGGCGGGGCGAACTTGGTTCCCATGGACCGAAACGGCGCGTTCGCGCTGACGATCGCAGCGAGCGCCCTGGTGGCCGCGCAGGCGCCGATCAACTCGCACCTGGGAAAGACCATCGGCACCTTCCAGGCGGCGTTCATCTCGTTCGCGATCGGCACGCTGGCGCTGGTGGTGATGGTGTCGTTCGCGGGCGGCTTCGGGCAGATCCACCTGACCTCGGTGCCCTGGTACTACCTGACCGGCGGCCTGCTGGGCGTGGTGTTCGTCTCGACGCTGCTGGTGACGGTGCGCACGCTGGGCGCCTCCGGGATCCTGGCTGCTGGATTGGTCGGCCAGCTGACCGCCTCGGTGATCATCGACAGGTACGGCCTGCTGGGGCTGGAGCGCACGGCCATCTCGGCCAACCGCGTGATCGGGCTGGCGCTGGTGGCGGCCGGTGCGTGGCTGGTCACGCGCTGAGCCGCTGGCTACACTGATCACATGGTGTCGACGCGCTCAAGCTCGCTGTTTACCTCGCCCCGGCCGCAGGCTGGGGTGTCGGCGCGCGTCGGGCTCTCGTAGCCGCAGGCATCGCCGTTCCTCTCACGCCGGGCCGGCCGTGGCTCCCGCCGCCGTCCATCGCAACGAGAGGAACCAGCCATGCCCCGCACCATCACACCCCAGCAGCTCGACGCCGCGCTGGCGCTGCGCGACCTGTCCGACCCGGCCGCCGGCCCCCACGCCATGCAGCTGGTGGCCGCCGCCATCACCGACGCGCTGGCCGCCCGCTGGCGCTGCCCGGTCGTCGTGCACCGGGCCGGCCCGGTGGTGACCGTCGCCGAGAACTACGAGCTGCTCGGCTACCCGCCGGACGCCGCCACCCGCGATGCCCGCTACACACGGTACGTGGACGACACGCACCTGCTGCGCTCGCACACCTCGGCCATGGTGCCGGCCGGCCTGCGGCGGCTGGCCGGCCGTGACGACGACGTGGTGGTGGCCTGCCCGGGACTGGTCTACCGCCGCGACGTGGTCGACCGGCTGCACGTGGGCGAGCCGCACCAGCTCGACCTGTGGCGGGTACGCAGCGGGCAGCGGCTCGACCGCCGCGACCTCGAGCAGATGATCGAGCTGGTCGTCTCGGCGGTGCTCCCCGGCAGCCGCCATCGCACGATCGCGGCCGAGCATCCCTACACCGACGACGGCCTCGAGGTGGAGGTGCTGGTCGGCGAGCAGTGGGTCGAGCTGCTCGAGTGCGGCCTGGCCGGCGGCCACGTGCTGCGGGCAGGCGGGCTCGACCCCGAGCGCTGGTCGGGCCTGGCGCTCGGGCTCGGCCTCGACCGGGCGCTGATGCTGCGCAAGGGCATCGCCGACATCCGGCTGCTGCGAAGCGACGATCCCCGGGTGGCGGCGCAGATGCAGACGCTCGACCGCTACCAGCAGGTGAGCTCGATGCCGGCCACGCGGCGCGACCTGTCGATCGCGGTGGCGGCCGACGCCTCGGCCGAGGAGCTGGGCGACCGCGTGCGCGACAGCCTCGGCCCGGCCGCGCTGGAGTCGGTCGAGGAGGTGGCGGTGGTGAGCGAGACGCCGGGCGAGCGGCTGCCGCGGCCGGCGATCGACCGGATCGGCCTGCTGCCGGGGCAGAAGAACGTGCTGCTGAGGCTGGTGCTGCGGCACCCCACGCGGACGCTCACGGCCGGGCAGGCGAACCAGCTGCGGGATCGGGTGTACGCGGCCGTGCACGAGGGCAGCGCGCACCAGTGGGCATCCTGATACTCACCTAACCGAGGCGGCTCGAGGCCGGACCCCAACGACACCTAGAGGTAGCGCTTGGCTTCCAGCCAGCGCATCGCGGCCCAGCCCCAGATCGGCGGAAGGTAGAAGGTCGAGACTCGATAGCTGATCGCCGAGGCGAACGCAAGGGACGCTATGTCGCGCGGCGGGCGGCCTCGTCGAGCATCACCAGTACTCCGTACCCGGCCACGAAGACCGCGCGGCACGGCGCCCAGGCCAGCAACGCGAAGCTGCGCCGCCACCCGGTAGCCCCTCTGACCTGGTTGGCGAGCCGGACGTGCAGCTGCCCGAGCAGCAACACGCCGGGACAGAGGATCCGAAACAGGAGCCGCCGCAGAACGGACATCGGGATCTACGTACCTCGGATGTCACGAGGCTAACCGCGCGTCCATCGTCGGCTAGCGCAACCCGTGGACCTCATATGCGGCCACAGGGCGGGCGAAGCCCTTGAGATCGAGGCTGCCCACAGATGTCGTCTTGACCGTCTCGTCGACTGCTGCGAACACGCGCTGGCCGATCAGGATCTGCCCGGCGGTCGCGTGGGTGCTGAGCCGCGACGCGAGGTTTGTGACCGGGCCCAGCGCCGCGTAATCGTGGCGTCCTTCGAAGCCGATGCGACCAAGCGTCGCATAGCCGGCTTCGATTCCGATTCCGAGCCCCAGTTCCGTGCCACGCCTTCGCCATCCATCCGCCAGCTCGGCAAAGGCTTCCTGAGCGGCGAGTGCAAGCCGGATCGCCTGGAGCTCGTGGTGTTCGACGGGAAGGGGATCGTTGAAGAACACCAGCAGGCCGTCACCCGCGAAATGTTCGAGCGTTCCATCGTGGTTTGGGATCAGCTTGCCGAGAACGGTGTGGTACTGGCGCAGCACGTCGAACAGCTCCTCTGGCGCAGCCGTTTCGACGAAGGCTGTGAAGCCGCGCAGATCACAGAACAGGCACGATACGTAGGCGCGGTGTCCGGCCAGCAGCTGCTCGCCGTTCTTGCTGGTGATCAGCTCCGCCACCTGTGGCGAGACGAACCGAGACAGCTCGGTGCGATGTCGCTCGACGGATTCCATCAAGCGGGCGTTCCTCAACGCGATCGCCGCCTGGTCGGCGAACGTCCCAAGCAGCGCGATGTGCTCGTCGGTGAACGGCTGCGGCTCACGGCGCACCACAACCACGACGCCGATCAGCTCGTCCTCGACGAGGATCGGCATCCCGAGCATCGCTCGGTAGGCGCGCGGGCCGGGATAGCCGTACTCCGGGTCGGCCAGGATGTCCGGGATGTGGACCGGCCCACGCACCACAACCGTGCGGCCGGCCGCGGTCGTGCGGTCGACGGCATGCGCATGCTGTGCGTCGTATTCAGCCCCCTCCGGCTCTCCCTGGTGTGCGACCGAGTGAAGGACTCCGTCCTCGAGCAGCCAGAGTGCACCGTTGTCGGCGCTGCAGAGCCGCCGGCAGGCCTCGACCACCTCATCAAGCACCGGTTGCAGACCCGCGGCGCGGGCGACGGCGCGAAGCACGGCGCCGATCGCGCGCTGCTGCTCGCGCAGATCCTCAACCGTACGAGCGAGCTCCGCGTGCTCGGCGTCGACTCCAGCCATCCCCAGAGCTTAAGTCCTAGCGCCCGGCCTCGCTCAAACTGCATCGCCCAGATGCGAAGCAGTCGCAGTTGCACGATGGGGGAACCGTCGTCGTACGTGTCAGCCGCCGCCGCTTAGGGAATCACCCTGGTGTCGTAGATTCCGTGGCGAGATTTCGCCACCGTCCTTGGAGGAACTCCATGCTGTGGTTCATCATTGCGCTGATCGTCGGTGGCCTGGTCGTGGGCGCGCTCGGTCGTCTGCTCCACCCCGGGAAGGATCCGATGAGCGTCCCGATGACGATTGGTCTTGGCGTAGTCGCGATGCTGGCGGCGGGGCTGGTCGTTCGTCCGTTGCTCGGCTTTGGCGGCGGCTTCATCACCGCCCTGATCATCGCCGTGCTCCTGGTCTGGGCCTACGCCCGCTACGCCGGCCACGGCCGGACAGCCGTTCGGTGACCCCCGGTCGGTGATTCGGGGTCCTGATCGGCGCCTGGTGATCGCGCCGCCAACTGGTTCACGCTCATCGAGCCGCCACCAGCTTCCAGGCGGTCTCGCGCAAGCGGCCGTGCGATCCGAAGCCGGCTCAGGCATGAATCCCTCACGTGGTGGGTAACAGAAAGGGGAGGGCCGCCAACTCGCAAAGGAGGCGAGCGCTGGTGGAATCATCCAGATTCGACGTGCTCCGCAGCCGCTCAGACAACTCGGAGGTCATCGTCTGCCGCGGTGTGCTCGATCACGAGACGTGTGGAGAGCTCCAGGCGATCATCGAAGCGGCGCTCGACGACAGGGTACAGCGGCTGAGGCTGGACTTTGCCGACCTGGCCACGATCGACGAGTCGGGCCTGCGCTGTCTGCACAGGACTTCACAGCGGTGCCGGGAATCGGGAGTGCTGTTCGAGGTCGACGCGAACGAGTGTGTGCGGGAGCCGATCGCGGCATCGGGCATCGAGGAGCTGACAGCCCCGCGACGCTCAGCGCCCGCTGGTGCAGGGTCAGGCTGAGGCCTGGCCCCTGAGCTCCGCTTCCTCCGCGGCGTCATCGGCAGCCCCGTCTCGGCCGCCACCCGCACGGCATTGTGCGGCCCCCTTGTCCGGCGACGGCCGTATCGGCATGCGGGTGTAGCATGGCCCTCGGTGGCCGATGGGGAGGGGGAGTTGGTGCGGAGACGACGGTTAGGGCCAGCGGCCGGCGGGTGCTTGCGCGCGGCGCGAGCTGGTTGTGTAGTCCTCGCGGCGGCTGCGCTGATGGTGCTCGCCGCCGCGGCGGACTCCGGAACGGGTGCCGCCGCCACGACCGGACGTGCATCAGCCGCCCCGACCTGCGGATCGTTCGCGCTTGGAACGCTGCCGTCGGTGGGCGGGAGCGGCGGTGGCAGCAGCTTCAGCGGCATCTCGCGGGTGACCCCTTCCGATCAGTGGGCCGTCGGTGACGAGTTCGACGCCAGCCTCGGCGTCCACCGCACGCTGACGGAGCGTTTCGACGGTCGCTCCTGGACGGTCGTTGCTTCGCCAAACTGGCCGGGTACCAGCCCCATGAACAACGGCTTGAACGACGCGTCGATGGGAGCCGGGAACGGCTGGGCGGTGGGATATGCGCTGGTGCCGACCGGCAGCTCACCGGCGTACCAAGCGCTGGCCATGCACTGGGATGGCGGAAACTGGACGCTGGCCCCACCCCCCACGCCCAACGCCTCCGCAGACGCGATTCTGACGGGCGTCGATACTGTCGGTGCCGGCGAAGCGTGGTCAGTTGGATACCAGACGACCGCCGCGGGTGTTCGGCGAACGCTGATCGAACACGCCACCGGCCTGGCCTGGGCGCGCAAGGCCAGCCCGAACGACGGTACGCCGAACAACAAGGACAACACGCTGATGTCGGTGAGCGGATCCACGGCGACGGGGCTGTGGGCGGTCGGGTACCGACAGAGCCCGACCGGCATGCGACCGCTGGTGCTGTGGTACGACACCTCGTCGCCCGCACCGTCCTGGACATCGGTGAGCGGAGCCGGAGCGGTGCCGTCACCGGGAAAGGTGGAGACGGTTCTGACCGATGTCGATGTCCGAACCAGCAGCGACATTTGGGCAGTCGGCTATTACGACCACGGTTCGGGTCAGCGTCCTTTGGCGCTGCACTGGAATGGCGTCGCGTGGAGGATTTCATGGGTGCCGGGGATCGGACTGCTCCGCGACGTGCGAGCTGTCAGCGCCAGCAATGTCTGGGCGGTGGGCACCTACTTCAGCTCAGCGGAAGGTCGCACCAAGACCCTGATCGTGCATTTCGACGGCGCGTCCTGGACGGCGGTGGCCTCGGCCGACGCGCAGGCACCCAAGGCCGATGAACTGATCGGCGTCGCAACCGACGCAGGCGGGTCGGCCGTGACCGCCGTCGGGTCGGCGGGGTCGGGCCCGCTGGTCGAAACGGCAGCCTGCGGCTCGGGCGCCGTGTCGATCCCGGCTCGCACGTCACCGGCCCAAGCGCCGGCTCCGGTGGCACCCACGACCGGTCCGGCACCGTCGCCGCCTGCTCCCACCCCGCCACCCGCGACACCACGTCAGGTCACCATCGCAGATCAGGCCGGAGCCGCCGGAATCGGTGAGGGTGGCGCGGTCGGCCCCACCTGGAGCGCGGCCGCCGGCGACTTCAACCATGATGGATGGCCGGATCTGTTCGTCGGCCATCACGGCAACCCGGGCCATCTGTGGATCAATACGACGCACGGGACGTTCTCTGAGATCGACAGCGGCTTCTTTGCCGGCCTTGACCGGCATGATTGTGAGACCGGCGACTTCAACCGCGACGGCCGCCTGGACATGTTCTGCAGCGTCGGCGCTGATCGCGGCACCGGACTCAAGCAGAACGCGCTGTACCTTCAGGCGGCGGACGGCTCATTCAGCGACAAGGCATTCCAGTGGGGAGTGACCGATCCCGCCGGCCGCGGCCGCTACAGCGTCGTGTTCGACGCCAACAACGATGGCTGGCCAGACATCTTCTCGGGTTCAGCCGCCGTTCGTCCGGACGGTCTTCCTGCTCCAAACCGGCTGTTCCTGAACACCGGTCACGGCTCGATGCTCGACACCCCCACCATGAGGCTTGATCTGAACATCGGTTCGGGCTGCGCGCACCAGGTCGACTACAACAGCGACGGCTGGCCCGACCTGCTCGTGTGCGGCCGTAGCGACACCAACGCGCTCGGACTCCACCTCTACGAGAACGACCACGGCACCGGCTTCCGGGACGTCTCCGCGGTGCTCGGAGCGACCGTCCTTGCCGAGGATGCGGCCATGGTCGACGTCAACCACGACAGCCGTCCCGACCTCGTCACCCTGACGTTGACCCAGCTGGCCGTTGGCCTCCAGGCGGCGGACGGCTCCTTCTCCCAGCCCCATGTCGTTACGTCGCTCCGGGCCGGGCGGGCGATCGCCGTCGGCGATGTGAACGCCGATCACAACCCCGATCTGTACCTGGTCGCGGGCAAGGGCGGGTCGCTCACCAATCAACCAGACCTGCTGCGGCTGGGCTCGCCCACCGGGACGTTCACCACCCAGCTACCCGTGCCGGAGAGCGGGGTCGGGCAGGGGGATCACGCCTACCCGAACGACTACCTCGGCGACGGGCTCACGGACTTCCTCGTCCTGAATGGGCGGGACACGAATCCGGGCCCGATCCAGCTCCTCAGCCCCGCCACGACGCCCTAGCCGCGCTGGAAACCCTGGACCGCCGAGGGCGCCGAACGCGGCTATCGGTCAGGCTGACGCCTGGCCCCTCAGCTCCGCTTCCTCGGCCGCGATCTCCTCGTGCCTGCGGTAGGCCTCGGCCGCGATCTCCCGCACCCGCTCGAGCGCCTCCGGCGAGGGCATCACGTCGTGCGGAGGCACATGCTCGACCTCCAGGATCGCGTCCAGCAGCTCCGACTTGGTCATGAAGAACAGCCGGAAGTAGGGCACGTTTCGCTCCTCGGCCATCACGAACAGCGGCCGCCGCTCGACCCGCTCCACGATCTCGGCCCGCAGCTCCGCCACCTCGGCCATCCGGCCCTTGCCGTCGTCGGCCTGCGCCGCCGGCGCGACCACGTCGTCGTCCGGCAGGTCGACCACCGGCATCTGCTCGGTCTCCTGCTCCTGCTCGGGCTCGGCCTCAGCAACCGGCTCGGGCTCAGGCTCGGACTCGGCCTCGGCGAGCGGCTCGGCCTCAGGCTCGGGCTGCGCCTCGGCGACCGGCTCAGGCTCCCAATACGGCTCCCGCTCCGGCTCGTCGGCCCCCGGCGCCGGCCCGCTTGCCGAGCGCAACACCCAGAGCAGCAGCACGCCGAGGCCGCAGAGACACAGAAATATGATCAGGAGCCGGCGCACGGTCGCTCTCCACTCTACATCTGTCCGGCCACAAGTTGCAGATACGCCGCCTCATAGTCCTCGATCATGCGCCGCGGCGAGAACCGCTCCACCGCGCTCGCACGGCACTCGGCCGGATCCAGCGACAGCGCCTGCTCCACCCCGGCCGCCAGTCCCGCGAACTCGTCCACAATCACGCCGCTGCGCCCCTGCTCGATCACCTCCGGCACGGCCCCGAACCGGGTCGCCACCACCGGCGTGCCACACGCCATCGACTCCACCATCACCAGGCCGAACGGCTCCGGCCACTGGATCGGGAACACCGTCGCCCGCGCCCGCTGCAGCAGCCGCACCTTCTCGTCGTGGCTGACCTCGCCCACGTAGCGGATGTCGTCCGACAGGAACGGCTCCACGTTGGCCTGGAAGTGCTCCCGCTCGGCGACGTCGTGCATCTTTCCGGCCAGGATCATCGGCAGCCCCATCTCGGCCGCCACCCGCACGGCGTTGTGCGCCCCCTTGTCCGGCGACATCCGGCCCAGGAACAGCAGGTAGCCGTCGTTGGCCTCGTGGAACGGGTAGGCGTCCATCGCGATCGCGTTGTGGCAGGTGGCCAGCCAGTTGATGTCGGGCAGCGGCGTGCGCTGGTGATCGGAGATCGAGATCAGGCCGACCGACGGGCTGACCCGGTCGATCAGCGAGTAGACGTCGCCCGGCTCGCCGGTCAGCGGGCCGTGCACCGTGTGGCAGACCGGTGCCGCGGAGGCGCCGCCGAGCGCGGCCGCCAGTGGGCCGGAGTGATCGTTGATCAGGTCGAACTGGTCGGCGTTGGCGAAGCAGGTGAGCGCGTGGTGCAGATCCGGCATCGACAGCCCGATGCGCATGCTGGGCGGATCGTCGTAACTGGTCACCAGCCGCGCCTTGGTCTGCGAGTCGCCGGCCGCGAATAGCGTCACCTCGTGCCCGTGGTCGACCAGCCCGTCGGCCAGGATCGACACCACCCACTCGATGCCGCCGTAGCGGGTGGGCGGCACCGCAAACCAGGCCGGGGCGATGATGGCGACGCGCACGCCTGGAATCTACTTGGCCGCGGGCGTCAGCGTCACCTTGGTGACCGTGCGCACGTTGCCGGTGGATCGGTAGCTCAGCACCCACAGGTCGTCGCCCCGCTGCACCAGCACGGTCGGGTCGTCGGGCATCAGCTTGAACGGCCCGGTGAGCGTGCCGGTGGCCGCGTTCAGCCGGTCGAGCTCGCCCTGGCCGTCGAACCGGGCCACCCACAGGCCGCCGTCCGCCAGCGCCAGCGCGCCCGCACCCGGATAGATCCGCGACACCGTCACCTGCGGCGGCTGGACCGGGCTGATCCGGGTCAGGCGGCCGGGCTTCGTGGTGGAGGTGCGGGGGTAGCTCGAGACCCACACCGAGTGGCCGTCGGCGGTAACGTGGTTCGACTGCACGCCCACGCCCACCTTCTTCTTGAGGCCGATCCGAAGGCTGTCGCCGGTACGCTCGGTGATCCGGTAGATCGCGGTCTCGGCCAGCGCCCACAGCTGACCGAGGCTGCCGGTGAGATCCCACACGTGGCCGTTCACCGGCACACTCCGGTCGGCCATCGTGCCCGATCGGTTGACGTACACGACTTCGTCAAGCAGCGGCACCCAGACGCCGTCACGGGTCGCGACCGGATAGCAGCTGGCCCACTTCTCGGTGGCGCAGGATGGCGGCTCTGCCAGCTGCAGGCGGTGCTGCACGCGGCCGCTGGCCGGATCGATCCGAAGCAACATGGCCGGGCCGTCGGTGCGCTTCGTGCCGAGCACCCAGATCACGCCGTGTCCGACCGCAATCCCCTCCGGCAGGATATTGAGCTGATAGGCGTGCTCCGGCCTGCCGGTGTCGGTGTCGATCCGCTCCACTTCGCCCGGGGAGCCGGTCGGGGGCTGCCGCGCCACCCACAGCCCGGCCGGTCCCGACGCCATCACGGCGCGCCCGCGGCCCAGCTTCACAGCGCGGCCGACGTCGGCCTGCACCGGTGCGCGATGTCCGCGGGCGGTCACGTCGGTACCGGATCCGGGGTCGGTGACGACCACGTAGGCGACCGCCAGCACGATCGCCGACACGACGACCACCAAGATGACACGCAGGAGCAGAGTCATGGACCAGTTCTTCCCGACACCGGGGGAGCATACGGGCGAATCGGTCAATCGGGGGATGGTGGGCGCCGGCGGCCGCGCCGATACGAGGGGCGATGAGGGGTCTCGTGACACTGGCAGCTGCGCTGTGCCTGTTCGTGCTCGTCTCGCCCGCCTGGAGCGGTGCCTCCGGCGGCAGCGCCGTCGGCGTGTCCGAGCGCGAGTGGAGCGTGACGCTGAGCCGGCTGAGGGTGCAGCACGGCACGATCACGTTCTCGATCCACAACTTCGGGCAGGACGACCACAACATCAAGATCCGCAAGCACGGATCGCAGTACGGCTTCAGCGGCCGCATCCGCAGCGGCGCCACGGCCACCATCACCGTGAACCTGAAGCCGGGCGTCTACTCGCTGTTCTGCGGCATCCCCGGGCACCGCGCGCTGGGCATGAACGCCAAGCTGACCGTGACCTGAGGGACAATCCCGGCGTGACCGTCCCCGACCCGATCGCGCTGGCACAGAGTTGGCTGGACGCGGCCGCGCGCGCCGGCGCCCCGCAGCCCGAGGCGATGGCGCTGGCGACGGCCAACGAGCAGGGCCACCCGGCGGTGCGGATGGTGCTGATGCGCGGGCTCGACCAGGACGGTTTCCGCTTCTACACGAACCGCGACAGCCGCAAGGGCGAGGAGCTGGCCGCGAACCCGTGGGCGGCGATCGCGTTCTACTGGGAGCCGCCGGGGCTGCAGCTGCGGGCCGAGGGCCCGGTGCGGCCGCTCGACGACGCGGCCAGCGACGCGTACTTCGCATCGCGGCCACGCGAGAGCCAGCTGGGCGCGTGGGCCAGCCAGCAGAGCCGGGAGCTGGAGTCGCGCGAGGCGCTGCTCGACGCGTACGCCCAGGAGCAGCGCCGCTGGGGCGCCCGCGCGGTGGAGCGGCCGCCGCACTGGGGCGGCTACCTGCTGGTGCCCCACGCGATCGAGTTCTGGGAGCACGGCGACTACCGGTTGCACCGGCGCCGCCAGTTCCGCCGCAACGGCGACGGCTGGACGCTGCGCCAGCTGGCGCCCTGACTCGTCGTCGTTGAGGGCTGCGACCCCCGGCGGGTTACCGGTCCGTGTCGCGCCAGTTGTCGTAGCGCTCGGCCACTTCGGCGGCGCCCTCGCCCAGGATCGGGTGAAGCGACAGGTCGGGTGAGTACCGGCTGGCGGGCACGGTGCGGCCCAGCGCCTCGGCCATGGCCCGCACATGGTGGGGGGCACCGCCACAGCAGATGCCGATGTAGCCGACGCCGAGCTCGCGCGCGTCGGTGGCGAACTCCGCCATCTCAAAACGAGTGCAGACGAAGGGATCGAGCGCCAGCGGAAACACGCGCCGGCCATCGGCGTCGCGAAGCGACTGGAACGTGGGCTGCTCGGCGGTGGTGTGGTACGGCACCGGCTGTCCGGCGACCGGGCAGGAGACTGCATCCCTGACGCGCTGCAGCAGCGGCAGCATCGTGCCGGGACCGCTTGAGCAGTTCAGGCCGACCACGTCCGCGCCGGCCTGTTCCACCCGCGCGCAGGCGTCCTCGAAGGAGGCGCCATCGATCGTGGTCTGCTCGGAGGAGGCGAACGTCACCACCGCCGCCACGTCGAACGACTTGATCACCTCGACGCCGATCAGCGCCTCACCCAGGTAGTCGTTCGTCTCGGCGATGACGAAGTCGGCGCCCTCCTCCACCGCCCAGGCCACCTGGTCGTGGTACATGCGCCGCACCCGCTCACCGGATGCGGCCGGCTCGGCAGGGTCATACGCCCAGGTGTTGCAGATGTTGCCGGCCACCAGCGCGTCCCCGTCGCGGGCGGCTTCGACCGCAAGCCGCACGGCCTGGCGGTTGAGCGCCTCGAGGTCGCCCTCCCGGCCGATCATGCGCAGCTTCTCCTCGTGGCCGTAGTAGGTGAACGCGACCATCACCTCAGCTCCGGCATGCAGGAACTCGCGATGAAGCTCCGCCACCGCCTCCGGCCGATCCAGCACCACCTCGGGCACGTACGGACCGCTCTTCAGGTAGCCGCGTCGCTCCAGCTCGAACAGGTACCCCTCGGCGCCCAGCACCACGCCCCGCGACAACCGCTCCATCAACCCGGCCACGACCGCCAGCCTACCCCACCTGCCTTCACGCAGGATCAATGTACGCGGGCGAAGATCGCCGGTACCATGGTGCGGGCGACGTTTGGGAGGAGTCAGGTGAGACCGGAATTGACCCTGGGCAGGGCAACTGCGCATGTCGTGCGCCGCTGGTGGCTGTTGCCGCTGTGCGCCGTGCTGGTGGCGGTCGCGGCGATGACGCTGTCTGGCCACCACATCTCCGACGCGAAGGCGACCGCCCGCGTCCACGTTCAAGACACGACCGTGTCCTACCAGTTCCAGGGCCAGCCACAGCCGTTCACGGCCGTGCACTCCGCGCAGGATCTGACCAAGAACGAGTTCGTCGACCCACAGGTGGCGGCCGCCGCGGCCGCCGCGCTGAAGAACGGCACCACGTCCCGCCAGTACCTCGACAACCTCGGCTTCGCGGCGCTTGACGGCACCGACATCCAGCTCAGCTATTCGGACAGCTCGTCCGGGGCCGTCGTCGCCGCCCGCCTCAACGCGTACGTGAAGGCGCTCGTCCACCAGCGCATCAACAGCGAGAAGAAGCAGCTGCTGCAGGCCGCGAACACGCTGCAGTCACACGGCGGCGACGCGACCGCGGTGGCGCGGCTGCAGACGGCCGCGAACAACCTCCCCCAGGGCATCCACCCCAACGGCGCCACCACCACCTCCGCCGCGAAGACGTTGCCCGGCGCCGCGCTGCTGGCCGGCGGGATCCTGGCCGGGATCATCCTCGGTATCGCGATCGCGCTTGCGATCGGCCAGGCCGACCCGCGCATCCGCAGCACCGGCGACCTGCGCGCCGCCGGTGTTCGCTCGCTCGCGGTCGACCCTTCGAAGCCCGACTCGGTGGAGGCGCTGCGGGCGCTGGCCGAGGTGGGCGGCGTCGACGCCAAGGGCGGAGTGATCACGGTGGTCACACCCAGGGGCGACCACGGCGGCGGGCTGTCACGCACGCTGGCCGACTCGTTCGCCCGGTCGGGCCGTCCGACCACGTGGCTGTCGGAGAGCGGCATCGCCCGCTCCGGCGACTCCGGCTGGACGCAGGTCGACGCGGGCACCGCGGTGCTGTCGTCGCTGCCGCGGCTGCGCGACGCGCTGGCGGGCTCGCGCGAGGGCGAGGTGGTGGTGGTCGATGCGCCGGCGCTGCTCGAGCACCCCTCGGGGCTGGTGTCAACGGCGGTGGCGACCGTCACGGTGCTCTCGTTGCGCCGCAGTGGCAGCACCTGGAGCGACCTCGAGTCGATGCTCGAGCTGCTCGAGGATGCGGTCGTCAGCGGACGCGTGCGCGTGTGCCTTGACCGCGGCCGCAAGGCGGCGGGACCCTCGCTGCTGAGCCGCGCCACCACCACAGCCGCCCGGCCGGTCGAGCAGCCCACCACCTGATCCGTGCTCGCAGTCGCTCTGCCGCAGCCGATCGTGCAGCGACCGCTTCGCGGCGGCCCGCTGGTATGGGCGACCGTGCTGGCGGTGGCCGTCGCCGGCTACGGGATCGGGCTTGCGAGCGGCCGCTCCGAGCTGCTGCTCGCGGCGGGACTGGTGGTGGCGGTGCCGCTGGTGTTCGCGTGGCGGCTGGAGGCGGGCGTGCTCTTGCTGGTGCTGGTGCGGCCCAGCCTCGACCTGTTCGCCGACCGCACGCTGGCGTCCTACCACGGGGTCGCGCTGAACCCGGCTTCGGTGTTCGCCGTGCTCGTGATCGCGGTGGGCGCGCCCTACATGATCGAGCGCTGGCGGCTGCTGCGGCGGGCGCCGTCGATCTACCCCTACCTGCTGTTCGCCGGAATCGCGCTGATCGGGGTGTCCGTGGCGGCTGCGACCGGCCCGGCCGTGACCGAGTGGATGCGCCTGTGCGCGGTGCTGGTCACCTACGCGCTGGCCTACCTGGCGGTCAACAGCCCGGCGGCGGTGGCGCGGCTGCTGGCGGCGATCGTGGCCTCGGCGATGGTGCCTGCGGCGGTCGGCATCGGCCAGTGGGCGACCAACTCGACGCAGGCGATCGGCGACCTCAACCGCGCCAACGGCACGTTCCTGCAGCCCGACCCCTACGGCATCTACCTGGCGGTGGTGACGGTGGCGGCGCTGGCGCTGGTGTTCGCCGCCCGCGGACCGTGGCGGTGGCTGGCGCTGGCCGTGGGCGCGATCAGCGGGATGGCGCTGGTGCTGTCGTACACGCGCACCGGCTGGGTGATGGTGGTGCTGGGCGCGCTGGTGCTGGGGATCGCGCGCTACCGCGTGCTGCTGGTGCTGGTGCCGCTGGCGATCGCGGTCGCGTTCGTGGCGCTGCCCGGGGTGCACTCGCGGGTGCAGTCGGTGAATCAGCAGCAGGAGGTGCAGTACGGCACCGGTGACTCGTTCCACACGCGCGTCGAACTGTGGCGTCAGAACCTGCCGAAGGCCGAGCAGAAGCCGCTGACCGGGCTGGGGCTGGGCTCGATCGTGCAGGAGACCGACACCTCGGCGCACGTCCACTCCGACTACGTGCGGGCGCTGGTGGAGACCGGCGTGTTCGGCTTCCTGGCGTTCGTCTGGCTGCTGCTCTCGGCGGCGGTGGGATGCGCGTTCGCGATGCGCTGGGCGCGGCGCAGCGGCTCGGTGCCGCTGCGGGCGGCGGCGGTGGCCGGGTTCGCAGCCGCGGTCGCCTACATCCTGGCCAGCGGCGACTCGAACCTGATGACGCAGAGCTCCGTCAGCGGGGCGGCGTGGGCGCTGATGGGCTGCGCACACGCGGCCGGCACGATCGGGCGCGACCGGGTTGCGCCGCGGCCGCTGCCTGCGGCACGGGCGAGACGCGCGCGGCTGCTGGGGGCGCGCGGTGTGGCCGTCTACCGGCCGGGCACCTCGGCGGAGACGGGATCGGAGGCCGGGAACGTCTCCTCGAGGGCCTGGTCGAGCTCGTCCTCGCCCTTCTCCGGGCGCTGATCCGGGTCGGGCTTCGAGTCGGGTGGCTGGGAGCGGTCGTTGCGCGTCATCCGCCCGGATGATAGACGCGGCTCGAGAGCCGGCTCAGCCTGCGTGCTGGCGCAGCCAGCGCGCGAGCAGGCGAGCCTGGGCGGCAGGGGTGGCGCCGTGCGGGATCGCGGCCACCGCGCGCTGACGGGCGTGGTGGTGGCGCGCGGCAGGGGTCGGCGACGCCGGCCCGCCGCTGGTGGCGGCCAGGATCACGGTCACGGCGACGATCAGCACCGCCAGCAGCACGGCCGCGAGCCGCCCGTTGCGCACGCCGCGGGCGGGCGTCAGATGGCGCGGCGAAACGCGTGGCGGCGCGACCAGGGTGGCGGCCGTGGCGGCCTGCGGCGCGACCAGGGTGGCGGGCTCGTCCAGCATCGCGGCCAGCGCCTCGGCGGAGGGGCGACGGGCGGGGTCGGGGTCGAGGCAGCCGGCGACGGCGCCGCGAAGCGGGTCGGGCAGCGGCTGGGATGCGTCCGGTCCCGGCATGGTGCCCGTCGCCAGCTGGTGCAGGGTGACGCCGAGGCCGTAGATGTCGGCAGCCGCCGTCACCTGCGCGCCGCCGGCCTGCTCGGGCGCCAGGTAGCCGGCCGTGCCGAGCACGCTGCCGGTCAGCGTGAGCGATGTGCCGTCGTCGAGCGTGCGGGCGATGCCGAAGTCGGCGATCTTGACGCGTCCGTCCAGGTCGAGCAGCAGGTTCTGCGGCTTCAGATCACGGTGCACGAGGCCGGCCGCGTGCGCGCAGGCGAGGCCGGCGCAGCAGTCGCGGGCGACGGCGACCACCCGGGCCGGGCTGAGCGCGCCGTCGCGGGCAAGCGCCTCGGCCAGCGACCCGCCCTCGACGTACTCCATCACGATGAACGGCCGACCGTCGCCATCGTGTCCGAAGTCGTAGACCCGCACCACGTTGGGATGGCTGAGCGGCGCTGCCAGCTGCGCCTCGCGCAGAAAGCGATCCCGGAACGAGCGATCGTGGGACAGGTTGTCGGCGAGCCGCTTGACGGCGACGACCCGGTCGAGCTCGCGGTCGTGAGCCAGGTACACGATCGCCATGCCGCCGCTTCCCAGCGCGCGGTCGAGCCGGTAGCGGCCGAGGTCGGTGTCAACCGCGCTCACCCCCCGCCTCCCTGGTCGTTCTGGAGGGGCCATGGTGTTTGCCGCCGTGATGGTGGTCGTGTTTCGGCGGCTTCGGCTTGGCCGGCGGCGGCGGGGTGCAGCGGATGCCGGCGACCAGCCGCGTGGCCGTCGCCTGCAGCTGCGGCTGCAGCGCTGCCGGCACCCGGCCGGCGGCGATCGCCGCGTCGACGGCCGAGCTCAGCCGCCTGGCCTGATCGAGCGCGGCGCAGCCGTGCTGTGCATCGAGGCTGACGGCGACGCTGTCCGCACGTGCCGCGAGATCGGTGGCGATCGCTCGCGGGATCGCCGGCCCGCTGGCCGGCTGGGAGGCGGAACCGGCGCTGCCCCCTCCGCATGCGGCCGCGCCGGCGCAGGCCAGAATGACCGCGATCATGCGGATGCGATTGCGCATGTCTGGGTATGGGTACCCCGAATCGGCGCTCCGGTACCGTATGCGAGCGATGCCAGAAACGCCGGTCACCGGGGGCTGTCTGTGCGGGTCGGTGCGGTTCGAGATCACCGAGCCGCTGTTCGACGCCGGCTACTGCCATTGCACGCGCTGCCAGCGGCGTACCGGCACGGCCGCGTCGCCACAGGCGCGGATCCCAGCCGGCGCGCTGCGGGTGACGTCCGGGCAGGAGCTGGTGACGGTGTACGCACCCGGCGACGGCGGCTTCGAGAAGCTGTTCTGCTCGGGCTGCGGATCGGCCCTGTTCAGCCGGCACCCGGAGCGACACGAGCTGATGAGCGTGCGGCTGGGCGCGCTGGACGAGGATCCCCGGCTGCCGATGGAGTGGCGGCAGTACGTGGCCTACGCCGCGCCGTGGGAGCCGATTCCCGACGACGGCGTGCCGCGCTACCAGCAGGCACGGCCGCGATGACCGACCGCCGCTGACACCTCTGTCACGAGGTGGTCACGGGCCGCACCGCCGCCCGCGCCCAGATTGGAGTCAAACACCGCCCCCGCCCCCGCCACAGGTTCGTGACCGCGCCGTGACGCGCGTCGCGGCTGCTGTGACAGGGGATCCGCGTGGTTGCGCAGATCGCGCCCGAACCGGCCTCTGAGGCCGCTTCGGGGTGCGTTGCAGGTCTCTGGCAAGCGCGTCACCGAACGTGACCGTGGCGTGCGGAAACGGGGAGTTTCGCAGCCAACATCGCCGTCACGGCGGTGCAACGGCAGCTGTGGCCGCGTCAAGGTGTCAAGTTCTTCGCAGGGGATGCCGATGTAGAGCAGGGGTCTTCTTTCTTTGCCGCGATTCATGCATCCTCGCATCGACCACGCAGGCCACGGCCGGGAGGCCGGCCAAACGCTGGTCCTGATTACCGTCATGATGATGGGCCTGCTGGGCGTGGCCGGGTTTGCGATCGACTACGGCTTCTGGGCGCTGAACAAGAACCAGGTGCAGAGCGCGGCTGACGCCTCGGCGCTGGCCGGGGCCAGCCAGATCCCGGCCGGGCAGGCGTCGGCCGGTAGCACCGCCCAGTCCCAGTACGCGAAGAACGGCGTCGCCGGGGACACCGTCGGCGTGTCCAATACCACCAACCTCACCGCCAACGACTCGGTCACGGTCAGCGCGTCGCGCGCCGTCCCGACCTGGTTCACCAGCCTGTTCGGCGTCCACTCGGTGACCGTGAAGGGAGCGGCCCGCGCCACGATCGAGTCGTTCACCACCGTCAACGGCATCAACGTGATGCCCTGGGGCGTCCTCAAGGCCAGCTACGTGCCGAACCAGCCATACGCGATCTACACCAAGGACACCGCCAACGCCAACAACGGCGCGCTCAGCCTTCCCTACGTGCAGAGCACCGATTGCCCGGTGCCCAACGGCGCGAGCGTCTACTCCGACGAGATCGCCGGCACCACGCCGGTATGCCCGGTCTCGGTGGGCGAGACGCTCAGCACCAAGCCCGGCAACAACAGCGGCCCGACGTCGCAGGGCCTGAACATCCGCATCACCGACTGGCAGACCGTCAACCAGATCGTGCAGTTCAACGCCGACGGCACCAACACCCTGCTGCAGCCGAACAGCCCGCAGCTGGTCGTGATACCGGTGCTGACAAACCCATCCGGCCAGAGCGTGTGGCCCAACGGCACCAGCAGCCCGATGACGGTGGTCGGCTTCGCCTGGTTCGTAATCACCAGCTGCGGCGACCCCGCGAACCCGAGCTACTGCAGTAACAGCGACGGCAAGCAGGTGAACGGCGTGTTCGTGAACCTCGACAGCTCGGCCAGCATGGGCACGCCCGGGCCGTACGACCCCAGCTCCAACACCGTCTTTACGGTCGAGCTCACCCAGTAGCCCTTTCGGGGCGGGTGACACCAACACCCCCGCTTCGGGGGTTCCCCGATCGGCCTTCCCCGCTCATGCTGAGCGGGATGGGCGCGCAGGCTTCCGCGTGGCGCCCACCGGGGTTGCTTGTCCGAGACGTGTGGCACTCGTAGGAGGTTTCTGCTTGCGTACTGCGTCGAGTCGGCGTACGTGTGGTCTTGCCGTGGCACTGGTGGCGGCGAGCGCCGGCAGCGCGCTCGCGGCCGCGCCGCCCGCGCTGGTCACGGTCACAACCGGCGGCGTCTCCGCCAACGAGACCACGCCCCAGGATGGGATCTCCGTCTCGGCCGACGGCACGCTGGTCGCCTTCGTCTCGGGCTCGCCCAACCTGGTGGCCGGCGACACGAACGGCGTTCGTGACGTGTTCGTGCGAAACCTCGTCACCGGCACCACCACCCGCGTCTCGCTCGGCGCCGGCGGGCAGGCGAACGGCACCTCTTCCAACGCCCGCATCAGCGCCGACGGGCGCTTCGTCGTCTTCACCTCGCTGGCCAGCAACCTGGTGGCCGGCGACACCAACGGCGTCGCCGACGTGTTCGAGCGCGACCTCGCCACCGGGCAGACGACCCGCGTCAGCGTCTCGGCCGGGGGCGTCCAGGGCAACGACCAAAGCGGCGGAGCCGCATCCGGCATCAGCGCCGACGGAGGAGCGATCAGCTTCTCGTCGGCCGCATCCAACCTCGTCCCCGGCGACACCAACCACAGCCGCGACGTGTTCGTCTGGACGCGCGCCGGCGGCGCCGTGGAGCGCGTGAGCGTGGCCGGCGACGGCAGCCAGGCGGCGGCCGGGGCCAGCGATGCATCCTCGCTCTCGGCCGACGGGCGCTACGTCGCATTCGCCAGCACGGCGCCGAACCTGGTCGCGGGCGACACCAACCTCGCCGCCGACGTGTTCGTGCACGACCGCGTGACCGGGTCGACGGTGCGCGCGAGCGTCACCGCAGGCGGCGGCCAGGCTGCCACCCCCTCATCGCTTCAGCCGGGCGGGCTGTCGGCGAACGGCCAGCAGGTCGCCTTCGACACGGCCGCGCCGCTGGTCGCCGGCGACACCGGCGGAAACGACGTCTACGTGCGCGACCTGGCCGCCGGCACCACCGAGCGGGTCAGCGTGAACAGCGCCGGACTCGCTGCCAACGGCAACTCGAGCGCCGCGGCGATCTCGGCCGACGGCCGCTACGTGGCCTTCGAGTCCTCGGCCACCAACCTCGACCCGGCCGACACGGACGGGGACGAGGATGTGTTCGTGCGCGACCGCGTGTCCGGGCTGACCCGTCTGGTGTCGGCGTCCGCATCGCCCATCCAGATCAGCCAGTCAGCCGCCATCTCGGCGGACGCGCGGTTCGTGGCCCTGGCCACCACCGCACCCGACCTGGCCGCGGGCGACACCGCCATCGGCTTCGGCACGGGCTGGGACGTGGTGCGCCTGGCATCACCGTTCGATCCCCCGGCCGACGGGGCGGCGCCTGTGGTCACGTGCGCCGCCGACGACGGTACCTGGCATGCGGACAACGTCACGCTTTCGTGCACGGCATCCGACGCCGGCAGCGGTCTCGCAAACGCCGGCCAGGCCGCGTTCGCGCTCGCCACCACGGTGCCGGCGGGGAGCGAGACGGCCGACGCCGCCACCGGCGCGGTACAGGTATGCGACCGCGCCGGAAACTGCGCCACGGCCGGGCCGATCGGCGGCATCCGGGTCGACCGGCGCCCACCGCAGATCACGATCGCGGCTCCGCTGGACGGAGGCGTGGTGCTGCTCGGTGAGACGCGCAAGGCGTCCTTCACCTGCAGCGACGGCGGGTCCGGTGTCGCCGGTTGCACCGGCACGGTTGCAGACGGCGCCGCGCTCGACACCACCACGCCGGGCACCCACAGCTTCGCGGTCAGCGCCACCGACGCCGTCGGAAACCACGCCGCCACGACGGTCAGCTACGGAGTGCGGTTCCCCTGGCTGGGCTGGCAGCCGCCACTTTCGAGCGGCAGCCCGAACGCCGCTCAGGCCGGACGCACCATCCCGGTCGGGTTCGCGGTGGGCGGAGCCGGACACGCGAACGTGATCGCAAGCGTCGCTGTCGGCCCCGTCGCATGCGGCGATAGCTCGGCGGTGGCGGCCGGCGATCCGTCCGTGACGGCGGCCGACTGGAACGTTCCGGGCGACCACGGCGGTGGCGACTCGATGCTGCTGTGGCGGACGAGCAGGGCCTTCGACGGCAGCTGTCGCCAGCTGCTGGTGCAGCTGACCGACGGCTCGGCGCACCGGCTCACGTTCAGCTTCCGGTGAGCCTGGCGCAGGAAGGCCCGTCGGCGGTGTGCTCCACTCACGGTCGACGGGCCCAGGTTCCGGACAGGTGCCCGATGCATAGGTGCGAGGGGCAGCGCCCAGTCCGGTTTTGAGTGTATGCCCGCCGTGTCAAGGACGGTGTCCGCCCGCTCACAGATGCCGAGGGGGAGCCGACGTGTCGGCTCCCCCTCTATGCCCCCTCGGGGGAGGGGATCGGTCGGGTCGGAGCCTCGGCTCCTCCCGCAAGCCTGGTACTGGGCGTGAGCTGAACCCCTTCGCTGGAGCCCCTCAGACGTTCCGCAAGCGGAGTCCGGGAATGGGTGCATTCTCTGCACTGAGCGGGCGAAATGCAAGTCGCCGCGTACCTCCGACTGCGTAGCTACCCTCCGGCCGGATGGGTCATCGATCGCGCAACCGCGGGGTGCTCGAACGGCGGGCCCGGCGTCGGCGGCGGCTGTGGCCGCTGGTGGGACTGATGGTGGTGCTCTGCGGCGCCCTGCTTGCGGTGTATTCGCTGCGCACGAGCGATGCCGACACGGCGGCCACCTCCGGTGCGGGGACGTCTCAGAGCAGCGCCGCCGGTTCGAGCGGCGGCTCCGGCGGCGGGCCGGCCACGCCGGCCACGCAGGTGCTTCGGGTCACCCGGCTGACGCGTCTTGCCGCTCCGGTGCAGGACGCGGCCGTGACCACCGTGGGCAGCCGCGCCTACGCCTTCGGCGGGCTCGATGCCGCCGGGACGTCGACCGCCACCATCTCGGTGTTGCAGGGATCGTCGGTGCACACCGCCGGGCGACTGCCGGTGGCGATCCACGACGCGGCGGCCGCTGCCTCGCCGTCCGGGCGGCTCTACGTGCTGGGCGGCGGCCAGTTCGCGAGCGCGTCTGGCATCGCCACCTTCGACCCCGCCAGCCGCGCCACCCACCTGGTGGGGGCGCTGCCCACGCCGCTGTCCGACCTGGCGGTGGCGACCGTGTCCGGCACCACCTACGTGGTCGGCGGCTACACCGGTTCGCAGTGGTCGGATCACATCTACGCCGTCAACGGCAGCAACGTGCGCAGCGCCGGGCGGTTGCCCCAGGGGCTGCGCTACGCCGCCGTCGCGGCGCTGTCGGGGAACGTGATCATCGCCGGCGGCCGCGCCGTATCCGGCCCCAGCCGGGCGGTCTACCGGTTCGCGCCTTCCACCGGCCGCGTCACCCGGATCGGCACGCTGCCGCAGGGGCTGATGCACGCCTCGGCCGGCACGCTCGGCGGCGTCATGTACGTGGTCGGCGGCATCGGTCGAAACGGCGCGGCGGTCGACTCGGTGCTGGCGGTGACGGCTGACGGCAAGGTGCACCGAGCGGCCACGCTGCCCACGCCGCTGTCGGACGCCGGCGTGGCCAGCCTGCCCGGCCGGATCGTGGTGATCGGCGGCACGTCCGGCGCCGGCCCGACCGGCACGGTGCTGCAGATCAGCATCGGCAGCGCGCCTGCTGCCAGGCCACACCCCAAGCCGGCCGCGTCCCGGCCGTCGATGTTCTCGGGCCCGCTGCCGGGAGACCTGCTGATCGCCGATCGCGGGAACAACCGGATCCTGCTCGTGAACCCCCGCCACAAGCTGCTGTGGCACTACCCGAGCCGCCCCGGCCAGCACAAGCTGTTCTTCGACGACGACACCTTCTTCGTGCCGGGCGGCCGCGCGATCATCTCCAACCAGGAGGAGAACCACCAGATCGTGATGATCAGCTATCCCCGCGGCCGGCTGATCTGGAGCTACGGGCACGCCGGCGTGAGAGGTTCGACGCCCGGCTACCTGAACACGCCCGACGACGCATACAAGCTCAGCAACGGGATGGTGATCGTGGCCGATGCGTACAACTGCCGCGTGCTCGAGATTCGCGGGCATCGCATCGTCCGTTCGATCGGCCGGGCCGGCCACTGCGTGCACGACCCGCCCCGCTACCTGGGCGCCGTCAACGGCGACACCCCGCTGCCGGACGGCCACATCCTGGTCAGCGAGATCAACGGCTCCTACCTGGACGAGTTCACGCTCTCGGGAAAGCTGGTGCGCGTCTATCACGCCCCGGTCAGCTACCCGTCGGATCCGCAGCTGACCCTGAGCGGCAACATCCTGGTGGCCGACTACGCCAGCCCCGGCGGCCTCGTCATCCTCGACCGCCGCACCGGCCGCGTGCGGTGGCAGTACCGCCCCGCCTCCGGGGCGGGCAGGCTCGACCACCCCAGCCTGGCGGCGATGCTGCCCAACGGCATGATCGCCGTCAACGACGACTACAACCAGCGCGTCGTGATCATCGACCCGCGCACCAAGCGGATCGTCTGGCAGTATGGGCACCTGGGCGCGTCCGGCACCGCGCACGGCTACCTGAACACCCCGGACGGCTTCGACTTCGTGCCGGTCACGCCGGCCGGCAAGCCCGACCCGGCCGCCATCACACACGGCTGATCGAACGCCTGACTCCGTGCGCTACGGAGAACTCAGTCCCCGACCCGCCTAGCCGACCTTCACGGTCGGTGAGCTTGCGAGCGGGACCGGGGTTGCGCCCGAGGCTGATCCCTGTTTGGTCGTAAAGGTATACGCACCGGTACTGGAGGGTACGGTTACGCCCTTCTTGCCACCTGCGGTGCTTCCATAGGTGACCGTGAACGCTGCCCCAGGCGCCAGCCGCAGGCCGCTGATCGTAATCGTCTGACCAGAGATCGATATGGAGCCCATGCTGGTCGCAACCAGACCCGGCGACGTGGAGGTCTTTGAGGGAGCGGTCCAGCCGCTCGGCACGGTGATCTTGAGTTTGCCGTCGTAGAGGGCGCCTATGGCGGGGGCGCTGTAGGTGAGCGTGAACGTGTTCCCGCTCGAGCCATGGGTCGCGGTGGTCGGAGAGATGGTTTCGGTACCGCTGCCGTTCTTGGCTTTGGGATAGATCTGGATGGTGAGTGCGGACGTCAGCGAGTTGGCCGGCGTGGAGGCGTCTCGGACGATGATCCCGAACGTCCAGCTACCGGCTGCTGTCGGTGTGCCACTGATGGCTCCGGTGGAGGCGAGATGCAGACCGGGCGGCAGAGAACCCGAGGTGACCGCCCAGGTGTAGGGGGGCTTCCCGCCGGTCGCGTTGAGCTGGTAGCTGTAGGCGACGCTGGCCACGCCGAAGGCGGGCGCGGGAGTGGTGAGTGTGAGGAGCGCCGGCGCACTCGGAGTAACGCTGTTTGACGGCGCCGAAGCAGGCCCACTACCCACCCCATTCGTCGCCGTCACCGTAAACGAATACACATCACCATTCGTCAACCCCGACACCACCAACGGACTCCCACCACCCGACACCACCTGACCACCATTCCCCGGCGTCGACGCATCCGCCGCCGTCACCGAATACCCCGAAATCGCACTCCCACCATCACTCCCCGGCGCAGAAAAACTCACCGTCGCAGACGCATCCCCACCAACCGCAGACACCCCCGTCGGCGCACCCGGCACCGAGGCGGACACCGCTTGGAGGATCTGCCCGGTGTTTGGCGGCATGACCAGCGAGCCGGAGACCTGGGTGCCGTCCATCTCGGTGTACGACCCCGACAGCGGAACGGACACCTGGCTGGCGGTTGGATTGACGAGCACGCGCCCCTGCGTGAAGGGACGCTGATATGCGCCGTCCTGGAGCGAGTAGGAACCCGATGGATCGCCGATGTTGACCGACCAGGGGACGACCGATATCGGCGGTTCCGACGCCGCCGAGCTGAAGTAGAAGTATGAGCGACCGTCGGTTCCGAGCAGGAACGACGCCAGCGCGTAGAGGTGATACTGATTGAGTTGGGCGGTGGTTGCCGACGCCCACACCTTGGTGAGAGCCAGCATCGGCTTGGGCGGACTCAGGAGCATGTTGACGTTCTGCTGCCAGACCGAAACGCTTGGGTACGTCGTCGCTGACTGGGTCGACGTGCGGAGGAATCCCTCGGCGATGCCACCGTCCATGCCGTTGAACAGCTGGCTGCTCTCTCCAAGCGATGGGCCGTCCTTGAGGCCGTTTCCGACCACCAGACTCGGCGAAACGGTGGACCTGACGGACGTTGAGAGCTGCGTCGTTGCCGAGATCCAATCCGGCCGAGCCCACGCCGCACCTGTGGCGGGGTTGATCGGCAGCGCCGTACAGTAGCCCGCGGTCAGCGGAGCGACGCCGAGCGTGTCGAGCATGCAACCGTCGTACCCGCTCTGCGCCACGAGGTTCGCGCACGTCGTTGCCCGATTCTGAACCCAACCGGAACTCGTCGGGTTCATCAAATAGTTCTTGTTCTGCGCGTTCTGAACCTTGATTCCATTAGCATCGTAGGAATACCAGTCGGCCGGCCACGACGTGGCCTGGGCGGGCGGCACGAACATGCCGTTCATATACGCGAGCACGACAAGGTTCGGATTCGCAGCGCGCATAGATGCCAGGTACGGCTGAAACGCCTGGGTATACGCTACGATGACGTCATACCGGGCTGCGGCAGTTACCGCTTGGGCCTGCGTATAGGTGTGGCCTGTGGCGAACTCCTCCGGCAGCCACTGCAACACCGGCCGCCCGGGGGCGGGTGAGCCGAATCCGGCCGTCGCCGCGGTCGCCGCGGGCGCACTCGCCACCACCACGAGCGCGCCGATAAGCACGATCCGGAACGCTCGGATACCTGACCCGACGTCGAAATGCACGCAGACCCCCGGATATGGAGCTCACGCGTCGACTCATGAGACGCGCGGCCGCCAGTCATATCGTGCCGGAGTTCATCGGTCAACTGTATTCGCGGCGCGTTCTTATCAGGCCTTGCACACGGTGTTCTATACACCAGAGCCGCTAGACCCCACCGACTAACTGGAATATCCGGCACCGCAATCAGCGACCGGCATGCGGTGCAGGTGGTTTGATCCTGTCGTCGCCTATTTGGCAGAGCCGAGTGGTGACTTGCATACCCTGCGAAACGCTAACGTTCTTCCCCCGAAGAGCCAGTAACGCAGCAAGAGTCTCTCCATGCCTGGTCGGCTGGGCGCCTTTCGAACCTACTCGCCGGCGAAATCGAACATTTGGAGGGTCAGCGCTCGTACCCGCTCGACCGTCGCAGGCGACGCCGACCCCGTCTCCGGCGACACTCCTTCGGCTTTGAGGATGGCATCGAAAAGCTGGCCGTTGGTCATGAATGCCCGCCGGTACCGCGGCACCCCTCGCTCTTCGGCCATCACGTACAGCGGTCGCCGATGCACCCGCTTGAGGGCATCGCGTCGCAGCTCCGCCAACTCGCCCAGCAGCTCCTCCGAGGCTCCTTGCCCGCTCGCCCACTGCCCGGACGGTCGGTAGGACTCCGGCGCCACCCCTTCTTCGGCCACGGCCAGCTGATCGCGGTCGCCCTTTGGCTCACGGGTCGCGATCCGCTCCCGATCGCCTGGATCGTCACCCGCTGCCCGTTGCCGCCATACCAGGCAGGCCAACCAACCGAGGCCAACCAGGCACGCGCCGATGATGACCAATCGCCGCATCCCGCCAACATCGTACACCCGCCCCGCCCACCATCGTTTGACCTGAAGGATCGCCCGGCGGGGTGATGTGCTCAACGTCGGGTCGACGGATCATGAGACGAGCACTGCTCCCGCTCCCAACGTGAGGTGCGTCCCATGGACTGCGTTGACCCCGATCTTGATCTACGGGTGATTGATCCTCGCTTTTTCGCCGAATGGGTCGCATTCGGCATGCTCGAGCTGGCGGTCTATCTGACCCGTTACGCCGAGTTCGAGGCCTACTGCGAGCGCCGCGACAGCCACATCGCCTGAACCGGAACCGGAACCGAGCACCGCCCAGTCGGCCCGGCCAGCTCCACGTGCATTACCGCACCCGCTGCGGTGCCGGAGGCAACTCGGCCGCCACTCCCGCGCCGCGCGACCATGGCGGCGTGCTTTGCGGCACACCGCGCATCCTGAAGATCGACTGCCGTCATCTAGAGACCCCCATCCCACCAGAGACGCTTCTCCGGTGACGGTCTCTACATAGGGGCCAGGACTCAGGCCGTCTACACCGGGCGCGGGATCCATACGAACCCCTAACAATCCCCCGGGTTGTCTTCGGAATGGCTGGGTGGGATCATCTGGATCCTTCCGGCGGAGGCGATTGAGTGCTCGAGGCTTTGCGTACGCCATGCCACCCACGGGGACGGATCGGCCGGCGAGCCGCCGATACCGAACGTGATGGGGCATGACCACGGTCGAGCATCGGCCTCGCGCGAGTGAGGTTCGCACCTTCCTGATCGCCGACATCCGCGGCTATACCCGCTACACGCATGAGCACGGCGATGATGCTGGATCGGAGCTTGCCGCCCAGTTTGCTCGCATCGTTCGGGAAGCGATGCCGGCCTGGGACGGCGAGTTGCTCGAGTTGCGGGGCGACGAGGCGTTATGCGTGTTCGTCTCGGCCCGTCGTGCGCTTGGCGCCGCGGTCGACCTCCAGGGCAGGTTCCGCGGCGGCTCCGCCGGCGGCGCACCGCTTCCCCAAGGAGTCGGCATCGGGCTGGACGCGGGTGAAGCTCTGCCGACGGACGGCGGGTATCGCGGCGGCGCGCTCAACCTGGCGGCACGACTCTGCAGTCGCGCGCAACCGGGCGAGATCCTTGCCAGTGAACAGGTCGTACATCTGGCACGGCGGATCGAGGGTGTTCGGTTCGGCTCACCGCACACGATGCGGTTCAAGGGCATCGAGGACCAGGTCCGCGTCGTTCGTGTCATGCCCGACCAGGATCTACCGCCACCGCCACGGGCGACAGCGGCGCGCCGGCCGGCACCGTGGCTGCCGCTAGCCGGGGTGGTGCTCATCGCCGCGGCGATCGTCGCGATCGCCGTCGTCACCCTCAGCCGCAGATCCGGCTCCGCAGCCGAGGCGGCGGCGCCCTTCACCGCCACCGTCGGGCCGGCACGGCCGCTCGGCGACCATCGAACCGTCGTCGCGGCCGGCCCGGCGGGCACGTATATCGTCCAGCAACAAGGCGCAACCGGCGGGACGATCACGCGCATCCAACCCGGCAAGACGACGCCGGATCCGATGAGGCCGCTCGGTGTGATTCCGCTGGGCGTGAATGTCGGCGCGGAGGGTGCCTGGGTGGTCGCAGTCGCATCATTTCGCTCGACCAGTGCGCTTCTGATCCACGTCCCTGTGTATGGCTCGACGACGCAGGTGTCCATCCCCGGCCGCGCCGGCTGCATGTCCATCGCGATCGTCTCCTGCAACCCGACGCAGGGCAGCGGATCGATCTGGGTCGCCGCCGGGTCGCGCATCTACCGCTACACGCCCGGCCGGAAGAGGTTGGACGTCGTCAAGGCCGGCGCGCGCGTGTTTGACATCACCTACGGGTCGGGCGCACTGTGGGCGCTGGCCGGATCGGAGCTCGTCAGGATCGACGCAATCACCGGCGCGACGACGCGACTGCCCCTGGAGCCGCCGACGGGCCAACCGTTACAACCCGAGTACGTCATCGCCGCTGGGGGCGACGTCTGGATCTCCGCGTTCAGCAGCGATACGACACAGAACCGGCTAATCCATGTCGAGACGTACCAGCCGACGCTGAAGGTGGCCGCGAGCTTTCGCTTCCCGGGCCTCGGATCTATCAACTCAGGCGGCTCGGCATCGCTTTGGGTCGCCAGTACGCTCGGCTGGCATCGTCTCACGAGGCTCGATGTTCGAAGCGGTCAGCACACCGGCCCGACGATAGCGCTGCCCGATACGGCGACCTGGATCGCTCCGTCGGGCTCAGAGGTATGGCTTGGCACGTATCGAAGCAGTGACTCGACGCGCAGACTGCTCGACGTCCACCTCAACGCCAAGCCGTAGACCCAGCGACCGCGACAATGGCCGGTCGAGCTGCCGCGGCAGGAGCGACCTCGTGCATGAAGAATGGACTGCCGTGCCTGCCCTGTTGACGAACGCGCGTCGTGACATCGGGCGCTCGGGATTGGTCGATGACGTCGTCGTCCCAGCGTTGCTGATCGCTGGACAAGGATGGGAAGCGGCGCAGCCAGCCTTGCGGTCGCCAAGAGCCCGCGCCGTTGTCGCGCTGCCGCTGGTCGCGATCGCGCTCAGAGTCGGTAGCCCCGCCGACGGGCGGGAGTCCAGCGTCGCTCGACGGCACACATGGCCCTATGCGCAGGTCATCCGGCAAGAAGCGGGGCGCAGCCGGTTGGCGCCAGCGCTGGTGGCGTCCGTGATTGCCGAAGAGTCCGCCTTCAACCCGCGAGCTCACAACGCGACCAGCGGCGCCGACGGGCTGATGCAGTTGGCACCCGAGACATCCCGAGCGCTCGGTGTGAGTGATCCGATGAACCCACGACAGTCCGTGCGCGGCGGGTGCCGGTATCTGCGAGAACTGCTCGACCGATTCCAGGGCCGGCTTACCCTGACGCTCGCCGCATACAACGCCGGCCCGACGATCGTGGAGCGGACGGGAACCGTCCCAGGCTTCGCAGAGACGCGCCGCTATGTCAGCGAAGTACTGCGACGCTACGCCCGCTATCGGGGCATGTCTAGCTGAGCTCGCTGGGCCTTGATCGCACCGTGGTGGGCCTGCTCGGGCAATGTAGGGTGCACTTCTCGGGGGCGTAGCTCAGTGGATAGAGCAGGAGCCTTCTAAGCTCAAGGTCGCAGGTTCGATCCCTGCCGCCCCCGTACCTGCGTTCCAATCCCGGACTTGACAACGATGCCCGCGTAGACGGATGCTGTTCGAGATCTGAGCGCCGTGTCAGCTGTCGTGTGCGTTGTTCGTTGCGTCGCACGGTGGGAGGCTCCACTTGGGTAGGGCGATTTTGGGCTTGGGGATGCTGGTGGCCGCGCTCGCGGTGGCCGCGCCCGCGAATGCGTCCATGAGCGCCCAGGACGCGACGATGGCTCCCCCGATGGTCACGATCGTCATGTCGCGCTCTGAGATCTCGGCGGCCGACAACATGATGGGCTCAGAGCCGACTGGTACGTGCAAGCAGGATGACAAGAACATCACGCCGCTGTACGCGCCCAACAACGGGTTCTCCGTGGCGAGGTGGGTCGTGGCCAACGCTCCCAAGGTGCACCTGACCGGCAGCGTCGAGACCGGAGTCACCAAGGACAACGCCAACTGGTGTGCGCACGGTGGCGAGTCCTTCGGGCCGTCCTGGTCGCAGCTAGAGGCACTCGGCTCGGTGTATGGGATGCACTTCATCTCCCACAGCGCCGACTACCCGCTGGTCTGGACGACCGCTCCGAAGACGTGGACGGGCACGCTGGCCGACTGGCAGAACTCCGAGACCTGCGGCTCGCGTGACGTGATCACGCAGCACGGCCTGCTCGGCGCTCTCGGCCAGTACAACTGGCCGAGCCAGAAGACTGACCCGACGGTGATGACCGACGACGTCATCCCCTGCTTCTACATGAACCGCAGCTACCAGGGCACCGGTCTCAACACGCTGGCGACGGTGCAGGCGAACGACGACATCGCCTCGACGCGGCAGCTGCTCGGCGGCCGCTGCAACGTCGTCGGTCTCCCCTGCTCGACCCTGTTGCCGGGCTGTTCGACCTGTCGGTACACCGTGCCCGTCAGCGTCATCAACCAGATCACCCTCCTGAAGCCCGGACAGGCGCTGAATCTCCAGGGCTACGTGCTGGTGCGAAACAGCAACCCGGACGTGACCACGGGCGTAAACCAGTACAAGACCAACGCGGATCAGTGGGACTGCACCAACCCGAATCCGGCCTACCACTGGTCGAACGACGTGGAGCGCTACTGCTGGGTGGACTTCCAGCGCATCATCAGGGCCATCCAGAACAACCCCAACGTGGTCGTCACCGACCCCGAGGGCGTGGCCCAGATCTGGGGGATGAGTCCGCCGACGAGGTAGTAGCTCTCCACCGGTCAAGAAGCCAGGGTGGGGGCGGCGGTCGATGCAAGCCGACACCCGCCGCCCTCACCCATACGCCATCCCCCCCAATCACGCAGGTGGAACCCGGCGCACATCAGCACCATTCCCAAAGGTCACAGGCGCCAACCATGCCGGCCTAAAGCACCCGCGTCAGCGTGAGAGCATCTGGGTCGGCGCGTGCCATCAAACCGCAGCGAATCGACGCTATTGCCTGGCTAAAGGACGCCCTGGTTTGGCACGAGGGCGGACTGGGTACGACATGGTTTCGGCCGTAGCAAAGCCAGATTCATGGGGTAAGGATGGCTTCGCTGGCCGAATCTCCTTCCTCAGTCCCATCCAGGTAGGAGGCATGTATGTCTACACAGGTAGCAGACCGGGAGTTCACCGGCCGCCGCAGCGAGCAGCGGACGACGAGTTGGGCGGAGACGAAGCCGTCATTTCTGACGACTGAGTTTTACGCCATGGTCGGCGTGATCGTTGCCACGATCGTCGCCGGTCAGGCCAACCACAGTTGGCATGATCGCTGGGTGTGGCAGGTCGTAGCTGCGATCGCAATCGGCTACATGGTAAGCCGCGGGCTCGCAAAGTCCGGCTCTGCCGACCGCCGCGACAACGGCTAGAGCCGACCACGGCTCCCGAACCTCCATTGACGGGGTGCTGTCGAGCACCCCGTCGATGGGGTCGTCCGACCTCGCCGCCCAACCCGATAGCACGTGACCGCTCCCTTCACCGCCACGCTCGGCCGCTTCGAGACCGGCAACGGGCCAATCCGAATCGTCTGCCGAGGGCATATCGACATTCTCGCCAAGGAGCGCCTTCAGGGCGTCGTGGAAGAAGCCCTCAGACAGGTGCCCTCGCCCGGCATTCTGATCGACCTTTCCGCCGTCGACTCCATCGACGCAGCCGGACTGGAGGCGCTGATGGCCGCACTGCTCCGCATCGACGGCCACCAGGCCGAGTGGAGCGTCACCGCGAGCCCCGCCGCACAGCGTCTGATCGACCTCGTCGGCATCGGCCGGCTGTCAAGTGACACGGGTGGTGGCTGGCTCGCAACCGGCGGCTACGGACGCGACTAACCGCCGTAGCGGCGCGGTACAGTCGCTCGATGGCGGAAACGGAGTTCGCGGTGGTCGGGCCGGCTGAGCAGGATCGCGCGATCCGCACGTTGGTGTCGGCGTTCCAGGATGACCCTGTCGAGCGCTGGCTCTACCCCGAAGAGGCGCAGTACCGACGGCACTTTCCGGCGTTCATCGCGGCGTTCGGCGGCGCAGCGTTCGCCGATCAGACCGTCTGGCGGCTGGGGGATTTCGATGCCGTCGCGTTCTGGTTTGGGCCGGGCAGGGAGCCTGACGGCGAGGCCGTGGTGCAGGTGCTGGTCGAGACCACCTCCGTCGGCCTCCACGCCGACTCGTTCGCGACGCTGGAGCAGATGGCCGCAGGGCATCCCACGGAGCCGCACTGGTACCTGCCGTGGTTCGGGGTCGATCGCGCGCTTCAGGGGCGCGGCCTGGGGACGGATCTGATGCGCACCTGCCTGGAGATCGTCGATGAGAGCGGGCTTCCGGCGTACCTGGAGACGCCGAACCGGCGAACGGTGCCGTTCTACGAGCGCGCGGGGTTCTCGGTCACGTCGGTTGCTCAGGCGGGGGCGTGTCCCCCGATCACGCTCATGCAGCGGGCGAGCCTGGGCCCACTCAGGAGGTCGTGATGGCCGCGTCGTCCGCGTAGAAGGCGGTTCCCGTCGCTGCCTTGGAGACGTAGGCGTTGAAGTCCAGCGTGGACACGCCAGGCGCCGCCGGTGCATAGCTCAGGGATACCTGCTGCCACGACGTCGTCAGCGTCACCTGCGCCGTCGCAGTTCCGACCAGGGTCGACCCGTTGTACTCGCGGAACCGCAGCTTCACAACCTCACCGGCGGTGTCGGCACGCACCCACAGCGAGCCGGTGTAGGTGTTGGAAACGGTTGAGGTCACCCAGTTCGGAGAGTCGTTCAGCAGGCAGGTGGCGGCAACGCTTGACGTATTCGTGAGCTTTGCCGCCCATCCGCCTGTGTGTCCGCCGGCTACCCGGGAGAACGTCGCCCCGGAATCCGACCCAGACGTGTTCCACCCGGTCAGATCCGTCTCGAACCCTGCGTTCCCCACAAGGTTCTGACTCTGCCCCTGCGAGACGGTGATTGACCGTTGGACCGTGGGCGCCGCGGTGTAGCCGTTGCCGCCGGCCTGGTCGGCGTCGATCACGCAGCTGCCGGCGGCGGTGTAGTTGACGGTGCTGCCGTTCGTGCCAGACACGTTGCAGACGCCGCTGCCGCTCGATGCATCCACCGAGAACACGACTGGATTACCCGAGCCGCCACCGGTCGCAGACAGCGTCGCCGACCCACCCACCGTGCCGCTCGAGGGAGCCGTGAAACTGATCGTCTGCGCATTCGAACCCACCGTGATCGACTGCTGGACGGTCGGCGCCGCCGTGTAGCCGTTGCCGGCGGCCTGATCGGCGTCGATCACGCAGCTCCCGGCGCCGGTGTAGTTGACGGTGCTGCCGTTCGTGCCAGACACGTTGCAGACGCCGCTGCCGCTGGACGCATCAACCGAGAACACGACCGGATTGCCCGAGCCACCACCGGTCGCGGACAGCGTCGCCGACCCACCCACCGTACCGCTGGCCGGAGCCGTGAAACTGATCGCCTGAGCGCCGCCGGAGCCCTGCGGCTGGTACTCGTAGGCCCCCCGGTCGAAATACGACCCCGACGGGTTGCCGGTGTTGGCGGTGGCAGGGTCGTCGACCCGCGCGTTGCCGAGGATGTCAGTGTCGGGCTCGCCGGCGACGAGCGAGTCTGCAGAGTCGATCGCACGCGACCCCGCGGTCAGCTGGAAGTTGCCGGCGGCGGCGCTAAGAAACTGCGGGTTCGCAAAGATCCCGTTGGCCTCCTGTCCGCTGGCTGCGTACAGGGCCGCCTGGGTGTTGTAGGCGGTTCCGGCCCAGTAGTACCCGGCGGCGCCACTGCTGGTCTGGTACACCAGGTTGTAGTTGGCGGTGGTGCTCGCCGGGGCGGAGTCCCAGATCCCGATGTTCCCGTGGCGGCGGTTGCACGTATTCGTGTAGTAGGGCCCGCCGGTGCTTGGGTTCGTCGGGATCGGCGTGGGGTTGATCACCGCTCCGGTCGCGTTGTTCATCGAGACGTTGTTCTCGACGACGTAGTTGCCGCTGGTGCCCTCAACGTTGATCCCCGTGGTGCAGTTGCCGTACACCGTGTTACCAATGATCCGCCCGCCGATGACGTTGAGATCGTCGATGCCGTGGTCTCCGTTACCGTAGGTGAGGTTGTCGGCGATGTAGGTGTCGTTCGCGCCGGTGTACATGTTGATGCCGCTGTCTTCGTTGCTGTATGTGACGTTTCCGACGATGGAGTTCCCGGGAGCTATGACATCGATCCCGTTGGCGTTTCGCTGGTATTGATAGGCATTGTGGTACGACGTGTTTCCCCGCACCATGACACCCGTGGTGGTTCCGCTGAGGTAGATCCCATGCGCAGAGTTGTCGTGCGTGACGTTCCCCTGGACGAGGCCGCCGGCCACGTTGCTGAGGTAGATTCCGACGCCGGGACTCGTGATCGGCGTTCCTGCGAACGATACGACGTTGTTGGAGATCGTCACGTTGCTGCCGCCGGACACGCTGATGGCGTTCGAGCCCGTGTTCGTGATCGTGAAGCCGGAGATGGTGATGTCGTTCCGGCTGGAGATGGCGAACGCCTTGGTTCCACCGCTGATGGCGACGCCGGGGTTCGCCGCGAAGGTCACGCCGGAGTTCCTCGGGTTGACCGCCGTTCCGGGATAGGTGCCGGCCTGGACGAGCACGGTATCGCCGGCGGCCGCGACGTTCGCGGCGCCCGCGATCGTGCAGAACGGCTGCGCCGGCGTCCCCGGACCCTGGGCTCCGCAGGTCGGCGACGTGGCGTCGACGATGTACACCGTCCCTGCTGCCACCGCGCGCCCGGCGCCGGTGAGCATGGCACAGCTCAGCACGGCAAGCATAAGACCACCCGCGCGGGCGGTCGAGACGAGCAGCGAGCGGCCGTGCTTCACCCCGTTCGACGGCGCGTTTGCACCCACAAAATGCCCTTCCGTCCATGGAACCAGCGGAGAGAGGCGATTATCGCAGGTGCCGGCAGCCGTTACCGGTTCCTAGACCATAAACTAGCCCAAAGGGTAGGTGGGTCCGGGATGCCGCGGCGGGTGCGGGCGATTTGTGACCACGATAGGTTGGAATTCGCAGGCTCCGCGGTCGTCGTAGCTGCGGGGGCCGGCGCCGGTGTCGGTCGTCGCCGGGTCGTCGACCCGAGGGTGGCCGTCGATATCGGTGCCGGGTTGGCCGGAGACGGCCGAGTTGGCGGAGTCGATTGCGGGCGAGCCCGCGGTGAGCTGGAAGTCGCCCGCCCCGGGATCGGCCCACTCAGGATCGGCGACGGCGCCGTGTGCCATCTGGCCGCTGGCGGCCTGGAAGGCGGCCAGCGTGGTGTAGCCGACGGAGCTCCAGATCAGCAGGGTGCCAGGCGCCGTCGAGAACACGGTGTTGTAGTCGACGGCCGTTCCCGCGGTCGAATCGCCATCGACGCGGATATCGCCCGGCGTGCGCGGACTCTCAATGCCATTGTCGACGCTGAGGTTGTTCTCCACCGTCCCCCGGGTGGAGCCGCCCTCGAGGTTGATCCCGGCGGTGACGTTGTCGTACACGGTGTTTGCGATGATCCGGACACCCGCACAGGCGAGAGCGTCGATACCATGGTCGCCGTTATGGTACGAGATGTTGTTATAGATCAGGGTACTGCTTGCCCCTGCGTAACATTCGATCCCGGAGTCCTCATTGTCATATGTCACATTGCCATCGACGACGTTCCCGGAACCCCTGTAGATCCGGATCCCCGGAGCGGCACGCTGATACCCTTCGGCGTTGCTGAAGGTGGTGTTTCCGCGGACCTCGTTGCGAGTCGACGACGCACCCATCACCATTATCCCCGCGTACGTGTTGTGATCAGAAACGTTCCGCACAATCAGGGAATCAGTGGTGTTCCTGATTCGAATCCCTGCGCTGGTTTTTCCGCTCACCGGCAACCCCGAATATTGCACATGGTTGACCGATACCCGTATGTGCGAAGAATCGGTCACGCTGATCCCGTAACCGGCCGTATGGGTAACGGCGAACCCGTGAATGCTGATCCAGCGCCTGCGTGAGATCAGAAAGCCGTCCGTGCCTCCCCGCACCGTCACCGACCCGCCGGGAGCGGCGGTAAACCTGATCGGCGCACCCGACCGTCCCGAAACCGGTACACGCACCGTCCCGTGATATGTCCCCGACGCCACCAGCACCGTCTGCCCGGCGACCACCTTTGATGCCGCCGCACTGATCGTGCAAAACGGATGCGCCCGCGTGCCCACTCCCCTGTTCGTGCACGACGGATCGGCCCGATCAACGTACAGGGTCTTCGCGGTCGCGGCGACCGCCTGAGACGTACCCAGCACCAGGAGCAGGACGGTGCAGAGCGCCACCGCGGAGAACGCTGTTGACGGAGCTGCTAATCGAACGAGTTTCACGAAACGTGTTTCCAACATCCGGAGATCGAGGCTCTCACCGACAGGGAGCATTGTCAATGTAATGCCGACGGTGGGAGCACGGGTGCGGTCGCTGCATTCGTTGTCTCTTGCTAGTATCGACAACACCGAACGCTCCGAAGCCGCCATCGAAACCATGACGACGAAGAAGCACTGAATGCCCCGGCGGTTTCGCCCATCCCCCACGCTGCTGCTGGTCGCAGCTGTGCTCGCCGGCGTGGTCGTCATTCTCATCCTTCGGAATTACACCGCGGGCGGACCCCCATCCGTAACCACACCCACGAAAACGTGGCACTACGCTCCCAACACCGGTGGCCGGGTTGGCCCTGCGGCAAGCGACGGGTTCACGCTGTTCGACATCGCCGGGAGCACCCGTACCCCGGAGCGGGTAAACGCCGTTGTGGATCGGCTGCCGCGGGGAGCGAAGGCGCTCGTGTGGGTCGGGAACCTGGGGAATGCGCCGGCTGGATCCGCCTGCCCGCCGCCGGGGTTTACCATGCCACAGTTCCGAGCCCAGGTCGACGCCACAGCGGGCAACAGTAAGGTGTTCGGGTACTACCTTTCGGACGAGCCGCATCCATCCATCTGTCCGACGGTCGCCTCCGAGATCGCCGCCCGAGCCGACTACATTCACTCGCACACGAATCAAGTCGCGTTCATCGTCGCACTCGATAGCTCCAACCTGTGCGGCGATCATCCCGGCTGCGAATACCGGGCGCTCGCACCCTCGCATACGCACGTCGACCTGATCGGCCTCGATCCCTATCCCTGTCACCTCGACGCCGGCGGAGCGCCGGCTCCGTGTGAGCTCGGTGTGATCGCGGCCAAGGTCGACACGGCAATCAGGAGCGGCATCCCGCGACGGGCGATCGTGCCGACCTTCCAGACATTCGGCCAGGAGGGTCGTACCGACGGAAAGGCTCCCTATTACCGACTTCCGACGGCCGGCGAGCTGACCGCCATGCTGCATGCCTGGAGCCTGGTGGTTCCTGCGCCGGCGATGGACTACAGCTACACGTTCGGAGTGCAGTGCACGCCGTCGAGCTGCCCGGCGCCCCAGGCGCTCGAGAACCAGCCCGCGCTCGCGCGCGTCATGCAGCGCCACAACGACCAGCGCTAGCGCCCGGCCGTCGGGAGACCGGCGCGGGGCGACGTCTACCAGAGACGCCGGCCCGATGTGCGGAATCGCCGCACGGCCGCCTGGTCGGGCCAGGAGTAGTACGACCCCGAATCCAGGTCGAGCGGCTCGCGAACGACCGTGTCGGACTCGATCCCGTCCAGCGCGTCGAGCACCAACTCCGCGGCAACCGCCTTCGACCGCCGGATCAGGCTGTCGAGGGTATCGGTATCCCGGATCTCGAATATGCGCTGGCCGCAGAGGTCGCCGCCGTCGATGTGCTCGTTGACGAAGAACAGCGAAACCCCAGCCGTTCGCTCGCCGTTCGCAAGCATCCAGAAGCTCGGCAGGACGCCGCGATAGTTGGGAAGGATCGCCCCGTGCAGGTTCAGGCAGCCCAGGCGCGGAAGGTCGATCAGCGGCCGCTTGAAGATCTGGGGACAGCTGACCGAGACAACCACGTCGGTCGACTGCTCCTCCAGCCAGCGCAGCACGCTCGGGCTATTCACGTCCTTGACGTGCTCGCAGCGAACGCCCCGGCGCTGACAGGTGGCGGCGACTGACCGCTTGGCCAGCCTGGCATCCAGCGACCGCTTCGCCAGCCCGAAGGTCGCTCGCACACCGAACGTCCGGAGATACCGCCAGGCGGCGCCGATCGTCGTCTGGTCACCGTACAGCGGTGGTGCGACCAGAACGGCGGTGGTGTCGGGCCGCTCGGTCAGCACGCGGTCAAAGAACCCCGGCAGGTACAGGGGGTCGTCGGTGGTGATGAACACGACGTTCACCGCACGCTCCACGCGTCCAGGACGTCCCGGAGCGGGCCGAACGGCACGTTGCGCAGGAGCTTGGTCATTCGCGCCTCGAACCGGGATCGGCCGAGCCCCTGGGAGACCCGAAGCTTCCACGGCAGGTTGGGATATCCCGCCAGCTCGTCCGGAGCGAACTCGTACGGGTGGCAGTAGATGACCGCCGGCCGCCCGGCGGTGTCGACCGAGCGGATCGCGCGCTCGAGCACCGCCTCCGGCAGGACGCGGAAGTATCCACCTCCCGCCACGGGCACGCGCAGCGAGCCGCGCGCCCAGACGGCGACCGGCACCTCGAGCAGTCGCATCCCTCCGCTGAGGATGACGTGGTGCGGGGCCAGCGTCCAGCCGCCGATGCCGTAGCGAGCCGACTGCATGGGAAAGATCGACGAGTCGATCTCGAACCCGACGCCGGCGATTGTCTCCAGCGCCCAGAGGTTGGACCCCAGGACCGAGAAATCCTGCGCGCGAAACGCGGTGACACTCGTCCCGGCCGCGTCCTCGACCGTCTTCTTGGCCCGTTCCACCTCGTCTCTGAGCGCGGCCTGGTTCATCCGATTCAACGGCCGGTGGCTGTAGCCGTGAGACTGGACTTCGTGGCCTTCGCGTACCAACGCCTCGACCATGCGGGGAAGCGCTTCGGCGACCATGCCCTGGACGAAGAAGGTGCCCCGCACGTTCGTGCCGCTCAGCATGTCGAGGATCCGATCCACGTTCCTGACCACGCGATCGTTGATGGGCGCATCGAAGTCGACGCACGACTGGTACCAGTCCTCGACATCGACCGTGAAGGCATGACGCGGTGCCGAGCGGTCTGTGGGACGCACGCAGTCCGCCGCGACCGTGCGGAGGCCGCCGCGGGTGAGAACGGGAGCGTGGGCGGTTGACAGTCCCTGTGCTGACATGGAGTGAGAGCCGCTAGCCCGGGTCGGTCGTCGCCACGGCCCGTGGGTTGGGGATGTCTGAATCCGACCGCTGCAGCCATCCGAAGCATGCGACCAGGGCGAAGGTGCTGGTGAGGTAGGTGGCGGCCGACGCGGCCGCCGCTCCGGTCGATCCAAACGGCGGGATCAGCAGCAGATCGAGCACGACGCAGACCACCAGGCCCACGCCCATGGCGCAGGAGTTGAGGCCGGGTCGCCCGACACCGTAGAGGTAGGCGGAGATCACTCCCGCCACACCCTCCAGCACGAGCCCGAGCAGGATGATCCGGGCGGGTGTCACGGCGCTTGTGAAGGCCGTGCCGTAGATGGCCGGGATCAGCCAGCCCGACATCAGCCAAAGCGGGATCACCCCGGCGGCCAGCGCGATGCCGGCGCGTGGGATCAGCCGGCGCGCTGCCGCCGTCGCCCGTTCCCTCCCGTCGCTCGAGAACTGCGGATAGAGCACATAGGTCAGGGCGAGGCCGGGCACCTTGATCAACTCGGCGAACTTCGACGCGATCGCGTAGACACCGAGCACGGCCGGGCCGGTCAGCACGGTCAGGATGATGAAGTCCAGGCGGAGGTTCAGCAGCGACATGATGCCGCCGATCTGGGCGCGGAGCCCGTAGGCGGCGATCTGCTTGCTGAGCGGGATGGACGGGCGTTCCACCGCGCGGAACATGCCCCTGCGGGCCAGCCGAGCCCATCCCCAGGCGATCGCCAACAGGTCGGCGCCGAGCAGGCTCACGATCAGCACGCCGCTTCCCGATACGCCGGCGGCGAGGAACAGGCCGTAGACCGGCAGGAACATGAACTCCTCGTTGATGATCACGATGTTGGCTCCGCGCAGATCACCGCTGCCCTGCGAGCAGGACTTGGCCGTCGCCACGAAGAGCTGGGTGAGGACGGTGACGCCGGCCAAAGCCACGAGCGGCATCGACACTCCGTCGAACAGGTGGTCGCTCAGCATCGGCGTGGCGGCGAGCCAGAGCACCAGGCCACCGCCTCCGCCCACCGCCGCCATGGCGACGATCGTCAACGGCAGTCGGCGATCACCACGAGACGGCCCCGCCAGGAAGAACGCAATCGCGCCGGGCAGGCCGCAGGACACGACCACCCCCAGCAGGCCGGGCAGGACGCGCAAGAGCGCGTAGATCCCCACCCCGGCGGCACCCTCCGTGCGGGCCACGACGATGGTCGCGAGGGCGACGCACGCCAGTGCCACGGCCCTGGCAGCCATGTTGGCCAGAAGCTTGACGAACAGGGCGCCGATCCGGTTCCTGACGCTGGAGATGCACTCCTTCATTCGCGTTCCCAGAGGGACGCGGCCGCCACCAGCGCGAACAATGCCCACACGTGGCGCACGTGGAGAAGCTCGAACACGGTCATCGTGATCATCGTGCCGATCAGTGCCGCAACCACCGCGTGCGGCCGCGACAGCACGGAGCCCACGCCGGCGCTGACGGTGCGGCGCAGCAGCGTCCCACCGCGTAGGAGCGCGCTCGCGAGCAGCACCATCAGGCCGAGGGCTCCGATCACGCCGCGCTCCATCAACGACGCGAAGTAGTCATCGTGCGCCTCCTTCGGATAGGGCGCCATCGATGCGATCAGCCGCGGCTTGGTCGAAACCGGCCCGGCCCCCAGCACCCCACCGGTCTCATACAGGTGGGTGCTCTCGCCGAGCACCGTCGTGCGCTCGGTGACACTCTGCTCACCTCTCCCGAGCCCCTCACGCACGAACGCGTAGCTGCTGGTTGATGCGCGCTGCTGGATGGACTGAACGCTGATGGTGGCCGCCGCCGCGGCGGCGCAGAGGATGATGGCCGCCTGACACGCGATGGCAGGCACGACGCCGGCGCGCCTGCGAACGCCGAGGATCACCGCGATGGACACACACACCGCCAGCGCGACCAGCCCGCTGTTCGACCCGGTCGAGAAGATTGCCGCGACCAACGCGACGTACGCCGCGACTCGCAGCAATCGGTTCCGCGGGTACCCGGTGGCGCAGATGATCATGATCGAAATCACGAAGTAGTTCGCGCACACGTTGGGGTCGCCGAAGGTCAACGTGGTACGCACTCCGGTCTTGGGCACCTGCCCCGTCACGGCTGGAGCTCCGGCCAGCAAGCCGGCCAGCAGCAGGCCGGCCCAGACGATCGAGCTGCCGGCCCACGCGCGGAACAGCACGCGGGCGTGAGCGGGCCTGCTTCCGACGTTCGCGACGGTCCAGCACCAGACGAGCAGCAGCAGGTCCTGGGCGAGCGCGAGCAGCCCGGCCGACGGTACCGGCCCGGCCAGCGCACCGAGCGCGCCGCCGACGATCATCAAACCCGCGGCCAGCGCGTACGGGAACCAGAGTCGTCGTCCGCTGACGGCGCTCGACCACACCCACGCGCAGATCGAAACCACGATCAAGACATCGGCCGGCCCCAGGTTCGCCGGGCCCCGCGGCTCGGTCAGCGGCAGCATCGCGATCGCCGCAGCGGTGGTGACCAGAGGAAACCTCGTATGCGTGAACGTCCGCGTCGGGGCGGGGACCGGCCGGGGTGCCGGAGGTGCGGGCACGGCCCGAGCTGCGCCCCACAGGGGTGGGTTCAGGGTTTCGGTCGTCACCAGGCTGCGGCCCTCGATCGAGGCTGAGCCGTTGACAGCTGCCGGAACAGCGCGAGGTGGGCACCGGCAAATCCGGAATCGTCGGCGCGGGCTGCCACCTCGGCCACACCGGCGAGCACCGCGTCGTGCCACAACTCGGGTGGCGCGCCGAGCCGGCTCAGCCCGTCCCGGACGAAGCCGCGGAACAGCTCGGGGAACCACCCGCTGCCGTTGATCCCAAAGCCGATCCCGGCGCCCCACCGCGACGCCCGCAATCCGGGGAACCCCCGGACACGACGACCGGGCCTGGTGCCGCGGTCGAGGTACAGCGCATAGGCGATCGCGAAGCGGATCAGGTCGCGCACCGGTTCGCCGCGCAGGTCGGCGTCCTCCCAATCGACAACACCCGTGAGCCGGCCGCGGCAGAGCAGCAGGTTGCCAAACCACAGGTCACCGTGAACGACGGTGCGCGGCACGGAATGCTCCCGCAGCCGTGCGGTGATCTCGGCGAATCGCGTCAGGTCGGAGTCCACCGCGGGGTCGTCGCGGAACCGCCGTCGGATGCGACTGGCGACGCCCCCGTCCATTTCGATCGGGGTGCTGTCGCCGGCTGTCGCGGTTTGCAGTGAGTCCAGCCAGCGTGCCAGCGCGGCGAAATGCTGCCGGGTCACCGCCTCGCGGTCGCGCCGGAGGTAACCGCGTGTCATCGGCGTGCCGGTGAGGGCCGTCGTGACGAGCCCCGACCGGCCCTCGAAGTCGACCGCGCAGACCGGGCGCGGGATGGTGGATGCGAGCTCCTCGGGCAGCGTGGTTGCCAGCTCGACCAGCATCCGCCGCTCACACTCGACCGCTCGGGCGGCGGCTTCCGTGGTCGGGGCCTTGATCGCCAGCACCGGGACCCGGCCCTGCGGTGACACCAGCAGCACGGTGACCTTCGCGTTCGGGTCCTTGGACGTGCCGATCACGATCGACCGCAGCCCTGATGTGTCGACGAACTCGGCGAGGGTCGGCGAGGCTCCCCGGACGGCGGCCAGCTCGCCTTCAGACGGCAGCAGATCGGTCACCTCCGTGCTCCCACGACGATACGGCCAGGAGCCAGCACGCGCAGCGCCCGGCCGGGATCGTGCAGCCTGCGGATCAGCGTCAGCGCTGCATCGACCGGACCTGACAGGACCGCTCGCGGCGGCACGACCAGCACGTACTGCACGAACGCCGCAGCGCTCGCAGGTGCATCCTCGACCAGGTACGCGGGCGCCCGAGCGGTTGGAAGCGCGACATACTCGCGGTGGATATCGATCCCCGCCCGTCTCGCGAACCGCCGGCAACGGGTGGCCGCCCATGGAGCTGAGGTGGAAACGACGACGGAGGAGCCGGGCGCGAGTCCGGCGATCGCGCGGACCACGTCCCGGCGGTTGCGTCTGAACGGCGCCAGGTGCACCCGAAACGCGTCTGTCGGTGCCACCACGTGGCTGTTCCCGCGCCATCGATTCGCTGCGATCAATCCGGCTCCTCAGTTCTGTACGGCGAAGGGTCGGAGGCGAACGACAGGCTGTGCGATGCCATGGTCTCGGAGCACGCCCACGACCGCGTCCACGGCGTGGTCGTCGAGCTGCGGCACCGTTTCGGCGCGTCCGCTGCGACAGTCGAAGCGCAGCGTCGTGCGGCGGTGCGGATCGAGCGTCGACGCCCCGCTTCGGGCGAAGTCGCCGACGACCGTGCCGGCGCCGTGGCAGGCGGTGTACATGGCCCGGTCGGCGTGCTCGCCCGGGATACAGAGGTACGACGAGGTGCGGTTGGTGCCGGGCACGAGCAGCGGCTGTCCGGTCTGCCCGAACACGGGATGGTGGCGCATCGTGGCCGCCGGGAAGATCCGGCAGGCATTGTGCCGGTGCACCACCGCCTGCTGGTCGTTGATCCGCTCGTCGTAGATCGAGTTGTGGACGGTGTCGACCACGAGCCGCGAGCCGGCGCCGAAGCACGTTCCGAGCAGCGAGCGGAGGCTGGCGTAGCTCGACAGCCGAAACGCGAAGCCGTAGTTCATCGCCATCGCGTTTGCCAGCGCCAGCCGCTCACCCTCGCGGGTATTGCGCTCGACCGGAGGCGCATCCCCGGAGAAATACAGGCTGCGTCTGCGTCGCATGTCGCCGGCTGAGCGCGCGCTCCCGAAGTGGTACAGGGGACGTTGTACCGCCATCTGCACCCGTACCTGACGTGCCGGCTTCCGCTTACGCCGCCCGAACAGCAGACCGAGCTCGCCCGGGAGTGATCCTCCGCCGCCGTGGTACTGCAGGGTGATCTGGCCGAGCGAGAGCCCGAGCAGCTTCGCGGCATGCGGGTCGATCACCTCGGCGACCTCCTGCAGCTCGACGAAGTGGTTGCTGGGACCGATCGTGCCGAACCTGATTCTCGACAGCTGTTGAACTGACCAGGGAAGCTCTCGCCGAACCCGGTCGATCCCGCCCAGACCGTCGACGTCGATGCGTCCCCCCAGCTCGACCGCGTCGACATCGGATGAGTCGACCTGGAACCGCTCGGCGGCGAATGCCGACCCCTCGGCCGCGCAGCGGATCACCTCCTCGCGGGTCAGGTCGCGGCGGTAGGTGGGGGGAAACGGATACCGGTCGCGAAAGCGCCGGAAGAACTCGCCCACCTCCGCCTCTGCGGGCCGCTCGACGTCGAGCGCGACCAGCGCCATGCCGCAGTTGAGCGACGTGCTCGAAAAGACGGGGCGAATCGTCTCGCGAGTGGCAACGGCGATGCTCGAGGGCATCTCCTTGTCACCCTTGAAGTGAAAGTCCGGGAGCGCCACCGCCGGGGCGGCGAGATCGACACCGCGAACGCCGACTCTGAGCGCAGCCAGTGCCGTGGGGTCGGCGGGCAGCGCCGGACTGTCGACCACGTTCAGCCGATCAGATGGCCCGGAACCGCTCTCACGTCGTTGGTCCTTCACCAGATGCACGCGTTCACCACCTGCTCGGAGATCAGATCGCTGAGACGTCGGTCACCGGGGCGCCCCAGCCGCAGTGACCAGCAGGGCAGGTTCGCCGTCAGCGTCGATGCCGCCTCCTCGACCGGGGAGTGCGCAGGCCCGATGCCGGTCGACGCTGCCAGCGTCGCTGCGAATGCCCAGTACCGGCGTAGCTCGCCGGCCATGTAGGTGCTGGTGACCAGGGCGCGCGCGGCAGCCTCCGGCGAGCATGGCACCAGCTGGGAGTGACCGCCGTGGTCGCCCCGCTCGAGCGTGACGACGCAGGAGGGCTCGAGCTCCGGCACGCGACCTGCCATGGGCATTTCGCTGCGTCCGTGCGGCATGCGGCGGCCTCCTCCCCGCTCGACGCGAACCGGCTCGACCAGGCCCCAGAGCCGGCGCCCGTCGCTGACGCCGAGGTTGTCCCCGGTGACCCGGTTTCCGTGGTCCACCTCGTCGAGCAGCAGCGTTGATCGGCCGACGCCACCGGCAGCAGTGACAAGCGCGGCGCAGCCGCCGCCCTCGATGCCGGACGCGTGCAGCGGCGCGCGATCGCTCGTCCCGGCCCACCACAGCGCTGGATACTGGATCAGCGCAGCCCGCGCGAGCAGGTGGAAGCGCGATCGCAGCGCCACCCTCATCACCCGGCTCCTGGCCGCCGGCAGCCACCGGTAGGTGAACGCCGCCGTGCCTTCGGCAATCTCGAGGTGCAGGTCAAACCCGGTCGCGCAGACATCCTCGACGATCGTCTCGGAGCCGTGTCGCCATACCCCCCTGGTGACGATCTCCCAGCCGCGCCTGGAGAACGGCCGGCCGTCGGCTTCGATGCGCAGCAGCAGGGGCGCGCGGCTCGGTGGTGCACTCGCCCCGAGCTGGCCGGCCGCGCCCTCGGTGATCAGCTCATCCACCCAGTCGAGGTCGGACTCGATGTGGATGCCCACGCCGGCGCTTTCCAGTGTCGATCTCATGCCGGCGCTGCCACGGTCGCGCGTTTGCCGGTACGTACCTCGCCGAACCGCACCGCCAGGCTGTAGACGCCGGCCAGCTCCCGGCCGTGGACGTCCGGTTGAAATGCGTCGCCGATGCGTGCCCGTGCCGCGTGCGCCATCTCGGACGCGGCGTCGGGGAAGTCGAGCATGAAGCCGATCGCCCGGGCCAGCTGGCGCGGGGCGCCTGGTGGGGCGAGCAGCCCGGTGCGGCCGGGCATCACGATTTCGGGCACCGAGTTGACCGCTGTGGCGACGACCGGAATGCCACACGTCATCGCCTCGACAAGCGCGCAGGGAAGACCTTCGTAGAGGCTCGGCAGCACGAAGACGTCGAGTCCAGGCAGCAGCGTCGCGACGTCGATTCGCTCGCCGAGCAGCAGAAACCGGTCCTTCAATCCGGCGCGGGCCACCGCCCGCTCCGTCTTCGCACGCAGGTCCCCGTCGCCGATCCAGACCATGTACACGTCGGGCCGGCGGAGCAGCTCGATGGCCTTCACCATGTCAAGCGGCGCCTTCTGCCCGGTGATCCTGGCCGCCGTGCCAATCACGGTCGCCCCCTGCGGCACCCCCATCAGGTCTCGTGCGTAGCGGCGCCGTGGTTCCGTCACGGCGGGGATGTCGTCCTGCACGGGCACATCAATCGTTCGGATCCTCTCCGGAGGCGCCAGCCCAAGCCTGATCGCGTCCGCTGCCACCATCGTTCCCGCGGTCAGGAAGTAGTCCGTGAAGCGCGCCAGTCGCCGTTCGGCGGCGAGCAGCCCGCGGCGCACGACGGCCGGCTGGAAGTCATGAAACGGGAAGCCGTGAAACGTGTGGACGATGGCCGGAACGTTCATCCGTCGTGCGGCCAACCGACCGAGCGTCCCGGCCTTGGCGCTGTGGGTGTGAACCAGGTCGAAGCGGCGGGATCGAAGGTGCGCCGTCAGCTCCCGGAACCCGTGCGTGTCACCGCCCAGGTACACGCCGCGGCCGCCCGCCATGTGCCGGAGTCTGACGACGTCCAGCCCCGACTCCTCGGCCAGCGCGATCATCGAACTTCCCTCCGAGGTGAAGATCGTGGTTCGGTATCGCGCCGGGTCAAGCGAGACCGCACCGCGCAGCGCGACCCCGCCGGCCCCCGCCGTGAGCTGGGTAACGATCAGCGCAACTTCGAGTGGCGGCGAGACGGGCGCGTGGGTGGTGTCATGCTCGGAGATCCCGGCGATGGTCGATGGCGCGACCGAAGGGTTCAGGAGGGTTCTGATGGCTTGCTCCCGATCCCCTGTGCAGCCCACCAGCGCTGCACCGACTCCCATGGCGACGAGGGTGAAACCTCCTGCGTGATCAGCCCCAGCACCGGGGCGGGCATCACGCTCAGCAGATGCCGCAGCTCAACGATCTGCCGGCGGGTCAGTGACGCGGCCGAGACCACGGCGATGCCGGCACCCACGCCGTTGTTGGACGTGTAGCTGATCCCAAACGGGCGAACGCGAAGGCTGGGCGCCGACGCCCCGCTGAGGCGCTCCGGGTGCTCCACGCCGCTTGGCGTGTACACCGAACCAACGTAGCTCGAATGCGCGACCATGGGCTCGGGGGCGCTGTGACCGGCGCGATTGCAGGCCGACTCGATGCGCTTGGCCACCACCCCGAGATCGCTCTGCCGCTCGGTCGCGAGCAAGCTCACGTTTCGGACTCCGGCACGTTCGGCGGCAAGCCGCAGCACCAGAGCGATCGGCTCGGGACTCCAACCGGCAGACGGGTCTCCGGCGGTTGCCGGAATCGTGCCGAGGTGAGCCATCTCGAGCTCGCGGGCGAGCATGTCCCCGCCGAGGAAACGCGGTCGCAGCGTCTCGATCAGCGCCGCCAAGCCCGTGCCCAGCACGAGGCCGAGCAGCGCTCCCAGCGCGATGTCCGGAATCGCCGGGGAAGCATCAGCGTGACTCGGCTCCTGCGCGTGGCTGATGAAATTCGCCTGAGGACGGGTGGCGTTCGTGGCCAGCAGGCTGCTTTCCTCGGACTGCAGAACACCCTTCTGCTGCACCGTCAGGTCACGCGTCTGGGTGAGCGAGCTGATCTTCAGCTGCAGGTTGGCGGCCGCCTGGCCGGTGGGGTTCAGGCTGAGCTGGCGATTCAGGTCCGCGATCGCCGCATTCTGGGCGAGGATCTGCTTGTTGACGCCCTTGATGCGGTTGTCGATGGTCGTGAACACCTGCTTGATCCGAGCGTTGTCGATCTGGTTTCTGGTGGCGATCACGCGAGCGGTAAGTGCGTTCGCCAACGCCCTGGCGTCCGCGGGGCTGTCCTCTTGCACCGACAGCTTGAGCACGCCGGACGCCCCGAGCGGAGTGACGGACACGTTGTTGGCGACCTGGGTCGAATTACGACCGGTGAGGTTCGCCGCGGTCAATGCAGCGGTGATCTGCGCCGGGCTGGTGGCAATCGCCTGGGCGGTATCACCGATCACCGCCGACTCGGCACTGGAGGTGGGATCCGCGGCGTCGAGAACGAACGTGGTTGTCGCGGTATACGTCGCCGACTGACGGACGCTGAGCAGGGCCGCAATCGCGATGCAGGCGATGGTCGTCAGGACGATAAGCCGCCAATGCTGCACGAACACGCGGCGGATGGCCTCGTTTAACTCCATGATGTGGGTGCGCTCCTCGGAAGGGTGAATGCGTCGCGTGACCTGTCGCTCACGGACGTTGGATCATGCGTGTCTCTTGTCACCGGGCTCGATCAATTCTTGGATCGCCGCCAACGCGCTCACCCAGTGCCCTCTGCGTCGCCTCGATCACGCGGCTCACGGCGGCGTTCTCCATCGCCGGGTAGAGCGGCAGTGTCACCAACCGGTCGGCGACCGATTCGGTCACGGACAGCCTCCTGTGGCTCGGTTGGGTGCGATACCAGGTGAACATGTGCGTGGGCGGATAGTGGACGCTGGTCTGGATCCGGTCAGAGGCGAGCCGCTCGCGGAACTCGCTTCGGGAGGAACCGTGAGGCAGCAGGATCACGGCCAGGTGATACGCCGGCATCTCGTGGTTCCTCTGCGGGAACGGCATGCGGATGCCGCCGAATCCGTGAAGGTGTTCCCGGTAGATCGACGTGATCCGGGCTCGAGCGGCGTTCCACGCCGCCAACCTGCGAAGCTGCACCACGCCGATTGCAGCATGCGGATCGTCCATCCTGTAGTTCAGACCCTGCAGCAGCACGTCGTAGCTGCCGGCGTGCCCCTTGTGGCGGTCCCAGGTGAGCGTCGTCATCCCGTGGGATCGGAGCAACCGCAGACGACCGGCAAGCTCCTCGTCATCGGTGACGACCATGCCGCCCTCGCCCACGGGCAGGTTCTTGTTCGAGAAGAAGCTGAAGCAGCCGATGTCCCCGAACGTCCCGCACGCCCTCCCGGCGAGCGTCGCGCCGGGCGCATGGGCTGCGTCTTCGATCACCGCGATCCGGTGCCTGGAAGCTATCTCGAGGATGGCCTCCATGCCGCAGGGATGCCCGCCGTAGTGCATGACCATGATCGCCTTGGTATGCGGCGTGACGGCAGCCTCGATGTCGGCGGGGTCGATGGTGAGATCGTCAACGCTGCCGATATCGCAGAACACCGGCGTGGCGCCGACCAGACCGATCATGTTGGCGCCGGCGACGAAGTTCAGCGACGGGAGGATCACCTCGTCGCCCGGCCCGCATCCAATCGCCAGAAGTGCCAGGTGCAGAGCGGCCGTCCCGTTGGCGACCGCGATCGCCTCACGCGATCCGCACATTCGTGCAAACGCCGCCTCGAACTCCAGCACGCGGGGTCCGGAGCTCCACCAACCGGACCGGATCGTCTCGAACAGCGCAGCTTCGATCTCCGGGTCGCTGGTAACGTCCGAAAGCGGGACGCTCCAGGGCGCGCCGGTGTCAGCCGGACGCGACCCGACCTTCTCCATCGCGTGGGGAGACTCGATCACGCCCCTCATTCGGACCCCGTCACGAGCGGAAATGCCGGATCGGATTCGCCGTCGACCTGGTGTTCGAGCCACACGGCGGCGGCGCGCTCGTAATCGTCACGGCGACCGATGTCGAACCACAGGCCCGAGAACGGAAACACGCCGACCGGCTCGTCGGCGTCGAGCAGCGCGAGCACGAGCTGGGGAAAGTCGAAGTATCCGGTCGAGGGGATGAAATCGAGCGCTCGCGGCTCGAACATGTAGATCCCCATGCTGACCATCGAGGTCATCTCGGGCTTTTCCCGGAAGCCCCGCACCCGATGCGAGTCGCCGTTTCGCCCCACCCGCAGGACGCCGTAGTCGATCTTGATCGGGCGCTTGTGGGTCGCGATGGTGACGAGGTTCCCGCTGGCGCGATGATGCTCGACCAGGTCGTTGTAGTTGAGGTCGGTGAGGATGTCGCCGTTCATCGCGAGAAACGTGCTTCGAAGCTCGGGGACGAGGCGAAGCGGCGCGGCGGTGCCGAGCGCCTCCTCTTCGCGGACGTACCGGATCTCCAGCCCGTCGGCGGTGCGATCGCCGATCACGGCCTCGATCAGGTGGGCGAGGTAGCCAACGCACAGCGATGCTCGCTGAATCCCGCTGCCGGCAAGCTGGCCGAGCACGATCTCCAGGATCGACCGATCGCCGATCGGCATCAGCGGCTTGGGAAGAATCGACGTGTACGGCGCCAGTCGTGTGCCCTTGCCGCCGGCGAGCACCACCGCCTGCACCGGTGGCTGTGAACGGGCCGCGTGAGCGGTTCTGCGCTTCGGGCTGCCCCGCTTCGTGCCGTTGCCGTTGATCATGACTCGGTCTCCGGTTGCAAGGCGGATCCCACCGCAGCCAGCTCGGTGTGGGGGCGGCGCCGAAGCCCCTGATGACCTGTGTCTCGATGGACGGCGATGTCCCTACGGAAGACGACGGCGACAACCGTCCAGAGCAGTACGCGAACGTCCATCGCAACCGACCTGCGATCTACGTAGAGGCAGTCGAGCGCGATCTTCTGAGGGAGGATCCGGTCGACGTAATCGGTGATCGGGTCGTCCTGCGCGAGGATCTCGCTCTCGTTGGCGAATGCCAGCTGCGACAGCCCCGTCATCCCCGGTTTGAGGGCCAGGATCGTCTCGAACTCGGGATGGCTTTCGACGAACCCTGGATCCTCCGGACGAGGGCCGACCAAACTCATCTGCCCGGCCATGACATTCCAGAGCTGGGGTAGCTCATCGAGCTTGGTGCGTGCCAGGAACCGCCCGACCCGGGTGAAACGGTCATCGTCGCGGGCTGTCAGACAAGCACCGGCAGCGCCGTCGTACATCTTTCGGAACTTGAGCATGCCGAAGCTGCGACCGAGATGTCCCACCCGCTGACATCGGTAGAAGACCGGGCCGCGGCTGTCCAGCTTGATCGCCGCGGCAACGATCAACAACACGGGCAAGGAGAGCAAACCGATCAGACACGCAACGACCAGGTCGAGCTGTCGCTTGAGCATTCGGTCGAAACAGACCGCGCGTTTCTCGCGATGGTTCATCTGGCCCTTCCGTCACGGACCGTCGCTTCGGCGAATCAGCCCACATCCAATCCCTAACCGATCCCTAACACCCATCTAACGGGTGACGGAGAGCTTACGGACTGTATGGCGCTGTCTCAAGACACCAGAGGGCAATCCCCGCAAACGTTTAGGTTCCGTCGATCCGCAGCCGATCACGGGCGAAAACGGCTGGATACTGGCTTTGTGTAAGGGCATCACAGGCAACGGCATCACCGGCGGTGTCGCTATCAAATGGGTCGAGGTGGTGAACCCTCCACGATCGTCTAGGTCCCCGGCAGAACACGGACGGTCGGTCGGCGGCGATCACCTAGACCTTTGATGGGGTTTCCTTGACTTAAGTTTGGGTGGCTGGGTCACAACCGTCATACCTTCGCTCTGGATTAGCGAGCGTATGTATCCGGACGGTACAGATCGATATGACGCTCGATGAACTCCATCACCTTGGAAAGCCCGTCCTTCAGGCTCGTGCGCGGTTGCCACCGCGCGCGCTCGGTGGCCCGGGAGTAGTCACACACAAGCTGCATCACTTCGGACATGTCCGGCCGTACGCGGTCAACGTCCCCGACGATGGGGATGTCCGGCTTTCCTGCCAGCGACGCCATCGTTCGAGCCAGGTCTCCGATCGAGATCGCGCGCCCGTTTCCAACGTTGGTGACATGTCCGATGCAGGCATCGCTTGCGCCCACTGCCATGAAGCCGGCGACGGTGTCGAGCACGAACGTGAGGTCGCGCTCGGGAGCCAGTGAGCCCAGCCGAAGCTCGGGCAGGCCGGCGAGAAGCTGGCTTGCGATGGTCGGGATCACCGCGCGGGCCGACTGGCGCGGGCCGTAGGTGTTGAACGGCCGGATGATCGCCACGGGCACGTCGAAGGAGCGGTAGAACGACTCCGCCAGGCTGTCGGCCGCGATCTTCGAGGCCGAGTACGGGGACTGGGGTTGCAGGGGGTGCTGCTCGTCGATGGGGACGTACCTGGCCGTGCCGTACACCTCGCTGGTGGACGTGTGAACCAGGCGTCCGATCTCCTGCGAGCGCACGGCTTGCAGCACGTTCAGCGTTCCGGTGAGGTTGACCGCCGTGTAGGACGCGGGGGCGACGTAGGAGTACGGAATGCCGATCAAGGCGGCCAGGTGGAACACCACGTCGACGCCTCGCGTGGCCTTCTCCACGCTCCACGGATCGGTGACGTCGCCAAAATGGACATCACAGTCGATGTCCTGGTCTGCGAATGCCAGCATTCCCCGGTCCAGCCGTCCGTTGTAGTGGATCAGCGCTCGCACGTCCGCGCCGGCTCGAACCATCGCTTCGGTCAGATGCGAGCCGATGAATCCGCCGGCTCCGGTGACCAGCACGCGCTTTCCCTGCCACTCGGACGTCATTGACCGGTGCGTACCCTGATCGGCTCAGTGGACACCCGTGGCACCCTATCGTGAGCCGACCGGCGCTGCTCAGGAGATCGTGACTCCCCGCCGCCGGTGGGCGCGACCCTCGACGATCACGTCGACCTCAGGACGACGTGTCTCCGTGGCAACGGGACTCGAGTGGATCGCCGACCACCGGTTGACCGCAGCCACCAAGGTCGCACCGAGCAGCACTCCGCCCAGCGTGTCGGTGCAGAGATGCATGCCGGACATCAGCACCCATGCGCTGAGCCCGGCTGCATACGCAATCCACAGCCACCTCCAGCGAGGCGCCACCGCTGAGGCCACCCCCGCGAGTAGCACGGCTCGCATCGCGTGGCCGCTGGGGTAGCTGCCTGGCAGCACCCAAACACCGAGCACCCGTTCTGGCTCGTTGAAGGGAATCTGGCCAACCTGCCACTTCAGAGCCAGTTCGACCAGCTGTCCGACCAGGAAGGCTGCGGCCCACGCCAACGGGTGCACCGTCGCTGATCGGCGCCACCCCGCGAGCAGCGCCGCTGCAAACGCCACGGTCACCACGAACGGGTCGGCGGCATATGCAAGCAGCGACCAGTTGCCGTTCGCCAGAGCTCCGGTGTGTCGTTCGAGAAGCCGATCGAGGGGAGCGGTGGCTCCCATCTGCACGGCAACCGTGAGTGCCAGAAACGCCGCCCCCAGCCCGACGGCCAAGCGGTAGGCTGCCAGCCGGTCAGCGACCGATCCGCGAACTCCGCCGGGATGGACGTCGTCCTCCCCGAGCATCCTCCGTGAACCTCCCCGATGGTGGTGGTCGACGGCAGTCGACGTGCCGACAGGCGTCGGGCCCGGCGCCGCACTGATCGTAGCGTCGGCTTCCCAGGTGACCGCGGTCCAGAGGCTCTGCGCCAGCTCAGGCAACGGCCCGGATAACCAGTCTGGTCAGCGGGTCCGGTAATCCGGGCCTTACACCGCTTTGACATTTTCCAAGGTCGGGTCTAGTGTAGTCGTGAGGCTAGGCTCTTTGGGTGGGAACGAGAGGGAAGGGCTGCCTCGGTGAGGCTCTTTGGGCGGTGATATACGACCTCTTGGGCAATGAGGTAAGAGCCATCTAAGGCTAGGCTCTTTGGGGGAGTGAGGTGAGCTCAATTCGATGGGCTCCACGATTGATCATGGACCGGTAACCCCGGGCGATGCCAGCCGCGATGCTGGCGACTTGGTCGTGGCTTCCGGCCGTGCCGGAACCCCGACGGCCGTGATCCTCGACAGCTATCCGCTCTGGCTCGAGGCCCTTCAGCGACTGCTGGCTGAGATTGGCGTCACGACCGTCGGCAAGACGGCATCTCCACGTTCGGCGCTTGGATTGCTGGACGAGCATCACCCAGACCTCGTCGTTGCCGATGTGGATTTGCTGGGCGAGCACACGAGGTTGCGATGGATCGAGTCGGCCCTGAGCAGCTCGGGCGGAGCGAAGCTGATCGTTCTGGGCCCTCGATCGGAGAGTGGCCTGGTCAGCGAAGTGCTCGCCGCGGGCGCACACGCGTACGTGGAGAACACGATGGATTCGACCGAGCTGACCCTTGTGGTCAAGCAGGTGTTCGATCAGTCCATCTTCTTCGCCCCCGTTGTGCCCCAGCGACCCACGGTCGGGAGGTCGCAGGGCCAGCCGACCCACACGCTGACTCGAAGGGAGTGGCAGATCCTCACGCTCGTGTCCGAAGGGATGTCGAACGCGGAGATTGCGCAACGCCTGTGGGTGACTGAGCAGACGGTGAAATTCCATCTGTCGAACGTCTACCGGAAGCTCGGCGTTTCCAACCGAACTCAGGCCAGTCGCTGGGTTCGGATCAATGGGGTCGTGGACGTGGAGCGAAAGCCGGCCGTCGGCAGCTAGGCCTGGAAACGCCTCGCGTCCATCGGCGACCTCGACGTACCGAAGGACGCCGTCGGAACCTGTCGTGCTAGCCCTGGCAACACACGATGCTGGGCTGGCCCCGCGCCGGCGTGCTCAGCTCCTTTCCGTCGAACCCGTGTCCGCGGTCGCACCGACCGACTGGGCAGCTTGCTCGATCAACTCGGCGACCTCCCGTGGGTGGGAGACCATGGCAACGTGACTCGACGGGATCTCGACCGTCGTGGCCCCCATCCGGCCCGCGAACTGCCGCTCGGCGTCGGGTGGGATCGCCGGCGGCCCATCACATCGTGAACGCCGACGAGGCGAGCGCCTGCTGCACCGACCACATCACCCTGGCGCGGGACCGGTCGACGTCGGCAGCGAGGTGTTCGACGAAGTCCTCTTCGGAAAGCCAGCCGAACCCGCGCCCGTCCGTGAACAGGTGCGCGAGCGCCGGCGTGACCGGCCCTTGCGAGAGCAGCGCACCGAGTGACTCGCCCACGTCGAGCCCGAATGCCGCGACGTAGACGAGCCCGACGGCGTTGGGTGCGTTCGTCCCCAGTGCGGTCATGATCTGCCCGCCGTAGGAATGACCGGCGACGATGGTCGGCCCCTCCTGGAACTCGAGCACCCGTCGCAGGCGCGCCACGTGCTCGGCGAGGGAGCTCATCGGAAACTGTGGCGCTCACACGCCGAAGCCGGCCGTCTGCAACAGCTCGATGACCTCACTCCAGCAGGATCCGTCCGCCCAGGCGCCGTGGACGAGCACGATGTTGGGGCGACCATTCACTTCGCTACTCCCTTCAAGGGTGGCCAGAGTCCGCACTCCCGTGCGGTCGCCCGATCCTCGACGACGGGCCCCCATGCCGCATCGCACGAACCTGCGATTTGAATATCAGCAACACGTTTACCGATTCTGTGCACCGGTATAGCCCACCACGCTTTGCAACTCATGTACCTCTCACTTGTGTCGATAGAAGTTGCACGCGCACAATCCTGATGAGCCTAGGCAGCTCACTCTGAGGGGGTTGAGGCGCTAGTGCGGCAAGCGTCTGGCGCCCGGGGAGTATCGAAGCATCCCCGGGCAGCCAGCGCGCTCAAGAAGACTTCGACGTATCCCTGGGGGTCACCAGCGCGACCACCAGCCCGATACCCACCGCACCGATCACGTCCGGCGCCCAGCGGCGCGTCGTGCTCGCGTCCTCCGCGCCGCAGGGCGCGGCCGGCATGTCGTACTACCGCTACGCGCACTGACGATGCTGCCGAAGTAGCACCTTACGGATAGCAATAAACGGTCGGCCGCTGCACCACACATGGGATGAACCGAAAACGAGAAAGTTCCACCGTCCTCTGCCCATGCTGCTCACTACTTCATAGGTCCGGCAGCCACCCCTCGCGATACATGACCCAATGGGACCTCGGAAGGTCGGCGTATGCCTCGGCATATGCCTCGGTGGGGTCCCGGGTTTCGCGCTCTACACTCGCCCCGAACCGTGCCGCGACATCGGATACCGGATACACGACGCCGCCACGGCCGCGAGCTCCCACTGCCACCACCACGGCGGGACCACGCCCACTGCCAACGATCACGTGGTCGGTACCGGGAGGGCAGTGAAAGTAGTCCCAGGTCGTCAATCGCCGCTCCCTGCCCTCGACTACAAGTTGGCATTCACCGGCGATGACAAGGAAGCCCTCCTGCGCGTCCTCGCGGTGGTACATCCCCAACGCCTGACCAGGCTCGAGCACATTGACGTTGATCCCGAGCTGGCGAAACCGCCGCTTACCCTCGAAGGTGCAGTACACGCCAAGCCGGCCCTCATCACGCCAACGCGACTCGCGGGCGTTGACGACGAACCAGCCGTCAACGTCGGCAACGAGCCCGTTCTTGGTCATCCGAAGTGGGGCTTCTTCCGAGGCCACGATCAGTACTGTGGCGAAGCGACAGCCGGCGCGCAAGGCCAAGTAGCTCGAACGCCACGCGGTCGCGGCGCAGGAAAATTGACGCGGATCAAGAATCACAGTTAGCTTCTAACTTCTGTGTAGGAAGGTTCCCACGTCATGCACGGATTGAAGAACCGCCTCACCTGGTATCGGCTACGCGATCCTGGTCACCCCGAGTGCATCTATGGCGATGACATCGACGACGAGGAGGACGCGTTCCGGCGAGCCGCGAAGCTGGCCGGGTTCTACCAGCGTCCGGTCGAGGTGTGTCACGTGATCGGCGGACTGGTGCGGCCGGTGGGAACTCCGGTCGACCCGGGGCCGACCGCGCCGGTCTGAACGCGCGGCGTCATTCCCCTCGCGCGGGGACGCTGGGAGAGTGCGTGCGTCGCAGGCTGCTGACCAGCGACGGCCCCGCCAGCAGCGCCACCCCCAGGCCGCAGCCAAGCGCCAGGGTGACGCACGCGCGGGCCGCGGTGGCCGGTAGCGCCGAGAGCACGAACCCCCGCTGGAACACCCCCAGCGCCGGCAGCGTGAACGTCGCCACCAGGAACCCCACCGCCCCCATCGCCACCAGTCGCTCCGGCGCGCGCCTGGGCGCGGTGACGGCCGCCGCCACCACCAGCACCACCGAGATCGCATAGAGCACGCTGACCACGAGCGGCCAGGTCGATAGCCGCTGGTCGAGCAGCACGCCGATCCATCCCGTCATCCAGGTCACCAGCGCGACCACCAGCCCGATCGCTGCCACCATCCAGATCAGCCGGTCCCGCCGCGTCGCCAGCACGATCGCGGCGACGACCACCGCCACCAACGCCGGCAGCGCCCACAGCAGCCGCCGCGGCTGGGCGGCGTACCACTCCGATCCCCTGACGGTGGCCGGGCGCCCGTCGATCAGCAGCGGTATCGACCAGCCGGCCACGCGGCGCCCGGCGCCCGACACGAACGGCACCGGTCGCAGCCGGTTCTCGTGCCATGCGAACGAGTGCCCGCCGGACACGCGGATCCAGCGTGCCGCCCGCATCTGCTGCTGGGTGACCAGGCCGGCGCTCTCGGCGGACGGCGATCCGGAGCTCACGAACACGCCGCCCGGCCCGATCCGGATGAAGGGCTCGTGGATCACGCCCAGCACCGTCACCACGTGCGGGGGAGCGGCGTCGATGCGCAGCTTCAGGTCGCCGTCCAGCACCGTCGCCGTCACGCCGGGGACGGGCGGGCGGATCCCGTCGATGCGGGCCTCGAAGCTGGTCGAGATGCGCCCGGAGCTCACGTGGGCGCCGGCCGGCGCCGGCCTGATCGCGGCAGCGGCGGCGCAGGCGGCCAGCGCGACCGGTAGGCGCACCAGCGCCACCCGCCCGGCCCGCAGATGAGGCGACTGAAGCATCGTTCCTGAGACTATGACGCTCGCAGGGGCTGTCTGTACGCTGCGGCCCGTGAGCACGTCCCGGCACGACGCCGTCGACCAGGCCCCGCGCGCGACCCGGGTGCCGGTTCCGGCCGTGCTCGGCATCTCGGTGATCTGCGCGGGCGCGGCCTACCCGGTGACCGGTGCCGCGCTCGGCCTGACCAGCCCGGCGGTGATCTCCGTCTGCCGCGCCCTGGTCGGCGGGCTGGTGATGCTGCCGGTGCTGCGGATGGTCGGCGCGCGGCTGCCGTCGACCTGGGTCGGCTGGGGCTGGGCGCTCGTGATCGGCTTCGGGAACGTGACCGTGACGCTGGCCGGGATCGCCGAGGGCACGCGGCTGGCCGGCGCCGCCGTGGCGTCGGTGCTGCTGAACAGCGCCCCCTTCTTCGCCGCCGTGCTGGCGCGCGTGTTCCTGGGCGAGGGCTTGACGCGGCTGCGCGTGATCGGCCTGATCACGGGGTTCGCCGGCATCCTCGTGATCGTCGCGTCGCAGCCGTCCAGCGGCGGGTCGCACGTGGTCGAGGGCGCGGTCGTGTGCCTGCTGGGAGCGCTCGGCTGGGCCGGCGCGGGACTCGGCATGCGCTACCTGAGCGTGCGCGACGCCGACTTCGACGTGTGGGGCGCGAGCACCGCGCAGTTCTTCTGCGGCGGCGTCCTGCTGCTCCCCTACCTGGCTGCGACCGGCGGCTTCGGCGGTACCGACTGGTCGTCGGCGAAGCTGTGGGCGAGCCTGGTGTTCCTGGTGCTGGGTGCGCAGATCGTCACCTACGTCGGGTTCTACCTGGCGCTGGCGCAATGGTCGAGCGCGCGCGTGTTCTCGTGGACGTTCCTCGTGCCGGTGGTGGCGGTCGTGATCGAGGCGCTGCAGGGGAACCTGCCCGGCGCGGTGGCCACGGCCGGACTCGCGATCGTGATCTCGGGCGTCGCGATGGTCACCCACCCGCGGGCCGAGGCGAAGCCGGTTTAGCATCCGCGCTCGCCAATATTTGGCGTTCTCGATATAGTCCATCGATGAGGAAACGCCTGCCCGTGATCGCGTGCTGTACGCCGCTGGCCGGATCGTCGCTGTCCGACGAGGATGCGGCCGAGCTGGAGCGGCTGTTCAAGGTGCTGGCCGATCGCAACCGCGTGAAGATCCTGAACATCCTGCTCCGCGCCCGCGGCCAGGCTGTGTGCGTGTGCGAGTTCACCGACCAGCTCGACCTCGCCCAGCCGACCGTCAGCTACCACCTGAAGCTGCTGCGCGAGGCGGGGCTGCTGGATCGCGAGAAGCGCGGCACGTTCGCCTACTTCCGGGTGCGGCCCGAGGCGATGGAGCGGTTGCACTCGCTGGTGGAGCCCGCCACCCTGGCCAAAGCGGTTTAGATGACTGACTCCACGCCGGCCGCTCTCCTGGTCGACCAGATGCGGGCAGAGCACTGGCCGGCGGTGGAGCGGATCTACGCGCAGGGGCTGGCCACCGGCGACGCGTCGTTCGAGACCGAGACGCCGAGCTGGGAGGGATTCCGGGCCGATCACCTGCCCGGACACCTGCTGGTCGCGGTGGACGCGGACGCCGTGCTGGGGTGGGCGGTGCTGTCGCCGGTCTCCGACCGCTGCGCGTACCAGGGTGTCGCCGAGGACAGCGTCCACGTGGCCGAGCCGGCGCGCGGCCGCGGCGTCGGTCGGGCGCTGCTCACGGAGCTGACCTCGCGTGCCGAATCGGCCGGCATCTGGACGGTGCAGGCCGGCATCTTCCCCGAGAATACGGCCAGCATCGCGCTCCACCACTCCTGCGGGTTTCGCACCGTCGGGCTGCGCGAGCGGCTGGGGCAACGCGAGGGCATCTGGCGAGACGTGCTGCTGCTCGAGCGGCGCGGGAGCTTCGAGTGACGATCGGGCTGGCGCGGCAGGCCCTGGCCGAGCTGATCGGCACCTTCGCACTGGTGTTCGCCGGCTGCGGGGCGATCATGGTCGACGCCACGACGCACGCGCTCGGGCACGTCGGCGTGGTGATCAGCTTCGGCCTGGTGATCATGGTCCTGATCTACGCGGGCGGGCTGGCGGCGGCGCTGGTGTTGCGCGGCTCGCCCGGAAACGTGGCGCACGTCGGAGCGACCCCGCCCAGCGGCTCCGACGGACAGGCGTGCCTGTGGGAGAGCGTGCTCACGTTCTTCCTGATGTTCGTGATCATGGCGGTGGCCACGGACACGCGCGCGGTGGGCGAGGCGGCCGCGATCGCGATCGGCGGCACGGTCGGGCTGGACGCGATGTTCGGCGGACCTATCACGGGCGCATCCATGAACCCGGCCCGTTCGCTCGGGCCGGCCATCGCGGGCGATGACACGGCCATCTGGGTGTACATCGCGGCGCCGCTGCTGGGAGCCGCCGTGGCCGCCGCCGTCTACCAGTTCCTGCGCGCCGAGGCGCGTCCGCACGTAGCCGAGCAGAGCCCGGCGGCGAGGGACGCGGCGTGAGCCACGTGCTGTTCGTCTGCATCCAGAACGCGGGGCGCTCCCAGATCGCGCAGGCGCTGTTCGAGCGGGCTGCGGCAGGTCGGCACCAGGCGCGCTCGGCCGGCAGCCGGCCCGCCGCCGCGGTCCACCCCGAGGTGGTCGAGGTGATGGCCGAGGCCGGCATCGACCTGTCCGGCAAGGTGCCGCACGCGCTGGACATGGACGACATGCGGTGGGCCGACCTGGTTGTGACGATGGGCTGCGGCGATGAGTGCCCGTACGTGCCGGGCAAGCGCTACATCGACTGGGAGCTGCCCGACCCGGCGGGGCAGCCGGCCGCGGCCGTGCGCGCGATCCGCGACGAGATCTCTGCGCGGGTGCAGCGTCTCGTGGCGGAGTTCAAGAACGGTGGCTAGACCGCGTACTCCTGGAACTGCGGCAGGTCGTCGGTGATCTCATACCAGGGCGCCTTCGACCCCACGAAGATGTGGTGGTCGGGCCGGATGCTGGGCGCGTCGATCAGCGAGCCCATCGCCACGTGCACGTACTGCCCGTCCCGCACGACCGAGAACAGGAAGCAGCCGCACGACCGGCAGCGGGTGTCGTTGGCGTCGGGGTCACCGAACACGGTCAGGCTGTTGTGGCCCTCGGTGATCTCGAGCTTGCTGCGCTCGATGCCCGCGAACGCCTTGAAGGCCGAGCCGGTGGCGGCGCGACAGCCCGAGCAGTGGCAGTTGGCCGCGTAGCGGAACTCGTCGGCGACCGTGAACCGCACCTCACCGCAGCGACAGCCGCCGGTCAGCATCGTCAGACGCTAGGCGCAGCCGTTGCCGGGCTTGGGGCTGTAGGGCCCCTCGATGCCGTCCTTGGCCTGGAACGAGGAGTTGCAGCCGCAGGTGGCGGCCACGTTGGGGTTGTCGAACGAGAACCCGGCACCGATCAGGCCGTCCTTGTAGTCGACGACCGATCCTTCCAGGTAGGGCAGGCTGACGGGATCGACCACCACCCGCACGCCGTGGCTCTCGAGCGTCAGGTCGCCGGGATCGGAGCCGCTGTCGAATCCGATCGCGTACTGGAAGCCGGAGCAGCCCCCGCCCTCGACGGCCAGGCGCAGCACGCTGCCGGGCTCCTCGGCGGCCAGTGTCTTGACCTTCTGGGCGGCGGATTCGGTGAGGCTGATCATGTGTCGGAGACTAGCACTCGCATCTCTCATATGAGCAATCGCTCATGCTAGGATCGGGCCGTGCGCGTCCACCCTTCCCGCTGCCCCGACCGCCTGCTCGACGCCGAGGTGGCCGAGCGGGTGGCGGTCACCATGCAGGCGCTGGCCTCGCCCAGCCGGGTGCGGCTGCTGGCGTGCCTGGCGGCATCGCCCTGCTCGGTCGGCGACCTGGTGACGGCCGTGGAGCTCGAGCAGTCGGCCGTCTCCCACCACCTGCGCACGCTGCGCGAACTTGGGGTGGTGGTCGGCCGCCGGCGCGGCCGGCGGGTGATCTACGCGCTGCACGACAACCACATCCGCACGCTGCTGGACGAGGCCGTTCGCCACGTCCGGCCCGACGCCGCGCAGGCCGCCGAGCGCCGGCCGGCTGTTGCCGAAACTGACACAGATACCGGGAGGTACCTGACCGTGACCTACATCATCGCCGAGCCCTGCATCGACGTGAAGGACAAGTCCTGCATCGACGTCTGCCCCGTGGACTGCATCCACGAGGTCGGCCGGATGCTGGTGATCGACGCCGAGGAGTGCATCGACTGCGGCGCCTGCGAGCCGGAGTGCCCGGTCGAGGCGATCTTCCCCGAGGACGCGCTGCCCGACAAGTGGGAGCCGTTCGTGAAGATCAACTACGCCTACCCCGACGGCGACACCATCAACGACCTGGTCGACAGCTACGCCACCGAGCACGACGTGCAGAACACGCCGCCGGCGGCGTAGCCCCGGTCAGCCGACGAGGCTGGCCGCCAGACCCACCAGCGCGCAGGCCACCACCGTGGTGACCACGCCCACGCGGAACCGCCATACGCCGATGAAGGCGGCGGCGGCCAGCGGGATCACCAGCCAGTCGGGATCGCCTCCGGGAAAGGCCGCGTGGCGCGCCACGAACACGGCCAGCGCGGCGATCACCCCGACCACGGCGATGGTGACGCCCTGCAGTGAGTGGGCGAACGAGCCGGTGTGGCGGATGCGGTCGATCACGGGCGCGCCGCTGATGATGAACACGAACGAGGGCACGAACGTGCAGAGCGTGACGATGGTGGCGCCCAGCAGCCCCCAGGCGAGGCCGCCCTCGACGTTGTAGGCGGCGACGAACCCGACGAAGGTGTTGACCATGATCAGCGGGCCGGGGGTCGACTCGCCCAGTGCCAGCCCCGCCACCATGTCCCGCGAGGTCAACCAGCCGTAGTGGTTGACGGCGGCGCTGGCCACGAACGGCAGCACCGCATAGGCGCCGCCGAACGTGATCAGCGCGGCGAGGGTGAAGAACCCGGCCAGCTGCGCGACGAAGCCGCCGGCCAGCAGCAGAGCGGCGACCGGGAGCAGCCAGATCGCGAGCGACAGCAGGAAGCGGCGGCGCAGGCCGGAGTCGAGCGGCGCGACCTGCTCCGCCGGCTCGCCGCCGCCGGGCGAGTGCGGGTCGCCACCACCGAGCAGGGGGTGGCCGCGCCGGCCGACGAGGTACCCGGTGAGCGCGGCGGCGGCGATCACGATCGGGAACGGCACGCCGGCCACGATCAGCACGAAGGCGGCCGCCGCCAGCACCAGGCCGGCGGCGTTGTGGATCACGCGGCCGCCGATCCGGATCAGCGCTGCAGCGACCAGCGCGATCACGGCCGCGCCCAGGCCGCGCACGACTCCGGCGATGGCGGTGACCTCGCCGTACTCGACGTAGACCGCGCTCATCCCGCACAGCAGCACGAACGACGGCGCCACGAACAGGCCGCCGGCGGTGATCGCGCCGCGCACGCCGTACATCGAGTAGCCGATGTAGGAGGCTAGTTGCTGGGCCTCGGGGCCGGGCAGCGCCATGCAGAAGTTGAGGGCGTGCAGGAAGCGGCGCTCGGAGATCCAGCGGCGGCGCTCGACCAGCTCGTCGTGCATGATCGCGATCTGCCCGGCGGGCCCACCGAAGCTGATGCATCCGAGCTTCAGCCAGAAGCGGAAGGCCTCCGACTCGGAGGGGCGGGGGCTCGCGGTCATCGCGCGAGATGATAGAGAGCGCAGGCCGGGGATAGCCCGCCTAGCGCATATGCTTGCCCATCAACCAGATGGAGGTAGGAATGGACGAGATCGCTCCCGACGCCGATGCCTGGGCTATCGCCCACGACTTCGCCCCGACAGAGTCGGAGCCCAACGGCGCGACACCGCTCCTGCGCGAGGGCATGATGGGGATCGCCGCGACCAGCTATGCAGGCTACGTGCTCGGCCGAGACGCGACGCTGTATGAGTTCTCGGTGGGATCGCCGACGGTGTCGGACGCGTTCGGGGGCGGTGGCGTCGACGGCAGCTGGTTCACGCTGTTCCTCGTGCCGATCGACGACCCGGGCTTCCGGCGGCTGACGGTGCACCCGAAGCAGCAGTCCGATCGTGACTGGTGGAACCGGCTGCTCGGCCGCGACGACGTGCGCGAGACCGGGGACGTCGACTTCGACCAGCACCACCAGGTAATCGCCTCGTCGGACGTCGACAACGACCGCTTCGCTGAGCTGGTGGGCAACGACCTGATCAGCCTGATGAATGCGAACACGGATCTGCTGGTCGAGGTGGAACGGAGCGAAGAGGGCGACGCCGCGCTGCTCGTGGCCCTGCCGGGGATCGGTATCGGCGACGAGGGACTCGACCGGCTGCTGGCCGCCACCGAGCACGTGGTCGGTCTCTTCTAGAGCGATGCTGCGGATTGCCATCCCGGTGGTTGCGGTGATGCTGGCGCTGCTGACGGGCCTGGGCACGAAGGCGCCCGACCGGTCGTTCCCGATCTACCCGCGGCCGGGCGGGCCGCCACGGGCGGCCGCGGCGATGGTCAACACCGCCTCGCACGCGGGACCGCGGTGGACGTCGACGACGTCGGACAACAGAGTTCGGTTTCGGATCGACCTGATCCCCTAGAACCTGCAATTGAGGGCCGGTTCGTCGCCAGACGAGGCTCAGAGCCCGACTCGGCCCCCGTCGACGCTCTGGCACAGATCCCTGACAGGTGTCACAGCCTCCGTGACCACGATCTGTGGAGAAAGGCGGGTTCGCCCGCGAACAGGGCTCAGAGGCCGATAAGGACCGCGACACGGACCTGGCACAGCGTCGTTGCGGTTCGTGACGCGAACGCCACCGGGGTTCGGACCGCTCAGCGGTGGGGTTCGCCGGCCTTTGGGAGCCACACGAAGGCCACCACCGAGCCTGCGATGCAGAGCCCGATGCTGGCCAGGATGCCGGCCCGGAAGGCCGTGATCGTGGCGTCGCGCTGGTCGGAGGTGAGGTGCTTCGCGAACGGGTCGATGTTGTGGTGTGTTGCCGTGGCGGCAAACACCAGCGTGATCACCACCCCCAGCACCGGCGTCGCGATCAGCCCGCCCAGGCGCGACACCGTCGTGTTCACCCCCGCCGCGATCCCGGCGAACTCGTCCGGCGCTGCCTTCAGCGCCGTGGCCGTGATCGGCGCCACCAGCATCGCCAGCCCCAGCGCCAGCACCAGCACACCGGGCAGCGGCCGCAGCGGATTCGTCGACGTGACGAACATCAGCAGCACGTAGCCAACCGACATCACCAGCGGCGCAGCCGTCAGGTACCGCCGCGGCCCATCCCGGTCGGCCAGCCGCCCGAAGCGGGCCGCCAGCACGAACATGACCAGGCTGATCGGCACGAACACCAGCGACGCCCGCGACGGCGAGTAGCCGGCCGCACCCGACTGCAGGTACAGCGCCAGGTAGAAGCTCGACCCGCCCAGCGCCGCGTACACGAGCAAGGTGTAGACGTTCGCGGCCACGAACACCCGCGCACGCAGCAGCTCCAGCGGCAGGATCGGGTTCGCCCCGCGCCGCTCGCTGACCACGAACAGCGCCAGCCCCGCCAGCGACAGCCCGAACGCCCATAGCACCGACGCGAATGCGACCTGAGCGCCCTCGATCAGCCCGTACGTCAGCGCACCGAACGTGAGCGCGATCGCCACCGCCCCCACCGGCTGCAGCGGCCGCGGCTGCGCCGGCAGCGCCTCACGGTCGCGCCCGTACCACGCCGCGGCGATGGCCACCAGAGCCGCCGGCAGGTTGATCAGGAAGATCAGCCGCCACGACGCGTACTGCACGAGCAGGCCGCCGGCGGGCGGGCCGATCATTGTGCTGATCCCGCTCCAGGCCGTCCACTGCCCCACCGCACGGCCGCTGTCCGCGCCGTACGTGGCCCGCAGCAGCGCAAGGCTGTTGGTGGTCAGCATCGCCCCCGCCACCCCCTGCAGCACCCGCGCCGAGATCAGCATCGCGGTGTTGGGCGCGATCGCCGCAAGCAGCGACGCCGCGGCGAATCCCGCAACGCCCGCGACGAACAGCCGCCAGCGCCCGTAGCGGTCACCGAGCGAGCCGGCCACGATGTACAGGGACGCAACCGCCAGCGAATACGACAGTGCGATCCACTGCTGGGCGCCGAGGCCGGCGCTGAGGTCGCGGCCGATCGTGGGCAGCGCAATGTTGACGACGGACGCATCCACGAACGCCATCGACGACCCGAGGATGGTCGCGATCAGGATCATCCGCCGCCGGCGGGCGACGTCATCGGTCAGCACCGGGGCTTGCGGGAAGGGTGTACTTGCTGTCACGATGTGCTCATGAGCGTCGCCTTCGAGGTGGTCGAGGCACCCTATCCGTACGTCTGTGCGGTGTACACGTGCCGGTGCGGCGCGACCACGACGCAGCACGGCGAGCAGGCGGCGATGGTACCGGCCGGATGGCGGCTCGAGGGCGTGGTCGGCGAGGAGACGCACGTCACCTGTCCGCGCTGTGCCGAGCTGGCGCGCGAGATGCACGCCCGAGCCTGAGTCGAGCCGTGCGCGACGCAGTCCTGTTCGACGTGCACGGCAACCTGGCGGCACTCGACGCCGTGCTCGCCGAGGCCCGGGCCGAGGGTTTTGACCGGTTGCTGTTCGGCGGCGACCTGGTGCTGTTCGGCCCCGAGCCGGCCGCGTGCGTCGATCGCCTGCGCGGGCTGGGCGACCAGCTGGTGGCGATCAAGGGCAACACCGACCGCTACGTGATCGACCGCCAGGACGAAGTCACCGGCTGGGCGGATGCGCTGGGAGACGACCGTCTCGCCTGGCTGGAAGCCCTGCCCGCCCAGCTCGCCCTACCCGAGCAGGACGGGCTGCTCGTGCACGCGACGCCCCGCGGCGACGAGGAGATGCTGATGCCGGAAACGCCCGCGTCCGAGGCGGCCGCGATGCTGGCCGGCGTCGACGAGCACACCCTGCTCTGCGGCCACGTGCACATCCAGTACCGCCGGCCGGTCGCGGGCCACGAGGTGGTCAACCCGGGATCGGTCGGCATGCCCCTGGACGGCAACCCGCGCGCGGCCTGGGCGATCATCAGCGACGGCCGGGTCGAGCTGCGCCGCGTCTCCTACGACGTGGAGGCGGTCGCCGACCGTGTCGAGCGCGAGGGCGGCCCGTTCGCCGACATGGTGGCACGGCGACTGCGTACCGCCCGCCGCGATTGACGGCTCAGCCGCGGTCAGCAGTAGTAGTAGATGCTGACCAGCGAGACCACGACCAGGCCGCGGCCCGAGGAGTGCACGAGGACGTGCACGGTCTTTGCCGAGCGCGACACCGTCACCGAGCGATCGCCGCTGGCGTTCACGTACGACTTGAAGCTCGGCCCGCAGTTGCTCGGCATCGCGAAGTCGTACCTGACCGCGGCGCTGCCGTTGTCGCTGGTGCAGCTCAGCGTGGCCGTCCCCAGCAGCTTCGACCGGCCTACCGAACAGTCGCCCGACGCCGTCTTCGCCGCGTACTTGGCGCCGATGTGGGTCTTCGTCACCTGGAGGGTCGCGAGCGCCGCCGCGGGAAGCGCGAGGGACGTGACCACGAGGATGAGGGGTAGGAGCCGTTTCATGTCGGGATGGCGGCGTGGAATCGGTAATACCGCACACTCAGTGATACCCCCAAGGCAACACCCGCTCTTCCCCAATACGGGGGATCCCCGTATCACCTGCTACCTGACGATGATGTGTAAACGTGGCTCCGATGCCGCCCCGTGCTTCCATGCAACGAGTCCTGCACATCCTCGCCACCCGCCGCGCGGCCATCGCCGTGACCGCCGCTGTGATCCTGACATTGGCCGGCTTCGCCGTGTGGGCCGCGCGCACCACGTATCAATCGGTCAACAACGTGCAGCGCCTGACCGCCATCAACGACGCCTTCCAGGACGCCCGCCACGCGATCGCTCAGGAGAACCTGGCCGCCCGCCGCTACCAGCTCCGCAACGAACCCGTTCACATCCGGGAGTACGACCAGGCGCGGGCGGAGCTCAACAAATCGCTGACGACCGTCAGCGCACAGGGATCGCCACACGACGTTCATGTGGCCGCCACCATCGCTCGCCAGAACCAGAGCGCCTCCGCCTGGTTCGCCAAGCTCCCCGCCACCCTCCAGACCAACGACATCATCAAGATCGACGCCCTCACCGACGGCCGGCTGCAGCCGCTGTTCGACTCGATGGCCGCCACCCTCAACAGCTCCGGCCGGGAGCACAGCGAGGCCGCCTTCGCCAGCCTCGCGCAGTCGCGCCGCAGCGAGCGCGTCGTGATGGCCATCACGGTCATCACCGTCGCGCTGGGCATCCTGCTGCTGTGGGCGGCCTCGGCGGCCATGCGGTACCGCGAGCGGCTGGAGCGCGTCCGGCAGCGCGAGCTGGAGCGGCTGAAGCGAGCCGCGCTCACCGACAGCCTGTCCGGCCTCGGCAACCACCGCGCCTTTGAGGAGGACCTGCAGCGTTACCTCGACCGCGCCGCCGAAAGCGGCGCCGAGCTGTCGCTGGCACTGCTCGACCTGGACGGGCTCAAGCAGACGAACGACGCGCACGGCCACCAGGCCGGCGACGAGTGCATCCGATCCGTCGCCACCGCGCTGCACGAGGCCGGCCCCGGCACCAGCGCCTACCGGATCGGCGGCGACGAGTTCGCGCTGATCGTGCACGACCGCCGCGCCGTCGACACCCTCTACCTCGTCCAGCACCTGCAGACCCACATGACCGCGTCGTCGGAGACCTGGCCGGTCTCGGCCAGCGGCGGCGTCGCCGAGTCCTGCTCGACACTCGGCCGCGACGGCCTGATCCGCCGCGCCGACCTGGCGCTGATCCAGGCAAAGCGCAGCCACCGCCGCTGCCTGCTCTACAACGAGGCGCTGGAGCCGACGCTGTCCACGCCCGACCAGGCCGCCGAGCAGCGCCACACCGACGCGCTGGCCACCGCGCTGGCGCGGGCGGTGGACGCAAAGGACGCCTACACGCACAGCCACTGCGAGACCGTCTCCGAGCTGTGCGGGCTGATCGCCGAGGAGCTCGGCATGGGCGCCTTGCAGATCGGCCGGCTGCGGCTGGCGGGCCTGCTGCACGACGTCGGCAAGATCGGCATCACCGACACCATCCTGCAGAAGCCGGGCCCGCTCACCGACGACGAGTTCGCCGTCATGAAGACGCACACCCGGCTCGGGCACGCGATCGTGTCGGCTGCGGAGCGCCCGATCGAGGCGGGGTGGATCCTGCACCACCACGAGCGCATCGACGGGGGCGGCTATCCCGACAGCCTCGCGGGCGACCAGATCCCGCTGGAGTCGCGGATCATCCTGGTGGCAGACGCGTTCGAGGCGATCACCGCCGACCGTCCCTACCGCATGCACCGCTCGGCCGACGCGGCGATGACCGAGCTGGAGCGAAACGCGGGCACGCAGTTCGACTCCGAGTGCGTCGCGGCCCTGGGCCGCGTGGTGCGGCCGCATCTGCGGCAGGCTGCCTGACCGTCCGCGCAGCCAAGTACGCTCGCCTCGTGGCCGGCCGCACTCAGCGGGAGCTGTACGCGCAGATCGACACCGAGCTTTCCTGGTCGGAGTCCGACCTGCCCGAGCGCGAGCGCACCAAGCACGTGCATCGCCTGCATCCCTACCTCGGCAAGTACCCGCCGCAGCTGGTCGAGGTGCTGCTGCGCCGCCGGTTCGCCCCCGGCGCGCTGATCTACGACCCCTTCGCCGGCTCAGGTACCACCCTGGTCGAGGCCACCGTCCAGGGCATGCCGGCGCTCGGCTGCGACGTCTCCGCCTTCAACTGCCTCCTGGCCACCGTCAAATCGGCCCCGCCCGACCCGCCGGCCGCCGCCGCCGAGCTGGAGCGCGCCCTGGCGCTGCCGCCCGGCGACCACCCCGCCAGCCCCTGGCTCGAGCGCTGGTACGCGCCCCGGGCCCTTGCCGAGCTGACCGGGTTCCGGGCCGCGCTGGACGGCTCACCCCAGCGGGACATGCTCAGCATCGTCCTGTCCCGCGCCGCCCGCTCCGCCCGGCGCGTCCCCCACCACGCGCTCGACGACACCCGCGCCCCTGTCACCGAGCCATACTGGTGCCACAAGCACCGCCGCGAGTGCCGTCCGGTCGGCGATGCCGCCCGGTTCCTGCGCCGCTACGCGTCCGACACCGTCCGCCGCCTGACCGAGTACGCGGCCCTCCGCCGCGACGTCCCGGCCACGGTGCTGCACGCCGACGCGCGCGAAGCCGACCTGCCCGACGGCATCGACGGCGTCGTCACCTCACCCCCATACCCGGGCCTGATCGACTACCACGAGCAGCACCGCTACGCCTACGAGCTGCTCGGCCTTGATGACCGCCGCGAGCTCGAGCTGGGCGCAGCCGCGCAGGGCACCAGCGCCCGCTCCATCGCCGCCTACTGCGCCGGCATCACCGAGGCGCTGGCCCACACTCGCCGCCACCTGCGCCGCGACGCTGCGGCCGCGATCGTCGTCAACGACCAGCGCGCGCTCTACGACGACATCGCGCGGCGAGCGGGCTTCCGGCTCGAGAGCCGCAGCGCCCGGCACGTCAACCGTCGCACCGGCCGCCGCGCCGGCGAGTACTTCGAGGAGGTGCTGTGGCTGGTCGCAGCGCCGGCCCGCGCCCGCGCGGCACGCTGACTCGGTCCGGTATGCGCCGAGTTTGGATCCCAAGTAGACTTCCCTGTGTATACCTACAGGAGGAACAATGAGCGTTACTCTCGGCGATACAGCACCCGATTTCGAGGCCCAGACGTCGGAGGGCCCGATTCACTTCTACGACTGGGCCGGCGACTCGTGGGTGGTGCTGTTCTCGCATCCCAAGGACTTCACGCCGGTGTGCACCACCGAGCTCGGCTACATGGCGAAGATCAAGCCCGAGTTCGATGCGCGCAACACCAAGATCATCGGCCTCTCGGTCGACCCGATCGACAAGCACTCGGGCTGGATCTCCGACATCGAGGAGACCCAGGGCACGGCTCCCAACTACCCGATCATCGGCGACTCGGACTTCAACGTCTCGATGCTGTACGGCATGCTCCCCGGCGGCGTCGCCGGCGACCCGGCCGACCGCACGCCGGCCGACAACCAGACCGTCCGAAACGTGTTCGTGATCGGCCCGGACAAGAAGATCAAGCTGATGCTGGTCTACCCGATGTCGACCGGCCGCAACTTCGACGAGGTGCTGCGCGTGCTCGACTCGCTGCAGCTCACGGCCAAGCACAAGGTCGCGACGCCGGTGAACTGGCAGCAGGGCGAGGACGTGATCATCACGTCGGCCGTCTCCAACGAGGAGGCGGACGAGAAGTTCCCCGGCTACAAGACCGTCAAGCCGTACCTGCGCACCACCAAGCAGCCGGCGTAGTCAGCTAGCCGCTAGATCAAGTAGTCGCCCACGATCGCCCGGAACTCCGGGCTGGTCGTGTAGTCGCCCGACCGCAGACGGCGCACCACCGCCACTGCCACGGGCAGCGCCAGCGCGGCCGCGAACACGGCCAATCCGGTGACGCTCGAGCGGTTGCGCTTCATGTGACACCTCCCACAAGGTGACGGAACAGGGCTTGTATCGGCTCTGCCGCGAGGTGGCTAAAGGCCTGGATTGCGCCTGCCGATGGCGAGTACATGCGCAGGTTGCTGCTGATCGCAATCCCGATCGCCGCCGTCCTGGCGCTGGCCGGCTTCCCCGGCCAGCACGCTGACGGCAACATCGCCCTGCCCAGGCAGCTGGGTCCGGCCGTGCGCATCCTGCCGCGGCTGACCGTGGCGCATGCCACGACGCCGCACCGCGCGCCGCTTCGGTTCACGCTGATCGACGTCGCCGGCGCGGCCGTGCACCGTTGGCCAGGCGGCCCTGTCAGCGGCAGCATCGCCGCCACCACCCCGCTGGGATCTCACAGCTGGGCCTGGGCGCTGGCAACCACCCGCAACCACCGCTGGGCGCACGTCGTCCTGACCTGGAAGCCGAACGGCCGCACCGGCTGGGTGCGCATGGCCGATCGCCGCCACGTCCATGTCGCCTATTGGGTCAAGGCCGACCTGTCACAGCGGCTGCTGTGGCTGATGCGGGGACGCCACCCGCTGGTTGCCTTCCGGGCCGCCATCGGCACCCCCTCCACCCCCACTCCCACGGGCAAGTTCTACGTCACCGACCTGGTCGCCACCGGCGACCCGTCCGGGCCGTTCGGCTGGTTCGCCTTCGGCCTGTCCGGTCACCAGCCGAACCTGCCCGCCGGCTGGGGCGGCGGCGACCAGCTCGCCATCCACGGCACCAACGAACCAGGCTCGATCGGCACGGCCGCGTCGGCCGGCTGCCTGCGCGTCACCGCCCAGGCGCTCTCGAGGCTGCGCCGGCACCTGCGCCTCGGCACCCCGGTCGTGATCCAGCGATGACGAAGGGGGCCCGCGTCGCGGACCCCCTTCATGATCGTCAGCCCAGCTGTCAGATGCCGGGCTTGTTGCACTGTCCGATCTTCTGGCCGGCAACGGTGTTCAGCAAACCACCGGAGTCGCCCTGCTGCGGCGCGGGGTTGTTTCCGCGGCAGATCAGGTCGCCGGCGATCGTGTTGGTCTGCACCTCATTGGCGTCCGGGTCGGCGAACGTGTTGTGCAAGTCGCGCACCGTGCCGCCCACCTGGTTTCGGAACAGCCCGAACCAGCAGCTGCGCATCCAGCGCACCGTGATGTTGCCGCCGACCCGGTTGTCCTCGAACGTGCTGAAGGCGGGACCGCCGAACAGCACGTTGTTGCAGTTGACGCCACCGCCACCGGCGGCCACCAGGATGCGCCCGTCGATGCGGTTGCTGTGGAAGATCATCGCCAGCGGCGCCCAGGCAAGCACGTCGCCCTGGATGTGATCGTGGGTGGTCGCCGAGCAGCCGGCGGCCGGAGAGCAGCCCAGCCCGACGATGCCACCGGAGCGAACGATCATGTCGTCCCACACGCCGATGTGGCCCATCGTGATCGCATTCAGGCCGCCGTGATGGCCGACCACGACGTTGCCGCGAACGACGACGTAGGCGTGGTTGCCAAGCGTGCAGATACCCGTGATACGGAGCGACGCATACGACCCGGAGCGGATCGTGCCGCCCTTGCACGTGGTGGGGCCGTAGTGCGGCAGCGCCGCCGCGTTGGCAGCACCGCTGAACAGCAGCGCACAGGCCACGGCCGCGGCCAGGATCACGGCCGGTCGAGTTACTCGGGACACCTCTCCCCCTCTCGTTGAATCACCGGCGCGGGTGGAGCCCCGCGCCAGAACGGAGGCAAGGCTACCTCGCCCGGGCCTCCTGTGACAAGACAGAACATGTCGAGTTGTGAGCCTGCACCCACCCGCTGCGAGCGCCCTCACCGCCCAGGATCAACGCTGCACACAGGATCGGCGGCGATACTTCGAGGCCATGGCCTCGACACCGAGCCGATCGTGATCGCGACGCTGCTGCTGCTCGCATCGCTGGTGGGCGCGGGCCCCGCCCCGTCGCCGCCGGTGGCCATACCGATCGCCGTCGGGCACCGCTACCAGCTGCCCGCGACCACGGCCGTCACGCGCCGCGCCGCCGCGCTCGGCACGCGGGCCTGCCGGCCGGCCACGCACGTGCTGCGCATGGCCCATGTGGAGCTGTTCGTGCGCGGCCGGGCGGTGCTGCTTCCGGCCGGGATCGGCATCGCCGCGCCGGCTGCGGTAAGCGGCGGACAGGTGCTGGGCGGCCGCTGCCGCTACCCGCTCTCGACCGCCGACCCGACCGGCGTGATCAGCGTCAACCAGTCCGGCCGCCGCACGCTGGGGCAGCTGTTCCGGATCTGGGGACAGCGGCTCGGCAACCACTGCCTGCTCGGCTTCCGCAGCCACGCACCGCTGCGGGCGTTCGTCGACGGCCGCGCCTGGCACCACGGCGTGCGGCGGATCCCGCTGCGCGACCGGTCCGAGATCGTGATCGAGCTGGGCCGGCTGATACCGCCACACAGCTTCTACCTGTTCCCGGAGCCAACCTGAGCAGAGCGCTGACAGGAGTGGTGCTGGCCGTGTCGCTGCTCGCGGCGGCCTGCGGATCGGGGTCGTCGCAGGTGATGCTGCCGCCGGTCAGCGCGGCCGGCGTCAACCACATCTCCGGCTTCACGCCATCCGGCCCGGTCCCCGCCCGCCAGCCCGTGAAGCTGTCGTTCACGATCGTGCAGCCGAACGGGCAGCCGCTCACCCAGTACGCCACCGGGCCCGGCCCCCACACCGGTGTGCACCTGATCTTCGTGCGCAAGGACCTGGCCGACATCGTGCACCTGCACCCGCCGATCGGGCCTGACGGCAAGATCAGCGAGACGGTCACGGTCCCGGCGCCGGGGCCATGGATGCTGCTGACCGACGTCTACGAGAAACAGTCTGGCACGAGCATCCCCCTCAACTACCAGCTGAAGCAGGATCTGCAGGTGAAGGGCCGCTACGTACCGAAGCCCCTGGGACCCGTGCGCACCAGCGTCACCACAGACGGCTACACGTTCACCATCCACCGCATGCCCAAGCTGAAGGTGGCGAACGCCGACTACCTGAACGTGTCGGTGACCGATCCCGGCGGCAAGCCCGCCACGTTCACGCCCTGGTTCGGCGCGCTTGCCCACGCCGTGTTCTTCCGGCAGGGCAACCTGGCCTACTTCCACACCCACATCTGCAGCCCAAACCTGCCGCTGTGCGCCGCAAACAGCGCCATCGCCGGGTCATCCACCAGGCCCGGACAGCTCAAGATCGGGATGGTGTTCCCGCAGGCCGGCAAGTGGCGCCTGTTCCTGCAGGGCCAGATTGGTGACAAAATCGTCACCGCCCCGTTCTCGCTGGACGTGCAATCATGAGATCCATGCCATCGCCGCGACGGATCCTGATCTGGGCCCTGGTCGGCCTGTTCGTCGTGTCGCTGGGACGCTGGATCGCCTACGCGCTGGCCGCGGGCACGCTGGCGCAGAAGCTATCGTCGCAGGGAGCGGGCGCGCGCCCTGCGGTGGTCGCCGCGATCAGCCTCGGCGCAGCGCTGGCCGCGACCGCCACCGGCCTGTGGCTGGTGGCCGCCGGCCTGCGCGAACGCTCGCGACTCGAGCTGGAAGGCTGGGCCGCCTCCAGCCGTCCCTTCAGCGCGCGCCGCCTGCTGGCCCGCTCGGCCGCACTCTCGGCCGTCACCATCGCCGTCTTCACCACCGTCGAG